>MGZJ01000078.1:64630-73695 GCA_001802645.1 Geobacteraceae bacterium GWC2_53_11 | reverse complement strand
TTAATCCTGTCAAAAGAAAAATGCACATAATCGAAAATAAATTCGAATCAGCTATTCAGTTTCTTCAAAAACCTCGTAAAAACCGTGTGTTCCAAGCTTGTGTACTTTCATGATATTTGTCGAGCCGCGCGTTTCAAGAATACCCATGGTTATAACAATCAGATCACCATTTCTGAAACCTGTCGTAAACAACTTCTTTTCTACTTCGGAAATCTGCTGGTCGGTATGCTCCATAATGCCTACATCAGTGCATTGCACTCCCCAAAATATCGAAAGACGCCTCCTGATTTCCTGAGATGCGGTAAATGCGATAATTGGAGTAGCTGGACGAAATGCTGATATCAGGGCAGCAGTGCTTCCTGACCTGCTGAATACAACTATTGCTTTAGCATTGAGGGAGGCAGCCGTGCGACATGAAGACTCGGCGATTGCTTGTGCCACTGTCGAAACCGCGCTGTTCGGCATCCTGGTGTAAAGAAAATCCGTATTCTCCACGTCTTTGGCAATGCGAGCCATCGTCTCCACCGACTCTACAGGATAATCCCCAGAAGCGGTTTCCGCCGAAAGCATGATGGCATCTGTGCCGTCAATTATCGCATTCGCAACATCCGAAGTTTCAGCCCTGGTTGGCCGCGGGTTCCGTATCATCGAATCCAGCATCTGCGTCGCAGTTATGACCGGTTTCCCGGCCCTGTTGCAGGCCTGAATAATTTTCTTCTGATAAATCGGCACTTTCTCCGGTTCAATTTCGACGCCCAGATCACCTCGCGCCACCATAACCGCATCAGTCACTTCAAGAATTTTTTTGAAATTGCGGAGCGCCTCCGGCTTCTCAATTTTGGCAATGACCGGCGTATCCTTACCCTTAGACGCAATGATCTGTTTGATCTCTTCAATATCTTCAGCGGTACGCACAAATGAGAGAGCAATAAAATCAACGCCGGCCTCAAGCGCAAAATCAAGGTCGATCAAATCTTTTTTCGTAAGACAGGGTGCCGAAACATTCACCCCCGGAAGATTTATCCCCTTGTTGTTTTTGAGCAGGCCTCCTGAAACAACCAGGCAACGGACCCGTTCTCCTTCAGTCGCGAGGACCTTCAGCTCCAGTAAGCCGTCATCAAGAAGGATCCTCGACCCGTGATGGACATCGTACGGCAGAGAACGGTAGATCGTCGGGATAACGCCATCACAGCCGAGTACGTCATCGGTGGTAATAACCACCTCTTGACCCTTGATAAGCACCATCCCCTCTCCAGCCATTTTTCCCGTCCGGATCTTCGGACCCTGAAGATCGCCAAGAATGCCGGCCTGACGCCCCAGTGTGTCAGATACCTGCCGGATAATGCGAATCAGTTCGAGTTTCTGGGAGTTTTCACCATGGGAAAAATTCAGCCGGAATATATCGACACCGGCCTTCATCAACTTGCGAATCATTTCCGGTGAGGAGCTCACGGGACCAACAGTTGCCACGATCTTAGTTTTGCGGGTATTTTTTGGCATTACTGCTCCTTCAATCATCAGTGGTTTACTTTTACATAATTCAACGTACCACCCGCCAGAAGCTCATGGCGCTGTCGCTCTGAAACATCGAGCAGTGTAGTAACTTCTCTGCCATTAACAATCACCGGAATTTCACGAACCCCGCTTTCAACCAGTTTCCGGACATTGGGGAATAAAATGGTATCCCCCTGTTTGAAGAGATCTATATCCGCAGGATTTTTAAACACAAGCGGCAGTATGCCAAAGTTCACCAGATTGGCCTTATGAATACGAGCAAAGCTTTTGACTATCTTGGCACGAATCCCCAGATAGCGGGGTGCAATGGCGGCATGCTCACGCGAAGAACCCTGCCCGTAGTTTTCGCCGGCAACGACAATACCGTTCCCAGTGGCCTGGGCACGAGCCGGAAAGTCAGAATCTACCTGTTCGAAGACATGCTCGCTTATAGCCGGAATATTGCTGCGCAGCGGCAGAACCTTGTTACCGGCAGGCATGATATGGTCAGTCGTTATATTGTCGCCAAGCGTTATGACTACACCTGCCTGCAAGGTATCCGGCAGCGCCTCAAAATCGGGGAGCGCGACTATATTGGGACCGGTTTTTATCTCGACTTCAGAGCTGTCTTCCAACGGGAAAATGATGCTGGAGTCGTCCAGAAGATACTTTTCCGGATTTTGCACTGCGGGGTATGACCCGGTTTCCCCCAATGTACGAGGATCGGTGATAACACCATGGATGCCCGACGCTGCCGCCGTTTCCGGCGAGCAGAGATACACTTTATCGCCCTTGGTGCCGCTTCGGCCCGGAAAGTTGCGCGGAAAGGTACGCAGACTTACCTGATCAGTTCCCGGCGCCTGCCCCATACCGATACACCCCAGACAGCCTGACTGGTGAATACTGACACCAGCCATCAACAACATTAATACGCCGCCGTCCTGGGCAACATTCTCCAGAGCCTGGCGGCTGCCCGGATTAACATGGAAATGGACTCCCGGAGCAACACGGTTACCCTCCATCATCCGGCAGACGGTCATCAGATCCCGGTATGACGAGTTCACGGAACTCCCCACGATTACCTGGTCAACTTTTGTTCCTGCCACCTCGCGAACCGGAACGACATTATCGGGAGAAGAAGGGCAGGCTATCAGCGGTTCGATCGTGGAGAGATCAATTTCATCATATTCGTCGTAGTCAGCCCCTTCATCTGCCGCCAGTTCCTGCCAGCTTTCACCCCTCCCCTGAGATGTAAGGAACTCTCTTGTCCGCTCATCCGAAGGAAAAATGGACGAGGTGGCACCAAGTTCGGCCCCCATGTTGCCAATGGTCGCACGATCCGTAGCGGAAAGAGTAAGCACTCCGGGCCCGTAATATTCGATGACCTTACCCACGCCACCTTTGACCGTGTGGCGTCGCAACATCTCAAGAATGACATCTTTACCCGAAACCCAGTCCGGAAGCTTTCCGGTAAGTTTGACACCCATAACTTTCGGGCAGGGAAGATTGAACGGATGCCCGGCCATAGCCAGGGCTACATCCAGGCCACCGGCGCCGATTGCCAGAACCGTCAACCCGGCAGCCGTCGGAGAATGGGAGTCCGCTCCCAAAAGAATGGTACCGGGAACCCCGAAGCGCTCCAGATGCACCTGATGTGAAACCCCGTTGCCCGGTTTGGAAAGATGCACACCGAACTTCATTGCCGCAGACGTCAGGAACACATGATCATCAGCATTCTTGTAATCGGTCTGGAGTAGATTATGATCGATATACTGGGCCGCCAGGCCGACCTTCACGCGCGGCAACCCCATGGCAATAAACTCCAGCATCGCCATCGTGCCGGTGGCATCCTGCAGCAAGGTATGGTCGATTTTAACCGAAATTTCTGTTCCCGGAGTCAGTGTTCCTTCAACGAGATGTGACTCCAGAATTTTCGTAGTAAGATTTTTTTTCATGCCTGCCACCACCCTTCTCTTTTTTCTCAGTATACACCTTTTCAAGAGCTCAGGCGTGGATTGCCTCTTTGTGCACATCCAGTGCCGCCTCACGGATAGCCTCCGGGAGCGTTGGGTGGGCATGGCAAATCAGGGCAATATCCCGGGCCGTACCGCCAAAACTCATGACAGTTACGGCCTCGGAAATCAGGTCAGATGCCCGGGGACCGACAATATGGACACCCAGCACCCGGTCGCTTTCCAGATGAGCAAGAATCTTGACAAAACCTTCCGTCTCATCCATGCAGCGCGCCCTACCAAGGGCGGCAAAATCAAACCTGCCACTGCGATAGGGTACGCCTGCGGCTTTAAGCTGTTCCTCCGTGGCACCGACACAGGAGGCTTCCGGCCAGGTATAGACGGCTCCCGGAATATATTCGTATTCCACTTTGGTCGCCATACCAGCCATCCGCTCGACGCAGGCAACGCCTTCTTCCGATGCTTTGTGCGCCAGCATGGGGCCAGCAACAAGATCACCGATGGCAAAGATCCCCGCCACCGACGATTGATAGGAATCATCAACGGTCACCCTTCCCGATTCATCCAACGCAACACCAAGCGCCTCCAGCCCGAGCCCCCCTGTCAACGGACGGCGACCGACAGCCACCAGCACCTTGTCGCAATCGACCTCTTCACTACCGGTACCGGAGTTAAACTGAACGATAGCCTTGGCACCGATCCGCCGGACGCCGGTAATACGTGTACTCAACTTGAACAGGATGCCCTGCTTGCGCAGTGAACGATACAGCGTATCGGCAATCTGCCGGTCCATATTCGGCAAAACCTGCGGCAGCATCTCCATCACGGTCACCTGAGCACCCAACCGGCGCCAGACTGAGCCAAGCTCAAGTCCGATAAAGCCGCCGCCGGCAACAACGAGGTGTTCCGGCACCTGGTCAAAGGAGAGCGCCTCGCGGGCCGAAACAACGACATGGCCATCAAAGGGGATACCCGGCAGAGGAGACGCATCGCTGCCGGTCGCAAGAAGAACCTTGGGGGCGGTAAGAATAACAGTTGATTGAGGTACCGGCTCCAGAAGGCTTTGCTGGCCGCTTGATACGGGTGGAGGAACAGCCAGGTCAACTTCGACCTGATGTTGGCCGGCAGCGGTGAGCCCCTTGAGAGTTGCGGTTCCGTGAAGGCGCTCGATTTCATTTTTCTTGAACAGATACGAAATGCCGTCGGTCAGCTTCTTGACCACGTCTTCCTTACGCAGCATCATGGTATCCAGATCCAGGAATGGAGGATCAATCGCTATGCCATGGGGAGCAAATCTGTCCCGTGCCATGGCAAACAGCTCACTGGAATCAAGCAAAGCCTTACTGGGGATACACCCTTCGTTCAGACAGACTCCTCCGGCTGCAGCACGTTTTTCTACTACGGCAACCTTCATGCCGAGCTGGGAAGCGCGGATGGCAGCCACATAACCACCAGGACCGGCGCCGATAACGATTAAATCGAATGTTGCTTCAGACATATCCCCCCCATTTCACTCATTCACTCATTCACTCATTCACCCTTCCAACAGCAGCTCTTCCGGCTCTTCAATGTACTCCTTGATCTTTTTCAGGAACCCGACCGCCTCGCGACCATCGATAATACGGTGATCGTAGGAGAGCGCCAGATACATCATCGGACGGATGACAATCTGGCCGTCACGCACCACCGGACGGTCCTGAATGGCATGCATCCCCAACACGGCGCTCTGGGGCGGATTAAGGATCGGCGTGGAGAGCATGGATCCGTACACGCCGCCGTTGCTGATGGTAAAGGTGCCTCCCTCCAGATCCGAGATGTTCAGCTGATTGGATTTTATCTTCTCCACAAATGCGGAAATGGCCTGATCAATCTCGTAGAGCTTGAACCGGTCGGCATTACGTACAACCGGCACAACCAAACCTTTGTCGCCGCCGATTGCAATACCGATGTCGTAATAGTGATGGTACACAATATCGTCTCCATCGATACTGGCATTCACCTGCGGAAACTCCCTGAGAGCCTCAATGCACGCCTTGACGAAAAAGGGCATAAAACCGAGGGCTATGCCGTGACGCTGCAGAAAATGCTCATGATAGGTACTGCGGAGCGACTTGACGTGAGACAAATCAGCCTCGTTAAAGGTAGTCAGCATGGCGGTCTGCTGCCGGGCCGCCACTAGACGCTCGGCAACCCGTTTCCGCAATGGAGACATCGGCCGGCGCTCTTCCCTGCCGGATGAATAGACCGGGGTCTGCTCCGTATGGACGGATAGCGGCTGAACCGGCGGCACGTCAGGAACAAGAACATTAGCAGGCTGAATGTCAGTCGGTGGAGCCTCTACAGAAGGTACGACAGGATGTTCAGGAGCAGACAGAGCCGGCTCGACAGGGACGGCAGGGCGGGAGGATGGCGGCATTTTTGATTTTTCTTCAATACGTGAGAACAGGTCATCCAGCGTGATTCGCCCGCCTTTACCACTTCCCTCTATTTCATCCGGAGTAATATTGTGTTCACGCATTTCACGGCGCAGCGATGGCGAGGATGACGGCACGGCCAGTTTTTCGGCCAGTCCTGGCGTAGCAGTAGCAGCAGACACTTCTGGAGCTGCTGTCGATTCATCGATCACACCGATGACCGCCCCGACCGCAACAGTAGCCCCTTCGGCTACCGAGATGGTAAGCAGTCCGGCCACATCGGCGTTCAGATCAAGCGTAATCTTGTCGGTTTCAATTTCACACAGCGGCTCGTCTCGCTTGACAATGTCACCGTTTTTTTTGAACCATTTGGCCAGCAACGCTTCTCGAACCGATTCACCGACTTCAGGTATTTTTATATCCATCACTATTTCTCCATATTTTGGGTGAATACCTACCGTTTTTGCAGCCGAGGCAATTTTAACGTAATTTTTTCAATTCTCCAGCAAAAACAAAGGGCGACCAAAATTGGCCGCCCTTATTACTTCATTCCCGTATCCCTACGCCTGCCCCTGCAAAAACTCCCTGCCAAAGGGGGACATCTGCCGCAAGCGGGCAATGATCGGGGGTGTTTCCCGGATCACCGTATCAATCTCCGCATCGGTAGTAAAGCGGGAGAGTGAAAAGCGGATCGACCCGTGGGCGCAGGTAAACGGCACACCCATGGCACGCAGAACATGGGAAGGTTCCAGCGACCCGGAAGTGCAGGCGCTCCCTGACGAGGCACAGATACCAAACTCAGACAGCAACAGTAAAATGGCCTCACCCTCGACAAATTCGAATGCTATGGAGGTGGTGTTAGGCAGCCGCTCGGCACCGTCGCCATTGATGCGGGCATGCGGAATCGCTGTCATCAGGGCATCCTGCAAGCGGTCGCGCATCGCCTTAACGACCGTGTTTTCCGCTTCCATATACTGACCGGCCAGCTGACAGGCCTTGCCGAGGGCAATAATCGCAGCGGCGTTTTCGGTACCGGCCCGCCGGCTTTTTTCCTGGTGGCCACCCACCAGAAACGGACGGAACGGGGTGCCGCGGCGCACGTACAGCACGCCGATCCCCTTGGGGGCATGCAATTTGTGGCCGGACAAAGAGAGCATGTCGATACTTGAGGCAGCCATGTTGATCGGAATTTTTCCGATGGCCTGTACAGCATCACTGTGGAACAGAGCACCCTTGGCCTTGGCCAGGGCAGCAGCCTCTTCCACCGGGAAGATGACGCCGGTCTCGTTGTTGGCCCACATGAGCGAGACAATCGCCGTATCGGTATCAATGGCGGCTTTCAACTCCTCCATGTCCAGACGGCCAGCCTCATCAACGCCGATTTCCGTCACCCGGTATCCCCTCTGGGTCAGGTTGCGGCACTGGGTCAGAACGGCTGGGTGCTCGACGCGGGAGGTGATGATGTGACGTTTTTCGGGAAATACTTCCAGCGCCGAACGGATGGCGGCATTGTCGCTCTCGGTGCCGCAGGCGGTAAAGATGATTTCATCGGGAGCAGCGCCCAGCAACTCCGCCACACGCGCCCGCGCTTCGGTCACCTTGCTCTGCACCTGGCCACCAAAGAAGTGCATCGAACTGGGGTTACCGTACAGTTCGCAGAAATAAGGACGCATCTCCTCAAAAACCGCTTCATCCACCTTAGTGGTGGCATTATTGTCAAGATAGATCTCTTTCATTGAGAGACCTCCTCGACGACGATATCCTCGGCGACCAGATCGCGCAGCTTGGCTTCAACCATGCGGGCCGTATTGCCGGAGGAGGCACAACCGGCACACGCCTTGCGGAAGGCGACCTGCACCTTGGCGCCGTCAATATCGATCAGTTCCAGATCACCGCCATCAGCCCAGAGCAGCGGACGGATGTCGCGTTCCAGCACTTCCTGGATCAGCTGCATCTTTTTCATGTTGGAAAGTTTTTCAGGACGTTTGCGCGGTTGCACATCGTCATCGCCCAGAACCTTGGCAATCAAGTCCTGAATCTTGGGAATACAGCCGCCGCAGGCACCGCCCGCTTTGGTGAAATTGGTCACCTGCTCGACCGTCGTCAGCCGGTTGGTTTCGATAACTTTTTTGAGGAACGCATCGGTAATACCGAAACATTTGCAGACGATCTCACCCTCATAGTCGGGATAAGCGGGACCATGGTCATGCTCGCCGTCATGCTGGGGAATCTCCATGCCACGATATTTGAAAATGGCTACTTCCAGTGCCTCCTGCCCCATAACGGAGCAGTGCATCTTCTCTTCCGGCAGACCGCCCAGAAAATCGGCAATATCCTGGTTGCTGACGGCCAGCGCTTCATCAAGCGTTTTGCCCTTGACCATCTCGGTCAACGCTGAAGAAGAGGCAATGGCGCTGGCGCAGCCAAAGGTCTGGAACTTGGCATCAACGATTTTGTCTTTGTTGTCATCCAGCTTGAGGTAGAGTTTGAGCGCATCGCCACACGCCAGGCTGCCGACTTCACCGACAGCATCAGCATCCGGTATATCCCCCACGTTGCGAGGGTTCAAAAAATGGTCCTTAACTATAGGCGTATAATCCCACATGGTGTAACTCCTTCTAAAATTGTTTTTGAATTCAGCTCAGCCCGGAAAAACAGGATAAGCGCGTTTACGAAGATATTTTCTGCCAGAAAAAACAAAAAATCTCTTCTAACTTGCTAAGATAAAATTCCGGCCGGCGGCCATCACTTCGGCAAGACGGGCTTCGCTGCTAGCCTCACCATACAACCGCACAACCGGTTCGGTGCCCGACTTGCGGAACAGCATCCAGCTGCCGTCCGCAAGCAGCAGTTTGGTCCCGTCAACTCTGACAACATCAGTTACCTTCGTCCCGGCGACCTCGACGGGAAGCGAAGTAATCTTGTTAGTATAAGCTTTTTCCAGCTCCGGCGACAACTTGAGATTATCACGGCGGGTAATAAAGCGTCCTACTTCGCCATACAGCCGCTCCAGCAGTTCGCGTACGGTTTTCCCTTCACGGGCCACCATTTCTGCCACCAGGAAACAGGCCAGAATACCATCCTTCTCCGGCACGTGCCCCTTGATAGTCAGGCCGGCGCTCTCTTCGCCGCCGATAACCAGCTTGTCCTGGCTGATCAGCTCGCCGATGTATTTGAAACCAAC
>MGZJ01000078.1:63972-64618 GCA_001802645.1 Geobacteraceae bacterium GWC2_53_11 | reverse complement strand
CACCGGCACGCCATGCTTCTTCGCCACGGCATCGATCAGGTGCGAGGTCGCCACGCTGCGGGCCACGCCCCCCTCCAGCTTGCGCACCCGGATCAGGTAATCCAGCAGCAGGGCGATGATATAATTCGGCTCGATGTAGCTGCCGTCAGCATCCAGGATACCGAAGCGGTCGGCATCACCATCCGTGGCAAGGCCGAGCTTGATATCGGGATCGTTCTTGACCAGCGAGATAAAATCAGGGATGTGCGCTTCGGACGGCTCTGGCGGATGGCCGCCGAAGTAAGGATCGGGACGGTCATTGATGATGGTGTAGGGAATGTTCCTGGTGCGGAGCGGTTCGTCCAGATAGCCGCGCCCGGTGCCGTACAACGGGTTGAGAGCGACTTTGCCCAGCTTCTTGATGACGTCAAAGTCAACCTTTTGTTCCAGCGCTTTCATATAGTCGGCGTGGGGATTGATCGTTTCGGCCAGCCCCTTTTGGGCGGCTTCGTCAAGAGGCATCTCCGTGTAGCATGCAGTACCAATCGTCGCGTTTGCACGACGCTCAATTTCCCCGGTGGTCTCCGGCAGCGCCGGACCACCCGAAGATGGCGAAAACTTGACGCCGTTGTATTCGGGAGGGTTATGGCTGGCGGTAAAATTAATG
>MGZJ01000078.1:45209-63952 GCA_001802645.1 Geobacteraceae bacterium GWC2_53_11 | reverse complement strand
CAGAATTTCAAAAGAAATAACCGGTGTCGGAGTATCCCGTTCACACACAAAAGCCTTGATGCCGGCACCGGCCAGGACGCGTGCGGATGCTTCCACAAAACGCTGCCCCATGAAGCGGGTATCGCAGCCGATTACCACACCTTTATCCTGCTCGCCGGAAGCCTTGATAGTATCGGCAATGGCCTGAACCACGACTTTCACGTTATCATAGGTAAAATCCTCGCAGAGGATTCCCCGCCAGCCCGATGTTCCAAAAGTAATCTTCGTCATTCGTACCCCCCAAAGGATAACAGGACATCTTTTGTCGTGTTAGAGTAATACACATGCAGAAACCCGTCAAGCGAAACAAAGCAGCATGGATTCAGTTTTTCAACCACTTCCAAGTGTGCGCTTGACCTGAATCAGCCAACAGTAGTATATGATTCAGCTCAGAATACTTAAAAAAGGGATACTATAGCATGAGTAAAGAACTTGCCAAGGGGTATGAGCCCCATGATGTAGAAAAAAGATGGTACTCCGAGTGGGAAACCAAGGGGTATTTCCACGCCGCAGCTACTTCCGATAAAAAACCGTACTCCATAGTTATCCCACCGCCCAATGTCACCGGCGCCCTGCATATGGGGCATGCCCTCAACAATACGCTTCAGGACATCCTCTGCCGCTGGAAACGGATGCAGGGATATAACGTGCTCTGGATGCCCGGCACCGACCATGCCGGTATAGCCACCCAGAACGTGGTGGAGCGGCAGATGGCAGCCGAAGGAAAAGATCGCCACGATCTGGGACGCGACGCCTTTATCGAGCGGGTCTGGAAATGGAAGGCTGAATCGGGCGGCCAGATCATCGGTCAGTTGAAGCGCCTCGGCGCATCCTGCGACTGGGAACGCGAACGCTTTACCATGGATGAGGGCTTGTCCAAGGCCGTGCGCACCGTGTTCGTCAAACTGTATGAAGATGGCCTGATCTATCGCGACAACCGCCTGATCAACTGGTGCCCCCGCTGCCACACCGCCCTGTCCGATATCGAAGTCGAACATGAGGATCACAAGGGGCACCTGTGGCATATCCGCTATCCGGTGGTTGGCGAACCGGGGCGTTTTGTCACCGTGGCAACCACCCGTCCGGAAACCATGCTGGGCGATACCGCCGTGGCAGTTCATCCGGAAGATGAGCGCTACAGTGACCTGGTCGGCAAGAAAGTGCTGCTGCCGCTCCTCAACCGCGAGATCCCGGTCGTGGCAGATGATTACGTGGACCGAGAGTTCGGCACCGGCGTAGTCAAGATCACTCCGGCCCATGACTTCAACGACTTTGAAGTCGGCCTGCGCCACGGCCTGGACAAGATCAACGTCCTTGACGAGTCCGGCGTTATCAACGCCGCAGGACACCAGTACGAGGGAATGGACCGCTTTGCCGCCCGAACCCGCATTGTTGCCGACCTGGAAGCCGAAGGGCTGCTGGACAAAATCGACGACCACCCCATGTCGGTTGGCGGCTGCTACCGCTGCAAGACCGTGGTGGAGCCGTACCTTTCCCTGCAGTGGTACGTCAAGGTTGCACCGCTGGCCGAGCGGGCCCTGGACGCCGTAAAAACCGGCAAGACCCGCATCCTGCCGAAACAGTGGGAGAACACCTACTACGACTGGATGGAAAATATCCGCGACTGGTGCATCTCGCGCCAGATCTGGTGGGGGCACCGCATCCCGGCCTGGTTCTGCGACCACTGCGACGGCGTCACCGTGGCGATGGAAGCTCCAGGGAAATGCAGCAAGTGCGGCAGCGACGAAATCCGCCAGGAAACCGACGTGCTGGACACCTGGTTCTCGTCGGCGCTCTGGCCCTTCTCCACCATGGGGTGGCCTGATCAGACCGCCGAATTAAAAACATTCTACCCGACCGCCTGCCTGGTGACCGGTTTTGACATCCTCTTTTTCTGGGTAGCCCGCATGATGATGATGGGGCTGCACTTCATGGACGAGGTTCCGTTCACGGATGTCTACATTCATGCTCTCGTGCGCGACGCCCAGGGGCAGAAGATGTCCAAGTCGAAAGGGAACGTCATCGATCCGCTGACAGTCATCGACCAGTACGGCACCGACGCCTTCCGCTTCACCCTGGCCGCGTTTGCCGCCCAGGGGCGCGACATCAAGCTGGCCGAAGAGCGCATCGCCGGCTATCGCAACTTCTGCAACAAGGTCTGGAACGCGGCCCGCTTTACTTTGATGAACCTGGAAGGATTCGAGCCCGACGGCATAAGCCTGGACAAGCTGGAGCTCTCCCAGGGTGACAAGTGGATTCTGCACCGCCTGAATGAAACCGCCCGCGCCATTGACGAGACCCTGACCGGCTACCGCTACAACGAAAGCGCCATGGCGCTCTACCAGTTCACCTGGAGCGAGTTCTGCGACTGGTATCTGGAGTTGTCCAAACAGGACATCTACAACGGCACGCCTGAACGCAAGCTGGCCACCCAGTACGTGCTCTGGTACACGCTGGAGAACCTGCTCCGCCTGCTGCACCCGTTCATGCCGTTCATCACTGAGGAAATCTGGCAGGCGCTACCGGGGACGAAAACGACCCCGACGATCATGCAGGCCGCCTACCCTGCTCCCTGTGACGCCTGTTCCTTCCCCAATGACGCCGCCGAGATGGAACTGGTCATGGCGGTCATCGGCGGCATCCGCAACATCCGCGGCGAGATGGAAGTGCCGCCATCGAAACAGATCGCGGTTATACTTTCCTGTGCCAATGAAGAGAGCCGCCGCCTGATGAAACATAACGAAGGCGCCCTCATCAGCATGGCAAGGATTTCCGACCTTGCCATCGGCGTTGCCATCGAAAAACCGGAAGACGCCTCCATCCAGGTGGCGGGCGACGTGCAGATCTATGTGCCGCTCAAGGGACTGGTTGATGTGGCGGCCGAGGAAGAGCGCCTGCTGAAGGAGATCGGCAAAATCGAAAAAGAGATCGAGATGTTCTCCAAAAAACTGGAGAGCCCGGCCTTTGTGGATCGCGCCCCGGCCGAGATCGTTGCCAAGGAACGCCAGAAACTGGCGGATGTTCAGAGCAAGAAACTGGTACTGGAAGAGAGCCTGGATAAAATCAGAAAGCTGAGATAGGACACTCCATGCACGTAATCCAGAACGTCGCCATATTCGCAAAAGTCCATGACCCCCGCTGCCTGGGGATCGCCGGCGACCTGATCGCCTGGCTGGAGGAACGCGGCTACACCCCGCTGGCCGAAGCGGAACTGACCCGGCAGTTGGGCTATCCGAAAGCGCTGACCGAGGATGAAATACGCGAGCAGGCCGAACTGGTGGTGGTGCTGGGGGGAGACGGTACGCTCATTTCGGTGGCGCGCCTGTTCAGCGGCAAGGATGTCCCCATCGTCGGCATCAACCTGGGGAGCCTCGGTTTTCTGACGGAGATTACGGTTGAAGAGTTGTACACGCGCCTTGAAAAATGCCTGGAAGGTAATCCGCGTGTCTCCGACCGGATGATGCTGGAGGTAACCCTTCACCGCGAAGGAGAGGACATTGAGAAATGCACTGTCCTGAATGACGTGGTCATCAACAAGGGGGCTCTGGCAAGGATTGTGGATCTGGAAACCAAGGTAAACCGCCATTTCCTCACCACGTACAAAGCAGACGGCCTGATTGTCTCGACCCCCACCGGCTCCACCGGCTACAACCTTTCCGCCGGCGGCCCGATCATCCATCCGCAGATGAGCTGCATCGTCATCACGCCGATCTGTCCGCACACCCTGACCAACCGCCCAATTGTCCTTCCCGATGAGTCGATCATCTCCATCACGGTGACCTCGTCATTCGACGACAAAGTCTATCTGACCCTGGACGGCCAGGTCGGCTACAAGCTGAAGCAAGGGGATTCCATCGAAGTGCGCAAGGGATTGAAAACAACGGCGCTGGTCATGTCCCGCAGCCGCGATTACTTTGAAATCCTGCGGACAAAACTGAAGTGGGGAGAACGCTGATACCGTATGCTGACCGATCTCACCATCAAAAATGTCGCCATCATCGACACCCTGCACATTTGCTTCAAATCGGGACTGACCGTGCTGACCGGCGAAACCGGAGCAGGCAAGTCGATCATCATCGATGCGGTAGGGCTGATCATGGGGAGCCGGGCTTCCAGCGACCTGATCCGTTCCGGAGAAGATGAGGCGGTTGTTGAGGCGCTGTTTGATATTTCGGCCCTGCCGGACATCAGACAACAGCTGGCAGAAGCCGGCTTCGAGGCTGAAGAAGAACTGCTGATCAAGCGTTCCCTGTCGCGGAGCGGCAAAAACCGGATCTTCATCAACGGCGGCATGTCCACCCTCGCCCTGCTGACCGACATCGCCCCCCGCCTGATCAATATCTATGGACAGCACGACTCCCAAACCCTGCTCAAACCGGAAAACCACCTGCGCCTGCTGGACGCCTACGCCGGCCTCAACCAGCAGCGCGACGACTTCTCCCGCATCTTCCAGCGCTTGAACGTACTACAGGGAACCATTGCCGGTCTGGACCGCGCGGAGCGGGAAGCGGCACAACGGATTGACCTGCTCTCCTACCAATCAGAGGAGATCGCCCAGGCAGCGCTCAAAACCGGCGAAGTCGAGGAGCTTGAGGAACAGCGGCGGTTGCTGGCCAACGCGGAAAAGCTGGCCAGCGGAAGCGGAGAGGCCTTTGAACGGCTCTATGGCGGCGACGGTGCTCTGCTCGGGCAGCTGCGGCGGATCTCCGGGACCATTGCGGAAATATCGGGCATTGACCACACGCTTCAGGATACCGCTGCGGCCATCGAAGGCGCTTTTCTGCAGCTGGAAGACGCCGCCATGACCCTGCGCGATTACTCTTCCCGGATTGAGGCTGATCCGGCCACACTCCAGAGTATCGACGACCGGCTTGACCTTATCAACCGCCTGGCACGCAAGTATGCGCCGGGCATTGAGGCCATTCTGGCGTACAAGGCAGAAATCGATGCCGAGCTGGAACAGCTGCTGGGAATGAAACAGAGCCGGGGAGATCTGGAAGCGGAACGAGATCATCTGGAAAGCGAGCTAAAACGGCAGGGGAGCGCTCTCACGGCTGCCCGCGCGGAGGGTGCCCTCAAGCTGAAGCAGATTCTGGAAAAAGAGGCGCACCAGCTGGCCATGAAGGGCGCAGTGATAGAACCGACTTTGGAAGCGCTCGCTGAGCCCCGCGCAAGCGGCTTCGAGCGGGTTGAATTCCTCTTCTCGCCCAATCCGGGCGAAATCCCGCGGCCGCTGGCAAAAATCGCATCCGGCGGAGAGCTGTCCCGGCTCATGCTGGCCATCAAGCAGGTACTGCCCGACAGCGACGTGCCATCCCTGGTATTTGATGAGGTTGATACCGGCATCGGCGGAGCAACGTCGGAACTGGTGGGAAAGAAACTCAAAAATGTTGCCGCCCGCCAGCAGGTGCTCTGCATCACCCACCTGCCGCAGGTTGCTGTTTTTGCCGATCAGCAACTCCGCGTCGAGAAGCTGATCACCGGCGGCCGCACAACCACCCAAGTTCGTGAACTCGACCTGAACGAACGGACAAACGAAGTAGCCCGCATGCTAGCCGGAGCTACCGTCACTGACTCCGCCCTGAAACACGCCGCAGAAATGCTGGCCGCCTGTACACAACAGTAAAGGCCCGGAATAAACGTTCCATTGTTTACTCCGGGCCCCTCTTTCCTCACTTTCACAGCCATTCGCTGAACTCCGCTATTCCCCTCAGCGCCCCTTTGCTGCCACCACCAGATTTCTCCCGCCATCTTTTGCCGCATACAGCGCCTCGTCGGCACCGGCATTAAGGGCCGTCGCATCGCCAAACTGTGACAACACCGCAACCCCGCAGCTGAAGGTGCAGGAGAAGTTCTCATCCTTTGTTTGAAAGCTGAGCGCGGCAAAACTCTCCCGCACTTCGTTCATAAGAGCTGTAGCCTCCCCGATGCTGCAGCCGGGAAGAATCACGGCAAATTCTTCACCGCCAAAACGTCCGACAGTGTCAGTCTTGCGTACCCGCTGCCTGATAAGCCGTGCCAGAGTTATCAACACGCGGTCCCCCATCGGATGACCATAGGTGTCGTTGACCGCCTTGAACTTGTCCACATCGATCATGGCAAAGCAGACTTCTTCCTGCTTGCGCTGGGCATTGGCAATGGCCGTATCGAGATGTTCCTTGGTTGCGGTGTGGTTGAACAGGCCAGTCATACTGTCCCGCACCATAAAGGAGCGAATGATTTTCATCCGCTCGGCACGAACAGTTACGGAAGAGACCAGGCGCTGGGGATCGATCGGTTTCATCAGGAACGCATCCCCTCCCGTCTGCATGGCCTGAAATTGTTTTTCAGTATCGGTTTCACTGGAAAGATAGACAATGGGAATACTGAAATAGGCGCCGATCTGCCGGATCGCTTTGGCCAGCTCCATACCGTTGCAGCCGGGCATATACATATCCATCAGAATCAGATCCGGCTTGAATTCAATCAATGGCGACATGACCTGTAGCGGATCGTTCACGGACAGGGTAAGCATCCCCGCTTCCTGAAGTATCACGGAGTGATATTCCGACAGCTGCGGGTCGTCATCCACAATCATGATCCGGTACGGTTCCGGCTTTATCGCCGATGTAAGCTGACTGAGAGTTGAACAGAGTTCCGTCATATTAACCGGCTTGACGAAGTAGGCACTGGATCCGGCACGCACCGCCGATAACCGGTTGGCAAGCGCCCCCTGGGAAGAAATAAAGACCGTCGGAATCGGCGTTTCGCGCTCGGCCTGGATGGTCCGCATCACGTCACACCCGCCAAAGGGCTGATCAGGAAAGATAATATCCATGACGATTGCGTCGGGAGGGGCACTCTGCACCGCATTTACCAGATGTTCCAGATCACCGAAAGAAAGCACCTCGAAACCGAAACAGCCGATCTGAGCTGCCAGCGTCAAGCGCTGGTACGAATCATCTTCGCACAGGTAAACTATTTTCCGTTCCCGCTCCGGAATCTGCTCAACAGCTGTTGCAAGTTCATGAATCTGCGACTCCATCCCCTGCGCAGGATCGATAATGGAAATTTCATGTTCCATCCGGGCGAAATGTTCCTGCATTTTCTGGTGCCACAACCTGTCCGGCGCCACCATAGCCTGGAGAGCATCTTTTGCCAGTTGCTCTCCCGCCATGGCCGCCGAGCTAACCATGCTCAACCGGAATGTCGCGCACGCCCCCTTCATGGTATGGATACGGCGATGCAGATCTTCAAGCGGAGCGCCACCCTGTTCACCAAGGACAAACGTGGCGTATGAAGCTCTGATTCCTTCCATCTGAACAGGGAGCTGTTTTATGTATGCCTCGCGGATTTTTTTCAGCTTGGCCGCGACGGCTTCTGGCTGCGTACTCAAAGCATACTTCCTTTACAACTGGATAGTGGCTGCACAGAGCCCTTAAAACTGAATCTGGACCTTTTTTGCCGTACCCTCGTCGCGAACCCACAACAGGGTCTTGCGGGCACGTGAACACCAGTCGCGCACGTCCTTTTCAAAGGTGGGACAATCAGCAACGACTTCAAGAATATCGCCCGGTTTCATCTTAACGGCAAGAACGGTGATTTTGAGAGTCGGTTGGGGACATTTGAGCCCTCGTGCATCAAGTACGGAAACAGCCATAACATTTCTCCTCGTGGTTAATTCGTTATTACATCTGGGCGTATGTTATACGCCCCTACATCTTCCAATTCCAGCGGCCCCAGGGCACGCACGGTGTCAACCATTTCATGAATAACCCGGCTGAACTTGTCCCCCTCCCCGGCGGAAACGTAATCCAGGCGGCAGCGCTCTTTTTCCACCCCCAGTTGTTCCAACATCAGGTTCAACAGGGTGTGCCGCTGCAGAGCGCGGCAGTTCCCCTCCTTGTAGTGACAGTCACCGGGGTGGCACGCCAGGATTATAACACCGTCGGCTCCTTTTACAAGGGCGGAAAGGATGAACTGCGGGTCTACCCTGCCGCTGCACATGACGCGGATCACATGGACGTTGGGAGGATATATCAGCTGCGCCCCGCCGGCCTTGTCGGCGCCAGCGTAGGAGCACCAGTTGCAGAGGAAGCCGATGATTTTCGGTTCGAAGCTGTTATCTGTCGTCATTTCAGAACTCCTTCCATCTCGGCCATGATCTGCGCATTGCTGAAATGATGGCCGGTGATGGCTCCGGCCGGGCATGCCGTCACGCAGGTGCCGCAGCCATGGCAGAGAACCGCGTTGACCGATGACCTGTTCTGCTCCGTATCGAATAAAATGGCGCGGTACGGACAGACCGAGATGCAGAGGCGGCAACCGGCACAGTGAGTTTCGTCAACTTCGGCGGTAATCGGCTCGATTTCCAGGGTGCGACCCGGCTGCAACCCGGCCAGGGCATAGCCGACACTAGCCATCCCTTCCAGCATGGCCGTCCGGATATCCATTGGCTCTTGGCACGCTCCGGCCAGATACACTCCCTTGATGCTGCTCTGGGCCGCATCCATCCGTCCGTGCAGTTCCCGGAAAAAACCGAATGAATCGCGGCTGACATCCAGCAGGGCGGCCAGCCTGTCGCCCCCCTCCGCCGGTGTCACCGCCGGACAGAGGATGACCATCTCCGCAGACAATTCCACGTCTTTGGCGCTCACCCGGAGACCGCCGTTATCCCCCGCTCTGACCCCAAGATCGGCGATGCCGTCGTATCGCTTCAGCGTGGAGTTTTTGTTATGGACGGCATGTTGGAACAGCGTATGCGCCTCTTTGCCCGGCATGACCAACTCCCGGTGATAATGGGTAATGGCGGCATCCGGAAGCTTTGCCGAGATGAGATGATTGAACTTAAAGGCATACTGACAGCAGATGCCCGAGCAGTACGGCTTATGGCCATCATCAAGGCTGCCGACGCAGTGGATAATTGCCACCGATGCCGGCGGAGTTCCGGCGGCCGTCACGATCTCCCCGCCGGTCGGACCGGTTGACGACAGCATCCGCTCGAACTGCAGGGCATCATACACATCGGGGAGCGTTCCCATGCCCAGCCCGGCAATCAGTGAGGCGTCATACAACCCGGCGCCGGTGGCCAGAATGATGGCACCGACCGTACGCTCCACGACCGTATCCACCTCATCCAGGTCGATGACATGTTCGCCCATCGGACAGACATCCTTGCAGGCGCGGCACTCCTCTCCTTTTGAACGGATGCAGATATCCTCCATCAGGAACGGTGCATTCGGCAGGGCACCGGTAAAGGCAAAGTCAACCGCCGCCCGGTCGCTGGCGTGGCAGTTGAAGGTATTTGTGGTGCGGGCCGGACAGACCGCGGCGCACTCCCCGCAGCCGATGCAGTCATGCAGCGAAACATGGCGCGGTTTCTGCCTGATTTTCACATTGAAGTTCCCGTAAAAACCGGTCACCTGCTCCAGCTCCGCCATGGTCAGCAGCTCGATTGTTCCCGCATGGTCGCCGTGCAGCAGTTCGCCCATCAGCGGTTCCAACATGCAGGGAGCGCACTCCAGAGCGGGGAAAAGCTCCTCGAAGCGGACCGGCAGCCCGCCGATAAAGGGTGTCCGCTCCACCAGCGTAACCTTCCGCCCCGCTTCGGCCAATGACAGGGCAGCCTTCATCCCCGCCGGACCGGCGCCGATCACCAGCGCATCGGGGCAGACTTCCAGCTGTTTCTTTTCCAGCGGCTCCTGCTGCCGCACCCTGCCGACCGCGCCACGGATGGCGGAAATTGCCTTTTCGGTGGCCAGGGCCGGATCTTCCGTCACCCAGGCGATCTGCTCGCGGATGTTGACCATCTGCATCAGATAGGGGTTCATCCCCGCATTGGAGAGGCAACACTGAAAAGTCGCCTCATGGTCGCGCGGCGAACAGGCAGCCACCACCACCCGATCCGGCTGTTCCGCCTTCAGGCTTTCTTCGAACTGCAGCTTGCCGTCTTCCGAACAGATGAAATCCACAATCCGTACATAGGGGATATCGGGAAACGATTTGGCTGCTTCCGCCACCGTTTCGGCGTTGATCTTATCGGCGATGTTACTGCCGCAGTTGCAGAAATAGATGCCTATCTTCATGCTTCCCCCTCCCATGCCACCAACTGGGCAATGATCCGGTCGACAGCCCCCGGCACCGCTGCAGCAACCTCGTCGGTAAATTGTTCGCCGAACAGGTCAAATTCACGCGCCTCGATCCCCCAGAAGGAGACCTGTTCCGGAAGACTGACGCCGGCCATCCGCCCCAGATCATAGGCCGTAGCAAAGTCCGTATCGTGGCTGGAAAACGTATTCTTGGTCGTGACAAAATCTGCGGGATCGAACTGCAGGAGCGTGCCGGGTGCCGCGCCGCTCAGCATGGCATCCACCACCACCGCCCGTTTGAAGCCGGCCATCGCCTCCATCAGCCGGATTCCCCCGGTATGCAGTTCAGTGACCGTCAACTTCATGGTGCGCTGCAGCCGCTCCGCCACGGCATGAGCCACGGCAATACCGACCCCGTCATCCGAGAGAAGCGGGTTGCCCATCCCTATGATTACCGTACCGGCCGTCATCCCTTCCTCCGCAGCTCCCGCAGCAGACCGCCCCCGCTGTCACGGAATGACACGGTCAGCGGCATTTTGCCGGGCAGAAAATGGGTGGCGCAGGAGAGACAGGGATCGTAGAGCCGGAAGGCCATCTCGATCCTGTTGAGGATCGTTTCTTCCGGGGCGTTGGAGGTAATCAGCTTTTCCGCCGCCCGCTTGATCGACATGGAGATCGGGGCGTAATTGTTGGTGGTGCCGACGATCATGTTAACCCTGGTCAGCACACCCCGTGCATCCGTTTCATAATGATGGGTCAACGTCCCGCGCGGCGCCTCGACCGAGCCGATCCCCACACCGGTAAAGCAGGATGGATCGGGAATGGTACGGGTCTCAGGTGAGGTTATGTCAGGCTCAAGCGCCAGCTCGAGCATTCGCTCCGAAGCGTAGAGCAGTTCGATCAGTCGCGCCCAGTGGGTGGCCAGGCGGTGATGGATCGGTTCGTAGCGGGCGGTGGTGATCCTTTTGCAGCCAAACGTTTCATACATCCGCTGGTACTCGGCATTGGCCAGCGGTGTCGCCATCCCCTCGGAAACATTCAGGCGGGACAGCGGTGTGGCCGTGTAGACGCCGCTATCGATGCCGTCGGTCAGCCCCTGCCACCCCACCTTCTTCAGGTAGGGAAATTTCAGGTAGGACCAGGGCTCCACCCGCTCGGCAATATGCTCGCGGTATTCGGACGGATGGTATTTTACGAATTCGGTCCCGTCCGGATCGACCACCCGGATCATGCCGTCGTAAAAATTGGTCCGGTTATCCGTATCCACAGTGCCCATGGAATAGGTGCGGTGCAGATAGGTATCCGAGGTGACCATTTCAAGATAGAGCGGGTTCTTCAGCACGATTTTTTCAAAAAGACCGAGGGAAAAGCGGGCAAACTCAATGTTCTTGCGTGCCGTGTCCTGGATCTGGTCACGCTCGACCGCAGTAATAGGGCGGCTCCACCCCCCCGGCACACCGGCCACCGGATGGATCGACTTGCCCCCCAGAAAGGTGATGATCTCGTGGTTGCGCTTGCGGCAGGCGATCACTTCACCGGCCACTTCCAGACCGACCTTGCGCGCCACCCCCAGGATGTTGCGCTCCGACGGAGGAGCATCCGGCCCGATAATGAAATCCGGCCCACCCAGCGCATAAAAGTGCGTGGTGTGGTCGGTCACGAAAAAGGCCATATAGAGAATCTCGCGCAGCTTCTTCGCTACGGGAGTCGGTTCGGCGCCGAAAACGGCGTCCAGCGCCTTGGTGGCCGCGATGTGGTGGGCCTCCGGACAGACGCCGCAGATGCGGTTGGTAATCACCGGCATCTCCTCCGCCATGCGCCCGACGCAGAACTGTTCGAAGCCCCGCAGCTCCGGGATCTGGAAACAGGTATTTTCCACCCCCCCCTGGTCATTCAGGAATATATCTATGCGGCCATGCCCTTCCAGACGGGTGATCGGATCAATGGTGATGCGCGTCGTCATTTTTTACTCCCCACTCTGCCGCCCAGCGTGGAACTGGCCAGGGTATACTTGTAAAACATCCCCGCGTAATCGGGAATCGTCGCCAGAAAACCAGCCACGCGAGCGGCAATGGCCTCTTCCGACAGCCCGGTCGTATCGCCGATGTCCATGACCGATCCGAGCGCCGCCACCATCTTCGCCCCCTGGTCGCTCACTCCGTCCGGGGCGCCGTAACAGCCGGTGCAGGGCATATTGGCCTTGGTGCAGGGGGCGCCGCAGCCGTTCCGGGTGGCAATCCCCATGCAGAGCAGTCCCTGTTCCAACAGACAGGCCTGCGCGTCAGGGTAGAATTCGTAACTGCGGCGGAAAGCGGGGATGCGCTTCTCCTCCTTGGTCCGGTCGCAGTCGTCGCACACCGTCAGGGTGCCGCAGCCAACTGTGCTTCCTTTGGCAGGGAGGGTATCGGAGAGGATCGCCTCGATCACGTTCCAGATCTGGTGCGGTTCCGGCGGACAGCCGGGAACAAAATAGTCAACGTCCCCCTCCTGGGCCAGATGCTTCACCCGCCCCAGCAGCGGCGTCAGATGGATATCGCCCTCCGTAAAAGCGGTCGTGCCTGAGGGAATGATCCCTTCCGGATTGTCCAGCGAAGGGCTGTCGAGATAAATGGTTTTGAGCAGATCGTCTTTTGAGGTGAGATTCGCCAGGGCCGGCACACAGCCTCCCTTGGCGCAGGAGCCAAAAGCCACCAGCAGCCGGGATTTCCGCCGCAACAGGCGGGCCATTTCCATATTTTCTTCCGTGCGGAGCGCCCCATTGAAGAGGGTCACGGCAATGGCGCCGTCCGGCAGCGCCTCAATATCCTTCTTCTTGGTATCCAGCAGACAGGGACAGAACATGAAATCAAAGGCCGCATCAAGATCAAGAAGTTTCTCGTGCAAATTGACGGTGGCGATTTCACAGCCGCCGCACGATGCGGCCCAATAAAGCGCCAATTTCGGTTTTTCAGCCATGATTATCTCCCTCAGCTTCTCGCCAAAAGCCCCGCCACCATCTCCGGCAGCGTCTCCTGCAGATCTTCGTCCTTGGTCAGCACACCGTCCAGATCAGGATGGGCGGCCCTGAGCGGGGCGGCTTCCTCTCCGGTCAGGAGCACAAACGGCTGGTTGCAGCCGTTCCCGCGCAGCTCGGCAAAGAGCTGAACCCCGTCCATGAACGGCATGTTCATGTCCGACACCACCATACGGATCGAAGCGTCTTCGGCAATTTTTTCCAGCGCTTCCATGCCGCCAATAGCGATTACCACACCATAGCCGGAGGCATCGAGAAGCATGCCGGTCAACTCGGCGGTGAATTCATCGTCGTCAACCACCAGTATTGTTGCTGGTGCATCACTCATAAGCTATTCCTTTTCATCCGATCAGACTGCGAACGGTTTCTATCAGATTTGACTGGTCAAAAGCACCCTTGACGATGTAGGCGTTGGCCCCCACCTTGATTCCGCGGCGCTTGTCCTCATCCTTCTCCCGCGAGGTGACGATGATAACCGGAACATGCCGGTAGCGGTCATCGGCACGCAGGCGCTCGGTGAGGGTAAAGCCATCCATGCGCGGCATTTCCACATCGGTAATAACAAGATCATACGAGTCTGCCTGGGTCTTTTCAAACGCGTCAAGGCCGTCTTCGGCGGTAACCACCGTATAGCCGTATGCTTCCAGAATACTCTTTTCTATCTCTCTTGTGTTGATCGAATCATCAACCACCAGTACCGTGGTCGCGCGATCTTCCCTGTCGGCAGCACGCAGCCGTCCCGGCTCGGCAATTTCCTTGGCCTGCCTGATAAGTTCCGGCACATGAAGGACGTTGATAATGCTGTCCCGCTCTCCGATGGTGACCCCTGATACCATGCGCAACCCCTGCAGGTGGGGTGGGAGAGGTTTCACCACCATTTCCTCCCGGGCAATGATTTCATCAACTTCCAGCCCTAGTTTTTCCTCGCCGTCACGGATGATGACCAGTAGCGCTTCGCCCCCTGCGGCGCCACCCTCCCCTGCCAACCGGAGCAGGGCGGAGAGCTTTTCCACCGGGATAATCTGTTCCCGGAGACGGATTGCGCGCTTGTTGACGATTTCGATAATGTCGCTCCGCTGGACCGTAAGCATTTCAACGAGCGACGTGGCCGGCAGGGCACAGATCTTTCCGTGCACCGAGAGGAAAAAGAGCGGGAACACGGCCAGATTGGGGGGTAGTCGGAGGTAAAACGTCGTGCCGCCCCCTTCCCTGGTGTCGATGGCGATGGTACCGCGCAGTTCATCGACGATGCTTTTCCGGACGACATCCATGCCGACGCCCCGGCCGGACAGGTCGGTGATGATAGCACTGGTACTGAAACCGGGCATGAAAATCAGGTTCAACATCTCCGCCCGGGACATCCCGGCAATGATGTCCGGCTCGTACAGCCGTTTTGCAAGGGCTTTCTCACGGATCCGCTCAACTGACAGCCCCCTGCCGTCATCCCCCAGGGCGATGGTGACGCAGCCGCTGTCGTAAAAGGCGGAGAGGGAAATAATCCCTTTCGGATCCTTGCCAGCAGCGTTCCTCTCGGCGCTGCTTTCCACGCCATGGTCAAGCGAATTACGGATCATGTGCAGCAGCGAGTCGCCGATCCGGTCGATGATCTTCCGGTCCAGTTCGGTGTCGCCGCCATCGACGACAAAGTCGATATCCTTGCCGTGCTCATGGGCAAGATCCCGCACCGTACGGCGGAGCGGATCGAACACGGTGGAGAGCGGCTGCATGCGCATCCTGAGCGATGTTTCCTGCAGGTCGCCGACCAGGTGATCCTGCAGGAGGGAAGCGTCGGACATGGATCTCACCGCCTGGCGCAGGGAGAGCTGTAATGCGGCACCTGCTTCAACCAAAACGTCGTGATCGGAAGCGTCGGCGGCAAGACGTTCGGCCACCGCTGACAGATGCCGATCGGAAGCCCGTTCGATGTCACGAAGTCTGCCGATATGCCTTCTGAACCGGCCGTGCTCGGAAACAATTTCACCCATGAGTCTGATCAGGTCGTCCAGCTTGGCGGCATCGACACGGAGGTAATCCACCTGGCGCTTTTTGGCGGGCGCGGCTTGCGGGGCGGGTTCAACAGGCGCGGCAGCCGCAGGCGTCACCATGGCCTGGGCAACGACCGGTGCGGGCTTCTCAAGCTTCTCCGCAGGCGCTACTGCCACTTCTTTTTTGACCGCAACAACCGCGACCGGCTCCGCGGCAGCGACCGGCACACCCTCATCAGCCGTACCTGATGCGGCGCGGGCCAGTTCTTCGCACAACTCGTCGGGAGCATCCAGGGAAGTATCACCGGCGGTGATCCGTTCCAGCATTGCCGTAAGCGCATCCACCCCCCGGAAGAGCGCATCGGAAACGTGGGCGGCCAACGGAATCTTTCCGCCCCGCACCGCATCGAGCACGTCCTCCATCTTGTGCGCAAGCTCGGTAACTCCGGACAGCTTCATCATCCGCGACGAGCCTTTGATGGTGTGGGCGGAGCGGAAAAGGCCGTTGAGGGTTTCGGTATCGCCGGGCGTTTTTTCCAGGTTGAGCAGGCCTTCACTGATCCGGG
The DNA here is from genome assembly GCA_001802645.1 of Geobacteraceae bacterium GWC2_53_11. Lineage (GTDB taxonomy): Bacteria > Desulfobacterota > Desulfuromonadia > Geobacterales > Pseudopelobacteraceae > JACRCG01. Next base: position 48,282 of record MGZJ01000078.1, on the reverse strand, counting down.
AGCAATGTTCGCGCGCCTCTTCGACAAATCGTGCCAGAAATTTGGAATGATCGAATGCCATGAGTTATCCGTTTTCCTTTACTTAGTTACGAAGGTGCCTGTCACTTTTGAGTGGCAAGAAGCGACAGTTTGTGCCGGCAGATGATGACAAACTGCTCAGCGTTGAACGTCAGCGGAAAAAACGTCTGCCCGTGTGCTTTCAGCGATCCGCTTTCAAGGATTTTGAGCGCCGATTCAAAACTGCCCCGAGCCCGTTTCCATGCCTGCTGCGCATACAGGATTTCTCCGGAATAAAAATTGGCCAGCCAACAGGTGGGGCTCAGGTACAGAGCTTCCCGGAAGCGCTTGAAAGCATCATCGTTGTCACCATACTGCCGGGCAATCATGCCGAGCATGAGGTACGCCTCCAAGCAGAGCGGATCGCGACCGAGGATTCCTTCACACACCGAGCGGGCCTCATCGAAACGCCCCATGCCCAGGAGCAGACTTCCCTTGAGAGAGTATGCCTTTTCAAAGCCGTTGTCCCGGCTGATGATGTCATCGAGCAACACAAGTGACCTGTCATGTTCATTGTTATGGGCCAGGGCAACTGCTTCGTCAAAGCACACCTTGATATCCGGCACCGGCGTCGCATTCGACGGTGTGCGGGGACGTTCGGCTGCCGCCTGGTGCAGCGCAACCGGCCTCTGAGCGGAGGTTTTCTTCACGGAACCGCTCTGCAACCGTTCCGGGGTCGAGCCGTGACGGCTTAACGTGCGGCGTTCTTCAAAAATAAGCGGCGGCGTTTTGCGGTAAAAAAAGAGCGCGTTCTGCTTTACCAGGGAAAGAATCCCCACATCATGATGGATCGTTTCCGACGCCCCGACCAGCAGGCATCCCCCATCAACAAGCAGGTCGGCCAGCCGGCCGAATATGTCTCGCTGCACCTGGCCAGGGAAATAGATGGAAACATTCCGGTACAGAATGATGTCCGGCGCCTGCATACAGCTTGGGTACGAGGTGCCGAGAAGATTCACCATCTCGAAATGAACCAGCTTGCTGACCGTATCCGTAACCTTGAATCTTCCCGGTTCCTGTTGCACGAAGTAACGGTTCAGAAGCGCCTGGTCCATCGCACGAAACGACGTGCTGCCGTATACACCCTGCCGGGCCACGCCGATGGCGGCGGAATCAATATCAACGCCGGTGATGGCGAACAGCCGTTCGCACTCACTGCCAAACCGTTCCCGGAGCATGATGGCTATGGAATACGGTTCCTCTCCGGTTGAACAGCCTGCACTGACAATTCTGACCGGCTGTGTCCGGCGAACCGATATGAGCGCGGGAATCAACGTTTCAACCATGAAGTTCAGATGATCCGGTTCCCGAAAAAAATAGGTCTCGTTGACGGTCAAAAGCTCCGTCAGCCGGAGCAGTTCATCAGCATCACGCAACAGCAGGAACAGGTAGGCATCGTACTCTTCTCCAAGCCCACGCGCTTCCATGCGCCGGCTGACCCCCGAAAAGAGCGCCTGCTCACGTTCATTTTCAAAACTGTGGCCACAGGAACGAAGCAGCAGTTCCTTGAATCGTGTCAGGTCAACGGTTTCATCATAGGCGCGGTACCGTGCTGCTTTCATCATCAGGCAATCCCTGCCCGGCGCATCAATTCCGCGGGGATATCGGCCAGCGCCACCACTTTTCCGATATGGCCCCGCTCAACCCCAAGGCGGTTCATGCCGTACACCACCGAACTTTTAGCGTCCTGGGCAAGTGTCACTCCCCCTGCCGCCTTGATCGCCTGCATACCCGCAACACCATCGTCCCCCATGCCGCTCATGATAAGCCCGATAGCGCCCTTGCGGTATGCCGACGCAACCGAGGCAAGCATGACGTTGCAGGAGGGATGATACACCTGACCGGCCTCGCGGGAACCGAGGATAATCATCCCCTGTTCGGTAATTCTCATGGAATGTTCGGCGGGATTCACATAGACATGACCGGGGGCAAGAACATCACCATGTCCGGCCACCACAACCTTGAGCGGAGTCCCCATATTCAGCCAGTCAACCATCCCCTGGGTAAAGCCTTCGGCAATGTGCTGGGTTATGATAATGGGAACGGAAAAACCGGCCGGCAGCTGTGCCAGAATGCGGTAAATTGCCTGCGGACCACCGGTGGAGGCGGCAATGGCTACGATCCTTCCGCTCGACTGCCCGCCCTGAGAAGCACTCTCCTTAACGGCAACGGGTCCGGACTGCTTTCTCATCGTCTGAAGATGTGCCGCAACATCGACTTTAGCCAGCAGACGGATCTTCTTGATCAAGTTCCGCACGTTTTCCAGGCTGATGTCCGGTTTTTCGATTACATCGAGAGCACCCTTTGATACAGCGGCAAAGGCCGTGCGCACACCGGTCAGCGCCGTAACGACAAGGATCGGCACGGGATTTTCGGCAATAATCCGCTCGATGGCCTCCAGCCCCCCCATCACCGGCATTTCAATATCCATGGTCACGATATCGGGCTGAAGGGTAGTGACCTTGGCGATGGCCTCCATTCCGTTGGTAGCTTCACCGACCACGACAATACCGGGGTCCGACTCCAGAATGTCACGAATCATATCGCGGACCAGTCCGCTGTCATCGACAATCAGTACCCGAATGGCATGTTGCGGTTTCATGATCATTGGTTTGCCGGTTTCACCGCTGGCGATGCCTCCTGGTCAACCGTTTCCTTGTCGATCTTGAATGTCATAACCAGATTTTTCAGCTGTTCGGACAGATCCAACAGTTCATCGGTGACACTATTGGTCTGATGTATCGAATCAGTCGCATAGCGAACGCCCTGTTCGATATCCTTGAGAGCCAGCACGACCTGGCTGCTGGCAATCTGCTGCTGCTGGGTGGAAAGGGATATCTGGCGTGCAGCGTCGGTTGTCTCCTCAACTCCGTCAACGCTCTCGATCAGCATGGCTACGGTATGAGCGGCGTACTCCTGACCTTCCTGGATCAGCTGAAAACTTTTTTCCGAAGACATCACCAGCCGGTTAACCGAATCGAGAATTTCGGTAATTTTCCCTTCAATCTCGGCCGTA
>MGZJ01000078.1:0-45193 GCA_001802645.1 Geobacteraceae bacterium GWC2_53_11 | reverse complement strand
AGCGTTTCCCCGCCTCTCCGGCACTGGCCGCCTCAAGCGCCGCGTTGAAGGCAATCAGCTTGGTCTGGTTGGCAATGTTATTGATAATCTCCATGACTTTGTTGATCTCTTTTGATTTCCGTCCCAGCTCCACGATTTCGCTCAGATTGGCCTGAATGTTGTGACTCAGATCGTTGACCTTGAAGCTCAGGTTTTCGACTTCGGCGGCGCCGACCTTGGTATCTTCAAGCGTCTTGTCGGCCCGTTCCACCACCCCCTGGCTGTGCTGGGCGATCTGGCTTGCGGTTGAGGTAAATTCTTCCATGGTTGAAGAAATTTCCACGACCGAACTGGACAGCTGGGTGGAGAAGCCGGACTGCTGATCCATGGTCAGGGCAATGGCCCCAGTATGGGTATGGATTTTTTCGGTAATGCCCGACACCTTGCCGATGATCTGATGAAGCCTGCCGATGTGCTCGTTGAACCAGCGTGCCAGTTCACCAACTTCATCAGCGGTGGTCACCGGCACATTCGCCGTCAGGTCGTTGTCAAAATTCCTGAGAATGCCGGTAATTTTTTCAATGGGGCCGGCGATGAAACGGTTGACCAGCAAGAACGCCAGAATCTGCATGAGGATGAGCACCGTCAGCGACAGCGCAATATATTGGGTAATACTGCTCGAAACCTCGCGACTAATGGCGGTACGCTCCTTGACAACCGCGGCATCAATATCATCCACATAGACACCGGTGCCGACAATCCAGTTCCGGGAGGGTATGGCCTTGGCAAAGGAAATTTTCGGCTTAAGCTCCTCTTTCCCTGGAGCCTTCCACATGTAATTAAGAAACCCTTCGCCCTTTTCACGGCAGGTCTTGACAATTTCCCGCACAATATAGACACCGTTCGGGTCGCGGAGGTCGCTCTGATCTTTCCCTTCCAGGCGGGAGTCCGGATGGACAAGCATGATGTTGTTAAAGTCATTGATCCAAAGATAGCCGCTTTCGCCGTAGCGCATATTTCTGACTGTCTTCCTGGCCTCCTCGGGAGTGGATTTCTCCAGCACCCGCACCGCCATATCGACATACCCTTTAATCTGCTGCTGCCGTTCCGAGATCAGGGTGGCACGGTATGCGGCAATCCGGGCCTCTCCCCGGGAAACGATATTCATGATCGAGAGGGTCGAAATGACCAGCGCCATCGAAAACACGCAGATAAATGTCAAACCCAGAACTTTTTTGCGCAGCGTAATCTCCATACTACCTCCCTTGTCGCGTATCTGAAAAATGTGATCTTTTTTTCTGTATCAGGCGCTGAAAATCAACCAGCAGGACCAGAGAGCCTTCCCGGAGCAGAATCCCCCACATCCCGTTTCGTAACGCGGCCGGTTCCAGCAGACCGGGAAAAAGCCGGATGTCATTCCGGCTGAATTCCGCGATATCTTCCATCGCGTCGATAATAACCCGGTACGGCTGCGCCCCTGCTGTCCTGATCGTGATGATTGTCGGCGTTCGATAGGAGACCGGCGTTGTGCCGAAACCGAGCTCCTCGTGAGCCCAGAAGAGGTCCGGATCTTCCTCCCCGGCATACGGAACCATACCCTCAGCCTGTTCGGCATCAACAGCGAAATTGACGCCTCCGACCGAAAAGAGGAACAGGTTCAGATATGCTCCGGGCTGTTCGCTCATAGCGAAATCTTGGCCGCCAGTTTTTCCACATCAAGCAGCGTTACCATTGCACCGGCGCATTCAATTTCTCCTATCACCAGATCCCGTGCCACTCCGCTCAGGGTAGCCAGAGGCTTGTGAATCGTATTCACCGGAACATCAACCACATCTTCTATTGAGTCGATCATGATGCCGGAGTGGAAATCCCCTTTTACCGCCATGGCAATCAGATGTTTCCCCTTACTGTTCAGCTCCTCGCCAAGAAAATGGCGGATATCGATAACCGACTCGATATCCCCCCGCACATTTATGAGGCCGGGGAGATACTCGGGAAGACAGGGAACCCAGGAAATTTCGCACGACGGGAGAATTTCCCTGATATCGTTGCCATAGAATGCGTACCGGTGCCCGCCGCTGCTGAAAATGACGATTTTGACCCGCTCCTCCTCAACATCGACCACGTCTTTCGTTCGCTGCCGGCGTTTGAGTTCGTCCAGAATCTGGTCGCTTTTCAGTTGTTCGTGTACTGGTTCCATATTAGTACTCCACTGGAAGTGTAAATTTAAACTCGCTCCCCTTGCCAAGTTCCGACTCAACCCAGATCCTCCCGCCATGGCGGTCGATGATCTCCTTGCAAATGGAGAGCCCGAGACCGGTTCCCGGTGGCTTGTCGGTCAGCGTATCCCCGATCTGATGAAATTTATCGAACACCTTGGCACAGTTCTCCGCAGCGATGCCGATGCCGGTGTCGGCAATCGAGACCACAATATCTTCACCTTCACGATGTGCCGAAAACGTGACCCCGCCACGCTCGGTAAACTTGGCAGCATTAGAACCCAGATTAATCAGCACCTGCACCAGCCGGTCATGGTCGCCCCGAACACACGGCAACCCCTTTTCCACACCAAGCTTCAAAAAAAGCTGCCGGGCCTCCGTCAGAGGCATGATGGTCGCTGCAACATGTTCGACAACACCACTCACATCAACATCATCAAAGTGCCATTCAACCCGTCCCGCCTCCAGTTTTGCCAGATCGAGCACATTATTGATCAGGCTGGTCAGCCTCTCACCTTCGGTAACAATCACATCAAGATTTGACCTGATCTGCTGTATTTCCCGTATTGCCTTGTAATCGCTCACATCAATAAGCGGAACAATGTGCTTTTCCAGCTTCTTCTTGATGACCTTGGCAAAACCGTACACGGAAGTCATCGGGGTGCGCAATTCATGGGACACCGATGAAAGAAATTCGCTTTTGGCATGACTGGCCGCATCCGCACATTCCCGCAGAATCAGGTTCTGATGACTGAGACGGAGTGACTTGGTCATGTTTGCGTGATTACGCCGGGATGTAATCAGCAGGACAATTGTAAACAGGACTCCAAAGAGCGTAAGCCCGTATCCAAGTGTCGTACCGGGCAGAACATTGACCAGCAGAAACGGCAGCATGATCGGAAACAGAAAAACCGGGAAGGTCCGGGGCAGTATGGACATGGTGCTGGCAGTCACCCCGCAGAGTGCCGGCAGGGTACACGCCACCAGAATCTTGTATTCAAGGGCGATATCCTGATACAGAACCACATTGCCGACTCCCCACCCCGCACCGGCCAAAAATGCTCCCGCCTGCAGCCTGACCAGCCACATGGAGATATCGGTTTCACCTGCCGGCCGCGCCGCAAAGGCTTTGCTGGTGCTGAAGCGGAGAAGACTTACCGAGAGCTGATATACCAGCCATGCCACGAGAGCGGGCGGATATTCGCGCCCCCAGAAAAAATAAGTCAGTCCGATGCTTACCAGCGACGAAGAAAACAGGGTCGGCACCAGATCCCGACAGTAAAGATCCATCTGATCAACCGCAACCTTATCATCCAGCACGGCATCATTCAGGAACATACCATTGTTCTCTGAATTACATGTCATGCGCAGTCAACTGATGACAGAGGGAGGATGAACGAGAATCTGCTCCCCTTTCCCGGACAGCTCTTCACCCAGATTTCTCCGCCGTGATGTTCAACAATCTGCTTGCAGATGGGAAGCCCCAGACCGGTACCTTTCGGCCGGTCAGTCAAGGTATCTCCTACCTGCTTGAACTTCTCAAAGACATTCTGCTGATCCTTTTCGGCAATACCGATGCCGGTATCAACAATCGAAACCATAACAGACGGCTGCACGCTCCCCCCTGGGCTGTCGCTATCAGAAGCTGCCCGCGCCGTTACGGTGACGGAACCGCTGTCGGTAAACTTCAGGGCATTGGAGAGCAGGTTGATCACCACCTGCACAATCCTGTCCCGGTCGCAGGAAACAGAGGGAAGCCCTTCGGCAATATTATTGACAATGGCAATCCCCTTGGTTTCAAACAGCGACGTTGTGGCGGCAATGGCCTGTTCCAGAATTTCCGGGATCGGAGTGCATTCCCGTTTCCACTCTATTTTCCCCGCCTCCATCTTGGAAAGGTCAAGGACATCATTGATCAGCGTCGTGAGCCGCTCTCCCTCGGAGATGATAATCCCGATATTCTCATTGATCTGCTGGACCGTCCGTTCGGTTTTGACATCATTTTGACGCAATTGGGGGAAAACCACATCTTCCAGTTTTTTGCGGATTACCTTGGTAAAACCAAGCACCGACGTCAAGGGAGTTCTCAGTTCATGGGATACGGTTGAAAGGAAATCATCCTTCATCCGCTCTATTTCCTTCTCGGACGTCACATCACGCACGATCACCAGATTACCGATAAACTCATCCGGCCTGCCGGAGGATGTCTGCTTCTTGCTGATTGCCGCGGCAACCGCCGACCCGGTCCTCCCTCCTTCCAACTCGACCTGGACCGAAACCGGGTGGTCAAGCTGCGAACAGATCATGTCAAAGAGCGGCGCCAGATTCCCGCTGGAGACCTCCTGGCAATTCATGTTCAACAGTCCAGCCTCATTCACCCCGAACATCCTGCCGAGGGCCGGATTAGCAAGCGTAATGCGGGCCTGGGCATTGGTAACGAGGAGGCCGTCCGGCATATTATTGATGATGGCGGTCAGGTAGGAGAGCGTGTCTTCCTGTTCGGTTGTTTTAGCAGCCAGATCGGCAATGAGCTGAAGGTTCTGCAGTTTGAGCTGATGCTTGGCAAGGGCCCGTTTGACGGTAATGTTGATGGTTTCTTCAATACCTTCATCCTTAAGCACATAATCGATGGCGCCGCTGCTGAGGGCATCAACCGCAACGGAAATGCTGCTGACCCCGGTCACCATGATGATCGGGACATCCAACCCCTGCCTGCGAATTTCCTTGATCAGCTGAATGCCGTCCATCTCCGGCATGTTAACATCGGAGACGATCAGGTCGATGGTTGAGTCGGCGATGCACTTTTCGAGCGCTTCCAGGCCGTTCTCGGCGGTCACGATCGTGTAGCCGCTCCCTTCGAGGATGGATGAGAGCATTTCCCTGACAAAGATGTCGTCATCCACGATCAGTATTTTTATTGCCGGAATGGCCATCATAACACCCCTTCCTCAAACGGTAGTTCTATGGTGAAAACGCTCCCCCTGCCCGGCTCGCTTTCGACCCCTATTTTTCCGCCATGGTATCCCGCGATCAGCCTGCATATGGAGAGGCCAAGCCCGACTCCTTTCGGCTTGTCGGTCAGTATGTCGCCAATCTGGCTGAATTTTTCAAAAATCACCCCCTGCTGCGAGGCGCAGATCCCCTTGCCGGTATCGGCGATACTCAGCTCAATCTTCCCGTTGCCTCTTTTGGCCCGGCACGTCACCCCCCCCTGGGCGGTAAAGGAAGCCGCATTGGCCAGAAGTTGGCTGATCATCTGGGACAGCCTGAAGCGGTCTCCCTTGATCAGGGGGAGTTTGCCCTCAATCTCCACGGTAAAATCGAGACCCCGTTTTCTGAATGTGGCAGCAAACTGGCCGGCGCAGTTTTCAACAATATCGCGCAGAGAAAGCGGCTCCCATTTCCATTCCGCGGTTCCCGCCTCCATGGCCGTCAGGTCAAGGATACTTTCGATCAATCTCGTCAGCTTCTCCGATTCCGAAACGATGGTATCGAGATTCTCTTCAACCTGGTGCAGTTTTTCGGCGCTCCTGGCATTGTCGTTCCGGATGTCGGGAATAGCTTTGGCAAGCTTCTTTCTGCTGATTTCCGCATAGCCGATGATGGAAGTGAGGGGGGTGCGCAATTCGTGGGAGATCGAGGAGAGAAATGCCGTCTTGGCAAGATCCAGTTCCTTCAGTTTTTCATACGCCTGTTTCAGGGCAACCGAAGCCTCGGCATTCCGGCCCATATTCCTGAGTTCGCGCTCCAGTGCGGCTTTTTCAATGGCACGCCTGAGGGTCACCATAATTCTGCTTATCTGGGGGGGCTTTTCGACAAAATCATAGGCACCTAGTTTGATCGCTTCCACCGCGGTAACGATGTCGCCAAAAGCTGTCACCATGATTATCGGGGTGTCCGGACTCAGCTTTCGAAGCTCCTTTAATGTTTCAATCCCGTCCATACCCGGCATTTTAAGGTCGAGAAGCACGGCATCAAAAACCGTATCGCGAAACAGTTTCACCGCGCTCATCCCGTCAGCGACGGCTGTAACCGAAAATCCTGACTCCGTAAGCTTTTCCGTCAACACATACCGGACCATCTCTTCATCATCAACAATCAGGATGTCCATCACGCTTCTCCCTCCGCACCCAGTTCCGCCATCACTTTCTCATACTCTGCCGCAAAACGTTCAAAATGAAGACGGGCCGTGGCACTGTCACCTTCAATGGCACAAAGCTCAATCTTCCGTGCCTCTTCGCTCATCCCCCCCGCTCCCAGCATTGCCGAAGAGCCCATGATGGTATGCGCCAACCGCTCGACCGCCCCGTTGTCCCCTTTGTCGAGACATTCCTTGAGCTGCATCACCTGGGAAGGGATGTTTTTTTGGAAGATGGCCTTGATGCGGCCAAACATCCGTTCATCGCCTTCCAGCCACCGGAGGGCATTCTGCTTGTTGACGTGGGTACCCATCGCTATAGACCGAGGATGTTTCGGGCAACCTTAAGGACTTCTTCGGGGCTGAACGGTTTCGTCATATAAATATCGGCACCGGCCTCCAACCCCCTCTGCTTGTCCACTCTCTGCCCTTTTACCGTCAGCAGGACGACAAAAGAACGGGTGCTGTCGCCTTTGACCGATTTACAGACATCAAAACCGTTCATCTTCGGCATCATGACATCAAGAAAAACGACCTCGGGGGTCTCATTCCTGATAATATCAAGTGCCGTCAATCCGTTATCGGCGGTGACAAGCTCAACCCCTTCATCCTCCAGCTCTTCAAGCACCTGCCTGAGGAGAAGCCGGATACAGGGGTCATCATCAACAATCAGTATCTTAGGCATTCAACACTCCGGTAAACATTACTGAGCAACCTCAAAGCCCCAGGACCTGCTTCGCCTTGTCAAGCACTTCATCCGGATTGAACGGCTTCGTCATGTAGATATCAGCCCCGACATCAATCCCTTTCTGCCGGTCAAATTCCTGCCCTTTGGCCGTCAGCAGGACAATATACACCCCGTTGATGCCGAGTTCGTTTTTGACCGTGTTGCAGACGTCGAATCCGTTCATCTTCGGCATCATGACATCAAGAAAGACGATTTCGGGCATTTCGTCCCGGATAATTTGCAGTGCCGTTTCGCCATTATCGGCGGTTATCAGCTCAACCCCTTCGTCTTCCAGATCTTCAAGCGTCTGCTCCAGAAGCAGCCTGATAAACGGTTCATCATCAACTATCAGTACCTTTGGCATATGCATGCTCCCCGTATAAAATATCAGAGTATAATTTTCTGTCGCGAGTTTGCCGCAAAAAAAGCTTCCATCACATCGGCGGCAAAAAACGCATCCACTATCTCCGGATCAAACTGCGATCCGGAGTATTTCCGCAGTTCCTCAAATGCCTCATCAAGACTTAAACCCTGGCGGTACGGCCGGTTCGTCGTCATGGCATCAAAAGAATCCGCCACGGCGATAATCCGGGCGGTAATATCGATCTCCTCGCCCTTGAGTCCGTCGGGATAGCCCCTGCCGTTGAATTTCTCATGATGGTGCTTCACGCCGGGTATCGCTGACTGCAACGATGCAATACGGCTGATGATCTCTTCGCCGTACACGGCATGCTTCTTGATTTGTTCAAACTCCTCGTCGTTAAGACTCGACTCCTTGAGCAGCACACTGTCACGGACGCCGATCTTGCCGATGTCGTGCAGGACAGCGCCAAGCTGAAGGCGGGCCATATCCTGTTCAGACAGCCCGAGATTCTTGCCGATGGCCAGACTGTACTCCATGACCCGCTTGGTATGATTCCCCGTGTAGGGATCACGCTTTTCAATTGTTTCCGCGAGCGTGTAAACGGTCGTATAAAAGGCTTCCTTCAACTGTTCATACAGACCGGCGTTTTCAATGGCAACGGCAGCAAGGGAAGCGAGGGTGGTAAAAAGCTTCAGATCTTCCGCCGTGTAAGTCACCGGCTGATCACTGCCCAGCTTGATGACGCCGACAACCGTATCCTTTGCTTTCAGAGGAGCGCACATCAGCGAACAGATCGTGACGACTCCTTCGACAAAGCGGGGGTCGGAATGAACATCATTGACGATCTCGGCACGTCCCGATGACAATACGCTCCCGGCAATTCCCACCCCCCAACTGACGGTGGGCTGTTCCTGGTCATGGCCGAATTCGCCGATCAGCTCCAGGGTTTCGGTTTCCTTGTTCAGCAGCAGCACCGACACGCTGCTCAGCTTGATAACCCTGCGCGCCTCCTCGATAACGAGGCGGGCAACTTCCTTGGTATCAAGACAGGACGAGATTTTCTCGACAATATCGTACAGCAGGGTTATTTCCTTGTATTTGGTGAGCATTTCACTTGCCAAAGTTCTTTTTTCGATTTCCGACTCCGCCTGGCAGGAGAGCAGCATGGCAATAGAAGCCGCCTTCTCGGAGCCGCTTACCCATCCGACAACCTCACCAGAGACACTCACCGGGTAGCGATCGCCCTTTTCAGCACCATAGGTAGCCAGCAAAAGCTTCCCCTCAACATCTTCAATAACGACAGATGACTCAAGGGCGGCAACAATACTATGAAGCACCGGTGCAAACGCCCGCTTTTTCATAATTTTTTCAAGAGTAACCAGCGCCATGTGCATTTCCTCCACAAACATCTTATATACTCAAAACAAAAAGCAATTTAAAACAGGGTATACTTAATTTTCTTTGCGCGAAGCTAAATATACTACCGCGAATATCCACATTAAAATGGTCCGGAAAAAGGTATCGGACAATTTGAATTCGTGAATGTGTATATCAAAGTAACGATCCATAAACCAGAATAATATTACATGCATAAAATAAAGTTATACAAGATCAGCCTCCATTTCCTCACCCCCGTTTTTTCTACGTTTTATAGTTGAAATTTAACAATTCGGTGGTACTATCTGATGAAATTTTCTGAAGGAGTAACGACGTATGCGCAGAATAATTCTACCAGCCATCTTTTTCCTGATCTGTTTTTCTTCGTTCGCCCTTGCCGCTGCCCCCACCGCCTCTGAAAGCAAGCTGGGACAACTTGAACAGCGAGCCGCGAAAGCGGCCACTACCTCCGTTGGAGAATATGCAAAAAAACTTCTTGAGGCAGCAAAAGCAAGCATTACCGACGCCAAAGTCAACTTTGCCGCAGGAAAGGAAAAACTTGCGGTCCGGCAAATGGAATTTGCTGAAATACAGCTGAATGCCGCAGATGCCAAGGCAGCCGAGCTGGAAATTCTGGAAAAACTTGCCGTACGCCGTTCAGAATTGAAAAAAACGGATGCCCGGCTGGAAAAATTTCGTCAGGGTGAGGAGTAAATCAACATGAATAAGTTAAGCTTTTTTCTCATCGCATTGTTCGGCCTGTCACTCTCAAGCGCATTCGCTGCAGAAAAAAATAAAACGCTGCTTCAGCTGGAGGCGACCAAATCGGCTGTCGAAGCGACTGCGGCAAAAATTGAAGGGAATAAAGAGGCTTCAGCTGACCTGGAGCGGGCAAAAACGGCACTGAAACAGGCGGACGAAAGCCTTACAACCGGCAAGTCACTGTTCGGTTTTGGCGACATAAACCCGGAAGCGGAAAAAGAGATTAAACTTGCCATAGATGCGGCTGAAGTTGCCACTGCATCAGCACTTTCACGCGTTGAATTTGTCCGGGCATCAACGGAACTTGAAGCTATTGAAAAGCAGTTTACCGCAGTCAAGGCGAAACTGAAATTGTTTGAGGATCGCAAAGCAGAACTGGAGCGGCTGCGCACCGAATCCGTCGCCTGCCAGAAAATGAACAAGGAATTTGAGGCGCTTAAAGACGAAAAAACCGCCCTGACCGCCAAGGTTGCACAGCTATCAGGGGAGCAAAGCCGGGCTGACAAACTCAAGATCGAACAACTGGAATTGACCCGTAAAGTGGAGGAGTTGAAAGCTGAAAATGCACGTCTTTCCTCGGTGCTGAAACTGGACAAACCAGGTACAACAACAGCACATCCTGCTGAAGACCCCGCCAAGAAAACCATTAAATAGTGCCCACACAGACACACAACCTGTTCGGCGATATTCCCTCAACAGTTCAGGAAGAGCTTATTCAGATTCTGGCTGAGTCGGGTAATGTCAGGATCGAGCGGATTGTATCGGACGGGCATACAACGCCACAGGGTGAGTGGTACGATCAGAAATGGGATGAGTGGGTACTGCTGGTAAGCGGAGGGGCGACGTTGTTGTTTGAGGGCAACGCCGCCCCGACTACGTTAAAACCTGGCGACCATATGCTGATTCCCGCGCACTGCCGGCACCGGGTGGAACGGACCGACACGGACAAAAAAACGGTCTGGGTTGCGGTTCATTTCGAAGGAAACAAGAACTCTTGAAAAACATGTGCCACGGAGACACAGAGGCACAGAGAAAAACATTATGATTACATCGCTTCACTAATCTGTTCTTGTTTATAAACAAATGCTTTGTGATTCCTCTGCGTCTCTGTGCCTCTGTGGCCAACTATCGTTTAGCCTTTCACGCTGCAATCACAAAACGGTTTTTTCCTGCCTGTTTGGCCTTCCTGAGCGCTTGATCCGCCTTTGATACGCATTCATAGAGCGACTGCCCCGCCTGATATTCACAAACACCAATGCTTGCGGTAATGTTGATACCAGGGCGATTGGCCTTGAATTCCGTCATCGAAATGGATTCAAGTATCTTGCGGGCAAGCGTCGTGGCTCCCTCGATGTTCGTTTCCGTAAGCAGAAAGAGAAATTCCTCCCCCCCCCAGCGGGCACAGACATCTTCATTCCGGACACAACTCATCAGCACACGCGCCACTTCCACCAGCACATCGTCGCCGTCGTTGTAGCCATATTTCTCGTTCAGCTGTTTGAAGTTATCCAGATCGACAAGCATGACGGAAAAGGTTCTCCCGTGACGCTCGGAGCGGCTCAATTCCCGCTCCATCTTTTCCATGATATCACGGCGGTTAGCCAACCCGGTCATGGGGTCGATCCGGGTTGCCAGATCAAGCGAGCGGTCCATCTCACCCAACTGCGTTTTCAGACTGTTTTTTTCCTTGTCGAGGATCTCATACCGATGCTTCAGGGCACAGTATTCATCATACAGCAGCCGGTATTCAATCATCAGCGGATTGCTGTCATGGGAATGGTCGGAGGCCAGATGGTCAAAATGAGCGCTATGATCTCCCCCCGCTGAGCGGGGGGAGTTTGTGTGCAGTGTCATACGTAAGACTCCTTGGCGAGCAGTCGCCACAGAATGGAGTTGCTTCAGCTTATCAGCTCGGCAGGGTCGGCAGTTCCAAACCGGCCATCTGCTGAACCATGCGTACTACCTGGCAGCTGTACCCGAATTCATTATCGTACCAGACATACAGGACACAGCGATTTCCCTGGGCGATTGTCGCCAGCGAATCAACCACGCCCGCATGACGCGAGCCGACAAAGTCGCTCGAAACGACTTCGGGTGAATTGGTATAATCAATCTGGTTCTGCAGGGGCGAATCAAGCGACATATTACGCAGGTAACTGTTGATCCCGGCAACATCGACCGGATGGGCCAGTTCAAGGTTCAGGATCGCCAGGGAGACGTTCGGGGTCGGCACGCGAATGGCGTTACCGGTCAGCTTACCGCCCAGCTCCGGAATAACTTTGGCAACAGCCTTGGCAGCGCCGGTTTCGGTAATAACCATGTTGAGAGGGGCACTGCGCCCGCGCCGTGAAGCTTTGTGATAGTTATCGATCAGGTTCTGGTCGTTGGTATATGAGTGGCAGGTTTCCACGTGACCGCTCACGATTCCGAAACGGTCGTTGACAGCCTTCAGCACCGGAACAATCGCATTGGTGGTGCAGCTGGCGGCCGAGAAAATCTGTTCCTGCTCCGTAATCAGTTCATCATTGATGCCGGAAACCACATTGGGGATGTCGCCTTTGCCCGGAGCGGTAAGAACAACCTTGGCAATTCCCTTGGCCTTGAGATGTTTACCCAAGCCTTCACGGTCACGCCACTTGCCGGTGTTGTCGATCAGTATGGCATCGTGGATGCCATACTGGGTGTAATCGATGTTTTCAGGCGCATCGGCGTAAATAATACGAATCATGTTGCCGTTGGCGATAATGGCATTTTCCTGCTCGTCAATGGTAATGATGCCGTCAAAAGGGCCATGAACGGAGTCGCGACGCAGCAGGCTGGCGCGTTTCAGCAGGTCGTCAGCGCCTCCTTTGCGAACGACAGCAGCCCTGATACGCAGTTTTTCACCGCTACCCGCTTTTTCCACCAGAATCCGGGCCAAGAGACGGCCGATACGGCCGAAACCGTACAGGACAACATCCTGCGGTTCAGGGCGCAGAGCACCGCGGCCGGTATTGATTTTGCCCAGTTCCTGGCTGACGAAAGCCTCAACGGTCATTGAACCGTTCAGACTCTGGTATTTCACGATCAACTTGCCGAGATCAACACGGGCAGGTGCGAGATCAAGCTTGGCCATCGCTTCCACAAGCGGCAGGGTATCTGTAACGGAAAGCTCCGTATCGATGATCAGCCTGGCAAAGCGATGGGCCTTGAGGATGTCGATCACCGAACAATGCACCAGCGGACGACCGTACACCGTGGGCACAACATTATTCTCGCGGTACATCCGGCCAATAATCGGCAACATCCGTTCGGCACATGCTTCATGGTTTTTCCAGTCCTGAAGATACACTTCCTGCTTTTCTGAATCCATTACAGCTTCCTCCCATTTGTATGATATTTCCCAACAGCGCACGGCACAAAGCCCTGCGTACAAACTCTAATATCCTTAGTCCTTCTCCCTGAGGGAGAAGGTGGCCGAAGGCCGGATGAGGGGGAGCACCATATAAATCAACGTTTCCCCCTCACCCTAGCCCTCTCCCTCAGGGAGAGGGGACTTATTCGTTACGTCTACTTCACCCGTCCCACCAGCCGCAGCAGTCCGTCCAGAATGGTCAACGGACTGGGGGGACAGCCGGGGATGTACAGGTCAACCGGAACAAAACCGTCAGCCCCGTTATGAACTTCGGCGTGGTCCTTGAACGGACCGCCATTGATAGCACAGGCACCGGCAACGATCACCAGCTTCGGCTCGGGAATCGCCGCATAGGTGGCCAGCAGCGCCTCACGCATGTTCTCGCTGACCGGGCCGGTCACAAACATGCCGTCGGCGTGACGGGGACTGGCAACGAACTGGATGCCGAAGCGCCCCAGGTCCCACCCGATGGTAGAGAGCACGTTGGTGTCGGCTTCGCAGGCATTGCAGCCACCGGCGCTGACCTCACGCAACTTGAGAGAGCGTCCGAACAGGCGCAGCAATTCGCCTTCCAGGGCAACCGCGGCATGATACTCCTCGCCGGCAGTCACCGTCAACCCCTCACGGGTGCGACTGGCAAGACAGGCATCCGTGGCCGAAAACGAGATCGCATCATGCGGACAGGCGGCGACACAGTCAGCACAGAACAGGCATGTTCCCATATCGAGCGTCAGGGACCCTGAAGCGGATATGCAACCATACGGGCAGGCAGCAGCGCAGGCGCGGCAGCCGTCGCCGCAGCGTGCCGGTTCAATAACCGGCAACCCGCGAAACCGGGCCGGCAGCGGCTGCGGGGCATCCGGGTACGCCATGGTGCGGTGCCCCTGTCGGAAACGTGTGAGTAGTGCTTTTAGCATAGTAACTCCAACCACCCCCAACCCCTCCTTAACTAAGGAGGGGAGTAAAAGTCCCCCTCCTATTTCGCTTGGAAGCGCCTACTTTTGGTAGGAGGGGCTAGGGGTGGTAAGGTTTTGTTCTACAGATCATACCCGCAGTACGACAGGTTAAAGCTCTTGTTGCAGAGCGGGAAATCGGAAATCTGCTGATTCCGCAGAGCAAGCCCCAGCCCGTTCCAGTTGTGAAACGACGGGTCAACGATTTTGTAGCGTTCAAAACGCCCCCGGTCATCGGTCAGGGCGACATGACAGATTTCACCGCGCCACCCTTCCGTCAAGGCAACGGCACACCGTTCCGGGGCAATTTCCTTCATCTGGTTGCGATAGGTGCCACGCGGCAGATGCTGCACCTGTTCATCGATAAAATCCAGCGAGCGCTCCGCCTCCAGCCAGCGAAGCAGCGTACGGGCGGCAACGTCACAGGTAGTCGCCGTGATAACCGGTATCTGGCTGATCCGGAAGATGCCGAACGGGTGGTCACGGCGGACATCGCGGTTCAGACCGCACGCCCGGGCCGCAGGACCGACCAGACCTATCTCGCGGGCATCAGCCGCCGTAACGATGCCCACATCCTCCAGACGCGCCATTACCGAAGGGGAATCCCAGAGCAGCCCGACCGCTCCGGCCAGGTCTTCCCGTGCCGCCTGCAGACGCTTGTGCAGTTCATCGACCAGTGCGGCGTCGCAATCATAGCCGATGCCGCCCGGCCTGAGCAGACCACGGCCAAAGCGGCTTCCGCATAACAAGGCGGTCATATTGAGGAAATCGCCCCGGATGCGGCCGCAAAACGAGGCGGTCGGCAGATACCCCACATCCCCGGCAATCGCCCCCAGATCCCCGGTATGATTAGCAAGCCGTTCCAGTTCCAGAGCAATGCCGCGCACCGTCTCGGCTCGCGGCGACGCAAACACACCGCCCAGCGATTCCATGTTCATGCAGTACGCCTGGCCATGGCCGACGGTGGTATCGCCCGCAATCGTTTCCATCTCATGCACGGTACGCGGCGTCGGCCCGCCGATCAACGCCCGCTCGATGCCGCGATGCTGAAAGCCGAGGGCGATCTCAAGGTGGAAGACTTCTTCGCCATGGCACTGGAAGCGGAAGTGCCCCGGTTCAATGATCCCGGCATGTACCGGCCCGACGGCAACCTCGTGAACTTCATCACCCTCGACGCGGTAGAAATCCATCACGGCAGGGGTCAGACCACCGCCGTCGGTTTCACTCCAGAACCCTTTTCCTTCACAGAGCGGCTTTTGAAAACGAACCGGCTTGAACCAGGGATGCCCTTCCGGGCGGGTCAGGCACTGTTCGGCAATCTCGCGCTCAAACAGGTGCAGTTGCGGACAGAGAGACGCCAGCGACGGGAACGTACGTCCGACCGTTGTCGCAGCAATGCCGAGAATACCGCTCCCGGCCCGGGCGGACATGACGCAGTAGAGCGTCGCCCCGTCGGCAGTCGGCACGCCGAAATAGGAGCAGACCCGCCATCCCGCGGTTATGGCATCCAGGACACCCTGAAAGAACGTATCGTTATCCGGCACCGGGATGTCACTCCGCTTGAACGAAGTGCCGTTATAGAAGGTTTTCATACCAAAGCTCATTGAGGCACCCCCAGAAGTGCTGATGCTTCATTGAGCAGCGTCATCAGCGGAGCAGGTATCCATACCCCCAGCAGGAACACCAGCAGCAAAAGGGCCAACGGCGGACCGACCGTATAGATGGTGTCACGATACGACGTTGTTTCGCTGTCAGCCGGAACCTCGCCCATCACCATCGGCAGGACCGTCAGGGCCATGCCGATAAAAATAATCATCAGCGAGATCAGGAAAATTGCGCCGACCAGCATGCGCCCCTGGATAAAGGCGCTGCTGACAATGGTAAATTCGCTGATGAACGGCGCAAACGGCGGTGAGCCGGTAATGGCAATGAAACCGGCCAGAAACAGCCCGCCCGACCAGGGAAGACGTCGGAGAGCACCCCGCACATGATCGGTACTTTTGCTGTTGTACGATCGGTGGATATTGCCGGACGAGAGGAACATCACCCCTTTGGAAAGACCATTGGCGAGGATGTGAAACAGGGCGCCGAAAATCGCCTTCCCCCCCAGGCCGAGTGCGACCGCCATGATGCCGACATGCTCAACGCTGGAATAGGCCAGCATGCGCTTGAAATCGGCCTGACGGGCCATGAAGATCGCCGCGACAATCATCGAAATCAGCCCCATGACAACCAGGGCATTTTGAAAAAACATGATTTCTTTGGTTGCCAGACTGAGCTGATAGATGCGCAGCAACGCCAGAAAAGCCAGGTTGACCAGGCCGCCCGACAACAGGGCGCCGACCAGTCCGGGAGCCTCGCCGTACGCATCCGGCTTCCAGGTATGAAGCGGGGCCAGACCCATTTTGGTGCCAAAACCGATCAGCAGGAAGACGAACGCCGCATGAACCCAGCCGGAGGAGAGCTTGCCGGCATCCCGGATGAGATCATCCAGCAGCAGCGACGGTTCCACCCTGGCGACAATCGTGGCGTAGGCGAGAAAGTAAAGACCAATCAAGGCCAGCGCGACGCCGACCGAGCAGATCAGCAGATATTTCCAGGTAGCCTCGATCGAACGGGCATTGCGGTTGAAGTAGATCATCGGCGCCATGGAGATGGTGGTTGTTTCAAGCGCCACCCACATGAGCCCCAGGTGGTGGGTAATGGTAACCATGGATGCGGCGGACAGGCAGACCAGCAAGCCGCAGCAGAGCACCCGGTTGGAGCGTTCCCGGCGATAGAACAGGTACCCGATTGAATAGAGGGCGCAGAACAGAAAGAGCACACTGGTGCTGAGCAGCACAATTTTCCCGAGCGCATCAAGGCAAAACCAGCCGCCGGGAGATTGTGGCGGCGTGAAGGAGAGCATCTGGATGGTGATACCAAGGTGGGCAAAGGTGAACAGCGACAGCACCTTGGGGCGCAGCCGGTCAAACGGAATCAGCCAGGTGACGGCGGCTCCGATAAGCGGAAGTATGATCAGGGCAGCGTACATGGAACTACTCCTCTTTCAGCGAGGTCAGAAGTGAGGTGTCCAGCGATGAAAATTCACGGCTGATCTGGTTGATGACGATGCCCATGACAAAGGTGCCGACCAGAAGATCAAGAAGCGCCCCCGCTTCAACCATGACCGGCATCGCTTCCGTCAGCAGCAGGCCGAAGATAAATATGCCGTTATCAAGGACAAGATAGCCGATAACCTGGGAAATGGCCTTGCGACGGGTCGTCAGCACCAGAAAACCGGTCATCAGCGTGGCGATCGAAGCCGGCACGAACATGTAGTTCTGGTGTTCCGCCAGCATCGGCAGCCGACCGGCAAAGCCGAACGAAAGTGCCGTAAAGACCGCGCCGAGCAGCAGCGTGGGGACATATCCCAGAAACGGTTCCACTTCGCGCTTGATTTCTGCGGAACGAACGGCGCGCCCCAGCATCATCGGGATAATCACCCCCTTGACCGCCAGTATGACGACCGTGATCGCGACCAGGTGCCAGGAGAACGGATGGATCAGACCGGGAAGAATCCCGAGGATGACCCCCTGGGCCGCCACCGCACGAATGGAAAACATCAGACGGCTGGTGCCGAGCGAGATAAAGTTTATCAGCAGGACCAGGACTAGAAGTTGATCGGCCAGAGTAATCATTCACATCACCTGATGACGAGCAGAGTAGAAAACGCTGCCAGAATAGTGGCAGCGACCAGAAGCTGGGGAACACGAATCAGCCGCAAACGCGCCATGACCGATTCGACCACGCCGATGACAACAGCCAGTTCCAGCATGGAAATGATAAAGAGCCCCCAGTCGAGAAGCGCGTTGCCGGTCGAGTACGGCAGCGCCAGGTGGACAAAAAAGGCTCCCAGCACGAACAGCTTCAGAGCAGCGGCATACTGGATAATGGCAAACGCCGGACCGCTATGATCAAGCACCATGACTTCATGGATCATGGTCAGTTCCAGATGGGTGTTGGGGTCGTCAAAAGGAATGCGGCAGTTTTCGGCCAGCAGCACGATGAACATTCCGCCGACCAGAAGCAGCAGGGCAGCGCTGGTGTGCATCCAGACGCTGAAGTTGATGTTGACCAGCATCCCGGACAATGTATATGAGCCGGACAGGCGCGACAGGGTGATCAGGGCAAAAAAGAGCGTCGGCTCGGCCAGACAGGAGTAGGTCGCCTCACGAGCCGACCCCATCCCCTCAAAACTCGAACCGGTATCGAGCGCGGCAGCCATGGTAAAGAACCGGCCCAGGGCAAACAGATAGGCGTACAGGATCATGTCGCCGGTAAACGAGATCGGTGCCGGATGTGCGCCGAACGGGATCAGCAGCGCGGCAACCGCGGTCGTAGCCAGCGCAACAATCGGCCCGGCGCGAAATACCCAACTGGTGGTGGTACTGAATACGGTGCCTTTATGCAGCAGACGGAGGATGTCGTAATACGGCTGCAGGAAAGGCGCCCCGACTCTCCCGGCAAACAGCGCCTTCGTTTTACCGATTACCCCCAGCAGCAGGGGAGGCATCACAAGCGCCAGAAAGATATGGATGATACTGTTCGTCATGGCAACTCTCCGGCCCGACACACGGGATAAGTACGTTCACACACAGTTTTCTGCAAAACCGCAGAAAACAACGTACTAAACGTCAGTGTGCCCAAAGCATCAGGATAAACAAGGTGACAAAAATATACATCATGTACATGTGCATCTGGCCATGCTGAAGACGCCTCAAAAAGGCAAACGATACTCCGGCCAGCGAGAACAGCGGCGAAATTACCTTGTCAAGAAGCGTTTCAGTCGGGACATCGCTGCAATGTGACCGTTTTGGAAAAAGACCATGCAACGCCGGGCGCTTGATCCGCTGGCGCATAATACCATCGAAGACCGAAACGGCAAGCTCGGAAAAGGCCGTGCCACCGTACTGCATGCGCGCCGTGCCGCGCTGATACCCGCATCCCCAGGTCGAAGTAAACGAGATCAGTCCCTTCCCCAGGCGCCATCTCCAGAGCAGCGTCACCACGACCACAGCCGACACCAGCAATACCCCGGCAAGCGAAAGCCGCCCCAGAATCGTTCCGTATTCGGTGGAAACCGTAGCCGACATGGCCTGAGGA
This sequence comes from Geobacteraceae bacterium GWC2_53_11, assembly GCA_001802645.1. Classification (GTDB taxonomy): domain Bacteria; phylum Desulfobacterota; class Desulfuromonadia; order Geobacterales; family Pseudopelobacteraceae; genus JACRCG01. The sequence goes on along the minus strand of MGZJ01000078.1, from coordinate 26,135 downwards.
TAAAAAGCCGTAATGACCGGCGACACCAGCCGCAAGGCCAGCTGAGGCACCACTCCGATCACAAGACAGAGCAGCGCAAAAAACGCCATCGGCAGCAGCATCGTCACCCCCGCTTCGTGCGGATGAGCGGCGGCGGAGCTGCGGGGAGTGCCGAGAAACACCGAGCTGAACAGCTTGGTAAAGGCAACCATGGCCAGGCCGCCAACCAGCGCCAGCACAGGGGCCAGAAGCACCAGATACGTCAGGTTGTTCGCCTTCAGTTGCGAAAAGAAGCCGAGGTAGAGCAGAAACTCGCTGACAAAACCGTTCAACGGAGGAATGCCGCAGATGGCGACCGACCCCACCAGGAAGAGCAGCGCCACGCGCGGCATCCCCTTGCCAAGCCCTCCCATCAGATTCATCTCACGCGTCCCTGATGAATGGATAATGACCCCGGAGCCGAGGAACAGCAGCGGCTTGAAAAAGCTGTGATTGAGAATATGCAGCAGGGCCCCCGCCAGTCCGAGATACACCAGCACCGTCGTATGGCTGGACACTCCCAGCAGGGCGATACCGAGGCCTGTAGTGATAATGCCGATATTCTCGATACTGCTGCACGCCAACAGACGCTTCAGATCGCGTTGGGCCACGGCAAAGATGATCCCCAGCAGGGCCGAAGCTATGCCGCACACCGTGAGCACCGCCCCCCAGAGCAGTGGCGGGTCGTGGAAATAGGTCAGCGTACGAAAGATGCCGTACAGCCCCATTTTCAGCATGACACCCGACATCAACGCCGAGACGTGGCTAGGCGCGTTGGCATGGGCCGAGGGGAGCCAGATATGGAACGGCATGATGCCGGCCTTTGCGCCAAAACCGATAAAAGCCATCAATGCCACAACCGAGGCAAGGGGTGTCAGCGCCGAGAGGGAACCGGCGGCAGGAAGCAGAAACGAGCCGGTCTGCGCAGCCAGCAGTGAAAAAGAGACAAACAGGGCCGCGGTGCCGATGTGTGTCGCAATCAGGTACACGATTCCGGCGCGCCGGACATCCTCCCGTTCATGCTCCGTCATCAGCAGGAAATAGGCGGAAAGCGCCATGATTTCCCACACCATGATGAAAAAGACGCCGTTGCGGGCCATGAGCAGAATAGCCATTGATGAGGCCAGCAGCCCGTAGAAAAAAGTCAGGCCGCGTTCGGTGGTTCGATGTTCGGCAGCGGGCCAGTAGCCGAGCGCAAAGAGGGAACCGGCGGCAGAGACGAGAAACACGGGAAGCAGAAAAAAAGCGGATAGAGGGTCGATGACCAGTTCGCAGGGGCCGAACGGCAACCCCCACTGGAGCACATAGGTAGTTGCGGTGCGACTGAAAATGAGCATCAGGGCGGCAGGCACTCCGGCAAGCGCAGCCAGAATGGTGGCTGCTGCCGACAGTATCTGTCCGGGTCCCGGTTTTTGAATAAACAGGCCGGGGATGCCGGCACAGCCGATAACAAGCGCGGCGAACAGCGCCACAAGCGCAGGATCAACGGCACCCTGCAGAGCGGATTGCATACCGGAAACTCCTTGAATGGATTAAGTTCTTAATCAGGTGAGCAGAGAGACAAACAATGTTTCCAACGGGAAGAGATAGTGAACCCTGAAGCGTATACGTGTCAACCAAAATGTGTTGCAATAACAGGCTTTTTATTGAATTTGCCGCTGGATACTTTTGAACTGTCCGACCTGTTTTTTACCCGACCAAGCTTATCGTTTAGGGAAACTACAACCACAAGTTCCTGATTTTGTGAGAAACAGAGCGCTGGATACTTCTACGGCGATACATCTGATTCCGTCAGCGCCTCTATCCTGCGGGAATTCCAGTCGAGCACCGCGGTGTGCCGGATCATTTTCCCGGCCAGATCGGGAAACTCGCGTTCGATCACTTCTGCGGCAAATTGGGAAAGGAAGTGGGATTTCAGGACCGCGCGCGCCCGGTCAACCCCTATTTCATCGTACGGCACCGAAGCGAGCAGCAGAAAGCCGTCGTCGGGAACCCGACCGGAGGCCATGTTGCTTTCGATAATTGCCGCCGCCTTGCGGATAGGGTCGGACAGGTTGGGACTGTACGGCCCGATGATCAGGGCCAGATTGGGAGTATGCAGAAAATCGAAGCCGCGCCCCAGGCAGATCATCCATTCACGATGTTCGACGATGAGCGAACGCCGCTCCCTGCGCAATCCCTTGATGTGGGAGATGTTGCCGACCAGCAGCGGAAGAAGGTCGCTCCGCATTTCGAGCGGCATGTCATGAAAACGGAGCGCCAGTTCCGCGGCAAGCGCATCTTCCGGCATATCGCCGGACAGATCCAGGATCGAACCGTCCGAGCTGTGCAGCAGCAGGGCATCCTCATCGGTCTCAAAACCGCAGATAAGGGGATAGACGCTGTCGTGGCCGAGGCCGAAGATAGCCTCCATCTGGCGCTGAATCTGGCGGGTGTGGGCAATCGCCGCACCGGTGTCGCAGCCGAAACCGGAACAGCCGCGGTGAACATCGCCACGGGAGAAATGGTAGGTGATCAGGATCAGGACCCGACGGCCGTTTCTCACCATGCGCTGGACATACTGGGCCAGCACCTCGCCCAGATGGGGCCATCCCATGTCGAACATCCCCCCCAGATTCCGGAACGGCTGCATGATGCCGGGAGGTGTCTTGGTGGCCACCGGGATATTGATGCGGCCATCCATGCATTTCAGGACGGCAATGGCGGTCGGATGAAGAGCCAGATACCGTTCACGGGCGAGAAAGGCTTCCGGAGAGCAGAATTCCGCCGAGTATCTCTGGGCAAGATCAAAGACCCAATCGATGCGATCTGCAATCGGCTGTTCGTGAATGGTGCCGGCTGGACTCATGGCAAAGCCTCCTCATACGGAAAACAGAAACCTGCTAAAAATAGCTGGCACACAGCAGCACGATCAAGGTTACCAGCGTGTACAACACGTATTGCTGGAGTATTCCGCTCTGCAGCTTGCGGATGCCGGAAGAACGGTGATACAGACGCAGCAGCGCCGGAATGTACAACAGCTCCAGCACCGCTTCCGGGACATGGCTGGTAAAACGGCTGCGGCCGGGAAAGAGACCGGCGATATTGTCCGGACGGTGACTATGGGGTTTGAGAACAAAGGCAAACAGGGAGACCAGCATTTCGGCAAACGAAGAGGCGCTGTACTGCATACGGACTGCCGGACGCTGATACCCGCACCCCCAAGTGACTGTTTCGCTGCACGGCGCCCCGGCCAGACGGCGGCGATACCAGAGCGTAAGGAGGGCAATCATGACCAGCAGGAGGCCTCCCGCAATCGATATCATGGTCAGCGGCACCAGCTCCCGCATGGGGAGCCCGGTTCCGGCCAGCTTCGGCAGGACAGTCAGGCTCGTCTGCTCCAGCAATCCGGCCACGACACCGGGAGCCAGACCGATGGCAACGCAGAGCCCCCCCAACAGCAGCATCGGCAGCAGCATCTGCCATCCGGACTCATGACGGGCAACATGCGCCTCGCTGCGGGGAGCGCCGAGAAACACAATGCCGAATACCTTGACAAAACAGGCTACCGCCAACCCGCCAATGAGGGCCAGTGCCGGAGCGGCAAGCGTTGCGGCAGCCGCAGCGCCCCCCTCCGCCTGAACAGCGCGGAAAAAGCCGAGGTAGATAAACAGTTCGCTGACGAAACCGTTGAGCGGCGGGAGGCCGCAGATTGCCACGGCACCGACTCCAAACAGCAGGGAAGTGTACGGAAGACGCCGGGCCACACCCCCCATCAGGTCGATTTCCCGGGTGCCGGTGGCATGAATGACCGATCCGGCTCCCAGAAAGAGCAGCGCCTTGAATATGGCATGGTTGAGAACGTGCAGTAGCGCTCCGCTCATGCCAAGAACCATCATCGTTGCCGACCCCACAATCTGCCCGATCAGCGCAACCCCCACCCCCATGAAGATAATGCCGATATTTTCTATGCTGTGATAGGCCAGCAGCCGTTTCAAATCATGCTGGCCGATGGCAAAAGCCACGCCAACCACACCGGAGACAACCCCCAGAGCCAGAACAACGCATCCCCACCAGAGCGGTATCCCGTGAAAAAACGAGAGCGTCCGGATCAGGCCGTACACCCCGACCTTGAGGATCACCCCGGACATGGCCGCCGAGACATGGCTGGGGGCGTTGGCATGGGCGGACGGGAGCCAGATGTGCAGCGGCATGATGCCCGCTTTCAGGCCAAAGGCAAACAGCGCGGTCAGAAAAACCGCCGCCGAAAGGCCGGAAGAGGCGTTCAGCGAAGCTGGGGCGGGAAACAGCCAGGAACCGGTCAGCAGATGCAGGAGCGGAAAGAGTGCAAACAGGCCGAGAGTACCGGTGTGGGTCGTCATCATGTACAGGGTACCGGCCTCGTTGACCTCCGGCTTTTCATCCTCGGTCGAGACCAGGAAATAGGCGGACAGCGCCATGATCTCCCAGCAGTACAGGAAGCTGATGCCGTCGCGCGCCAGGACGACTCCCCCCATGCTGGCGGTCATCAGGCCGAAAAAGAGGGTCATTTTACGGACATTGGCGGGGTAATGATCGGCATGCCAGTAGGAGCGCGCATAGAGCGCGGCGCAACCGGGGATGAGAAAAATGGGGAGCAGGAACCAGGCGGTCAGAGGATCAACGCCAAACCGGGCCGGGCCGAACGGCACTCCCCAGGCAAGTTCGAACAGGGAGACTTCGCGGGATATGAGTGTCGCGATCGCGCCAGCGAGTCCGGCGCATGAGGCGGCAAGCATAGCGGCAACTGACAGCAATTGAGCGCGTGCAGCACTCAACAGGCGGGGGAACAGCAGAGGGACGCCGGAAACGGCAGCCAATAACGCGGCACTGAAAATCAGGGTACTCGGGGAGAACAGCTCCTGCGCCATGTGCGGCTACCTCCTGACCTTAATGAACAGACCTGCCGAACGGACATGAAGCGTGTCTCTGCCTGACAGGGCAGAAAGGATTCCTACCTGTGAATAATCGTTTTCTCCAACGCCCGGATCACATCCATGATCTCGTCTTCGTTGCCGGGACGATGGAGCAGCTCCTGAAAAGGTGCATCATGCAGCAGGAAGGCAAGCTTCGCCAGCAAATGCAGGTGTATCTTGACATTCGGCGTCACCAGCGTGAAGAGTATGGTAACCGGCTTGCCGTCAATCGCGTCAAAATCGATGGGATTTTTGAGAAAGCAGAGACTGATGGCCGATTCGCCGGTGTGCCCGACGATCGGACTGCGGACGTGCGGTATGGCAATGCCGTTGCCCAGGGCCGTCGAGCCAAGCGCTTCACGGGCCAGCAGGGTCTGCAGCAGAAAATCAGGATCCATGCTCGGAGGGAGCTGAAGACGAGAAACGACTTCGCGCAGTGCTGTTTCCGGCGTATCTCCCGGCACATCGTAGTAGATCCCCCCCTGCACCAACGCGTCGGAGACAAGCGGACGATCCGGGGTGTCGCCACTGGCCGCAAAGATGTCGGGAGGTATGGAGATATCGTGAGTGGTGGCCCATTCCAGCAGATCAACCCGGTTGACGCGATAGCGGTCATCCTGTTTATGCGCCGGGAGCCCTTTGCTTTTTATCCACCCCAGCACGGTTTTTTCATCAACGCCGATAGCGGCGGCAAGATCGTTTACTTTTAAAAACATCGCACGACTCTCCGGATGGCATCATTTTCCACGCAAACAGTTGCTTAGGCACTCAGCAATAAATAATAATTCCATCTCGCATTCCGTCTTCGAGCCATCTTTCGCTGTGCCTCAATCACAAAATCCTCAGCGTAGCTACTGCTACGCCTGCGGTTTTGTTCAATCGACCCAGCAAAATCTGACCCAAATCCGAACGCGATTCAAAACCATTACTTATTGCCAAGTGCCTATTTCTGGCTGACGCGCCAAAAACAATATGTTATTACCAATGAAACGTCAATTGCATTTTAAAACAATGGATTGATGAAAAAACAGAGTCTGAGGACAGCATCATGGATCATGAATTGAAATCACAACTTACACAGGTGCTCACGTCGCTGCAGATGCTGCTGCCGAAACCGGTGGCCGAGATCGACTGGGAGGTCTGCCATGCCGCCAACTGGCGGCGCCACTCCTTCAGCGGCTATCTGGAACCGGTGGAAAGCATCGAGCAGATCGCCCTTGACGACCTGCTCGGCATCGAAGAGCAGAAACAGACAGTCGTGGAGAACACCCGTCAGTTCCTGGCCGGATACCCCGCCAACAACACCCTGCTCTGGGGGACGCGCGGCACCGGCAAGTCATCGCTGATCCGGGCGATGCTCAACAACTATGCGGCAGAGGGATTGCGCATCGTCCAGGTCGATAAAAACGACCTGATCCACCTGCCGGACATCGTAGACTGCATCAAGCGTCTGCCGTACCGCTTCATCATCTTCTCCGACGACGTCTCCTTCGAAGTGGGCGAATCAAGCTACAAGATGCTCAAAAGCGCCCTCGACGGCGCCGTCTACGCGCCTCCCGACAACGTCCTGATCTACGTCACCTCGAACCGCCGCCACCTGCTGCCGGAGTTCGAGACGGACAACCGGGGCGCCATGCTGATCAACAACGAAATGCACCACGGCGAGGCGATCGAAGAAAAAATCTCCCTCTCCGGCCGCTTCGGGCTCTGGATCGGCTTTCACCCCTTCAGCCAGGATCAGTACGTCGTTGTCACCCGGCAATGGGTCGACAAACTCTTTGCCAAACAGGGCTCAACCCTCGGCTGGACGGATGATGCCCGTGCTGCGGCAATCCAGTGGGGCTACGACAAGGGGGACAACAGCGGCCGGATTGCCTATCAGTTCGCCTGCCGCTGGGTCGGCAAGCAGATGCTGAAGCACCAGAAGACGGCACCCCGATGAAGCGCCATCTGCACGTGGCGTGCGCCATCATCGAGCAGGAGGGAAAAATACTGGCGGCCCAGCGAAGCGCCGCCACATCCCTGCCGCTCAAGTGGGAATTCCCCGGCGGAAAGATTGAAACCGGCGAGTCCCCCGAACAGTGCCTGAACCGTGAAATCCGGGAAGAACTTGGCGTCAGTGTCCATATCGACCGGGCGCTGTCCGCGTCAACCCACAGCTACCCCGACTTCACCGTCACTCTCTACCCGTTCACCTGCCGTCTGAAAGGCGGCACCATCACCATGCATGAGCACCACGCCCTGCAATGGATCGAACCGCACCGGATGCCGGAACTGGACTGGGCCGCCGCAGACCAGCCGGTTATCTCCGAATATTTGACCCTGGTAACCGCCTCCCTATGACGAGCACAACCACCCCTGCGCTGGGCAGGGTCTATTTTTTCCTGGTGCTGACCACCCTGTTCTGGGGCGGCAGCTTTCTCTTTACCAAGATCGGCGTGGCGACCATACCGCCGCAGCTTTTTGTGCTGTCGCGTTTCATCCTGGCAACGCTGATCATGCTCGCGACCTGCTCCACCCGCTTGCGCAAGCTCGATTCCAACACCATCATCCGGGGGATGGCGGTCGGCATCGCCCTCGGCCTGACCAACCTGAGCTTCGTGTTCGGCGTCCAGGGGACCAGCATTTCACGCGCCGGCATCCTCAACAATCTTTTTGTGCTCTTCATCCCGGTCATCACCAAACTCATCTGGCGGGACAAAATCGGGCGGATCAACATGGCCGGAATAGCTCTGGCGGTGGCGGGTATCGTCCTGCTGGCAACCGGCGGAGGGGCCGGATTCAACCGCGGCGACATCATCTCAACCTTCTGCGCCTTCATGATCGCCTGCCACATCATCTCGGTGTCAAAAGTCCTGAAGAACGATGATGTGCTGCTGATCACGCTGGTCCAGTTTGCCACCGTGACGCTGATCGCCGGGGGCGCCACGCTGCTGCTCCCCCTCCCCGCTTTCACCGTCACCGCTCCGGCGGTCATGTCGGTGGTGTACTGCGCCGTCCTCCCGACCGTGCTCTGCTTCACCCTGCAGAACATCTTTCAGCGCTACGTCACCCCCACCCGGGCCGGGCTCATCTACACCCTTGATCCAGTCTGGAGCCTGATTGCCGGTTTTTTCGTGCTGGGAGAACGGCTGAACAGCCGCGAATGGCTCGGCTGCGGCATCATTTTCCTGGCAGCCCTCCTGCCGCTGCTGTTCCGCCTGAGTGCGGAGAAGCAGCAGGTCACGCCAGCGGCAAACATTTAACTGAGTAGTACCAATCTCCCACTATGGCGGTAAAACAATCCCCTCTCCCTGAGGGAGAGGGCTAGGGTGAGGGGGAAAATGTGGTTTATATGGCACTGCCCCCCCTCATCCGGCCTTCGGCCACCTTCTACCTCAGGGAGAAGGAAATAGCGGGAGATCAGCATTAGCGAGGTTTTGTGGAAAAATCACCCATCATCGAAAAAATAAAGAAACTGCTGGCGCTGGCCAACTCCAGCAACGAGCACGAGGCGGCACTGGCGGCCGGCCATGCACAGCGATTGCTCTCAGAGCACAACCTGGCCATGGCCGACATCGAGGCATCGCACCGGCCTGACAAGGCCGACAAGGTGGAAACCGTTGTCTCGAAGACGCTGCCGAAATGGCTGCGCCACCTGAGTGCCGGGGTCAGCACCGCCTTCGACTGCCAGGCCATCCACCACCCCGCAACCGGCAAACTGACCTTTATCGGCGTCGGGGCCGATGTTGAGATCGCCGCCTACACCTTTGCCTACCTTGACCTGACGATCAGAAAACTGTGCAGGACCTACCTGAAGCAGCACGCCCCCCCCACGCTTGCCAACCGCCAGCGCGAGCTGATGCGGCAGTCGTATTATCTGGGCGCGGTCTCCACCATCACCTCCCGCCTGAAGAAGCAGAAGGCCCAGACCCCCGTCACCACCGGCGCGCTGGTTCCGGTGAAAGAGGCCCTGATCAGGCAGGCGATGCAGGAAATCGGCCCCATCAGAACCCTGCACAGCCGCAGGAGCTATGTCAACGCCGATGCCTACACCAAGGGGCAGACCGACGGCAGCCAGGTAGGCATCCGCCAGGGCATCCGCGCAGGCAAAGATCATCACGCCATTCGCGGCTGAAAAACCGGTCTTGAAATAGTAAGCGAAATAGGTTATACAGTCTGTCCCACGGAGAGGTGTCCGAGTGGTCGATGGTGCCTGACTCGAAATCAGGTGTACGGCAACGTACCTAGGGTTCGAATCCCTACCTCTCCGCCACTAATTGTTTAGCATAATCAACTGGTTATGCCTCACAGATCCCCGACTTTCACCAAAACTTTCACTAAGAAAGTTATAATGAGAGCTCGGGGGTCTTTTTTTTGTCTCGGCGAAGTCTTTTCCTACGTAGCCCAGTGCGAAGATAGTCGTGAGAACGAGTATCTGTAATGCGACACATGGTTTATGTAACGCGGACAGATGGTTTATGAACTGCCGTAGGCAGTTTTAAGGGGGCTTTTTGGCCCCCTTAATCGTTCGTTTAACCCTACCAGTTTTTGTAGATTAATTCCGTTCTTTTTGTGCCCTTGCCAGCGCCGCCCATAAGCCTCTCTTTTTTGTGATAGACTCCCCGTGCTCTGATCGGAGTGGGGCAGCCTTGGTCGGCTCACAGCCTGTTTCTGTGGGTTGGCGTCTGATCGGCACTCGTAATGCAGGTCAGTCGCTGCCTCTTCTTTATACCCTTTCGATGATCGATATCGGCATTTCGTGGTTATTGAAATACGGATACGCAATCGGTGACGGCTTCGACATGAAGGCCGGAAATGCCTCCAACAGCATGTCATCAGCGACAGCCTGGCTGTTGGATATCCAAAACGCCTCGGTCGTCTCAGTCAGCACCTTTTGCATGATCAATGCTGCTCTCTTCTCGGCTGGAGTCAGTGTTTTGAATACCGCAATCAGCTCGCGCTTCGGAGTCCGCTTTTCCCCCCACTCTGGCGAATCCTCAATCACGTCGTGGGATCCGTAGCCCAGTGACATACCAAACGAAACACCGGTTTCCGGCTCAAATGTTGCCTCACCGTGCCATGTACGCCCTATCTCAATATGTCCGGAAGGGTTAGCCACATCCACCGGCTCCCACTGCCAATATCTGGCTGTTTTGGCTGCTGTAAAACAGTACGTCCAGTTCTTCGGGTACTCAGACACATTCCGAGCAGTGAAACCGGCAGGCCATGCGGGTACAACTCCGGTGTCTGCGCCAGCGACCAGTGTCGTGAATCCGGAGTCGGAATAGCCCCGCACTCTGATTGTGCCCGCTGATGTGAGATTATGAGCACAAAGACTCAGTACGCGGATTGGGTAAGCTGCACCCAGATCCCAGCGTATTATAGACGCGCTGGCCAGTGTCGTTGTAGATCGCGCCACATGTGATAGTACAGGGTCGAGTAAAATTGCCAATGGGGCCGTTTCCAACCATGTTCCACCAGGTAACAGCGTTGCCGTCAATGAACGGTCTGGATACGATATGATGGCGTTACTACTCACGTTACCCCCAGACTTCAAGCGTCATCATTCTGTTTTTCAGATCTGATTCGCTGCCGATAATTTTCATGGGCCGCCCATCCGAGTAGCCGTAACGAGGATGTTTAACCAGAACCGTGCGGCCTAATGACGTCAGCTGAGATTTGTCCTCTGGCGTATCATTTGAGCGAAGTTTCCACGAATTTGCTTCATTAGCCCCAGCGTATCCGCCAAAGGCAAAGATGGATTTATTTATACCGGCAATACAAAGGTTCGATCTCGGATAAGGCAAGTCGCTTACCAGTTCCCACGCACCTAACGGGTTGCGCAGATCCAGCCGGATGACAGATGTCAGGTGTGTGTAATAGGGATATTCTCCCCCGGCGACGTACAGATAATTATCTATAATGCAGGATGCGTGGTTTACTCGTGGAGATGGCAGCGGGGTTATCTTTGTAGCGTCCCATGACTGAGAAAACATGGCAGCAAAGTCATAGACAAGGATGCGGCTGGTAATACCAAACGTCAGCTCGTCTCCGCCTATAACTATGATCCAATCACCATGAACCTCCCCGGTGTGGCCGAATCGGGGATGCGGAAGGCTTAACATTGCTCCCCACGGTGATGCGGGGTTTGTTATGTCCAAGACTTGCACCGTGTCTGTTGCCGATGCCGATTCATCAATTCCACCGATACAAATGAGCACGTGGTACCCATATACATCATTGTCATAAACTACCGCCGCGTGTAACCCAACACCCGTCAATAATTCCGCGACTCCGGCATTATCCCACGTACCATCTCCGGTTAAATCTAGTCTGCGAGTTATTTTGTTTCCGAACCCGCCGCTGATACCACCAATTGCATAGATGTAATTCCCGATAATATTTGTCGTCAGATTCATCCCGTTGGTAGGATATGCTGGTGTTCCAAACCAGTGCCAGTGCCCTTGAGGATTTAATAGGTCGAGATACATGAATCTGCCATATGTAACGTCGTAAATATAAACCGTGGTGGTGTAGATAGCGTAATCAGTGAATGCTGTCGTTGTGGGAAGTTCGGTGATGGCCTCATTATCCCAATCACCCAGTGGTGAATACTGAATTGCAGCAATAGGTAGCTTTATATTTAGCCGATCCCGGCGAACTGAGCGTAAGGCTAGAATCCGGGCGGCTTCCGTGTCCGCATCTGCCTGAGTGTTTAATGTCGTCTTGATCGTAAGTGTCGGGGCATTTTTATGAACATCAAGCACTGCAAGATTCTCCGCTTTGGTGCGAAGATATTCCATGGACAACAGATTATGCCGACCGACATTAGGAGGTGTCACCGTATCAGGGCCATACCACAACTGTCCGGAGGATGAACTCCCGGCCAGGCCGGACGTCTGCAAGGTCCAGTTTTTTGAGTACTCCACAAAAACACGACATACCGGAACGCCATGGTCACCATCTGCCGTCGCAACCCGGTCGATTTTGATATATTCATTTTTCGACGGGTCCAATGTCATTATGGCCTGGGCAACAGTCGGAGGAGTCAGCTGTTTCACCCAGAAGATAGATAGGTTGTCGAATCCCCACCACCCCCCGACATCGCCACATAGAGATTCAAACGCCTGGCTGTAGCTCGTCTCATTCGTGTCAGCATAAATTCCGACCTGGTATGGTGCTGCTTTATCAAGATCGAGGACCGGCTGCGCAGCAACTTGTGCCTCGCCGAGTTTTTCAATTGCCAGCGCCTTGATAATTTGCCCAGCTGTACGATCAGCCGCTGTAGCACCTTCTATGGCTTCACAGGTGACATCTCCGATTGGATTGCCATCCAGGCGAAACAAACCCTCTGCCAGGCAGGTGATATAAATGCCGGGGATCGACGGCGGATCGGTAACCAGTGGCAGAATAACGGCCAGCAGCTCGGCGCTGGTCGCGTAATTTGCCCCCTGGATGATCTGACCTACGTTGCCGCCGATGTGAACTGCAGGAATATCATATACCGGACCGTAGGCGTTGACCTGATACACCAACTTTGCAGTATTGACGCACACTGGTTTGAGGTTGATTCCGGGATTGCCCTTCAGGCGCGGTTTTAGTTTATCCTTCAGTTCCGGACCGCCCTCGATACCATCAGAGCCGACATTATTACCAAGATAATGCAACGTCTGAATCGGGGTGTTGAGGAGAGCTGCATAATCTTTCCACAGTAACGTTACCTTAAGGAACGACAATTCAGGTTGCTCTACCGTACCGCTGAGAACAGTGGCAAATTGAGATAACACCATATCCCGAGTGCCGTCTTTAACAACACACAATTGACCGTCAAAGCCGAGGTCAACAAAGTGATCAAGCCCACCATCCGAGTTTCGGAGAACAATGTCACCTTTGCCGCCGGTGCTGCTGCCACTGGTTGTGCCTTTAGCAAACATGCTCTGGCGGGTCAGGCCAGCTTGTTCCACCCGTGGGGCATAGTATGCGTTCGGCGGATTGTCGGTCGGCAGAGATGTCCAGGCGGTAGACCCTGTGCAAAATCGGTGGACAAAACCGGTATGGTCGGTCAGTTCGACCAGGGATATAGGTTCGCTCATTACGCTGCCACCCTTGCAGTATTGGCGAGGTCTTCGAGCTTGCGTTCCTGCCGCTTGCCGATCTCAATAGTTTGCTGGCCCACGGCCTGGGCGATACGATTACCGCCCTCCGTGTTACGCTCGATTTTTTCCAGACGTTTTTCCAGCTTATCTATAGCAGCAACCAGTTCCTTGTTGTCGGCTGGTGAGTCGAGCCGCCGCATTAACTCATAGTTGTCGGCTTTAGGAATGATACGCTCTCCCTCATGCACCTGGGCGATCATGTCGTAAGGCAGGTTGTTGGTACCGTCGGCAAAGGCAGGCAAACCTATTGTTGACCACTTAGATAGCCCAGTAGCAAAATTTTGACCGACATAAAGATCCAGCAGATCGATTGTCCCGTTTGGCTGCGGTTTACCATTTACGAACGGCGCGATATCGTATTTTGCGAGCTGTGTTGCCGAAGCAGGCACATGGCCATACGCTATTTCGTATAATTCTCCACCTGGTTTCGTAAGTGATGTAAACAGGGTCTTCATCCGGGCGTCAATGTCCTCTGATGTAATGCCGGACGTTGGAGCTGACAACGAGGTTAACCCCAGAGCGGCACCTGCGGAAATTGTGGAGTTTAACGGTGCCAGTGCTGTGGCCGCCTGGGTTGTGTATTGGTCTCCTGTTATTGTCCCTGCACGATATTGACTGCTCAATGATCCAAGGGCCGCTTGAGCATCGGTACGTTGACGGGTGTAATCGCTGACGATGGCCAGGGCATTAGTAAAGTTCAGAAGCCCATCCCTTGTAGTCTTTGCCGATGCCGTCAGTGAGTCGTTGAACGTGCTGAGCAGCGAGCTGATAGAGTTGGTGCCTACATTTAATCCGGAATCCAGTGCACTCGTTACAGATCCGTATTGTCCGGCAATCGTGGTTGCAGCAGTAGCACCGCTGATAGTGCCGTTCAGCGCTCCCTGGATTGTCGAGTATGTGGATCCAATAGCAGAGGCAGCAGCGGAACCGGAAACAGTCCCGTTTAACGCTCCCTGGACGGTTGCATACACTGTCCCAATTGCCTGAGTGGCGGTTGTGCTGCTGATAGTTCCGTTTAACGCGCTCTGGACGGTTCCGTACACCGTTTGCAGCGCCTGGGTGGCTGCTGCTGAGGAGATTGTGCCATTCAACGCGGCCTGCGTAATGCTGTATTGAGTGGCCAGGGAGTTGGCGGCTACCGTGCCACTGATTGTGCCGTTTAAAGCGCCCTGAACCGTCGAGTATGCCCCGCTGATGGATGCCTGTGCCGTGGCGGCTGAAATCGTGCCATTGAGCGCCAGTTGCAACGCGCCGATGGAGTTTGAAATTGCGTCCTTGGCGCTGCCGGTTACTCCGGTGTTGAGCTTTGTCTGAAGGGCGTTAATTTCGGCCTGTATCGCAGTTTTGGCGGTACCATCTGGCACATACGTATTCGTGGCAGCTGAAAAGGCAGTGATCTGTGCAAGTAGAGCCGTTTTGGTCGTTCCATCCATCACGGTGGTATTGATGGTGTTCTGCAGGGCCGTAATCTGCCCGGCCATGGCGGCCTTGGCTGTCCCGTCATACACCGGGGAGTTGAAGGTATTCTGAAGCCCTGATATCTGAGCAGTGATTACAGATTTAGCGGTACCGTCCATAATGCCGGTATTGATGGATGATTGCAGAGCGGATATTTGCCCTGTAATTGCTCCGGAGGCGGTACCGGCGGTGATCGGAGTGTTCAGGGCGGACTGAATGCCCTCAAGGGCTATAGTCAGGGCGTTACGCGCCGTACCCATATCGATCTGGGCAGCGTTGTATGTTATCTGTGTTGCGGAAATGAGAGCCGCATCACCCGATTCGACCGCAGATTTGATTTCACCGAGCAGCTGGATCTGGCGCTCGACATTTGAGAGCGTCGGGGCTGTTTCGGCAAACTGGCTGAGTTTGTCAAGCGCTGCGAGGCGGTCGGTCTGATACGACTGGCCACTGCCGTTGTAGGCCTGCGATGCAGTCATAAAGGCGGTGACGCGGTCGGAGACATTTGATGCATCAGCCGTCGCAAACTGAGATTTGGCCTGCTGATATGCAGCTTCCGGAGAGAGCTGGGCGGAGGCACCACTCAGCAACTCCCGCATCGTGCCCAGGATGGTCGTATTGAGGCTCACGGCGTCAGTCAGCGCGGTTTTAGCGGTGGCGATGATTTTTTGCGTGGCCTCGGATATGGTCTCGGAAGCTGTCTTCATGGCGTTCGCCATTTCCAGTTGCTGCACTTGAACAAGCATGGCGGTGTCCATGCCGTTCTTCCGGGCGTCGGCAAGTTCTTTTTCCTGTTTCACCTGCAGGGCGTAGAGTGATGAGAGCTTGTCTTGTCCGGACGCTGCGAGCAGCCTGGTCGTGAGATCAGCGTTATAGGCAAGTGCGGCAGTGGCTTTTTCTGCTGCTGCGGCTTGATCTTCCAACGCATAGATCATTGCCTGTACGCTACGTTCAGATTCTCCGGAGGCGTTTTTGACATCATCGAGCTTGTTCAACTCAACGGCGCGGATGCTGTTCAAGGCGCTTATGTATTCAGTTGTGCCTTTTAGAGCCTGCATTTCCAATTGCTGCAATTTTAGCTTGTTGAATGTTGCGTTTTGTTCATCCTTCACGGCCTGAATCTGGAGATTATGCAGAGCCAGCAAATCGCCAGATTCTTTTATAGACTGTGCATTAGCTTCGGAAATCCGTTTTTGATATGCGATTACGGCTTCAATATTTCCAGACGCGGCGATCATAGAGCCCATCAAATATTTCCATCGATCATCCTGCATTGATTTGAGATCCCGCGATTCCTGGGCCTGCTTCGTTCCCAGTTCAGACAAAGCCGCCTGGTTGGATTGTCCGGTCAGGCGCTGAGTCTGGGCGTGTACTGATGTGGCCATATCTTTCAAGGCATCAGTTAATGTTTTGAAGGCTTTTTCGCTTTCATCCGACGAACTCAGCAGATTATCGGCAAACAGCAGAACAGCAGCGCCTGCTGCAATATACGGCGAAGCTTTATACAACGCACCTTGAGGCACAGCTGATGCAGTTATGTTCCCTGCGGAGTCGAATTGAGTGCCGCTACCTGGATTGAATTGCTGTGCGAGCGTATTGGTCAGCGGCTTGGCGATCAGCATGCGGGCGGTTTCAGCCTTCACAAAATCGAACATGTCACTAGCGCTGAACTTGCCTTTTTGAAAGGCCGTTACGATTGAATTTTCGATGTTCTTAAAAGTGCTGGTGAAAGTCTGCTCCACCTGTTTTCCGATGTTTGTGGTGTCGTCATTGTACTTATGGATTGCAGCGGTCATGCCGCCAATGGCGGTACGATCACGCAGAAGGATCTGTTGGTCCTGGAGCGACCTGGTTGTAGATATAATTGCCGTCTGATACTGCAATTGTGCCGCTTTACCGGCGTCGCTATCTCCGGGGATTGAATCGTACACGGCACGTTGGGCAACCAACTGTTTGTCCAGAAGTTCTATGCGCTTCTGAGCCGCCTGTTCAGTCGAGAGCGAGTAAGTCTTTTCGGCCATGTCAACTTGAGACAGCTGATTACTGATATCGGCAATTGAGCGGCCCAGACCGATGGCGTTAAAGTCGGCTGTCAGTTTGGCAATAGCAGAAGAGATCTCCGCTGCACGTTCCGGAGACTCGCTCATGAGGCCGTTCAGCCAACGTAGTTTTTCATTGAAATCATCGATAGCGGTCTGGCCACTCAATGTATTCATTAACTTTATTATCTGATCGTTGGTAATACTGAACTGGCCAGCATCGTTATGCTGTGGAGTTGCTGTATCTGCCTCCCACATAGCCAGTAAATTTTTAAATTCAGTGGACGTGTTTTTAATTGCCTGCTCGTGCTCTTGATATGCCTTCGTTTCCTGGTTAATCCAAGCGTACAGTTTCTTAATTTCACCGGTATGCTTCGGATATTGAACAATCATTGCGGCTTCAGCATCGGCAATCTTCAGCAGCTCTTTTTCATGCTGAGAGAGCAAGGGATTGGCTTCTTCAATAGCAGAAATTTTACTGTTAAAAGCTGTTACAAAACTGTTGTATGAGGAAATATCTGCTTCCGCAGCTTTAGCAGCAGCCGCTTTAGCGGCGGCAGTAGCAGCATCGGCTTTGGCTTTGTTCGCAGCCTCGATTGCCGCCTGGTCGTTCTGATACGGTTTGGTCGCGCTTGGTGCTGTTTCGGTGCCCTTGAATACATCGGCCATGGTCTGATCATGGGTTATTTTCCACTGCTTTTCAGCCTCGTTGATGCGATTCAACGCGGCGATCTGCTCGTCACCATTGCCGAACGGGTTTGCTGATGCCTTAACTCGGTCCAGGACGAACAGGAACCGATTCCATGTTTCAATCAGGCCTCCGACCATGGCAGCTCCAGCTACACGGACACTTTCAAACTTATTTAACCAGCTCCCAATTTCCCATCCAGCATAGACGGCAAAGAGAACATTGACGGCATTACCCAGGCTTAACCATGCCCACTTTGCCTTGCTTGCAGCAGCAGCAGAAGCTTCGGTAGCCGCAATTGATGCCATTTGTGCGGCTTCATTCGCCGCTGTCGCTGCCGTCAGTTGAGTCGTTGCTATAGCGGCGCTTTTGTTGACGGTGGCCAGTTCGGTCAATGCACTGGTTTTAAGTTGTGTCGCCTCAAGCGACGATGCCTGTATTTGAGCAAGTTTCGTCTCGGCAGCCGCCTGTTCTTGTGTGGCAAGAATCAGTTTGTTTCTGCTGGTAAATTCGGCGTTGCGCAGTTCGTTGGAAAAGGCCGCTTCCGACTTTGTTAAGTCGCCTTTTACGGCCAGTGCCGCATTTTCTTTGGCGATCATGGCAAGATTCGCGTTGATTGCCTCAGTACGCAGAGCAGCCTGGCTCAACTCTATTTCAGCAGCTGTAACCTGTGATTTAATCAGGGACTCATTAGCAATGACGTTTTGCAGCTTGGCCACGGTAATCTCACGCTCGGCCACCAAACCGGCCTGCAACGCTGCCGCATGATCTAACTCAGCTAGTGCTGCCGATGCTGTCGTTTGGGCGGATTCGGCCTGTGCTGCTGTTTTCATGGCCGTGGCCTGAACGCTGTTCAACTGCACAACATTACCAGCGGCAAGCTGCGAGCTGAATTCGGCGTTGGCCACCTGCCCGGCGTGGAAGGCCTGAACCCACCCTGCAATAGCCGTTACAATGGCTGGGCCTTTGAATAGCAGCAGATATCCGAGATAAACCTCACCGCCAGTTATGAGTGCAGAACTGAGGAGGGTGATTGATTCCGAGAGTGCGCCCAGTTCGCTGGAATGTTGCTTTACCCACTTCATGCCGCCGGATACGGTGTTGTAATAGGCGGTGGCGGCAACGTTCAGTTCAGGAAGGAAGAGTTGTCCCAGGGCCAGTTTCAATTCTTCAACTGGACGCTGTGACGATGATATTTTGCTGGCAGCCAGGTCGAGGGTATTAACGTACAGACTCATCAATGGTTGACCGTCTTTGAGTACATCATTAAAGAATAATTGAACGCGCTGCTGTTCTGTCAGCGCTTCGGCAGATTCCCCTGTAGCCTGCTTATATCTACGCATGGCACCTTCTACTGTTGCGGTGATGCCAAATTGTTTAAGCATTTCAGGCTGCATAGTAATTATGCCATTTATCATTGAATCAAGTGCGGATGAGGATGATACGGTTTCACCTCTAAGCGCCTTCATTCTTGCGGCTCCCTGAGCCAGGCGGGCCAGTGGGATGGCTCCATCCAGATCAAGACCGGCACGGGCCATCATGGCTATGGTACTGGTAGAAGCCATTGAAGTGATGTTGATATCTTTCAGGCCATCACGGTATTTGGTCATCATTTCAACGGTATGCCCGGTTTGATTACCAACTACACCGATAGCCCGTTCCGCCATTTGCATATTGGCAGCAAACATGGTGGCGTCCTTACCTTTTTGGACGATCTCCCAAGCCGTCCAAGCGCCGATCACCCGTTGCAACATGGAGTAAAGGCTGCCAGCCGCTAACGTCATCATACCGGTTGCGGTTTCGGCTCCACCCATCCCGGCAGCCATCTTGCCCGTGGCAGTCTCGACGTTGCCCATACCTGCCGCCATGCGTTCAGTAGCGGACTGGCTATTCCGGGCGGTGCGATCGATGGCGGCGTCTACGCGCTCCACGCCCGTGACAACAGCCTTGTCGCCATCGATCTCCATTACCAGTTTTAATTTTGCCAGTGCCGCCATTTAATGACCCTTTTAACTACCTGTTAAACTCTTATCAGTTTAATGTTGCCCTGCTTGCTTTCGGTAACGTGTTCGTCGTTTTCATCCAGGACATATTTTCCATCCGCATCACGCTTCAGCTGCTTATAAAAACCGGTTTCATCATTGGCCTCGACAACACATGTAATTTCATTTCCTGTATCCTGGTCAATGACCCGGTACCATGGTGCTTCCTCATCAGTTACTTTCAGATGCATTTCTTACCCCCTTCTTACCCCGGCGCTTGTCCGGCTTGTCCTTATCCCGCTCCGCCTGCAGTTTGAACCAGACCGCGTCCAGCCGTATGATCTGCTCAATCTCCCAGGGCGTCGGCTCTGTCTGCATCAGCCCGGCCCAGGCTGCTATCTCTTGAAACGTGATAGGGGCGGGACCGAACCCGCCCCCTCGCGTATTGGACAGCTGGTGGAACCAGTTCCATATATGTTGCAACGCCGGGTAAAATTCCGGCTCATCTTCCAGAAGCGCTGGCATGCGTTTGGTCTGTTTCCAGACCTGTTCCAGATGCTGACGCGGGGTGCAACCATCCTTGCCGGGCGTGTCGAAGCGAAACCGCCACTCTGCCGCCTCGGCAAGGTGATCGCTTAGTTCTGACTCTCCGATGGCAAAAAATCGCGACGTTCACCGATTTCTATGTCCATCTGTTCTTTGATCCAGGAGAAGCCGAGATCTTTGTAAATTGCCCGTACGGCATCAGGGCTGAATTTAACAAGCTGACCGGGGTTAAGCTCAATTTCATCGCGGACTCCGGTAACTTTGCCTTCATCATCCACGATATCTTCATCCCAGCCGGTAGTCAGACCCACCAGCAGATTAATCCCGTTTTCCTCGGTTTCTTCAGCAGTCGGCAAATAGAGCTTGCCCCGGTTTTTCTTCTGCTTGGCTAGACGGTCGTTTTCCTGTTCACGAAGGATGCGCTTGGCTTCCTTGGAGTCGAAGCCGAGAGCGTAAAAACGAATCCCGATCGGTGTTTGATGCGAAGGGTGAAGAAGTGCTATTGCACGGCCCTTATTTGCTACTGCGCCGGTATTGAGTGATGCGAGTGCCATGTCCTACTCCTTTTATTTTTAGTGTGATGTGCGAGCCCTCGGGTAGGTTGGTGGTTAACTCGTGAGACACACCTACAATCCGTCTGTCGTCACCACCGAGGGCTCGTTATATGTAGCTACAGCGTGGCCTGCGTATTCTTGAGGGTTGCCATGATCGAGGTGCTGTTGGCACCATTGTCCCAGTAAGCTGTCCAGGGCAGCTCGATCAGGATGCCCTTCTTGTCCTTGATGATCGGATCCTGCTCCTGGAAGATCAGCTCATCAAAGTTCAGTATCAGCGATTCGTTACCGGCGGTACCGAGGCCATCGCCTCTAACGATTGACGTTTCGAGTGCCGATTCGGTGCCGTTGGTGGCCTTGGTCAACAGGGCATCGGAATCGAACAGGGCGGTCAGCGATCCGGACACGACGGTTGCACCTTCAGGGATGCGGTAGCGCTTTCCAGCGCCGCCGATGCAATACACGTCGCCATCCAGGTTGTTTTCAAGGGTCCACTTCAAGGCTGTGATGATAGCGATATCAACGCCGCCCTCTTTGATGGTGCCTTCGAAACACTCAAACGGATCGTGGCCAAGGTCAACAGCAGTGGCATCGAAGGTTGCATTGTCAATGATGCGGTCCAAACCCATGAAATCCATGTCCAGGGGAAGAATGCCGGAGGGGTTAACCTCGCTGCCGATCTTGTTGCACTTGCAGCCCAGGTACTGGAAATACCGCCCCAGATCAGTGAAGCCTTTTTCGATGGTGTGATACGGCAGCGTATCGCCGATCTTGAAGACGTGGGTTTTGTTCGGGCCTGCTCCGCTGGTGGTAACCGCACCGAAGCCCATCAGCAGTTGCCGACCCATAAACGGGTTGAGTTCGGTTTTGATGTTGCCGGCAACGTCACGTTTGCCCCTGTTCGGTTTGGAGGCGTTACGGGAAGAACGGATGATATTGGACTTGATCAGTTCGGTCTTACGCTGCAGCGATTCGGACTCGAACGGAAATATCATGCCGCCCGGAATGGCAGGGATGGCACCCGGAGTGGTTTCCGCGCCGGAAATGGTAATGATGCCGTTGGCACCGGTAGCCTGCTCAGGCATGAAGGTTTACCTCCTCTTTTTTATTAGCAGCCTTCTCAGCTGCCTTTGCATCCCTGGCATCCTGCTTATCAGCGGCCAGGGCTTCAGCTTCCAGGGCTTTAATATCCTGGGTCTCGTCATCGGCCATATCCGGGGCAGCTTCCTTGAATTCGGGCCGCGACAGCAGCAAAGCGGCGATTTTGTCAGACACCGGTTTGGCTTTGCCGAGGTTAAAGCGACCGCCGATCCCGGCCATAAGGGTAGGCGGGCCTACGGGGTAAAAGACTCTTTTCATGTGATGCTCCTTTCAATCTCAAATCTGATGACATAGGCAGTTATGCCGTTAATGGTGTCGAGCAGCTCCAGGGTGGACGGCCAGAGCATACCGCCCTGAGTCTTCAGCCCGGTGAGGCCGCCGATTTGTATTCCGTCAGGTGATACCGGCTTGACTACGGACTCAATCAGGCCATAACCCTGATTTGAAGCGGTAAGGCGATCTTTCAGACATTGAAAGACAATGATGACGTCCCAGCCCATACGGATCGGTGATGTTTTGGGCGGAATGGTCTGTGCTTCGCGAAAATTACCTGAAGCCAGCGCCACGTGAGCCGAAGGCGTCTTCTGTGGCATTTTCAGCAGCTCTTCCAGGTTGCCCTGCCAGATGCCACGTTCTTTGAATACCTGGCCGCCATTGGCCGTGATTTTGTCCAGGACAGCCAGAATGTCGTTTTGCACTTCGGTCAGCATCAGAAGTTCCTCAATGAATCACTGGTAAAAACCGAGGCGGGAGTGGTGAATTGCACAGAGTTGCTTCCGGTTGCCGGTGGAGCTTCAACAGGATCGTAGAGCGGCATTTTGCCGTCCTGGATACGGGCCATCAGGCGGAGCGCTGTGTCGTTGCGATCGTTGATCGTTTTGGGTACTTCGAACTGCGGTTTTAGGGCGTAAAGGTTGAAACAAGTCAGATCGGCAACGATGCTAGTGGCTAGCGGCGGTACCGGGTTAAGCGGCAGCTGGTAACGACCGCGCATATACCCTTCAAACAGCACCTGGGCATCATGAATGCACCCGGCAACGGTCTCCTCGTTGATCACGCCGAGATTCTCTTCATCGGTCAGCGTGATCAGCATGTCGGTCGGGATCCGTTTCTTTTCTATGTCAGCCAGTGTGCAGTACATGGGAACCTCGGTTTGACTCCGCTCAGTTACCTGTCAGGTTTCTGAGCGGAGTCGATTGATTACGCTACTACTACTGCGTCGCAAATACCGTCCGGGTTAACAACCGGCAGCGGCTTGGATTCGCCTTTCAGCGACAGGTTGCCGTCATTGTCCTTGACCGGCTTAATGAACAGTGGCATGGCCTGCAGGTTGCTGTCGAGATCGTCAAGGGCGGCATACGGCATGACATGGCCAGCATCGAGGGCGATCATCTTGAGAGTCTTGTCCGGAACAACCGGCACAAATGCTTTCGTCTGAGGATTGCGGTACTGCTCTGCCCGGCGCATGATCAGGAAACCGCCAATGTTGATGCCCTGGTCGGTAATCTCAACACGGATCTTGGCGGTGGTAGTGCTCTTCTCCGCCAGTTTGAACAGGGCGTTGTATGCCGTCTTACCTGCCCAGCTAACAGTTTTAGCGCCTACGCCCTTCTGATTCATCTGCAGCTGCTGCTCGGTCAGCAATTCAAAAACGTCGGCGAGCTTGCAGGTGCCGGCATCCCAAAGGGTATGATCGGTAACGGTCAGAATATCGCCGTACTTGATGTAGAAGTGATCCCAACCGCCGCCGTCCAGAGCCACCGGATAATCGATAACGCCGTCCAGGGCATCCGCGCACATTGCTTCTGCCGTCAAGCGGACCTGCTTACGCAATACGTCGGTTTTGGCCCGTGCCCAGGCGTCCAGGTTCGCCGAGTTACCCTGCAGCACCCGGAGATTATTGAGGTCAACGCCATTGACGGCGATGGAGGGCTTGATCGGGAACGGCTCATAGAAATTACTGATACCGGTTGCACCGCCAATACTGACAGAGCTGCCGCCTCTACGACTGAGCGGCATGGCGTGGACCGCCTGCTTGATAATGTCTTCACCGATCAACGGACCGCCCTGCTGGGGCCGGTCGGGAAAAATGGTGTCCATGACCACGGTGGGCATCATGACGCCCAGCTGCTCCAGGTAACGGATGATGGCATCACGGGTGAACAGGTTCCGGATGTTGGTAAAGCCGAACAGCACCAGCGGTGCACCGGCAGCGGGCGGGATATGATCAGCCGCCATGGCCGGGGCTGCCATGACATATACCGTCACGGCGATCAGGACCAAGAAGGTCCAGCCAAACAGAGTCGAAAAACGCTTCATAGTATCCTCCAGGGATGAGATGTTAAGGGCGCGATGCAGCGCCCTGGTTAGAGTTAAATGGGATAGACGCCGTGGGCCTGGACTATGGCCAATACGGCTGCGGACGGCTCGACCGGGTCGGTTTTGCCGATCTTGAGCACAGTGCGGTCAACGGTTCCATGAACAACACGAATGCCGGATCCTTCCACAGTCGTATCAACCTGTGTGTCCAGGACGCCATCAAATGCAGTGACGTAATCGGCTGTGACATCAGTGGCCAGCACAACGTTGGCGTTGAACGTCAGGCTATATGCGCCGGTCTTGTAGTTGATCGTGCCGGTACCGCCAGCCGATCCGGTCAGACGTCCGCAACCATCGTCGGTAAACGTATCGATACCATCAGTGATAGCGAGTGTGCCGGGTTCGACCGGGAACGCAGCCAGTGTGCCGGTGAAGGCTTTGGTGTTGCCGTCTCCGGTTTCGATCACTTCGCCACTGGCGACCACCAGGGGAATCAACTCTGCAGCAAGCAGCGTGACCAGCATGCCGGTGAGATAAATGCCGTTATTGGCTTTAACTGTGCTGGCCAGGACTATCGGTCCGTGTCCCGGAACTCTGGCCCGCTCTTCATTGCGGGAAAAACTGCCTACTTTGCCTTGACTCATTGGTGTTACCTCCTCGAGCAGTAATGGTTGATTAAACGAACTTGGTCAGATTTGCCGGCGCTGCTTTCTGCTGTGCAGCCGGATCGGCTCCGTTACCCAGCTCCGCGAACTCTATTACCTTGGGTAGGGCTCCGAACAGGCTCTTGAGCGTGATCAGCGGCGCTTCGGTCTTCTTGGCTTCGCCTTCACCGAACTCGATTGTGTCGCCTTCGGTTACGCCGGCAGCAAAGTCGAGCACGCCGACCAGGGCGGCCTTTTGTGTGGCAAGCAGTTTGCCGGCAGCCACCAGGCCTTCGGCGAATTCCAGATTGCTGGTGTGCTTGCGCTTGCCATCTTCTGCCTTGAGCGCGGCTTCACCTGCTTTGAGCGCCTTTTCTCTTTCTTCCAACAGCTTGGGGTCCATGTTGTCCCCTCCTTTATGATGTGGCTCCGCGAATGCGGGCTGTAAGCTGTCTATTTCAGCCGTATCAGGCCGGGCGGCTTCATCGGCGACGTTCTGGACGTCCCACTCGCCAAGCGCCTTGTCCGCTTCTGCAAGCCCGAACTTCTCGATCATCCAGTTACGCATGCCCCTGAACAGCCGGGCGATCTGCATGTCGTTCCAATCACCGAATTCGATAATGCCCTCTTCACCCTCGGCAAACGACACTGCGCCCAGACCTTTACAGCCCGGAGGGACTGCGCCAAGGAAGCCGACGTGACGGAGATAGAGAACACCAGGAACGGGATTGCTGGGACTGTCGGGAGCATAGAAGGAAGCGGACACGCGGTCGTATTTGCCGCTGTTGACCAGCTCGGCAAACTGCGGGTCAATATTGGCCGGGTCGCCGCTCAGTAGTCCGTCGGCAAATGACATGGCCTGAATCTGGCCATACTTGGGATCGTCATGTTTGGGATGACCGATTACGAGAGGCGCGGCGTGCAGCTCCGGGTCATAGGCAGCGGCAGCGGCTTTGAGTTGAGCTTCGGAGAAGTTGTAGGTCTGGCCGTTCATGGCGACGGCTTTTCCCAGCTTGAACAGCTTGATGGTCTTTTTCACTGGCGCACCTCCTGATTACGATAGGAGGTACATTACGGGATGTGGTGAATGAGGTGGTTTGAAACGGCTTCAAATTAGAACGCCCCGTTCCTGAAAAAGGAAAAGGGCGATGTGGGGAAGCTTGATGAAGTTTTTTGCCTTATGACACGAACTGAAAGGATAAGTCAATTATGAATTGTGAAGGATGAATTATGAGCTGTTTTCAAAATTCAGAATTCATCCGTCATCCCTGCATTTCGGAACCGTGTTAAAACCGTCTTTAAATTTTGTTGTGTGGCCCGAACCGGAGGCAGTGCGAGGGTATGTGCGGTTTGTTGCTGGTCGAGGCTTACAGGGCAAATTTCGCGCTTTGTCAGCTCCCGTTCAAATGAGCCGCTACCATCTCGATTGCTATCTGGCTATCAGCCGGGGCAATCTCAATTCCATCGCCTACATTGCGGCCAAGATACGGGCGGGCCGGAATGCGCACTTTTTTACCTCTGCCAGCCGGCCCGCCGAGGTGCTGAATACCGGCATACGGAATGCGGCCTGATGTGCCCCACTCGACGTGGTGTTCATCGGATTGAGGATGAATGTCGTCTCGCAGCGCTCCGGTCAGCTGCAGGATCTTCTTGTTCTCCAGGTACCGGGAGAATGCCGCACGCCAGCCGCCTTTCTTGGTGTAGGCTTCCTTGC
>MGZJ01000077.1:68107-114514 GCA_001802645.1 Geobacteraceae bacterium GWC2_53_11 | reverse complement strand
CTTGATTGCAGCTGTACCCAACACTGATATCTGAGCTGTACTCAGGGCGGCGATATGATCTGAGTCGAGTCCGGCGATCTGTTCAGTCGTCAGCTTTTTGATTGCACCAGTCGAGAGAGCGTTGAAAGAGAGTGTGCTCATGGCATTAAGAGCATCTGTCCCTGCCGAAGAAATCTGAGCCGTTGTAATGGCAGCTATCTGCGCTGATGTCATGGCCGCCAGATCGTCGGAACCAAGCGTCTGTAACTGGTCGGTTGTCAGAGCGGCAATGCCGGCGGTAGTGATAGCTTTAATCTGTTCAGGAGTGAACTGAGCAAAATCACCGCTTTCAATCGCTTTGATTTGAACTGCCGCCAAGTTATTAATATCCTCTGTTTCAAGCCCAACAATGTTGGCGGTTGTCAGTGCCTTGATGTTGGCAACCGTCAAGTTGGAAATCTGTGCTGTTGTAAAGGCAGCGGCCTGGTCTGACGTAAGGGCGTCAATCTGTGCCGTTGTAAGATTCGGGATATTTGCGGTACTGATGGCAGCTATCTGCTCCGTTGTTAGTGCGGCAAATTCATCGGTTTGTATAGCTTTTATCTGGGTTAATGACAATGCTTCTATCTCTGCTGCTCCAAGACCAGCTATGTTAGCGGTAGTCAGTGCGGCGATAACGTCTGTTTTCAGGGCAGAAATATGCGCTGTGGATAAAGCAGCAATGTGATCTGAGTCTAGTCCGGCTATTTGGCTTGTGGTCAGCGTCTTGATGGCGGCTGTGGATAACGTATTGAAGTCCGCAGTTTTAAGAGCATTAAGCGCATCAGTGCTTAATGTGCCAATCTGTGTTGATGTCAGGGCAGCAATTTGTACCGAACTTAGAGCATTGATGTCCTCAACCCCAAGTGTCTGTTTTTGATCCGTGGTCAGGGCGGCGATACCGGCAGTGGAAATGTCTGCAATTTGTTCGGCGGTTAGTTGAGCAAAATCGGCGCTTTCAATCGCTTTGATTTGAGTTGAAGTCAGTTTGGCAATATCGCCTACCTCAAGACCGGTGATATTCGTTGTTGTCAGAGCAGCAATAGCAGCTGTACTCAGGTTTGATATCTGTGCGGTGGTGAAAGCTCCTACATGGGCAGCATCCAGAGTATTAAATTGTGCGGTAGTCAGGGCTTTAACGGCATCGGTCGAGAGTGCACCGAAATTTTCCGGTGAGAGCGCATTCAGACTTGTCGTAGTTAAAGCTGCGACTTGAGCGGTTGTCAGAGCATTAAACTGCGCTGTCGTCATCGCATTCAGGTCGTCTGTCCCGAGGGCTCTGATCTGATCTGTTGTCAGACCTTTGATGGCGGAGGTAGAAATATCGGCAATCTGATCCTGAGACATGGCATTAAGATCAGCAGTTTCAATAGCCATTATCTGAGCTGAAGTCAGCTGGGCGATATCTCCCACTTCGAGACCTTTGACATTAGCGGTCGTCAGTGCGGCTATAGCGGCTGTAGCTAAAACTGACATCTGGCTGGAGGATAAAGCCTCAATCTGGGTGGAGTTCAGTCCGGCAACCTGAGCTGATGTTAGCGCTGTTGCACTGATCGCCTGAATCTGCTCGGGAGTCATCGCATTGAGATCCGCCGTCTGCAAAGCAGCAACTTGAGCTGTCGTCAGATTACTGATGTCAATCGTACTAAGTCCCTGAACATTATCCGTGGTAAGTGCCGCTATGGCAGCCGTAGTTAATTTGGAAATTTGCGCCGAAGTTATCGCTGCAACATTATCATAACTGAGACCTGCTATCTGGGTGGTAGTGAGAGCGGCAATGTGGACGGAGTCAAGGCTGCTGAACTGATCTTGAGAGAGAGAATTAAGGGCATCCGTTGACAATGCTGCAAACTGGGCGGTGGAGAGCTGATTCATCTGCGCTGTGCCTAAAGCAGTTAAATCTTCACCTGACGTGAGAGCCTTCATCTGATCAGTTGTAAGGACTGCGATAGCGGAACTATTAATGGCAGCTGCCTGCTCAACGCTCAGAGCTTTGAGATCCGCAGTCTCCATAGCCTTGATTTGTGCTGCTGTCATGGCATGAATATCAGCCGTTTCAAGTCCGACAATATTGTCAGTGGTGAAAGCTTTGATCGATGCAACAGTCAGTGCTTGAGCCTGGGCTGTCGTAAGAGCTGCGACATTTTCAACACTCAGGGCGGCAATCTGTGCTGTTGTTAGTTTAGCAATATTGGCGGTGCTCAAAGCAGCAAACTGTTCAGTCGTAAATGAATTGAGGACATCGGTTGCCAGGCTACTAAACTGAGTAGGGGTCAGGGCGCCTATATTGGTCGCGCTGAGGCCTGTTATCTGGTCTATGCTCAGAGCCTTGATTTGACTAGGCAACAGAGCGGCAATACCAACTGTACTAAATGCGTTAAGCTGAGTATTGGACAAAACTTGAATATCTGCTGTTTCAATCGCCTTAACCTGAGCTGCGCTCATCTGGTTTATATCAGCTGTTTCAAGTCCGCTAACATTGTCGGTTGTGAGCGCAGCGATAGAGGTTGCGCTCAGTATCGCTGTCTGCGCCGTGGTCAGTGCTGTAATATCTGTCGCGTCCATGGCGGCAATCTGAGCCTGTGTCAGAGATTTAACGGCGGCAGTAGACAGAGCAACAAACTGCGCCGAATTCATTGCCTGAATATCAGCCGTTTCAATAGATGCTACCTGGGCCGACGTAAGAGCCTGGATGTCGGTCGTTTCCATTTTACTAATTTGGTCTGTGGTCAACGCCTGAATCTGTGCGCCAGTCAATGCCTTTATCTGATTTGTATCTAAAGCTTGAATCTGGTCTGTCGTCAGACTGGCAATCTGATTTGCGGTAAGTGCCTTAATCTGTGCAGTTGTCAGATCGGCAATGTAGGTTGTGCCGTATGCAGCAATCTGAGCAGTAGTCAGGGCAGAAATGTCTGCACCCAAGGCCGTAATCTGTTCCGTGGAAAGAGCATTGATATCACCTGTTGACATTGCTTTGATTTGAGGTGACGTCAAAGCACTGATCTGGGCAGTTGTCATATTTTGAAAATCAGCAGTTTCCAGTGCAACAATCTGGTCTGTCGTCAGGGCAGCAATGGCTGCTGTACTCAGCGCACGAACTTGGGCGGACGTAAGTGCTGCAATGTCAGCAGTTTGCAGAGTTTTTACCTGTAGTCCTGTCAATGCCGCAATGTCAGCTGTTTCAATAATAGAGGTCTGTTCGGTTGTCAGGGCAGCAATCTGTGTCGTTGTCAGAGCCGTAAACTGATTTGTGGTTAGCGCTTGGATTTGGGCGGTGGTCAGGTTGGCTATACCGTCTGTCGTCAACGCCTTAATCTGTGTTGAGCTGAGTACAATGAGGTCTTGCGTTTCAATGGCTGCGACCTGATCTGTTGTTAGTTTTGCAATATCGGCAACAGAGAGCGCCCGGACTTCTCCCTGAGTCAGGTTGGCAATGTATGCCGTACCAAGGGAAGCTATACCAGCAGTTGAAATATCAGGGGCCGCGTAAAGGTATTCCGTCTGGCCTCCAATAGCTGCAATGTCGGTTGTTCCAATAGCGGCAATCTGAGCTGAGGTCAGAGCTGCAACCTGAGCAGACCCCAACGCGTCAAGATCATCAGTTCCTAACGCTTTGATTTGGGCTGTGGTCATTGCCGCAATAGCAGACGTTGACAGAGCCGCAACTTGAGCAGTTGTCAGAGCGGCAATATCATCTGTCCCCAAGATCTTTACCTGATTGGCGGACAGAGCGGAAACATCTGCACCTATAGCCTGCACTTGGGCGGTCGTCAGGGCACCTATCTCAGCATTGCTTAAAACCTTTATTTGGTCAGTAGTTAATGCCCCCATTTTTGCATTATCAAGAGCGCCAATCTGATCGGTCGTCAAGCCTGCAACTGCAGCCGTTGACAGGGCAGCTACCTGTGCTGTTGTCAGGTTGGTTATATCATCCGTCCCCAGCGCTTTTATCTGTGCCGAAGAAAGAGCAGCCATATCCGCAGTTTCAAATTTCATCACCTGCTCTGTGGTAAGGGCTGCAATCTGCGCTGTTGTCAATTTTTGGATTTGGGCTGTTGTCAGGGCAACAATCTGTGCCGTAGTCAATGCGGCGGTTTGGGCTGTTGTAAGTTGTGCTATTGTCGATGGGGAGGCTATAATGCCAATCTGTTCCGTTGTCATGGCAGCGATTTCAGCCGTACCGAGAGCCTTTACCTTTGCCGAGTCAGCTGCCAATGTTGTGAGGTCTTCTGTAGTCATGGCACTTATTTGAGTTGTCGTCAGCGCTGCTGCCTGTGCCGTGGTAAGGGCGCTTATCTGAATGGATCCCATAGCATTTAGCTGTGCGGTAGTCAGTGCAGCAAAAGCGGCTGTATTGATGGCCTTTACCTGAACTACAGTGAGTGCCGCCATGTCGCCGACTTCAAAACCTTTTATCTGGGCAGTGTCCAATAACGCGATGCCTGCTGTGGTCAGTTTAGTAATCTGGGCTGTAGACATCGCCTGAATCTGGGCGGAGGTTAAAACATCTACTTGGGCGGTCGTGAGTGCCGTTGCGGTCAGGGCGGCAATCCGGTCAGTTGACATGGCGGCTATATCATCCGCTTGAAGAGCCTGTACCTGTGTTGCGCTTAAAGCGTGCAAATCAGCCGTTTCCATTGTTTGAATCTGGGCTGAGGTTAGAGCTACTATCTGAGCAGTCGTCAGCGCGGCGATCTGCACTGACCCCATGGCATTAAGCTGTGTCGAGGTAAGCTGCGCAATGTTAGCTGTATTGATAGCACTTATCTGAGCTGCGCTGAGTCCGGCGATATCAGCACTTTCAAGGCCTTGTATCTGTACAGTGGTCAATAACGCAATATCGCCGGTGGTCAATTTAGCAATCTGAGCTGCGGACATCGCCTGAATCTGTGCGGAGTCCAGAACAGCAGTCTGGGCGGTGGTAAGCGCGGCTGGAGCCAGTGCGGCAATACCAGCCGTTGACATGCCGTCCAAGTCTTCCACTTCAAGAACCTTTACCTGTGTTTCGGTCAATGCCCCTAAATCTTCCGTATTCATTGCACCTGTATGAGCCGTGGTCAGTCCATTTATCTGAGACGATGTCAGGGCAACTATTTGCGCCGTAGTCAGCGAGGCGATTTGTGCGGAATCAAACGCACCAATCTGTGCTGAATTGAGGTTTGCAATAGCGTCAGTATTGATGGCGCTAACCTGTGCCGCAGTAAGCGCTGCCATGTCAGCTGTTTCAAGTCCATGTATCTGGCTGCTGTTCAATTTTGAGATATCAGCAGTGGTCAACTTAACAATCTGAGCGGTAGACATTGCCATGATTTGGGCAGAGGACAGTGCAGCAGTCTGGGCGGTCGTAAGAGCAGTCGGTGTCAGCGCGGCAATCTGCTCCGTTGACATGGCTATTATATCAGCCGATTCAAACGTCTGCACTCTTGTTTGATCCAATGCCCCAATCGCATCTGATGTAAGAGCAGCAATTTGCGCTGATGTCATAGCAGTTATATCGTCAGCTTTTAGAGCAGCCTGTACCTGTGCCGAGGTCAACACATGTACATCCGCTGTTTCAAGGGCTTTCACCTGAGCCGTGCTCAGGGCATCTATCTGTTGCGTGGTAAGATTTGCAACAGCGGCGGTTGAAAGGGCTTGAATTTGCTCCGTAGTCAAGGCTTTGATCTGATTCACTGTTAAAGCCACGACATCAGCAGTTTCCATGGCATTTACTTGAACCGTAGTCAGGGCAGCTATCGTAGCAGTCGTCAACTGTTTAATTTGATTTGTAGTCAATGCTTGAATCTTGTCTGTAGCGAAAGCAGCATCAGTGACTTGCGAAGCTTTAAGGCCGGAAATTGCCGCCGGATCCAGAGCAGCTATCTGCGGTGCTGTCAGAGCTTGTATGTCAGTCGGATCCATTGCATTGACCTGAATTGCAGTCAGAGCGTGCAACTGGCCGGTACCCATCGCCGCAAAATCGGCAGATTCCAGAGCAACTATTTGAGCTGTTGTCAGGCTTGCAATGGCAGCCGTTGAAAAGGCTGCTACTTGCGCCGAAGTCATGGCAGTTATATCGGAGGCATCAAGTGTATTTACCTGCGCTACGGTCAAAACCGCAACATCGGCTGTTTCAATGGCTTTAACCTGGTCAGTGGTCATTACATTTATTTGTGCCGTGGTCAGATTCTTGACAACAGCTGTTGACAGGGCCGCAATACTGCCAGTTGTCATGGCTTCTATCCCTGTAGTACCCATAACATCTTTTACGTCGGTTACGGTTAATGCCGCAACATCGTCTGTTTGCATGGCTTGTATCTGCACCGTGGATAGAGCCGCAATTTGTGCTGTGGTCAAGTTGGCAATAGCATCAGTTGTCAGGGCATTGAACTGGGCCGTACTCAGCGCTGCGATATCTGCGGTTTCAAGAGCTTTCGCCTGAGCTGAAGAGAGTGCGGCAAAATCTTCCGTTGCCATTGCTGCGATCTGAACCGTCGACATAGCCACTATCTCGGTCGTAGTTAGACTCTGAAATTGATCCGGAGTCATTGCCACGATCTGACTTGTCGTAAGCGCGGCTATCTGCTCCGTTTTCATCTTTGGCAAATCCACCGTTTCGATTGCCTTGATCTGGTCGGTAGTCATGGCAGCAATATCTTCGGTTGTAATAGCCCTGATTTGCGCAGAATTTAAGGCAGCAATATGTTCCGTCTTGATTGTAATAATATCTGCCGTTGAGATTCCTGCGATTTCAGTAGTAGTAAGAGCCTGGATTTCTTCCAAGGTTTTACCTGCATAAGTTGCCATGAGTTGTTACCTCCTGAGTCATGTGGAGCTTTTATCTGATTTAGATTACATAAATGTAGGGACAGTATTATGATTAAACACCATTAATATTACACAATGGTATTGAAGTGCTGTTTTTGCATATCGGATTCATGCAGGCAGTTCTGTAGTTTTTTTATCTGTGGATGGTTGTTTTTTTATAATTCCGAACATTCGCGGCTTACAGTAACTGCAGAAATATTATCGGGTTTACAATTATTACATATAAATGTTAAAAATATAGCCTGTAATGCCTGTATTCAGATAATGTTTGTGTAAGAGGATATTTATAGAGCATGAACAAATCATTTTTCTTCAAACATTATATTCTCCCCACCGCTTTTTTCAGTTTCATCATCAATATGTTTTTGCTTGCCCCATCACTCTTTATGTTTCAGATGTTTGACCGTGTGATCGGCACCCGGAGCAAGGAAGCTCTCTGGCTGTTGAGCCTGCTGCTACTGGTGGCACTGGTGGTGATGGCCATTATCGAAGTTGTCCGTTCACGCATACTGGTAAACGCTAACAATGCCATGGACCTGATGCTCGCCCCCTATCTTCTAAAGAAAATGGTCGAGGGGGCGACCTCACCAGAGGGCAATCCGAACACCTACGCGTTAAAAGACCTGCAAACGGTCAGGACCTTTCTTACTGGCCAAGGTATTATCCAACTGCTCGATGCACCGTGGCTGCCAATCTATATGATCCTCCTCTATTTCATGCATCCGATGATGTTATTGGTTCTGGTTATCGGTACGGTTTTGATGGTGTCATTATCCATTGCCAGTGAATTCCTGACTAAGGATCCGTTGGCAGAGTCAAACTCCGCCAATCGATTAGCCACACGTTTTGTTGATTCGGCGATGCTTAACGCTGAAGTTGTTAATGCCATGGGAATGCAGGCCAATCTCACAAAACGCTGGGCATCATTGAATGACCGCGTCATCATTCTGCAGACCAAGGCCAGCAAATGGTCCGGCAGAATTTCAGGGATGACCAAATTTGTCCGGCAGATCGTCCAATCAATGAGCATGGCAGTCGGTACCTACATTATGCTGGGAGATGCTACCTTCTCGATGGGAATGATAATGGCAGGTGGCATTATCTTCGGCAAGGCCTTGGGCCCGCTTGAGTATGTGATTTCCGGTTGGAGATCCATTCTTGAAACTCGTGCTGCATACGCTCGACTTGATGCCTTTATAAAGGGAGCCAATCAGGCTCAGCCGTACCTATTGGAACTTCCACCACCAACCGGCCAGATAGCCATGGAGCATGTTACGTTCGGTATCCGGGCCACGGGCAAGATTCTGATCCGCGACGTCTCCTTCTCTCTGGTTGCGGGAGATTCCTTGGGGATTGTCGGACCGAGTGCCTCGGGAAAATCCACTTTGGCACGCCTGCTGGTCGGGGCCTGGAAGCCTCAACAGGGTGTCATCCGAATAGATGGCGCTGACCTTGCCAACTGGCCTTCGGAGCGGCTTGGTCAGCACATCGGCTATCTTCCGCAAGATATCGAACTTTTTGCGGGGAGTATTGCCGAAAATATTGCCCGGCTTGATGAGCCTGACTCGGAGATGGTTATCGAAGCGGCAAGAATAGCCGGTCTGCATGAAATGATTTTGCAGATGCAGAATGGCTATGATACCCAGATTGGAGAGGGAGGAACGGTACTTTCAGGTGGACAACGTCAGCGGATCGGGTTTGCACGGGCAATATACGGAAACCCCAAGATACTGATTCTTGACGAACCCAATGCGAGTCTTGACACCGCAGGAGAGACGGCACTGGTAAACGCCATGGCGTTGTTGAAGGAAGCTGGTACAACGACTATCTTTATAACCCACAATCCGCATTTTATAAACAATGTCAGTAAATTGCTCGTTATGCAAAATGGTGCGCTGGCAGCTTTTGGTCCCAAAGAGTGGGTTATGGCCCAACTGAATAAAGCAACACAACAAGGTCAGGTTTCGGCATAGAAGAAATTGATGACGCTAATTGCCAGTACGCCGCACTTGGAGACAATTTTGGGGTCGCTGGTTTCTATTAGACTGAAATAACGTTGATCAATTAAGATTTATGCCGATAAGCAGAACAGAAGTAATTTTTATAACCAAGATAGTCACGGATTTACGCATATGAACACAAAAATAAAAGATTCCGTAGAAACCGATATCCTTGCCGGACATCAAGCTAATGTCATGACCAAGGCCCAGGAGAGGTCGTTGGCAAAGGTTCAGAAGCATACGCATGCTCTTACGACTACTCATGTGAAGGCGCTGACCGCTGACTCACATCTGCGCGAGTCAGCAATCTCGTCTCTACCGGCCATACTGTATGGCTTAGTCGTTCTCGTTCTCTTTTTTTCAAGCGTTGTGCTCTGGATGATGTTCGTGCCGCTTAAAACGGTCATCAATGCCCCGGGCGAAGTTGTCTTCAAAAACAAGCGTCAACCGGTTCAGCATTTGGAGGGAGGGATTGTTAAGTCTATTCTTGTCCGTGATGGTGACATGGTTCAGGCAGGCCAGCCGCTTATCATATTGGAAGACAAGCAAATTTCACCGGTCGTCAATATGATTCACGAACAAAATCTTGCTGAAATAGCCCAAATGGCGCGGGTAGAAGCTGAAAGCAAAGACCTGAAAACCATTCATTTTCCCCAGTCTCTAAGCAATCGCGCAAAGGACTCTTCCGTTGCCAGAATCATACAGTCGGAGGAAAGACTGTTTTATGCCCGGCGGGATGCGGCTCAGCATCAAATCGAACTTTTGCGGCTTCAGATATCCCAACTTAAAGAATCTTCTAAGGGTAGCCAGGAGCGCTTGGCAACAAAAAACCAGGAAATTGCCCTCATTAAAGAACAGCTTGCAGGAAATCAATCCCTATTGAAGGAGGGCTACGTCACCAAAACAATGGTCACAGATCAACAACGGCTCCTTTCGGAAAAAACCGGAGAACGGGATTTGTTAGCGGCTTCAATAGCAAGCGAGAAGCAACGGCTTGCGGAATTGGAACAGCGCATTCTTGCCTTCAAGGCTGACCGCGTACAGGGTGCCATCACCGAGATGAAGCAATCCGGACTGCGCCGCATCGATCTGGAAGAGCGAATCCGGCCGATGCGCGACACACTCGACAGGCAGGTGATCCGAGCCCCGGTAACCGGCAAGGTCGTGGGGTTGAAAGTGACGACAGTGGGGGGGATTGTGATGGCAAGGGACTCGCTGATGGAGATTGCTCCTACCGGCGACAACCTGATCCTGGAAGGCAAGATCAAGCTGGAAGATATCAGCAGGGTGTCGGTAGGCCAGTCGGCTCAAGCAACCATATCCGGCTTTGATTCCCGTACGACACCCGTACTTACTGCCCATATAACGTATATATCTGACGACCGGCTTATTGTAAACTCACCTCAAGGGCAACAGGCAAACTATATCGCCTATGCCGAACTTGATAAGGAATCACTCAAATCGTTGGGGGAACTTCGCCTTATTCCCGGCATGTCGGCGCAACTTATGATTGCGACTAAACCGCGTACCCCTTTTGATGCCATTTTTGTGAAGTTTCGTGAAAGTTTTAAAAAAGCGAATCAATCCCATTAGAATGATACGACTCTCCCTCTCCATACTAAAAAACGCATTTCCTGTTCTGGCGGTCTCAACAGTTCTTTTTGCCGAGCCAGCCAATGCGGACTCCATAATTCGCATCATCGGCGACAAGGCAAAGGCTCAGAACGATTCCAGCGGATCAACAATGCCCTCCTCCACGTCTTCTCCTGGTGGAAGTTCCACCATTAGACTCATTGGCGACAAGCCGAGAATCGTCAAGGCTCCGGCAATTCAGCATGTTGAACAGCCTCCACAGAACCAGCTACCTCCTCCGATAAAGAAAAGCCTTGCCAACGATAATAAAGCAGAAACCGTTCAAGGCCCTTTATCCATTCAGTCAGCTGATAGTAATGGCACTGATAAGGAAACCGCAGAACAGCAACTTGCCCGGCGTATGATAGACCTTAAAGCAGAAGCGGAGCGTAAAGCCGCTGAAAAAGCTGAGCAGGAACGTTTAGCACAGATAAAGGCCGAACAAATTAATGAAGCCGCGCGGCAAGCAGCCGTAAAACAGGAACAGGAACAATTGGCAGCCCGCAAGGCTGAAGAGTCACGTATAGCCGCTGAAAAAGCTGAGCAGACACGCCTTGCCAATGAGAAGATCTTGCGTGAAAAAGCAGCAGCTGAGGAGGAGAAGCGCGCAGAACAAGAACGGATTGCATCCCGTAAAACCGAAGAATTGCGTAAAGCTGCGGAGAAGGCTGATGAAGAACGTTTAGCTGCGGCCCGAAAAGCTTTAGACGACCAACTTCGGCCGGATTCCTCACAACACAACGGTTCAAACTCTACCTCAGTAATTGCACCGATAACATCGGTGAATCGCTTCGATCCCGGCGCAATTACGGAGCCGGGTTCAGCGTCTCCAGCTTCAATCTGGAACCTCTATCTAGCTGCCAAAGCCAATGACCCGGCAC
The DNA here is from genome assembly GCA_001802645.1 of Geobacteraceae bacterium GWC2_53_11. Taxonomy (GTDB): domain Bacteria; phylum Desulfobacterota; class Desulfuromonadia; order Geobacterales; family Pseudopelobacteraceae; genus JACRCG01. Next base: position 103,176 of record MGZJ01000077.1, on the reverse strand, counting down.
TGAGCCGTACTGAGGCGAGAGTCTCCGGAAGTAAAGCCGATTCGGACATGTTATTGTCCGGGCTTCTTCCCCATCTGAATTCCAGCGCCGGTGTAAAGTTTAACTCCCAGAATGTGTCTAATTATAATAACTCCAGCGATGGGACCTATGATTTTACTGCCCTGAATTATAACGTTACCGCCCAAATGACCTTGTTGCATGTTCCAACCCTCTATTCGCTGTCTGCAGCGGCGGCGGGGCTTAGCGCAGAGCAGGCAGGCGTTGCAGCGGCTCGCCAGAACCTTATTGTGAAATTTACGGATTCCTATTTTGCACTACTAAAAGCTCAAACTGACAAGCAGATTGCGCTGGGTGAAATCAATCGTCTCAAACAGGTTCTTGACCAGTCGCAGGCGTTTCTCAAGGCGGGAACGGGAGACATAATTTCGGTATACGAGGCTCAATCACGTCTGGATAGCGCCGGCGCTGACCTAACGAAGAGTGAAAGCAATCTTCGCCTCGCCGAGCAAAAATTATCCAGCCAGGTTGGGAATCCAATTACTGAAGTCATCAATTATCTGCCTCAACAGCCAATAGGCCCTGACCCGGATAACATTGACTGGTGGGTTGCAACGATGGAAAAGGAACATCCGGTTGTCCGGCAGGCGCGAGAAGGTGTTGTCCAGACTTCTGAACAACAGAAGGCGGCTAAAGCTGAATATCTGCCTATTCTTCAGGCTTCCGGCGGGTATGATGTCAACAGGGGAACGGCTGCGTTGCCAACTGCCGAAGTAAAGCAGTGGTTTGTCGGAGCAACACTGTCGCTGCCGATTTATTCAGGAGGAGAAACTTCGGCAAAAGTCCGTCGTGCGGCGGCATCTGAAGAAGAGAGACGACACGCATTCGACGAAACTATGGATCAGCAGCGGGAAAACGTTAAGCAGGCCTTCTTTAATCTTCGTTACAATATCAGTTTAATCAAGGCACTTGATCAGAAAAAAGCATCTGCGGAAATCCAGCTGGCGGCTGTAAAAAAGGGGCGTTTAATCGGTACTCGTAATGCTATTGATGTGCTTAACGCCGAACAGACATATTCGATGGCCCTGCGCGACTGCAGGTATGCCCTGTATGATAATATCATCAGGGTTATTCAACTTAAATCTGCGGCGGGAATACTGACAGAAGCCGATGTTTCCGGGCTCTCGGGATTTGAAGCGCCAACTCCGGCAAATGGACTTAATCTGATTATTTCACTAGCTTCCAGATAAGTTTAAAAAAAGTCCCGTGGTTATTTAACGGTGTAGCTAATGCTTCCGCCGGCACAGTTATAATCAAGCTCACGTGTGACCATCCGGGATATTTTACCGGTCACGACATTTATTTTACGCGCAAAAACGACAACTTTATTGTTGAGATAGCTGTACGTTCCGACAATGGCCTCAGTCTGGTCATATTCATCTTTTTTTATTTCAGAAACCTTTCTTGAAAGAACCACCAGGCCCTTCTCGTTCAAATTGAAGAATTTGGCAAATTCAACCTGCGTTATTTTCGTTCCGCACACAGAACTGAGACTACCGCGCATCAACTCCCCCATTAACAGCCCCTGTGAAGCGGGTGTAAATGACTGAATATCAACAAAGTCCGTAATCAATATGGAATAATTGTTTTTGTCATTTGACGTGGAACACTTGGGGGGGGCAGATGTGTCTGAAGGTAAGGTGCCTCCTGCAACAGTACAGGGCTCGGTACAAAGTTCTCGTGCAATATCATTAAAAAGCGGTTTCAGATCGGTAGACTCCAAAAGCTGATTAAACGACTTCCCGTAGCAGGCACTGTACCGTTTGGCCGTTTTTGGGCTTGCACACCCGGTAAGAATAACTGTCAAAAGGATACATGCAGTTGTTCTAAAATTGATATTCATTTTATTTGTTCCCATCGCCAATAATTTTCATTGTTTTGCTGTTGTTCTCAATTGTGAATGATGTGTCAGGAAGCCAGTGTACCGGAACGTACGTTTGACCTGAAGAAATTACCAGGCCCGTATTAATGTCAATAATACGGGCATTAATGGTGAGGTTGCCTTCTGCAACAGAATACGTGCCGACAACAACACCGCTAATCTTATACTCATCTTTCAATTTATTGACATCTCTGCTCAAGGAAAATTCGCCGGCAGCATTGACATCAATCCCTTTCGTGAGTCTGACCTCGAGTATCTGCCACTTATGTACCTGAAGACCATGCATCAGGTTTTCGGAAATCAGCCGGCCAAGCGCCGTAGTGTCACCAAGCTTGTCCAAATTTGTAAAACTGGTTACAATGTAGGTATTTGAAAGGTCTTTCGTGACAGCATTTTTATCAAGCTGGTCGGCAAGATCGTTCATTCGGTCGTTAAAACTTCCGACCGATGGAGTGGCGGTCTGGCTTTCTTTGGATGCTGTGCTGTCATTAGTTACAAACCGTGCGCAGCCTACGAGATGGCAAACCATACACAGAGTCGTTATGGCCCCTAGCAGTTTTTTCATTAGTATCTCCTTGGGTTCTCTTCGTCTGCAACGCACCAACATACCTTCAACACCCAGACGCTTATATCATTGAAGCGTTAATTCTGTAAAGCTTCACGCTCTGGCCGTTATTTTACAATAACGGCCAGAGCGTGGCCCAAAAAATACCTACTCGTTCATCTAAACAATATGACATAATATCCGATACTATAAGTACAAGATACAAAACAGGAGATGTGCCATGGCGGATTTATTAACATCCTCAGGTAGCGATATTTTTAGCCTTATGGCGCAGGACAGCAGCGCACAGCGTAAGCAAATAGCCCAGTATGCAATTATGCAGGCGGCAACCTATTTGCAAAACAATCAAAATGATGACGCTATCAAAGCCTTTAAAAAAGCTGTTGCCATAGACGCGCAGAACGCCACTGCGTACGATTATCTTGGCAAAATATACCTTTCACAGGGAAAAAATGCTGAAGCAATAAAATCATACCAGCAACTCGTCCGGATACAATCCAACCAAACTCTTGTGGACACTTCGGAAAGCGCACCCACTGCTGTGGATGCTCATATTAGCCTTGCAAACGCCTATCTCCAGGATAAACAGTACGCAGCATCTGAAAGGGAATTCAAAATAGCGGCTAAAATGAGCCCTAATGACCCTTTGCCCAGTTATTCACTTGGTCTTCAGTATTCAAGTACTGATCGTTTGGCTGAAGCTGAAGCCCAATTTTTGAAGGCTCAAAAGATTGCACCCAAGGATGGCAACGTCTATTACGCGCTTGGCATGGTCTATAATCAGCAAGGCAAATATGAAGAGGCAGCTTCAAATCTGGAAAAGGCATTAACGCTGAAAAAAGATTTTCCTGCAGCAAGCTATGAACTGGGAGTAGCCTACAACTCACTTGGCAAAAACGAAGAGGCACAAAAGCAGCTTTCGATTCTGCAAAGTAAGGGCGCTACACAGGCTCAGGACCTTCAATTTGCTCTCAATAAACCCGCTATTATCTCCATGGACACAAAAAACAGTGGTGGCTTTATTACTCTTTTAGGACCTGGAACACCGCTCTGGATGCTTGATCCGACGCTTCTTACCGCTCCCGATTCCAGTAAAACCTTTACAGCGACCTTTTCGTTCAGCGCCTCTATGGATCCTGCCTCCGTAACCAACATGCAAAACTGGTCTATTTCCCGTGCCAACAGCCCGGGGGGCGGGTATTACAATTTTACAATGCCCTTATCCTCAAATGAGGTTGAGTTACCAAGCAAGCCTGAATCGGTTTTCTATAACTCACTTACCGGAGAAGCAACTATAAAATTCAGCCTCAAACAAAATGCCAATGGAGATGCGGTACTTGATCCTTCACATATTGTTTTTAAATTCAGCGGTAAAGATGCTGCCGGAAGAGAGATGGATGTGAATGCTAATGAGATCGACGGATACTCTGTTTCGTCATTTTGAGGTTTTCATTGATTGGTATGTGCAGTCTGTTTCTTTATATCACTTTAGAACTTTTAACGAGCTGAACTAATTTTGAGGAGATTTATGTCAAATCCAACTAATCAACATCTTATTCTTATTGAAGGGACCGCTACCTACGAACGTATTCTTGCAGATATACGTGGTTTGGAGACAGAAGAGGTTATCCGACATATTCAGGATTTTGTGAAGATCTACCCGGAATTTGCTCCTGCCCACAACGATGTAGCGATGTTGTATTATCAGGAAGGAAATCAACTTAAGTCACTGGCTCACTACGAAAAAGCCCACAAACTTGATCCCGGCAATATTACCTATCGAAAAAATCTTGCTGATTTTTATTTTGTTGAACTGGAATGGACTAGAGATGCTATCAATATCTACTTGGACATCCTGAAAGATAACCCGTTCGATATAGAAGCTCTGAATGCTCTGGGGACCATCAGTCTCAGGATAGGGCGCAAAGAACAGGCTCGCCAGTATTATTCCCGCACCGTGCAGCTTGATTCTAATAATCATGAGGCTCGTCTTGCCCTGCAGCAACTGCCGTCTCCTGCGTCGGGTACCTCTGATTCAAAACAGATTGTGCAGGTGAACTCTCAAGTCAGCCGCGTAGAAGAACCGCCACAGGTTACCGATACCCCATCATTTCAGAACCTTTTCCACGCAGTGCAACCCAAGCTCGCACGATCTCCTGAAGAAATTTACAAGGAAGTGATCGAACTTGTTGATGCCGATAAGCTGCATGAAGCCATTCAGCTGCTGGAAGTGCTCGTGGCCCAGGCTCCTGAAAATGGACTGGCTCATAATGATCTTGGCGTCCTTTACCAAAAAACAGATAATCTCCAAAAATCCCGGTACCATCACGAGTCAGCCACCAGACTGCAACCAGCAAACACCGTTTTCAGGAAAAACCTGGCGGACTTGCTGTGCAAAGGGTTTGGAGAGTTTGAAGAAGCACTGAAAATCTATGTCGAGCTGTTTACCGAGAATAGTTACGATGTTGAGGCCATGAAATCGATTGCATACATATGTCTAGAAGTTGATAAACAGGACGATGCTCGTTTTTTCATGGAGAAGGCACTTGAAATTAAACCTTGGGATCAGGAAGCAGCGGAAGCGCTTCGTGCCCTGAAAACGAGTATCTAAGAATATGAAAGTTTCGATGCCCAGTGGACGGGCCCATGGGTGGGGAATTGCCGGAGAATACCTGACCAGAGAAATCGCAAAGTTGCCCTTTTTGGACGGTGTTACTCTCCATTGCATCAGCGGTCACGAGCTTCGACCGATGAATCCGGCTGAATGGAACCGGATCAATATAGGCTACTGTTTTTTTGAAAACGACATTGAAATACTCCGCCACACCCGTCGCGCAGCCAGAGAATGGGATTTTATCGTGGCCGGTTCTTCTTGGTGTGAGTATCAACTAAGGATCGGTGGAGTCCGTCAAACCTCTACAATCCTGCAGGGGATTGATCCTGCCAATTTCCATCCTGCCCCGCATCGTCAAGATGATAGCCGCTTCATTATTTTCTCTGGAGGAAAATTTGAATACCGCAAAGGGCAGGATCTGGTTGTTGCTGCCATGCGGGTATTCATGCAGCGCCACCAGGATGCTTACCTCGCTTGTTCATGGATAAACCAGTGGCCATTCTCGCTTGCTACAATGACTCAATCGCAGCACATCACATTCCGCCCTTCAAATGAAGATTGTATGACAGTTCTACAGCGCACGCTCCATGAAAACGGCATCCCGCCAGAACGGGTTTATCTGGCTCCTCTTGTTGACAACACCCAGATTCAGCAGATCTACCAGCAGACCGATATTGGCATATTCCCCAACCGCTGTGAAGGTGGCAATAATATGGTAATGTGCGAGTATATGGCTTGCGGTCGCACAGTGATTGCCAGCGATGCAACGGGGCATGCCGACGTCATCACAAATTTCAACGCATTCCCCTTAACCAATTACATACCACTGCTGGTCAAGGATGCAGCCGGACAGCCAAGCGCTATCTGGCATGAACCATGTGTAGAGGAACTTATCGAACAGCTTGAATATGCCTACCATTATCGGGATGTCTGTTTCCAAAAGGGGCAGGTTGCCGCCAATGACATGAAGCGACTGGCGTGGGACAATGCTGCCAGGAATTTTCATGCAATAGGTAAAAGTCTGGTTGCTTGTGCATAACATATCAGATTAATTGTGCTCTTTTTAAGTCTCATCGCGAAACTCAATGCTGGAATATTGCTTAGATTGAAGCACATCGGGATCTAAACCAATCAAAACCATTAAGGATTATAACAATGTCTGATCGTAATATGTTGCAAGCAGATTTTACTACTGTACCAGAGTTGAGAGATGCTGATGTTATTTGTAACATTTCACTACAAATGGGTTCAGTAACAGCGCGTATGAAGTTACATCTGGACAGAGAAAAGTATCTACAGAGATCCCTTTATCATTATGCTCAAAAGGGTTCCTGTTGGGAGCCTGATTATACAAGTGTTATGATGAAGGTTCTTCGTCCATCGGATACGGTCATAGATATTGGCGCAAACATTGGTTATTTTTCTTTGTTGGCTTCATCGCTTGTCACAGAATCCGGAAGAGTTATTTCGCTTGAACCGGAAAAGGAAAATTTCAACTATTTGAAAAGAAATATTGAACTTAATGGTTTTAACAATATAAAAGCGCTCAATGTTGCGGCTGGTAACCTTAGAAAAGAGGTTGATCTATTTATTGATCCGTTAAATGATGGTGGTCATTCGTTGTTTGGAATAACGCCCGAATCGATTCAACAAATTGGGAACAGGGATATTGTAACGTCAAGAACTCAAATGGATACGTTAGACTCGCTGCTCGACACAGAAATGGTATCAAACATAAAAATAATAAAAATTGATACGGAAGGTTGGGAATTTAATACTATTTTAGGAGCGGTCTCAGCAATAAGAAGGTTTTCTCCACCATTTATTCTTGCTGAGGTTAACCGCCTTGGCCTTCGCAGGGCTGGCGCTTCTGAAAGGCATTTGAGGCTGTTGATGGCTGAACTTGGGTATTCTGCATATATAGCTTCAACTCCAACAAATGGCGAGCTTGTTCTAAAATCGATCCCGGACGGGTATTATTTAGAACCAACAGTTGAACATTATAATTACAATGCCGTGTTTGCTCGTCCCGAATCACTGAACAACTATTCGACAACATTTCACGTTTTTAATTGAAAGGTAACTACAATAAAAATGCCTATTAAGCCAAACGATATCAAAATCTGGCTTGCATATGTAGCCTGTCCGGTTACTCCAGCTGTATATTTTGAACGAGCTTTACGACAGCTCTGCCGGACTACCACCATTGGCCCCCCGCTACCGCCGGATCTGATAGAAAAATTGCACCTGCAAAACATGAGGTTGCCGCCAAAAGATCTGGATATTTCTACTGATTTCAGACCGGACATGGCTAAAGTTCTCGCTTGTGTACCACCGGAACAGCATCCTGATCTGTATCTGTGGGTTGAATCAGTTGGCGACCATTACCCTCTGAACTTGGAAGCACTCTCATGTCCGAAGGCCTGCTATCTCATTTACTCTCATCTGAATTTTCCTGCACATGTGGAGTGGGCCAGGCAGTTTGATACAGTTTTCATCGCCCAGCGGGAATATCTGGATGAATTCCGTCGTCATGGTATCAGGGCTCACTGGCTCCCGCTTGGCTGTGATCCTGAAATACATTGCCATACTGACGTACCCAAAATGTATTCCGTTGGATTTGCGGGGGCAGTCAAGCCAGGCTCGCGCCGGGAATCGCTGTTAGATAAGCTATCCAGCCACATTCCCGTTCATTACGAACGTTGCTTCCGGGACGATATGGCCCGGCTCTATTCTCAGTCCCTGGCCGTTTTCAATGAAACTGCCGGAAACCTGAATACGCGTGTGTTTGAGGTTATGTCCACCGGCTCGTTGCTCCTGACCGATATGGCGAAGAACAGCGGTCAAGATGAGCTGTTCAGAGATGGTGAGGAGTACGCCGTATATCGTGACAATAATTGCAGCGACGTAACTCGCTTTTACCTGGATAATGAGAAGTTACGCGAACAGATTGCACGGCGTGGGCAACGTTTGGCCCACAATGCCCATACATACGCGCATCGCATTGATGATCTGATCGCAGTTGCCCTGAAAGGAAAGCCTGACACCTTCTCGGCAAAAGAATTGCGTGAACGTTCACTGGTAGGCATGCCTGCAATTGACGCTGATATTCCGGCGAGTACCTGCATAAGCGGAACTTCCCGGAGTTTCGTTATCCCCGTACTGGATATGTCACCGGCCAGTGAATACAACATCCTTACCTTGCTTGAAGACCTGAAAGAGATTGAAGGTGATGTTATCGTGATCTTCAATGGTCCGGAGATCGCCGAAAAACTGAAAAAACATCCCCGCATCACCCGTTATGCCATCATGAAACAGAACATAGGCGTTGCCCGTGCCTGGAACCTGGGGTTGGAGGTCGCTGTAACCCCGATAGCGTTTATTCTGAATGCCGATCTTCATGTTGAGCGTCCTGCCATAGACGCTCTTGAACGGGCCCTTTCATCACTTCCTGACGCCGCATGTGTCGGCCCTCAGGGGAGCTTTGTTGAGTACTCACTGACTCGTGATTATATCTACTTTGATAAGGGAACGTTCAACACACCGCTGGAAGTTGATGCGATCTCCGGATTTTTCTTCGCCATAAAACTTCAGCACTTCAACGAAAAAGCCATTCGTTTTGAGAATGGTTTTACGCCATGCTACTTTGAGGAGTGGGATCTGGGTTTGCAGATTAAGAAAGCCGGTCTTAAAAATTACATTGTACCGACATCAGCATACGATCACCACTGGAGCGGCAGCATCAGGGCATTGCGAGAGATCGGTTTTTATGAAAAGTCCGAAACGGCAGGCGAGATTCTGCTCCGCAACCGCATGTTGTTTTTAAACAAGTGGCGGGGAATTGCCGACCGTGATGGCCGCAGCTACCTTCAGGAAAGTGGATTCCTTGCCTATGCTATGAGTTACGTCCATGCGCTGGCAGAAGAAGGGCGCTTTAAAGATGCCCTGTTATGGCTTGATGAAGCTTCGCTACGTTTGCAGGACGATTCGCAGCTTGTTGCGATCAGGCGATTCATCAACGTACTTGCCAGAAAATCTGAGGAACCGATACGCCAGATGCGGGAGGTGGCGTAATGATCAATTTTATGCTCAATAAGTTGGAGAGGCAGATCCAGAGGGCAGTTGTTCTTCAGAAAGAAGGAAACATAGCCTGTGCCATGTCTGAATACGAACTTGTATTCGAAGCGTTGCTTTTCTATGAAGAGCTCGGCTACCGGAAACAGGTGGATGCCATCCGTCGCCTCGTACTCGTAGCCCAGCAAACACCGGTAATGACCCTTTATTTCCTTGCTCTTATCCTCTTTCATCGCCGGTGTTTCCCGGCTGCGGCCGAGGTGGTTGATTCCGCACTTTTACTGGAACCCGATCTTGCCATGTTACACGTGCTTCAGGCCAGGATTCAGAAGTCACTGGGTAATTTGTCCGGCGCACTGGAGGCGTACGAGCATGCCCAGACCCTTGCGCCAACCTCGAATGGCTCTCGAGAGACATTTTTCATGCTAACGGCAGAACGGGAGATGCCGGGCCCGGATTACTATTATTGGCTGCAACGCTTTCAACAATTGCTGCGCCCTTCCAGCTATGTCGAGATCGGCCTCGGGCATGGGAGATCACTTGCTTTGGCCGGCTCCAATACAGTGACAATCGGTATAGATCCTTACCAAGGAGCGTGGGAAAAGCTGAACTATGTCTGCCCCAATGGCCCAGCCACGCTTTTCCCGCTGACCAGCGATGATTTTTTTGCCCGCCACGACTTGCGGACTGTTATCGGTCAAGAAACCTTTGATTTGGCTTTCATTGATGGGCTGCACCTGTTTGAGCAGGCCCTGAAGGACTTCATTAACCTGGAGCGATATGCCGGTAAAAATTCAGTGATTCTGATTCACGATTGTCTGCCGATAGCACCCATTGTTGCCGAGCGCGAGCGCTGCACCGGCTTCTGGACCGGAGATGTCTGGAGAATCATCCCCTGCCTGAAAGCTTTCAGACCTGATCTGGAAATCGTGACTATCCCGGCCAAACCGTCTGGATTGGGTGTCGTGACAAACCTGGATGCAACATCAACCGTTCTCGCTGATAATTACGATGAGATTGTTCGCTATTATCTTTCACTCAATTGTCCCGCAGACTTTAATAGGTTGCGGGTAATATGCAACGTAGTGCCTGCAAATGAAGAAAGTCTTTTCGATAGGTTAGGGAAAACGACCCATTTGCGGGAGAATAAATAGTGCCTCACACCCCTGAGTCCTGGTTTAATGCGGGTGTTGCAGCTATCTCACAGAGCAACTACACAAACGCAGAATTCTGTTTCCGGCAAGCGTTGCTGTTGGCTCCCAACTCCCTCGAAACGCAACTGAATCTTGGCTATGTATTGAGTGCACAGGGACGCAATGAGGAAGCGCTTCACTGTTACGAATCAGTTTTGGCGGTATTTCCGGACTGTGCCGAAGCACACTTTAACCGTGCAGCGCACCTATTGCGTAAGGGTGATTATACAAACGGCTTTGCGGATTATGAATACCGTCTAGTCTCCAAGAAAGAAATCGACATACGCACCTACACCCAACCTCTGTGGGACGGCGCCCCTCTGAATGGCCGCACTCTCCTCGTCTACTGCGAGCAGGGCTTGGGTGATTCTATCATGTTTGCTCGTTTCATTCCTCTCCTGGCGAAATTTGACGGGCGGGTCGTGTTGGAGGTGCAGCAACCATTGGTCTCTCTCATGGCATCGTTGCAAGGAGTTGAACGTGTTATTGAAAAGACATCAAGCTTGCCGACTACCGATTACTATGTCCGCCTTCTCAGCCTTCCTCATCTATTAGGAACAACAGTAGACTCTCTCCCCTGCCAAACGCCCTATCTTGCCGCATCTTCACAAAGGCTTGCCGCATGGCAGGAAAAACTTGGCAAGACCGGTGATAATTTCCGCATCGGCTTGGTGTGGGCTGGGAAGGAAATGCCTTACCCCAATCGTTCCTGCCCTCCAGCATTTCTTACGCCACTATTGACTGTTGCCGGAATAAACATTTTTTCCCTGCAAATAGGAGACAAAGAGCGTTTCCCGTTGCCTGAACTGTTTTCAGAAAAAATTATCGATCTGACTGCGGATATCAGGGATTTTGATGATACTTCCGCACTGATTACCAATCTGGATCTCGTTATCACTATTGACTCCGCCGTAGCACACCTTGCCGGTGCCCTGGGAAAACCGACGTGGTTGATGTTGCCATGTGCAGCAGATTGGCGCTGGATGAGCGACCGCTCTGATTCTCCCTGGTACCCAACCATGCGCCTATTCCGGCAACCAACGGCGGGCGACTGGCAGTCTGTTGTCGCGGAAGTCGTTCAGGCGCTTCAAAAACAGGTGCCTCGGTCGGTAGCGGATCTTCCGAAACGTGAACCTTTGGATATACAAACCTGCTACGACCTCGGGGTACGGCTCAAAGAGAGTGGGGATTATGTTGGTGCTGAAAAGTGTTTTCGCCGAATTGTCAGCCAGGCTCCTGAGCTCCCCGATCCTCAGTATGCACTGGGAGTAGTGTTACAGCTTCTGGGACGTGTGCAGGAATCAATCACGTACTATCAGGCTGCCACAACTCTTGATCCTCTGTTTGCCAAGGCTCACTACAATCTTGCCGATGCACTTTCATTATGCGGACTTTATCAGGACGCTCTCAAATCGGTCCGTACGGCAATACACTGCGACCCAACCTATGCCGATGCTCATTGGCTGTTTGGCATGCTTCTGTTGCGACAGGGCAATTTGCCTGACGGGTGGAGGGAATACGAGTGGCGCTGGAAATCCAAAAGGTTCACCTCCAGAATACCTGCGCTGGGACGCCCTCTGTGGGATGGCTCACCTCTTGACGGCAGGACATTACTGATCCACATGGAGCAGGGGCGCGGCGATATGATCCAGTTTGTGCGCTATGCTCCGCTGGCAACCGCTACGGGAGGGCGTGTGATTGTTTGTGCACTGCCTGAACTGGTATCGTTATTGTCATCTATAGAGGGAGTCTGTCAGTCCGTTGACAGAAATGGGCCCCTCCCTGAATTTGATGTACACATACCCGTATTAAGCCTTCCGTTTCTGTTTAAAACAACTTCGGAGACAATCCCTAATACAACTCCCTATATTCACCCTGATCCAATAAAGGTCGCTGGATGGCGAGGAAAAACTTCTTCAAATACCCATCTAAAGGTTGCTTTGACGTGGGCGGGCCAGGAGTATCCTGACCCGAAAAGATCAATTCCGTTTAACGAATGTCTGTCGTTATTCTCTCTCTCCGAACTGGACATCTACTCTTTGCAGTTCGGTAAAGGCGCTGAAGAACTGTCATCACTTCCACCCGAGGGCACAGTACATGACTACACCAAGCAGGTCTCAGACTTTTCTGACACCGCTGCCCTTATTGCCAATCTTGACCTGGTAATTAGCGTAGACACTGCCGTAGCGCATCTTGCAGGTGCCATGGGAAAACCGGTCTGGTTATTGTTGCCATTTGTCTCTGACTGGCGTTGGCAGCTGGACCGATCAGATTCCCTCTGGTATCCGACCATGAAGATCTTTAGACAATCGACTGCGGGAGACTGGGCAGGGGTTGTTGATCGAGTCAAAGAAGAGCTTACGCAACTGAATAGTGGTGGAGCAGGATTTTATTTCCAACGTGGAGCTGAGCTGTTACGTCAAGGGTTTGCCGCTGATGCCGAGAAAGTTTTTTTGAAGGCTCTCAGCCTTGATCCAAATAATGCCGAAGTTTTATGCAATCTGGGTGTTGCCCAAGATGCCCAGCACAAGTATGAAGAGGCACTTGCCCGCTATCGAACGGCCATAACCCTCCGCCCTGATTATATGCAGGCTTTTTTTAATATGGGGAACAGTTGCCGCTCATTTGGCAATCCGGCTGCCGCTATCTCCTGCTATGAACAGACACTGGCATTGGCTCCTGACTTTGTACCGGCGCTACTGTGTCTGGGAGAACTCTGCAAAGAGCAAGGGTACTATATCCGTGCTGAAGAATGTTTCGCTGCTGCAATAGCGCTTGATCAACATAATGTGTATGCGTGGCAGGGGCTGGGTGATTCACAGCATGGTCAGGAAAATTTTGCAGGTGCTATTCACTCGTATCATAAAGCATTGGCCCTAGAGCCAAGACGAGCCAGCACCTTTAACCGGATGGGATTGTCGTATCATCTAGCCGGGCAGTTCAATAATGCGGAGGATTGCTTTCGTGAGGCACTCTTACTTGCCCCGGAAGACCCTGCACTTCTCAACAATATTGGTATACTGTTTCATTCTCAAGATCGAATAGATGAAGAAATACGAGTGTATCACCGGCTTCTCACACATGATCCTACCTTTGCGGAGGGGCACTGGAATCTGTCACTCGCCCTTCTGACAAAAGGGGAGTTTCTTGAGGGGTGGCGTGAATACGAATGGCGCCTCAAGAAAAATAAGCCTACATCCCGGCGTGATTGCCCCCAGCCCCGATGGGATGGTTCTCCTTTAGAGGGAAAAACAATTTTGCTGCACTGCGAACAAGGTTTTGGAGACACCATTCAATTCGCACGGTATGCCCTCCTGGTTGCGGAGCTGGGTGGCACGGTTGTCATTGAGTGCCAGTCTGTTTTGCTGAAACGATTACTGTCATCACTAACAGGAATAGAGATAATTGTTTCCGGAGATCCGCTGCCCCATTTTGACTGTCACTTGCCGCTTCTTTCATTACCATTTGTATTTAACACAAGTGTGGAATCTATTCCGGCGTCTGTGCCGTATCTTTACCCTGATCAAAGCGACGTTGATACCTGGCGCCTGCGCTTGGACCCGCCAAAGGCTTTCCGAATCGGGATAGTTTGGTTTGCCCGGCAGGATCAAATACTGAATCGCAAGCGTTCTTGCCCGCTTGCTGCATTCACTCCGCTGCTGGCAGTGCCAAACTGCGAATTCTATAATCTCCAGATCGGTGTAGGTATTGAACAACTCAGCGAATGTACGTTTGGCCAGCAAGTTGCTGATTTTACCGCCGAACTTCACGATTTTGCCGACACAGCGGCTCTTATCAAAAATTTTGATCTCGTGATTTCCATCGATACTGCGGTCGCCCATCTGGCGGGAGCCATGGGAGTCACAACATGGACCCTGCTGCCGTTTGGGGCAGAATGGCGCTGGCTGCAACAACGTGCAGACTCACCCTGGTATCCAACCATGCGTCTGTTCAGACAACCGGCTTCAGGCGACTGGCACACGGTAATGCAAGAGGTTCGCGAAGCTCTGTTCTGTCGCTTGCAAAATGAACATAAACAATCTGCTGCCGACGTAATTTTCTCCTAAAGTGTTTTCAGCAATAGTCGATACGTTAAGTAAGCGCAGAATGCGCCGCCGATAAAAATGTCGGCATAAACTCAGAAAAGGAGTACCACCATGGCAATCTCAGACATCTCCCTTACCACAGGCATGAGGAACAACCTTCTTGCACTCCAGAAGACCTCCGCACAGTTGACAACAACTCAAGACAGACTGAGTACTGGTAAAAAGGTAAACTCGGCACTTGACAACCCGACCAACTTTTTTGCCGCTCAGAGCCACATGGCTCGTGCAAGTGACTTGAATGACCGCAAAGACGGCATGACAGAGGCGATCCAGACTGTTAAGGCAGCTGATGCCGGTATCTCTGCTATTACCGCTCTGATCAACTCCGCCAAAGGTCTTGCAAGTGCTGCAGCAGGGACCAGCAACACTACTAATCAGGAAGCCTATTACAACCAGTATACAGCGATTCAGGAGCAGATAACCACTCTGGCAAGCGACTCTGGCTATCGTGGCACAAACCTGCTGACAGGTGGTTCGCTTACAGTTCAGTTCAGCGAAACAACCGATGTTGCAACCCTTAGTATTGCAGGAACAGACACCAGCGCTACCGGCTTGAATTTGGATGCAACTGCTGGTAACTCGTGGAGCGCCGCAGCTGGCGTGGGCGTTCAATCTGCAACATCCGACTTGGCAATTATGGAATCTGCACTCAATACGCTGCGAACCACGTCTACATCGTTGGCAAGTAACCTGTCTGTTGTTACTGCCCGTCAGGACTTCACAAACAACCTGATTGCCACTCTTCAGACTGGTGCCGATAACTTGACGCTGGCCGACATGAACAATGAAGGCGCCAACATGCTGATGCTGCAGACTCGTCAGTCTCTGGGCACTACCGCTCTGAGCCTCTCTTCTCAGGCAGCACAGTCAGTTCTCAGACTCTTCTAGTCGTAACTGAAAAGGCGAATTTAAACCTGAGCGGGGAGAGGGCAACCTCTCCCCGCTTGCGTATTCAAGCTTCGTGAGGTGACGAATATGAGAATTGAAGGTAATGATCAACGACTGGCAGCTGCAACTGCTATTCAATTGCAGCAAACCGGCGTTCAGCAGATGCTGGCACCAAAAACTGCGCAGCATCAGGATGCCCAGAAAGCGAGCAAAGAGAATACCGTTCAATCAATTGCGGGTGACAAGGTTTCTATCAATGTAGAGCTGTCCAAGAAGACCGTTGATACATTGCAAAAAATGGGGACAATTTCCGATTTTCTCAATTCAGTTGCAACCAACCTTCGTCAGACCAATGAGGGATTGAAAGCAACTGCAGCTATCGTGACAGACATGAAGTCGTCGCTTGACCAGATCATTAAGATCTATCCCCCCTATTCGATTGAAAGTAAGGAACGAATTGATCAGCTGATGAGTTATTCCTCACTGAAAAAACAGATAATGAGCTTAATGGTTCCTGCGCCGCCAGCTCCGATCTATGAAACGGTCAAACATCTTTGGGGTGATCTTTTTAGCGGTGCCAACAGCACTGTCCAAACACCTACTCTACCACTTGATGCCCCGGATTCTCATGTGAATGCGGCCGCGAAACAACTGGACGTTATTTCCAGTCAAATTGGTTTGGTTCAAGACTCCATGAGCAAATCAATTACAGGGAGCTAAGATGCCGCTCGTACTGACCTTGAAGCCGGGAGAGCGGGTTATATTGGCTGGAGCGGTGATAAAAAACGGCTCTACAGTTGCCCATCTACAGATTGAAAATCAGGTGACGCTTCTGAGACAGAAGGATATTCTGACCGAAGCGGATGCAACGTCTCCGTGTAAGAAAATTTATCTTGTTATTCAGTTGATGTATATCGGTGACGGTTTGACCCCAGAGCTTGCTCAGGTGTACTGGGACTTAGTTAGGGATGTACTCACCGCTGCACCCAGTACAAAGGACTTGATTTCCGAAATAAGCGCGTATATTGTCGCCTCAAATTTCTATCCTGCCTTGAAAGTTGCAAAAAAACTGATTTCCTACGAAGAGGAGCTAATTGATCATGCAACAAAACTCGGTTAATGCCTATACAGCAAATCAGAAGGAGAGTTTAAGCGGACGGGAGCTTGAAGCTTCGGTACTTGCTCGCGCAGGACTTATGCTGAAAAGCGTCAAGGACAACTGGGATGCTCCTGATCGTGATTCAAAGTTACTGGAGGCGGTTAAATTTAATCAGAAGATATGGAGTTTCTTTCAAGCCGAGCTTTCCGACCCGGAGAATCCTCTTCCTAAAAATCTACGCGATGACATCCTTAATCTTAGCCTTTTTATTGATAAGCGCCTGTTTGAGGTAATTGCTTTTCCTGACCCGGAGAAACTCTCTATTGTCATTGATATTGATTTCAATATTGCGGCGGGACTGAGAACAACACCTGAACAATAAGCGTTGTCCTTCCGTTTTTGTTTGAACTAATCCTTTGGGGGCTCCTCAAAGGATTTTTTATTGTCCTGTGAAAATGTAATCAGCGCTTCCTGTACTCGAAGCAGTACTTCTTCCCATTTGCCGGGCTGATTTTGCCGGAAGATTTGCATGGTCGGATACCAGGGAGAGTCCCTGCGGTCAAGCAGCCAGCGCCAGTCAGGCGCAAACGGGAGCATGAGAAAAACCGGTTTTCCCAATGCTGCGGCAAGGTGGGCGACAGCCGTGTCGATGCTGATGACAAGGTCAAGCTGTTCGATCAATGCCGCCGTATCTATAAAATCACATAGTTGATCGGACAGGTCAATTAGTGTCATACCGGCAGGAGGTGGCTGTTCAGAGCCGGGTCCAAGCTGAAGCGAATAAAACGAGGTCTCCTTGACTTCAGCCAAGGGGGCAAGTGTTTCCAGGCGGCAGGACCGGAGGGGGTCAGGATAGCTCTTGCCGGTCCAGACAAGCCCGACGCGAATGGTTGACGTATTCCGTGGGCGGATCACCTCAGCCCATTTAAATCGCTGCCCTTCTGATACAAAGAGATATGGTGTCTGTGACGGAATCGATAGCGGGGTGGTTCCGAATATACGCGGAAGCGAAAGAAGGGGTGCTTGGCAACTGACCGCCGGATGATCTGCGTCAAAGGGGATAACCATTTGTACCCCTTCAATGGATTGCATGATTTGTACGAGCTGCGGGTGGCATTCAATAATGACTTTGCCGCCCCGTTGCGCAACCATGGGAGCGTATCGTGCAAATTGGATCGCGTCTCCGAAACCCTGCTCGGCATGCAGTAGAATCGAGCGACCGTAAAGACTGGAACCATCCCACAAAGGGATATCGGTATGCCGCCGCGGGGAGGTGAAATCAGGCCTAAGCCATCTCCACTCGTATTCCTGCCATCCTTCAAGATATTTTCCTTGCAGCAGCAAATGTAAGGCAAGGTTCCAGTGTGCATCAGCGAAAGAAGGGTCAAGCTGTAGAGCTTTGCGACAATCAGCCTCGCCTTCAGCCATTTTTCCAATAGCGAGCAATGCCGTTGCCCGTGCAGTCAAGGGAACAGGTGATGGAGGAAGAAATAACAGTGATTGTGAAAAGCTGTCAACTGCTTCGGAAAAACGCTGGAGAGCCATCAGGGAATTGCCGAGATTGTTATGAGCTTCACCCATAGCCGGTGCCATTGCGATGGCGTTCCGATAGGAGGCGATGGCGTCTTCAAAACGCCCGAGACTGTGCAAGGCCGCACCGGTGAAAAGGTTCAAATGAGCATTAGACGGGGCTATGTTGAGGGCCTTCTCAAAAAACGTCAACGCCTCTGTTGCTTTTCCTGCCTGCAACAGTGCAGAACCTTTGGTGAAAAGTTGTTGCAGAAGATTATTTCGTTCCTCCATACGTCCCTTTTCACACAACCGTAAGATTGTAGCCCCTTCCCTTCAGATACGTTACAATCTGTTCTATATGCTCATACCCACGCGTTTCCAGTTCAAGAGAGACATCCGTTCTGCCAATAGCCAATGATTTCGAGCGGCGATCATGGGTAATGTGGAAGATATTTGCCCGGGTTGTGGCTATGTTGTCTGAAAGGGTTGCTAACGCCCCCGGATGATCATCAAGCTCGACTACCAGTTTGAGATAACGGCCACCTGCAATCAATCCTCGTTCAACAACTTGAGAAATTGTTTTAACGTCTATGTTTCCTCCTGATAGCAGGCAGACGGTTTTGCCCTGAAGGTCAGATATTCTTCTGTTTAAGACCGCTGCGAGCGTAACTGCTCCTGCCCCTTCGACCAACATTTTGGTTTTTTCCAGGAGAGAAACAATTGCAAGAGCGATGTCTTCTTCCTCAACCTGAACGATTTCATCGACATAACTGCAAATCACCGGCACCGTTCGTGAACCGGGAAGTTTTACGGCAATACCATCGGCAAGCGTAACGTGAACCGGTTGCTCTACAGGTTTTCCTGCGGCAAATGATGCAGACATGGATGGTGCTGCAGTAGATTCAACGCCGATTATTCTGACATGGGGGGCACGACCACGAATCGCTGCGGAAATACCGGCAATAAGTCCGCCGCCTCCTACAGGAACTATGATGTTTTTAAGGTCCGGTAACTCTTCCAGCACTTCCAATGCAATAGTACCTTGACCAGCCATAACAAGATCATCATCAAACGGGTGCACGAACAGTGCACCGCTTTTTTGTTGTTCTGCTACAGCGGCTTCGCAGGCTTCGTCAAAATTTCTGCCGGTCAAGACTACTTCTGCGCCATAATCCCGTGTGGCCTGGACTTTTTGAGGGGGGGTAATCTCCGGCATGAAAACGGTAGCAGCAACTCCCAGCAAATCAGCGGAAAATGCCACCCCTTGGGCATGGTTGCCGGCGGAAGCGGTTATGACCCCATTCTTTAGCAATTCACGCGGCTGGGAAGTCATGAAATTGAGGGCACCCCTGATTTTAAAGGAGCCAGTTCTCTGGAGGTTCTCACATTTGAAATACAGCGGAATACCAAGTTGTTCGCTATAATAATGAGAAAAGATAAGTTCGCTACGTCGGACGCGTTTTTTTAGACGGTCATAAGCGTCAGAAATAAGCTCGGTCAGCTGCATTTCAAAGATACTCCTTGGTAAGTTTACGTAATAGTAACAGACGCGATGTCACCGGTCAAACATACTTGGCAAGGGGCCTGTTTACTGATAGAGTTCTTAAACATATTTTCAGGAGGGGACATGGAACCTATTCATCATAAGCTCATTATTATCGGTGCCGGGCCTGCCGGCTATACGGCTGCTGTTTACGCCGCACGAGCCAATCTGGACCCGGTATTGATTACCGGTCTGCAGCCGGGAGGACAGCTGACAACAACTACGGAAGTGGATAACTGGCCGGGCGACCATGCAGGGGTTGAGGGACCTGAATTGATGGAGCGTATGAGACTCCATGCCGAGCGTTTTAACACGAAGATGGTGTATGACCACATCATCCGTACCGATTTGAAACAGCGGCCGTTTCTACTGGAAGGAGATTCCGCCAGCTACAGTTGTGATGCTCTCATTATCGCGACAGGAGCATCGGCCAAATATCTTGGCCTGCCGTCGGAGAATGCGTTCAAGGGCAAGGGAGTTTCTGCCTGTGCTACCTGCGACGGCTTCTTTTATCGTGGTAAAGATGTTGCCGTTATCGGCGGTGGAAGCACCGCTGTCGAGGAGGCGTTGTACCTCTCGAATATTGCCCGGCATGTCACCGTCGTTCATCGTCGAGAAGAATTCCGGGCCGAGAAGGTTCTGACTGATCGTTTGATTGAAAAGACCAAAGGCGGAAATATTACCATTGAATGGAATCATCAGCTTGAGGAAGTACTGGGTGATGCGAGCGGTGTTACCGGAATGCGAATTCGCCACAGGAGCGGATCGACCAAGGAGCTGACGCTTCATGGTATATTCATTGCGATCGGTCATTCACCGAACACGACTATTTTTGATGGTCAGCTTGATATGCTTGATGGCTACATTCGGACAAAGTGTGGCGGGCTTGAGGGGGACCTGACTGCAACGAGCGTGAAAGGGGTTTTTGCCGCTGGTGATGTCCAGGATTTTACCTATCGCCAAGCAATCACCTCAGCCGGCACAGGTTGCATGGCGGCAAAAGATGCTGAGCGCTACCTGGAAACTCTTGATAAATAGGGGATAGTTATGCCGGGTATAGCGAACAATCTGGAAGAGCTCCTGTCTGCTGTCCACAAGACAATTTCTGATAATAAACTTTTCCTTGAAAAGCTTGTGGATGAAACGGTTGAAGATGAGACCGACACTGAAGAAACAATAATAATAGTCGAAGAAGATTTTGAAGAACTTTAAATTTTTTATGAACGAATAAGTTAAACAGAAAAGCCCCCGGGAATTCCCGGGGGCTTTTCTGTTTAAGAATGTATGGAACGTTGGTGCTTATCAGTGCTCTTTGCCGCTACCGGCAACATCGTGGCCGCCTGCGGCATGACATTCGCTGCAATTGGTTTTGTATAGTTCATCGCCGATGTCAACAGGATGAGTAAAGTCGATGACCGGTTTTCCTTTTGGCACATTTTCCTGAACCTGTCCCAACATGTCATGACATAACTTGCAGTCCTTTGAAATGAGTCTACCTTCAGGAGACTTGTGCTTGCCATCATGACAACGGAAACAGCCAGGTGTGTAGAAATGGCCGATATGGTTCGGGTACGTGCTCCAGGATACTTTCATTTTCGGGAAATAATTGCGTTTGTAGATTGCTTTTATTTCAGCGATAGCCTGGGTCAGCGCCGGCCCCTTCTTGCTGACAACTTCAGGGTAATTCTTGGCATAGTAGTCCTTGATGCCGGCTTCAATTGCCACGACAGCTTCTTCGGAAGTCTTGTACGGTTTTTCCAGCAGATCTACCGCAACTTTCTTCAGGTAAGGGAGGCTGCGATCAATCGTGTTTGATGCAAAATGGCGGTCCATCTCTTCGCCTGGTGAATGATAAATATGAGTCGGCTTGTTATGGCAATCAGTGCAGTCCATCAGACGCTTTTCAGACTTGGCGATCTGTTCTTTGGACAGGGGATTTGAAGGGTCCATATATTCAGTAATCTTTCCATCAGGGCCTTTAACGGCAACATACGGAATTGTAAGACGTTTTTTGTCGCCCGCAATAAAGGTTACTTCGCGGCCGATGTGCCAATGAATACCCATAGCATTCGGAGTTTTCGGAGTCCCGCCAATCTTGATCAGCATGTTTACTTCGCGGGGTGTATTTTCCTCGTTGGGAGCATAGTGATAGAAAATCTTCTGGCGTCCGGAATAAAATTTCTCTGGCCAGTGGCAATGTTCACAGGTACCTCTGGCAGGACGAAGGTTTTCGATCGGGGTATGGATCGGGGTTGGCCATGAATGAGTGGCTACTGCCCACAACTGGCGCATACCGGAAATCTTAGCTTTGACGTACCATGCGGCACCAGGTCCTACGTGGCATTCAACACACTTTACCTTGGCATGTGGTGAATTTTTCCAGGCGGTGTGTTCCGGCTCCATGGGTGTGTGGCAGAGCTCACCGCAGAATTCTGTCGATTCTGTAAACTCAAATCCTTTTAGTGCGGCAACGCCAACGATCAGGGCAAAAACAACCGAAGCAAGAACAAAAAAGATCGTCAGCTTAAGCTTCTTCGGATCGTTGAGGTCAAGCCGCGGCATAAGCGGAATACCGAGCTCGGGGTTTTTACGATATCTGTTTCTGACCAGCCAGGCTCCGGCAGGAATCAGCAGCAAGCCAAAAATCAGCATACCCGGGAAGGCAAAGTACACAAAAATACCGATATAGGGATTCTCCAGCCCGGTAAAAGCTTCAAGAGCCAGAAATGCCACAATCAGCACGGTTGCAATCAGCGCCAGCACCGCTCCGACCATACTGATGGGATTCATCAAATACTTATAGACGCTTGGTTTTTCCTGCTTCATTCGTTCCTCCTGTATGCCATCAATTGAGTATAACCTGACTGAAAAACCTATTCTTTAAACTGCCAGCCGGATATTGTCAAATAAAAAATGATTTTGCAACGGTGCATACAATACGTTGTCTGCTGGCGGTGAAATATTATCTCGTACAGGCTTCCGTCTTATTAGAAACGGGATTAAAAAGCTCACCTTGTATTTTTCTGAGGATGCGATAAAATATACACTGTTTTAAAATGACAACATTCAGATCGCGTAGATCGGGGAAAGACGCCATGAAAAACCATGTATTGCGTCCATTAATTGTCGTTGGTGTTATTGTGGCAAGCATGCTAGTGGCACGGGCAATTGTGGTGCCGTCTGATTTCGGGGTTCATGAGCGTGGCTATATGTACGGCTGGCATCGGCTGTCAAACGAACAGGAGTGGAAAGCTGTACAAGTACGTTACAAAACCTCTGCCGGATGCCCCCGGTGTCATCCCGATAAAGCAGCTGACCTGGCGAATTCTCCGCACAACATCATCAGTTGTGAGAACTGTCACGGCCCTGCACTGGAACATCCTAAAGATCCTGCCGGATATTTTATCGATCGCAGCCGTACTCTCTGTATCCGCTGTCATGCAAAACTTCCTTATGGCAATACCCCGCGTGGGCGAATCAGGGGAATTGATCCTGATAAACATTACGTCCAGGCCGAATGCGTGATGTGCCACATCCCTCACAATCCAAAGCCGACGAATCAAAAGCAGGAGGTGAAATCATGATCAGCCGCCGAGAGTTTTGCCATAAGGCTGTGATAGCTGTCGGTGGAATAATGATTCCCCTGACGGCACTTGAACTGTTCGATCCTCGTCGGCTTGCCGCGGAAAAGGGCGGGTCCGGCACAACACGATGGGCATTTCTGGTAGATGCTCACAAATGCGTGGGGTGCGGTTTTTGTGTCAAGTCCTGCAAGATCGAGAATCAAACGCCTTACGACTCCAATGTTTCCCGCACTTGGGTGGAGCGGTATGTCGTAACCAAAGACGGCAATACGTACATTGATTCGCCAAAGGCTTGTCGCGACGGCTTCACGACGACAAAAATCGATCAGAACCACCAGGGGATGAAAGATATCAGGACAGAGGATGTCGCCAAAGCGTTTTTTGTGCCCAAACTGTGTAACCAGTGCGACAATCCGCCGTGCGTGCAGGTCTGTCCCGTCGGGGCTACCTATCAGACCGAGGATGGGGTTGTTCTCGTAGACCGCTCCTGGTGTATCGGTTGCGGCTATTGTGTGATGGGTTGTCCCTATGGTGTGCGCTTCTTTCATCCGGAGCACCATGTAGCCGAAAAATGCAACTTCTGTTACCACCGCATCACCAAGGGAATGAAAACCGCCTGTGTTGATGCATGCCCTTTTGGTGCACGTCGTATCGGTAATCTGAGGGACAAAGACGACCCGGTAACCAAGGTTATTATGACGGAAAGGGTAAATGTTCTTAAAGAAGAATACGGCACCAAGCCACAGGTATTTTATCTTGGGCTTTCCATGGAGGTGAAATAGCTATGGTACACGGTGAATTATGGACCATAAAAGAATTTTTCGTCTACCCCAACGAGTATATTTACTGGTCTATTCAGATTGTCATGTATCCGTTCATGACCGGTCTGGTCGCAGGGGCCTTTGTTCTTTCTTCTCTCTACCATGTGTTTGGTTTCAAGCAACTGAAGGAAATTGCCCGTTTTTCTTTGGTGTTTTCTTTTGCTCTTCTGCCATGTGCTCCAATGCCGCTACTGCTTCATCTACAGCAGCCGCTTCGTAATCACTATGTATTAATGACTCCGCATTTTTCTTCCGCCATTGCGGCTTTCGGCATTGTCTTCATGACCTATGGTGTCATTGTTGCTTCCGAGCTGTGGTTTGTCTATCGGCGACATTTTGTCGAGACAGCACTGGGGTTGCGCGACAGGCCCCGCAGCCTGACTGAAACGCTCCGCTATGGTATGGCTCGTATGCTGACACTGGGGGCGTGGGATGTCAGTGAACCTGCCCTGGAAAAAGATGAAAAGGCGGTCAAGGTTCTGGCCGCAACCGGCATACCGGTCGCCTGTTTCCTCCATGGCTATGCCGGATTCATCTTTGGTTCCGTCAAGGCAAACGCTCTCTGGATGACGCCACTCATGCCGGTGATCTTTATCTGTTCTGCTGTCGTGTCTGGTATTGCACTCTGCATTCTGACCTTCATTGTCATCTCGCAGGGACGCATCATGATCAATACGTGGAAACTTAAACACGACATCGGCACGCCGAGTCCGGAAGAACTTAAAAGCGCAGAGCTTACGATTGTTACCCAAACATCCCGCTACCTTTTGATTTTTCTGGTGTTGGCCATAACTCTTGAACTGTTGGATCTTATCTTTCGTGGCTATACCGCTGTCAAGTCCTGGGATATCTTGCGGAGTGTTATCTACGAAAAGGATTTTGTAAACATATTCATCTTGCAGTATGGCCTTGGTAATGTAGTGCCGTTTTTGTTGCTGCTGTTACCCGGCCTGACCATACGGCGAGCCGTAGCCGGAACTCTGCTGGTTCTCTTGGGCGTATTTATGATGCGCTGGAATGTAGTTATCGGCGGCCAGGCTTTTTCGGCATCTTTTGCAGGATTTATGGAGTATCGAATGCCCATACTTCCAACGAGTATGGAGACCTTAAAAGAGGGGGTATTCGGGGCATTGCTGGTAATTTTCACACCATTTGTGCTGTTTTTTCTTCTGACGAGGATGATGCCGGTATTTGATACCAAAGATTCCCATTGAATGAGAACAGTTGATACGCCATAAAAAACAAACCCCGCCTAAAAAAGCGGGGTTTGTCAAAACACGGCCCGCTATCTCAGCGGGCTTTAATATTCACTATGAAAATTATTTCTTGACTACGTTAGCAGCCTGAAGACCTTTAGGGCCCTGAGTGATTTCGAATGTTACGGCATCACCTTCTGCAAGCGACTTGAAACCGTCGCCGGTAATTGCGGAGAAATGAACAAAAACATCCTCTCCACCTTCCTGCTCAATGAAACCAAATCCTTTTGTGTCGTTAAACCATTTTACTTTTCCCTGTGCCATTTCCTGCCTCCTTTTTTGTCCGGTCTTGCGCCGGAACATGTGGTTACGCTTAAGTTTCTGGAGTCTGATGCAGGAAAAGCGCAAAGCCTGGTCAAACACGTGCTACTTGCAACGTTCTGCAAAAACTTCCGAAACTGGGTGCCCGAGTCGTTTATCACAGGCATAAAGCGGGTGTCAAGACAATTTACACCAATTACGGCGCCTTCAATTCTTCATTTTTACTTTGGAGTTTTTTCACAAGCGTATTGTAACCGTTAGCTGTGATTATTTTGTTGAACTGGCTCCGGTAGTTTGACACAAGACTTACACCTTCAATGATAACATCGTAGACCATCCATTTGCCGTCTTGTTTGAGCAGGTGATAATCAAGCGTGAACTCGTCTCTGGCGGCAGTAACAACCTTCGATTTGACAACAGAATGTTCATCATCTTCCATGTACTCTTTGATGTAGACGATCTTCTCGTTGTTATAGGACTCGATTTTTCCGGCGTATGAATTCTCCAGCAGCGTAGCAAACAGATCGGCAAACTGCTTCTTCTCTGCGGCGGTACGTACGCTCCAATGCTTGCCAAGCGAGCGTTTTGCCATTTCAGAATAGTTAAATATGACGCTGATGGCCTTCTTGAGGGCTTGACGCCGCTTTACCTCATTCCGCTTCATTTCTTTATCAGCCACAATACGCACAACTTCATCAACGGTCTTTTTCACCTCATCAATCGGGTTTGCCCACGCAACCGAAACCATGACTATCGATGCAGTCAGTGCCAATAAAATTCGTTTCACCATGAAACCTCCTCCGGATTATTTTTCATGAATGCGCAAAGGTTCATTTGTCGCATAGTCCAGATTTGCAGCGGCAATGTGATAATTATAAATTGATTTGAAAAAATCGGCGCGCATGGTGGAATAGGCCTGGAGTGCCTCAAAAATCTCTTTTGCAGGGCCCATGCCGAAATCAAAATTGGCTACAGCGGTGACAGCCCACTTTTTGGCGTTCAGGTAGGCGCCGCGCGTTGCCAGAGCGCTGTTTTTCGCTTCCATAAGATCAAGATAATACTTCTTCACCTGTAACGGGATATTGGTATCGGCATAGACCCGGGTACTGAGCAGACGATTATACTGAGCGCGTTCGCCGGCCACTTTGGCACCGGTAATGCCGAAATCAAGCTTCCAGCGTGCCCCAAGCGCTACTCCGGCATTGAGATGTTGAAACGGATCGTTGTAATACGGGTTTTGAATGCGTTCACGCTCGTCTGAATAGGCCCATGAGAAAAGCCCTCCCAGGAATATATCGGGATAATAGTTTGCTTTGGCGGCTTCAACGAGCGCGGAACGGGCCTTAAGACCTTCGGCAATCTGAAAGAGTTCCGGTCGTCGTTGACGGGCCTTCTCAAGGTATGTTTCCAGGGGCGGTATTTCAGTATCTATAATTACCAGCCGCTCTGATCCGGTTTCCAGCGGTGCATCAACCGGCATCCCCATGCGGGCACGCAAGGCTGCCAGCGCAAGCAGCTCCCCTTTTTTCGCCTCTTCAAGGTACTTTGAGGCGACGCCTGAGAAGGCGTCCAGTTTATACAGATCCATCTCATCAACGGTGTCAGAACCCTGATTGAGCAGCTTTTGGGCTTTTTCACGCGCCCTGATCAGAATCTCCTCGACCTCCAGAACCAGCTCTTTCATCTCACGGGCCAACAGCAATCCGTTATAATATTCGTGGACTTTGAGGACGATTTCATTCGACGTCTGTTGTTTACGGGAGCGATCTACCTCAATGGCATGAGTGGCGGCCTTCATGTTTTCGGAGATTTTTCCAAACGTATAGAGAGGCTGAATAATTGTTGCATCTGCACTGGTAAACCAGGTAAGTGCATTAAAGCTGAACGGCTTATCTGTGTTGAGGGCAGGGACGGCATCCGACCGGTACGCAATAGGCGCTGGTCCAACCAGAGTGGTCACTTCCATCTGCGGGAAACGGTACGATTTTGCTTCATCAAGCCTGCTGGTAGCACGATCAATGTCACTCTGTACTTCGCCAAGTTCCGGAGCAGCTTTCAGAGACAAACGGACACAATCGTCAAGAGTCAGGGGGGGAGTCGGGGTAGTAATCGGAGAGGGAGCTTGAGGTGCCTGATCATCGGCTGCCAAACAAGGGCCGGCAGTGGCACATAATGCCCAAATAAACATGCAAACATACAAGAATGATTTCATCGCGATATTCCTGTGAGATCTGAGTTACTCAACCTTGCCATGGATAAATTTGCTGACCAGTTCTTCAATGTCAATTGCCGACTCGGTCTCATGAATTTTGTCATTGTTTTTCAGCATCTTGTCCGAGCCTCCCGGGCGGAGCTTGATGAATTTATCACCAATAATTCCACTCGTTCGGACCGAGGCAATAACATCGTCGGTGATTTTTACCCCGGAATTTATTTTAAGATACGCCAGCGCACGGTCGCCACTTTTCGTATCAAGCGCTATCCGGTCAACCTTGCCGACTTCGACCCCCGCCACTTCGACGCGAGCACCCGGCTTCAGGCCGGAAACCGAATCAAAGCTGGCGGTAACCGAGTAGTAGTTGCCACCGCCGAATTCCATCTTGCCCAGCTTGATTGAAACATACCCCAAACAGAGGATGCCGATCAGCATAAAGATGCCAACCATCATTTCCAATTTTACCATATTCATATCTAACCTCGCTGCCAGCCCAGATAAACTGGATACGCATGTTTTAACGAAAAAGTTTTCGCCTGACTGAGCAGACTATTGTTTCTAACTTACTACACCATCTGAATCGGACCATCCAGACTGCCGCTGATGAACTGCCGGATTGCCGGATGGTCTGAGTTTATAATTTCATCAGGTGTGCCATGTTGAAGAATCTTGCCGCGGAACAGCATGGCTACATTCTGGGCCACATCAAAAATCTCCGGTATTTCGTGTGAAACAATTACTGCCGTAAAACCGAATTTGACATGGGTATCCTTGATGAGCTGGTGGATCGCCCGCTTAATAATCGGATCCAGACCGGTGGTCGGCTCATCGAACAGGATGATCTTGGGGTTAAGCACCACCGCCCGGGCCAGGCCGACCCGTTTTTTCATGCCGCCCGAAAGTTCGTCCGGGAACTTGTTTTCAATATTCTTCAGTCCGACGTCTTCCAGAGCCGTTAGAACCCTTCCCCGGATTACCTCTTTTGAAAGAGAAGTCTTTTCTTCCAACGGAAAAGCCACATTTTCAAAAACCGTCATCGAATCAAAGAGCGCCACGTTCTGAAACAGCATGCCGTATTTTTCGCGAATGCGGTTCAATTCGGAGCGGCGCAGATCGATAATGCTTTCTCCATCAACTTCAACCGCACCGCTGTCAGGCTGCAGCAGACCGATCATGTGTTTCAGAAGGACACTCTTTCCTTCACCGCTTGGTCCGATGATGGCGGTAATTTTACCATCCGGAATATCAAGATCAAGGCCGTCAAGCACCTTCTGCGTGCCGAACGACTTATGAATATTTCTCAGCGTAATCATATCAGAGCAGCACCGAAGTGAGGAAATAGTCCCACACGAGAATGATGACAGATGTCAGAACAACTGACTCGGTCGTGGCCTTGGAAACACCTTCTGCGCCATGTCCGGCGTAGTACCCTTTATAACAGCCGATCCACGCGATTATTATCCCGAAGGAAAACGACTTCAGAAAACCGGAATAGACATCGCGCCAGACAACCGAATTTTCCATCTCGTAAAAATATGCGCCGGGGTTAACCCCCAACAGCTTGACACCGACCAGCCAGCCGCCATAAATGCCGATGACGTCAAAGATGGCACACAACAACGGGAGCGAAATCATGGCAGCAATAAACTTTGGTGTGACCAGATACTTGAAAGGGTCGAGCGCCATGGTTTCCAGCGCATCAATCTGCTCGGTGATTCGCATGATGCCTATTTCGGCGGTAATGGCACTACCGGCGCGGCCGGTGACCATGAGAGCCGCCAGTACCGGTCCCAGTTCGCGAATAAGCGAAAGCGCCACTGCGGTACCAAGCATCCCCTCGGAACCGAACTTGGTCAGCGTATAATATCCCTGCAGACCGAGAACCATCCCGGTAAAGGCAGCCGTCAACACGATAACAAACAGCGACTTCGTACCGATAAAGCGCATCTGTTTCAGAACATGCACAAGACTGCCCGGACGCCGCACGATCATGTAAAACGAATAGAGCAGAAACCACCCCACTCGTCCCAGGTCGCGCACTATTCCTATTGTTGTATGTCCGAGAGCCTGAACCACGTAAAACCTCTGATACTGAAATCTAAGTAATGAAAAGATATACCCCAATGATTTGAAAAAGCAAAGGGGAACTTATGTTTAGATATGCGCGACTTACACGTTAGACAGATTTCTGTTTTTATTCACCAGGTATTTTCCGCGTTCCTGCAAGCAAACCTGCCAATGCTGTGAATGAAAAAACTGCACCGGCATAGAACGTCATCGCCGGACCGAAAATGCTCCAGAGACTTCCGGCAATTATGCTGGCCGCAAGCAACGCCCCGCCGCTGGCCAGATTGAATATCCCGAATGCGGTTCCTCGAAGATCGGCAGGAGCAGCATCGGCAACCAGCGCAGAGAGCAGGCCCTGTGTCGCCCCCATGTGCAGGCCCCACACGGCAGCGCCCAGACCCACAACCCAGACATTTCCGGCCAGGGCAAGCACAAGGTCGGCTATGATCAGAAAGACGATTCCCCAGACGAGCAGAGTGCGCCGGCTGCCGGTGTCGGAAAGCCTGCCGAAAGGGTATGCACTGGCAGCGTAGACCACATTCATGACGATGAGGATCATGGGCACCCATGTTACGGACAGCCCGAGATTTTGGGCACGCAGCAGCAGAAATGCCTCGGAGAAACGCGCAAGCGTCAACACGGCGGCAAAAACGACAATCCACCAGAAGCGGGACGGCAACCGCAGCAGGTTCGTGCGGCTGATCGGCAGACGCGTATGGACGGCACGAGGTGCCGCTTCCGGCTCCTCGACTCCGAAAATTATCAGCAGGACGCATACGAAGGCAGGAACAGCAGCTACCCAGAACACCATGCGGAAGTTGTCATGAGTAACCACCATCAGTGCGATGGCCAGCAGCGGCCCGGCAAAGGCGCCGACCGTGTCCATTGCCTGGCGCATTCCATAGGCAGCACCACGTATTTCCTGCGGCGTTATGTCGGCTATCAGCGCATCGCGGGGCGCGCCGCGAATCCCCTTGCCAATGCGATCCAGAAAGCGTGCGGTAAGAACCGCACCGATCCCGGTGGCAAGCGGAAACAGAGGTTTTGTCAGCGCTGCCAGGCCGTAACCAAGCAGCACCAAGGGCTTCCGGCGGCCGATCCAGTCGGAGAAAACGCCGGAAAATACTTTGGCTATTGAGGCGGTCGCCTCGGCTACCCCTTCGATCAATCCTACCGACAGCGCGCTTGCTCCCAGGACCGTAACCAGGAACACCGGTAACAGGCTGTGAATCATCTCCGATGAAAGATCCATGAAGAGGCTGACCAAGCCGAGAGCAATGACCCCTCTGGGTAGCTTGCTACGGACCATTAGCTCCTCCCGAACATTTTCGCACCGCCAGCGTCATACAACTTTTCATCCTGCTCCCCGGAAAAACATAGATCACATTGCAGGTACATTTTTGCAGATATTAAGCTTAGTGCCACTGATGAGAGACGCTCAGGCGTCAAAGAATGAATGTTCGCTCCGTTTAGCGCGTTTGTATGAGCCATGTCAATTTTTTAATACTATGCACCCGCTCAAACAAAGAGCCGGAGGCATTTTGCCTCCGGCTCGAACAGTCATAAGATGTGTTCCACTTAGATAGTCTAGGATGATACAGGAAAAAGAGATATCTCACGCGAGTAAAGCAAAATTGCTTCCCGCATCACCTTCGAAAGGCTTTTCCTGGTCCGCCGGGTGACCTCGTCAAGTGCTGCTTTTTCGGCGTCTGTGATCCTCAGGGATACAACATTGTAACGGGGATTTTCTTTGTGTACGTTTGCCATGCTCTTCTCTCTCCATCAAGGTTATTCTGCTGCCGCAGGTTCCGCATCAAGAACCATCTCTGGTTCTTCTGCTTCAAGGTCGGTTTCATTGTTGAGTATCAAAGCCATTCTGGTCATATCCAGCTCATTCTCCCAGCGGGAGATAACTACTGTTGCCACGCCGTTGCCGACCAGATTGGTCAAGGCACGCGCCTCGGACATGAACCGGTCAATGCCGAGAATCAGCGCCAGACCTGCAACCGGGATGGTGGGAATGGCGGCAAAGGTTGCTGCAAGGGTGATAAAACCGCTGCCGGTAACTCCGGCGGCACCCTTTGAAGTCAGCATCAGCACACCCAGGATTGTAAGCGTCTGGGTCCACGTCAGGGGAGTATTAGTGGCCTGGGCAACAAATACTGCGGCCATGGTCAGATAGATGGAGGTGCCATCCAGATTAAAGGAATAACCGGTGGGGATAACAAGGCCAACGACTGACTTGGTACAGCCGAGGTTCTCCATCTTAGCCATCATGCGCGGAAGAACCGATTCGGAAGACGAGGTTCCGAGAACGATCAGCAACTCTTCCTTGATGTACTTGATAAACTTGAAGATGCTGAATCCGCACAGTTTGCCGATGGTACCCAGAACGATGAAAACGAACAGCAGACAGGTCAGGTAGAAACTCCCCATCAGCATACCGAGTTTGGTCAGGGAGCCGAGTCCGAATTTGCCGATGGTAAAGGCCATGGCACCGAAAGCGCCGATGGGGGCAGCTTTCATGATAACGCCAACGATACCGAACAGGACGTGAGATACTTCGTCGATAAACTTGAACACCACCTTGCCACGATCACCGAGCATGGACAGGGCAAAACCGAACAGGATGGCGAAGAGTAGTACCTGAAGGATATCCCCCTTGGCAAATGCATCCACAACGCTGCTGGGAATGATATTTACGAGGAAATCAACCGTGCTGTTCGACTGTGCCTTAGCTGTAATGGCCGTTAACGCCTTGGTATCGAGCTTGGAGACGTCGGCATTCATACCGACCCCCGGCTGGATAACGCTGACGACCAGAAGGCCGATCGCCAGAGCCAGACTCGAAACAATCTCGAAGTAGAGAAGCGCCTTTGCGCCAACGCGTCCAACCTTTTTCATGTCCTCCATACCTGCTATGCCGGTTACGACGGTGCAGAAAATAACCGGGGCAATAATCATCTTGATCAGCTTGATGAAACCATCACCCAGCGGCTTCATGGCCGCGCCGGTTTCCGGATAGAAATGCCCGACGCAAATTCCGATGCTGATTGCGGTTAATACCTGAAAATAGAGATGCTGGTAAAACTTCTTTCCGTTCATGAGGGGGCTCCTTTTGTTCGATTTGGCGGTTTATGGGATGATTCGATCAATTCATAGTCTTTCGGGCAAGACGCTGTCTGCCTATAACGATATGTTAGCAAGCAGAATGCCAGAAGCGTATACGGTTTCAACTCATTGTAATTACATTATAAAATATGGCAGATGGGCATTACTGAAATTGAAAGAGGTATAACCGGAGAAGTGGCACAGCAACATAGGTGAGGTGAAAAACGATATAAAAACGGGATGTTGAATCGTCATAACCCAGGTTATGCTTCATAACCTGGGTTATGACCCTTTGAAGGAGATGCGAGGGGACAAAAAAGGTAGAACGGAATTCTAGACAATACCTTTCAGCTTGAGGCGCTTACTGAGCGCAGGCTGCGAAATCCCGAGCAACCGTGCGGCTATGGTCTGGTTGCCATTGGCGCGCGACATGGCCTCCTCCACCAGCAGCTCCGCCGCTTCGCCAAAAGTCGGCAGGCGCTCTACGCCGGCAAAGATATTTTGTTCAGGCCCCGCCTCGGCTGGCGGATTCTGTTTGGCATCGGCACGGATAATGGTTTTCATGAAGGTATCCATGGAGAGGACCCGGTCGCGATGAACACTGACGGCGTTGTACACCAGTGCCTTCAGTTCGCGCACATTGCCGGGAAAGTTGTAGGTCGCCAGCAACTGAAGCAATTCCCGCGGCGGCGTCGGTTTTTTTTTGCCGAGCGTGCGGGCTGCCTCTTCCAGAAAATGGTCGAGCAGGGGGGGCAGGTCTCCTTTGCGTTCACGCAGCGGCGGCACATGGACCATGTGGGTGCAGAGCCGGTAATAGAGGTCACGCCGGAACGAGCCGTTCTCCTGCTTAAGCGACAGATTCTGGTGCGTCGCCACGACAACCCGGGCTTTGAGGCGTTTGGGCCGGTCGCTGCCGAGCGGAAAATATTCCCCCTCCTGAAGCAACCGCAGAAGTTTTACCTGGGAGGCGATGGAAAGATCCCCGATTTCATCCAGGAACAGTGTGCCGTCGGCAGCTTCCTCGATCATGCCGCGACGTGGCTGATCAGCCCCGGTGAAGGCGCCGCGCATATGTCCGAACAGGGTGTCGGCGAAAACGACATCGTCCAGGCCCGCCACATTCACCGAGATCAACGGACCGCGGCATCCGCTTAGCGTATGAGCGGCCTTGGCAATCAGCTCCTTGCCGACGCCGCTCTCCCCCAGAATCAGCAGCGGCTCCGTACTAAGGGCCACCGCTTCGATGTAGGAAAAAATGGCATGCATGGCCCGATCGGTGGAGACGATACCGGCAAAAGCAGTAGGACACTTCAACTCCCCCGACAACATCCGGCTGGACATCTCACGATTCTGCCGCTCCAGCTCCAGCATCCGGATAGCTCTTAACACGCCGCTTACAAGGCGATCCTCCTCGACCGTCTTGACGAAATAATCGAACGCCCCCTGCTTGATGCAGTTCACCGCGCTTTCGATCTGGTTCATGCCGCTGATAACGATGACTGCTATTTCCGGATGGCGCTCCGCAATCTGAGCGATCAACTGGTCGCCGCTCAGGTGCGGCATGGTCAGATCGAGCAGAACAAGCCCGATTTCGTGCTGCTCCAGCAGTTCCATAACCTCGCGGCTGTCCTGGCAGCTCATGATGTTGGTGATACCTGCGGAACGCTCCAGGGTGAGCCTCAGAGAGCGAAGCCAGGCCGGTTCGTCATCAACCAGAAGAACACCGAAATGTGGGTACAGAGATGAATTCATGGCTAATTCCTCGTACTGATCGGCACGGTTAGAGTTACGGTTGTCCCCGAGCCAGGGGTGGAATCAAAGGTCAGCAACCCGTTATGCTCTTTTACGATCGTGGCCGACACCGACAGGCCGAGCCCGGTACCACCGCTTTCCCGCTTGGTAGTGA
Source organism: Geobacteraceae bacterium GWC2_53_11 (assembly GCA_001802645.1). GTDB lineage: Bacteria > Desulfobacterota > Desulfuromonadia > Geobacterales > Pseudopelobacteraceae > JACRCG01. Next base: position 68,422 of record MGZJ01000077.1, on the reverse strand, counting down.
AAAACGGATCCGTCAGGTGCGGAATATGCTCCGGCGCGATGCCGAACCCTTCGTCAACTACGGAGAGCGTAACCGTTCCCGCAGCCAGGTCACAAGAGGTTGTCAAATTAATGCCGTGCTCCATATCCGGCAAGGCCTGGCAGGCATTCAGGAGTACGTTGACCACAACCTGCTCGATCCGCTGGCCATTGCCGAGAATGGGTGGCAGTGAAGTGGCATAGCTTGCTACGAAGTGCGTCGTTGCGGACCGCAACGACGAGTCAACCAAGCGGACGGCAGCCTGCGCAACGGCATTGAGATCAACGGGTTCAACCG
>MGZJ01000077.1:59969-68099 GCA_001802645.1 Geobacteraceae bacterium GWC2_53_11 | reverse complement strand
GTTCCTCAACGATCCGTTTGATGCGATTGGCCCCTTCCTGCATTTCATCCAGCAGATGGGGCACCTCGTCGCGCATGCGGAAATACGGCAACCCTCCCAGAGTAAAATCCCCCTGACGGTGAAACCGCTCTTCCAGCACCTCCTCGGCATCCTGATAGACCTCTTTCAGAATCGGCATATTGAGCAGGATCAGCCCGTTCGGATTATTGATTTCGTGCGCCACCCCGGCCACGAGAATACCGAGAGAGGCCATTTTGTCCGCCTGAATCAGCTTATCCTGATGGAGTTTCAGCTCATCCAGGGCAAGTTTACGTTCGGTTGATTCCTGTGCCAGCTCTGCGGTGCGCTGGGCAACCCGCTTCTGGAGCGTACGGGACCAGACCACGGTTCCGGCCAGAATCACTAGCAGCGGCCCCAGCACCATGGCGCCGTACCAGACCACCTTTTCCCAGGATACTTTGGGGGGGCCGAGCACCCCAAGCCAACGGTCATAGATGTCCTGATACTGGCCGGTTTTTTTCAGGATTGCCAACCCCTCATTGAAACGGGCCAGCAACTCTTCGTTCCCCTTCTTCACGGCATAGCCGTATTTCTGGGAAGAGATGCTTTTGGCCACCGGTACCAGATTGGAGAGTTTGTGTTCGCGGATAATGTACATGCCGGGAAGCATAGCAAGCACGGCGTAGTCATGTTTCCCGGATGCAAGCAGGCGCAGCGCATCAGCAGGAGTCGCAGTCATCACCAGGTTGCGGCCGAAACCGAGTGATGCCAGATAATCGTGCATTATACCGTCTTGAAAGACGATGATCTGCTTGCCGCGCAGCTCTTCAATGGAGTTGACCGGGCGGGTGTCCTTACGAGCAAAAATGGCGTGATTGATAATGGTGTGGGGTGGCGAAAACGACAGAGTTTTGGTGCGATCCTCGGAGTAGGAAATCCCCTCCAAAACGCCAATAGAGCCGGCGAGAAGACCATTACGCATCTCGGACCAGCCTCCGAAACGGAATTCGACCTTCATCCCCATGACGTCGGCAATTGCCCTGGTGAGATCAACATTGTATCCGGCAGGCTGACCGTTCTTGTCCAGAAATTCGTAGGGGGGATAGTCACGGTCACCTCCGACGATAATAACCGGCTTGGAGGCTACGTCCATCTCGGCCGCAGGTGCAAACGAGGGGAGTGCACCGATAAGTAACAGCGACAGGACAAACGCGGTGATGGGCAGCATTGCTTTCTGAAGCTTGAACAACATCGGATCAGATACCCGGGGTGTCATATTGCTACTCAAGCACGTTTATTCAATGTGGAGCACATGTGACAAGACCTCATCAATCTTTGCAACATCCACAAACGTGTTAAAACAGGGACCAAAGGGGCGTTCGTTAAGAATGCCGATAACCGGCAGCGGGTAGCAGTCTTTGATACCGGAGGTCAGATCCCGTTCACAGGCCACCGCCAATACGAGTTTCGGACGTTTTTCGACAATGACCTTGCGAGCCAGGGTGCCGCCGGTGGCTACCGAAATATCGACGGCATATTTTATGCCGATTTCAACCAGTCCCCTGATGCTGCAGCGCCCGCATTTGACGCATTTATGAATGTCTCCGGTCACCTTGATTTCGCAATCCGACAACTGGATGCAGTGCGGCAACAGGACAAGAATCCGGTCCGGCTTAACCTTCATTCGCTGTGACATCACCAGACTGTTGTTCATGGCGATAAAAGACTGCCGGATGCGGTCCCTGTCGAGCCCGGTCAGCCTCCCCACTAGTTCAATAACAGGAAGAAGAAACTTGATGACTACAAGCCGCATATATCTGGTCAGAAAGATATCTTTTCCCAATGCGGTCGTCAGAACCAGCAGTCCGGTTCCCAGAATGGCAAGACCGGAGAGAACTACCATTAAAATACCGACAATATGGGGCAGATTCGTGTGAATATTGGCCAAACCGCGGTTGGGAATCCACCAGGCAAGGAAAATGACCGCGACCACGATCAGGCAGGTAATGCCCATTAGCGTGACGAAGAGACGTTTTCGTGGCGGCGCAGTTGAGAGCAGCGGAGATTTTGTCACAGTGAAGAGTCCCGGGAGTGCCCGCTTCCCAGCACGATTCCTTCGGAAACGGGGCAACCGGCCAGAAAACTGGTACAATCAAGGCGTTTTTTCCCGGCAAGTTGCAGCTCTTGCAGGAAGAGGCTGCCCGTTTGGCAGGCAACCTCAAACGTGCCTTTTGCTGCCTGCAAAACGGTGCCAGGCTCTCCGGAACCGTCGCCTACGCGAGTCCGGAAAATTTTCAGAACCTGATCGCCGATAATTGTGCATGCTCCCGGCCACACCGCCAGACCACGCACCTGATTGTGAATCGTGCGCGCATCGGCACGCCAATCGATGATGCCATCATCTTTTTTGAGCATCGGTGCGTAACAGCTATCGGAATTGTTCTGAGGCTGGGCGACAAGGTCTCCCTGAGCGAGGCGGTCAAGAGTTTCGGCCAGCAGATCGGCACCCATGGTGGCCATACGGTCATGCAGGGATGAGATGTCTTCATCCTCATCCAGCGGAGTTTTCCGCATCAGCAGCATATCGCCGGTGTCAAGTCCCACATCCATCAGCATGGTGGTTACGCCGGTTTCAGTCTCGCCGTTAATGATGCACCAGTTGAGCGGCGCCGCCCCACGGTAGCGGGGGAGAAGCGATGCGTGGACATTGATGCAACCGTGCTGCGGGATATCCAGCAACGCTTTGGGAAGTATCTGACCAAAGGCAACGACTACAATAACATCCGGTTTCAGCTCGCGGATAATCTCGACGAACTCCGGGTCACGAACCTTGAGTGGTTGATAGACCGGTATGCCGTTTTGTTCGGCTAATTCCTTGACCGGTGGCGGCATCAATTTCTGGCCACGCCCCTTGGGACGATCCGGTTGGGTAACAACTGCCACAACCTGTTCACCACGTTCTATCAGTTTCTGCAAGGTCGGGCAGGCAAAGTCCGGCGTGCCCATAAAAATTGTGCGCCAGCGGGTCATTGTTTTTCCTCGGCCGCTTTACGGGCTTTACGCTGGAACAACTCACGTTTAAGGGTCGAGAGATGATCGACAAACAGGATGCCGTCCAGGTGATCGATTTCATGTTGAAAAGCAATGGCAAGCAGATCATCGGCTTTCCAGGTTTGCTCAATCCCGTCAAGATCGAGCGCCTTGACGATCACCCGGGCATGGCGCTTGACATTGGCGGCATAGGAGGGGACGGAGAGACACCCCTCCTCTTCGTAAGCGTCGCCTTCCGCATGAATTATGACCGGGTTTATGGCGACGATCAGTTCAGGAGGCTCATTTTTGGCTGAAATGTCAATGACGATGACGCGCTGATGGACGCCGATCTGGGGGGCGGCAAGACCGATTCCGGGTGCATCATACATGGTCTCGGCCATATCCTGGACAAGCTCCCGTGTCGAATCGGTTACGATTGTTACTGGGGCTGATTTCTTTTTGAGTTCAGGGTTCGGGTAGGTTAGAATTGTGCGAATCATTGCGTAGCGCATCCTTGATTGAAGATATAAGAATGCAATGATACTATTTCACCGTGATAAAATCAATTTTCATCTTAGCGGGGCCGGGGTAAAGGGATGACAGATCCAATCAAGAGTATCAGCGGGGCTCAAAAAACATCGGCAGGAGGAAACTTCGCCGGGGGCAGCCCATCGGAAGAGCACAAGAAAAAGAGCCCGACGGTACCCCAGACCGACCTGATCGAAATATCACAGGATGCCCGTGATCGTTCGACCGGCAAAAAACGCAAAAACATCCTTGAGTATCTGAAAGAATTCTTCGGTTAAGGTGTATAAATGGCTAGGTCAATCAGCTGAAAAAACTTTTGTCCTTTTCATATGCCTCAGTGAATCGCTCCAGAATGGCTTCCATGCGCTGTTCACCCAGCCCCAGACGCTGTGCGGGCACTGTCTGCACAAGATCAAGCTCCTCATCCGGTTCACGCATGCCGATGCCCACCTTATGACAAAACAGGTTGGCCAGACCGACAACGCAGGTCAGGCTGACCTGATAGGAATCCTCGTCCTCGGCGAAATCAAACGTATGATGATTGAGTACAGCGCGCATGAGCATGTCCGGAAAATTCCATTTTTTGATTACCAGACCGCCAACCTCTGAATGCGTATAGGAATATACCTGCCGCTCTGCTTCAGCAAAGCTGATCCCGTCATTATAGCATCTCATCATGGCATCCTGGAATTGCTTGCTGTTCATGGTGTTCATGATGATTTTGCCGATGTCGTGGAAAAGACCGCCCAGAAAAGCTTCCTCTTCACTTACCAGTCGGGTTTCCTTGGCAATGATGCGTGCTGCCAGACCGGCACCGAAGGAGTGTTCCCAGAGCATCTTTTCGGTCAAGCCGTACGGCTGGTAGACCTGTTTGACTGATGCGGCAACAACAAGGCTCTTGAGCGTGCCGAAACCAAGAACTACAATCGCATGAGACAGCGTCTGGATCTGGCGCTGACAGCCGTAAAAGGATGAATTGGATATTTTAAGCACGCGAGCGGCAACCGCCGGGTCAGAAGCAACAACCTTGGCCAGCTCCTCGGCAGTGGCACTTTCGCATTCAATCAGTTGCATGACCTTCGTGGCAACCACCGGAATAGTCGGCAAATCACTGGCTGTCATGATCATTACTTCAAGTTCTCTGTTCATCGTATCCTCGTACAGCAGAGTTCCGTAATGCCGCTCTTTCGGCACCGGAGTGTACCTGTAAATCTAGCACACTGCCGCAAATAATCAAGTATTTAGCCTAAATCATTGAAATATTGCCGTCTGGTGTGTATAATCCCGCCGGACTACCGACAGAAATGAAGGAAACACTCCGATATGAAAATCCTGAAAACATACCTGTTGCTGCCGAGTGCCATACTCCTTTTGACCGGGTTTACCTGGGGATTCAATACCGATTCGTGCAAAGATGCACTCGAAACCGCAAACTCGCTAGATACCATAAATGACGAAGCAGTGCGGCGTCAGACTGAAGCAAAAATTATTTCCCAGTGCCCGGATGGTGCGGCTGCGCACTTTGTTAACGCTCTCCAGCAGGAGCGGGTCAGCAATTTTGACGGCGCGATTGAAGAATACCGCCGCACGCTTCAACAGGCACCGACGTTTGCCCGGGCAAGCGGTAATCTGGGCCTGCTGTATGCCCAGAAAGGGATGAATGACGAGGCTTCCGTCGAACTGTCCCGCGGGCTCTCTTCCATTCCTGATCCCTCTTATCACAAGGCACTTGCAAATATTTTCTCCGCCCAAAAAGTTTACCCCCTGGCGGCCTATCACTACAGTGAAGCCGGGCGAAAATTAACCCGTGATGCCTCAATATTTATCGGTCTTGCTGAAGTCTATGTTGCCCAGAATCAGCCTGACAAGGCCCTGGAGGAATATCAGCGGGCTCTGGCAGCCGATCCCGGTGCGGCAAAGGCACATATCGGGATAGCGGCAATTGCACTCCAGCGCGGTGAGCTCGACAAGGCTCTTGAGCAACTGAAACGGGGCGAAGCTGCAACTCCCCAAAATCGCGAACTTCACCTCATGCTGGCCGGTATCTACGAAAAAAAGGGCGATACCAAACTGGCTGACTACCATTCACTTCTGGGTGGTAAAAGCAAACTTACCCCGACAGCTCAGAAGCCTGCTGCTCCGTCCCAGGCGAGCGGAGCGGACAATGAGATTGAAGCCCTCCGCACAGCAATCAAGGAGCATCCCGAAGATATTCTCGCTTACGAAAAACTGGGGCACATATACCGGGCTGCCGGCAAAGAGACAGAGGCTATTGAAGCTTATCGTGAGGCAGCTCATCGCAACAGCGCCAACAGTGACGTGTACCTGAACCTGGGCATCCTGCAGGAAAAGAGGGGTCAAATCGATGAGGCTGTTGTCGCCTACAAACGGGCGGTCAAGGCCAATCCGGCCAGTGCGGAAGCCCACTTGCGGCTTGGCGACATCCGCTTCTCCCGGGGACTTTTTCAGGAGGCGGTGGAGCAGTATTCCGAATTTCTCAAACTGCGTCCCGAAAGCCCGGACATTCACCTGAAACTGGCCCGGATTTTTGCCAAGAGCAAAGAGTCCGGTTTGGCAATATCTTCATATAATTCTGTGCTTTCCTACAGTCCGAATGATGGCGATGCCAATCGGGAGATTGCCGCACTATACACTCAAAGGGGTGATACCGAAAAAGCTGTTACACATTACAAGAAGGCGCTTGCGGTTCATAAAGATGACAGTGAATCGCGCACCGCACTTATCTCCATCTATGTAAAAAGCAAGCAGTACGAAGAAATTACGGTCCTCTTAAAAGAAGCGGTTGAATTGAACCCCGAGGATCCGGTTAACCATTACAAACTCGGACTGATTTATGACTTCAAGAAGGAATACGACAACGCCATCGTTTCGTATAAAAAGGCGATTGAGCTGAAGCCGGACAACGCCAGGGCGCTGAATGCCCTTGGGCGGCTGTATATGAAAACAGGACGGCTGAGTGAGGCGAAAGAGACTCTTGAGGCTGCAAAGAAAGCGGACCCAACCATGGAAGAGACGTCAGTACTGCTCAACAATATCAGAGATGAGTTCAACCCTGAACCGCGCAAAATATCGAAAGGCAAAAAAGTTAAGGGTAAAAAAGGCAAGAAGACCTTAAAGAAGTCCAAAAGCAAATCAAAAACCAAATCACCAGCAAAAAAGAAATAGTCTGCTAGAATAAAGTCCATAGCGCTTACGAACCATTGCTAACATCCCGGCATTCCGCGACTGGAAACATCATGACAGATTCAAGCAGCACAGATTGTTACTTTCCCCACCATATCCAGATATCTTTCCATCATTGGCGGTCCCTTGGCCTGGGACCGCTTTCAAGCGGCATTAAAGAACGCGGCATCCCCCAGATACAGTTTTTCAGACAACTCGCTCTCAAGCTGAACAGCAGCCGTGATCCGGGTTCGGCATTCGTGCATGCCGGTGAACTTAACCTGTATGCATCCCTTCAGAAAGCGTTGCGCTATCTTATCGATGGAGTTGCTCATGCACCGTCCACGATGCTCCTGACTCATGCCCTGGAAGCCGGGGGATTTGAGCTGTCCGGGGATCGTTTGCGGACAACAGCACTGCGATTCATAGAACTGTTTCCCCCAAGCCCTGTCCTTGAAGGCAGTACCACCCCGCGCCAGTGGTTTGCGGATAGCCTGACAAATCCCCTGCGCACCCATCAACTGTTGCGCGAAATGCTTCTGCTGCGTCTGGCTGCAGCCAATCCTGCTATTGAAAGCTTTCGCGAACTTGTTGATGATCGTCCTCTGATTGAATCGACTCATTATGCGAACATTCTTGAGGTATTTACCCGTTTCCTCAGCGAAGGTCCGACCCTTGCCGGCAAGGGCTTCACCCTGATGGAAGCACTGATGATGCCTCTCAAAACGTCGCCGACCTCTCTGTCCGGTCAGGTTGCCTGCCTTCGGGACCAGTGGCAGGACATATTGCCTTCTGAACTGCTTCATGATGTGGAGATTTCTCTTGATATTCTGAATGAAGAACAGCGGGAACGCGGAGGTGGCGGTGGAGATCCCGGACCTGCTCCAGTCCTTGAGTTCCGGCGCGGGGGGCATGCCACTGGCGGCGACTCGACCGCAACCGGGGTGAACGCCGTATTTCACGGGTTTGATTATCCCGAGTATGAACAGTTTTCACCTGATGCCAGCTGGATGTCCCATGTCGTGATGATGGCCAAGATGGTCTATGTCTGGCTCGATCAGCTGAGCCGCAGCCATGGCTATCCCATAAACCGACTTGACCAGATACCTGACTCCGAGTTGGACTTGCTGGCGGCACGCGGCTTTTCCGGACTCTGGCTGATCGGATTGTGGGAGCGCTCCCCCGCATCGCAGCGGATCAAGCAGATCTGCGGCAACCCGGAAGCGATTGCATCGGCCTATTCGCTGTATGACTACGAAGTCGCTGCCGATCTTGGCGGGTGGGATGCGCTGGCAAACCTGCGTGAGCGGGCAGGAAAACGCGGTATCCGCCTGGCAAGCGATATGGTACCGAACCATACCGGCATATATTCGCGCTGGGTCATAC
>MGZJ01000077.1:50747-59917 GCA_001802645.1 Geobacteraceae bacterium GWC2_53_11 | reverse complement strand
TGCCTGCAGGTTGAAGATGGCTACTGGAACAAAAGCGATGCCGCCGTAGTCTTCAAGCATTATGACCGCAACAGCGGGCGAACCCGTTATATCTATCACGGCAACGACGGCACCAGCATCCCCTGGAACGATACCGCCCAGCTGAATTACCTGATCCCCGAACTTCGTGAATCGGTCATCCAGACCATTCTCCATGTGGCCCGCAATTTTCCGATTATCCGCTTCGACGCCGCCATGACCTTGGCCAAAAAACATTATCAGCGGCTCTGGTTTCCGCTGCGCGGTCTTGGTGGCGGTGTGCCGTCACGGGCCGAACACGGCATGAGCAAGGAAGAATTCGACACCGTATTCCCGGTGGAGTTCTGGCGCGAGGTGGTGGATCGTGTCGCCGCAGAGGCGCCCGGCACGCTGCTGCTGGCCGAGGCATTCTGGATGATGGAAGGGTATTTTGTCCGGACACTCGGCATGCATCGCGTCTACAATAGCGCTTTCATGAACATGCTCAAGACCGAAGAGAATGCCAAATATCGCACCACCATCAAAAACGTGCTGGAATTCAACCACGAAATCCTTAAGCGTTTTGTCAATTTCATGAACAACCCGGATGAGAAGACGGCAGTTGCCCAGTTCGGTTCACAGGGCAAATATTTCGGCGCCTGCGTGCTGTTGTCTACCATGCCGGGCCTGCCGATGTTTGGCCACGGCCAGATCGAAGGATTTCACGAGAAGTACGGCATGGAGTACAAACGCGCCTACTGGGACGAACAGGTAGACGAAGGTCTGGTACGCGGCCATGACATGTGGATCTTCCCATTGCTGCGCCGCCGTTGGCTTTTCTCCGGCTCGGAGAACTTTGTCCTGTACGATTTTTATGCCGGCGGCAGTGTCGATGAAAATGTCTTCGCCTATTCAAACCGCGTCGGAGAACATCGTGCGCTGGTGCTCTATCACAACAGCCACGCGACAACATCAGGCTGGATCAGAGACTCTGCGGCATTCCTGGTAGCGGGAGAGAGTGAAGGAGGTCGGCTCGACCGGACGACTCTGGCCGATGCGCTCGTCGTGCCTGATGAGGAGAGGTGCTATCTGGTATTCCGGGATCAGACGGAGGGACTGGAGTATATCCGTTCTGCGCACGAACTGCGGGAGAAAGGTCTGTATGCCGAACTCAAAGAATATCAGTTTCATGTTTTCATGGATTTCCGGGAGGTGCGGGACGATGCGGATGATTCTTGGAAACAGCTGCATGCGAATCTCAATGGGTCCGGCGTCATCTCTCTTGAGGAAGAACGCAAACAGATGTTGTATGGCGAGCTGAACGCTCTCTTCCATGCCGTCTTCGAGCTGCTTTCCGAGGACGACCAGTCGGGGCAATCAGTTGCATCGGATCCCGAGTTGCGGCAGGCGATTGAACTGCTCCACCGGGAAGCCGCTGAAGATGCGCTGAAAACTGCAGCCGGAAAAGCTAAACCGAAGAAATCCCGAAAACATATAAGCAATGCGCTTGAGCAGTTTGCCCGTTTCACCGAACTCCGGAATCACTCGACAAAAGCAGCTGATGCCCATTCGTTCCAGCTCCGCCTCTCCGCCGGATTTTCGGATCGGGCGGTGGAAATACTGTTGCTGGCATGGTTGATTCTGCGGGAGACATCGCTTGACCCGGTCAGCCGCGGGCTTGACTGCACGTTGCGGAAGTTTGTGCAGCGGGATGGTGATCCCGACTTCGGTATCCGCGCTGCCCTGTTGCTCACGGCACTACTCCAGTGGTGGCGGTCGGACAAGCGGGATAGCGCCGCAAGCGGGCTGCAGCAAATGCAGGGATTATTTGAGCTTGAGGCATGCCAGGTGTTTTTGCAGCATCATACCAGTGACGGCGTTGAATGGTTCAGCAAGGAACGCTTTGAGGAGCTGTACGAGTGGCTGACGTTGCTGCTCCTGCTGGACGGTTGCGGCGCATCACTCACGGCCAGGACAATAACGGCAAAGATGGCTGAAGCAGAGCGTTCCATCAGCCTGGGTGTAAAGCTCGCGCATGACGTCGGCTACCGGAGCAGGCTCTTTGTGGAACTGCCGGAGAAGACAGACGGCCGGCGGTTTTTAGAAGTTAAACAAACGACAGCATGATAGCGAAATCAAGGTTGAAAGTAGAAAGGCCGACAAAATTGTCGGCCTTTCTACTTTCACGGTATAACGTTCAGACTATCAGGCAAATGGATTCCTGATGGTGATTGTCTGATCGCGGCGAGGGCCGACCGAAACCAGCACAATCGGGCAACCGGCCAGTTCTTCCAGGCGGCGGACATATGATTGCGCGTTTGCCGGGAGTTCATCAAAGCTGCTGGCAGCGGTAATATCCTGTTTCCAGCCAGGGAGTTCCTCGTAGACCGGCTGACATTTTTCGAACCGCTCCAGCTGCGCGGGTAACGTTTCGAGAGTTTTCCCGTCACAGGTGTACCCGGTGCAGACTTTGATGGTGTCGAATTCCGACAGTACATCGAGTTTGGTCAGGGCTATCCCGGTCAGGCCGTTGACCCGAACGGCATAGCGAACCACCATGGCATCGAACCAGCCGCAACGGCGCGGACGGCCGGTTGTCGCACCGAACTCGCCGCCTATTCTGCGCAGCTCTTCGCCAAAGGTATCGTTCAGTTCGGTTGGGAATGGGCCGCTGCCGACGCGGGTTACGTATGCTTTCGATATGCCGATGATCTCGTGAATTTCACGCGGGCTGACGCCGGAACCGGTTGCGGCGCCACCGGAACAGGTAGATGATGACGTGACGAACGGATAGGTACCATGGTCGATATCGAGCAACGTACCTTGCGCCCCTTCAAACAGCGCTTTTTTACCTGCCTTGATATCATTGTTGAGAATCAGGGCTGTATCGGCAACATAGCGGCGCAGAACGTCTGCATACCCCTGATATTCAGCATAAATTTCATCAAAGCTGCAAGGAGGCTCGCCCAGAAAGTTCTCCAGCAGAAAGTTCTTTTCGACCAGAAACTCTTTCAGTTTGCGGGCAAAAGTATCGGCATCAATAAGATCCATCAGGCGGATACCACGACGGCCGATCTTGTCCTCGTAGCAGGGGCCGATGCCGCGACCGGTGGTGCCGATCTTCTTGTCGCCGCTCTTTGCTTCACGGGCGATGTCGATGCGCTTGTGGTATGGCATGATAATGTGCAGCGATTCTGACAACAGCAGGCAGGCATCATCCTTGATTCGTCCCGACTCTTTGAGCTTGGTAATCTCTTTGATGAATACTTCCGGGTCGAGGACCACACCGTTACCGATTATGCAGCGTTTGCCTTCGTGCAGAATGCCTGAAGGTATCAGGTGCAGGACAACTTTTTCATTGCCGACTACCAAGGTGTGCCCGGCGTTGTTACCCCCCTGATAGCGGACAACATCATCGGCATGCTCAGTGTAAATATCAACGACCTTGCCTTTTCCTTCATCGCCCCATTGTGCGCCTACTACAACCACGTTTGCCATGTTCAGTTTTCTCCCTGGCTTTCTTCGATATAGTTCAGAAGTCCCGGCCGGGCAATCATGCCTTTGTCGATCGGGATTATACATCCATCTAGACTGCGGACGGCCTTATAGTTCGGATCATCGCTGATGACCAGCATGCAGCGGATATTCATTTTTTTCGCGTATTCCAGTGATTGGGTAAAATCCCGCCGAATGATGTCGCGGGCGGTGGTATATCCCCATGCGCGGAGCTGCCGGGCAACCTGTAGTACGTCACGCCGGTCACTGCAGGTATTAAACAGCAGAAAATCGGTTGCCGCGCCCCCTTGCAGTTCCGGTCTCCGTTCGACGGTCTGGAGCAGGTTGAGCAGGTTAAAGGTAAACCCGGTGGCCGGGGCGGCACAACCGTAACGACCGGTCAGGTTGTCATAGCGTCCGCCGCTGCAGACCGGTTCGCCAAAACCGGTAACAAATCCTTCAAACGTGATGCCGGAATGGTAATCCAGCCCTCGCGTCTCACCAAGGTCAATGGAGAGGAAGTCGGACACTTCGTGAATATCCAGAATGTCAAGCACCTGCTGCAGATTTTCAAGCGCGGCCAGAGAGCGGGGGTTGGTAACTATTTCCTTTGCCGTTTTCAGTACGTCCCGCCCACCGAAAAGTCGCGGCAGAGCATTCAATTCGCCGGCAGACCCGGGAGAAACGGAGTGCTCGTTGAGCAGGGCAGCCACTGCCGAGCTGTCCTTGCGTGACACCGCTTCGCGCATCTTCTGAAGAGGCTCGCCTGTTAGCCCGGACGCCTGAAAAACTCCCTGGCAAAATTCAACCTGACCGAGATCAATCGTAAAACCATCGAGTCCCAGCACCTGCATGGCTTCAATCGCCATAACAATCATCTCGGCATCCGCCTCCGGCGAATCCAGGCCGATCAGCTCGACACCGGTCTGAAAAATTTCCCGGCTGCGCCCTGCCTGGATTTCGGTCTGCCGCAATACCCGCTCGCTGTAACTGATACGGTGCGGAAGCGGCAGGGTCGTCATGCGGGTGGCTGCAATACGGGCTATTTGCGGGGTAATATCCGGCGGGAGCGCCAGCAGCCGTCCCGACTGGCGATCATCAAAACGATAGGATTTCCCTTTGAGTTCATCGCCCATACCGGTGGCCAGGACATCTTCATATTCGAGCCGGGGAGTGATTACACGACGGAAACCCCATAGTTCAAAGACTCGCAGCAGACGATCTTCAATTGAGCCGATTTTTGCGGCAGCTTCCGGCAGAAAATCACTGACTCCGCGGGGGAGCGCTATGTCGCTGGGTGAAAGTATCATGGGTTCTTTCCGGTCCGTGTTTGGTGCACAAAGGTGAAATTGTCGCAAAATCCTGCCTTTATGTCAAAACAAAAGGCTCGTTGTCTGGAACTATTTCACTTGGGGGCTGTGGCCGGTGTCTCGCCGGCTTTTGCCGGTTCTGCCGGAGATGCCACTTCAGCAGCTGGAACCGTTTTCTGAGCTCCTTCCGCAGAAGTCTGGGTTTTACCGTCCGTGGCTCCTTTGGTCTGCTTCTCGATGGAGTGCTTGGCCAACGAGGTAATTTCATCGAACAATCTTCCGTAGACTTCCGGCTCAGGGGTTTCGCGGAACAACATATCGCTCTTTTTCAGCTCAAGATAGCGGCGAATACCGTCAAGGGACTTGAAGCGCACTTCTGTTTTACGGGAGACATTTGCTTCCGATTCGCTGAAATCGGGGTACTGAAGGTTCACGAGCGGGTAGTAAGGCAGCAAGCGACCGCGGAAATTCGGATATTCCCACAGAACCGTTCCGTCAGGGCCGACTATCTGGGCTGTCATCGTTAAAAAGTTAAAGTTGGTTTCAAGAGAGGTCAGCAGATTGCTGGAAAATATTTTGCTGGTTTTTGTCAAGCCGCTGACGACGACCACCATGACTGCATCAAGCCGGTTTTTCTTGATATAGTCACCTATTTCATCCTTTTTCCAGAAGTACTTGTTGTACTGGGTGTTTGCGTCATCCCGTTTCTCACGGCGGGCCACCAGCGAGCTGAAAAGCTGTTGCGGCTCATCAGCCAGCAACGTGACCGCATAATAGTTGCCGGTACCTTGAAGCTTGCGCACCAGCAGAGGCTCATATTTTCTGTTAAGTTCGGCAATAAGCGGGATCAGCAGCTCTTTTTGCGGGTAAACGATATCGGAATCGGCATCGATAAGAATCGGTGCGACACCAAGGACCTTGACTTTTTCAGCATAATTCTCAGCAGGAATATTGAAATGGTTCTGGGCACAGCCGAGCATTGTTCCGGCAAGCATAAACAAGGCAATAACAAGTCGCTTCATAATAACTCCGGTGAATGTTGTGTAGTCTCTATGACAATCCATGTTTATCAGGATCAGGGTTGCCCTTATACCAGAAAAACGGGTGGTTTTCTACTCAATTTGATGACGGGACGAGCAGTTGCACCTGAGATGACGGCGCTCAATTTTATTGACAAAATAAGGTTTTATTTCGTATCGTCAGGCAACGAACCTGCTTATCGAGAGTGGTGGAGGGAAAAGGCCCTGCGAAGCCACAGCAACCGGTCATTATGACGCCAGGTGCTAAATCCTGCCGAAAGGCAAAGATGAGAGGCGTGCTGTGCAGTTTTTTCAGCCCTTCTCATCGTAATGCGAAGGGCTTTTTATGTCTGATAATTACATCTTGGAGCAATCAAAAACCTTTGATGCCGGCATCCGCCTGGACAGCGGGCGGATTCTTGCTCCGATCACGCTCGTGTATGAAACGTACGGTACGCTTAACGAGCAAAAAAACAACGCCATTCTGGTCGAACATGCCTGGACGGGTGACGCGCATCTGGCCGGCAAGCGGAACGAGTCTGAAACCAAGCCGGGGTGGTGGGATGCCATCGTCGGTCCCGGTCGGCTGCTCGATACCGACCGATATTTCGTCATCTGCTCAAATGTCATCGGCTCCTGCTTCGGCTCTACCGGCCCCACCTCGATCAATCCCAAAACCGGCAAGCGGTATAACCTCTCTTTCCCGGTCATCACCATCCGCGACATGGTGCGCGCCCAGAAACTGCTGATTGATGGGCTTGGCATTGAACGGCTGCTGACTGTCATGGGGGGAAGTATGGGAGGGATGCAGGCCCTGGAATGGGCTACCCAATACCCTGACTCCCTGGCCTCGGCGATCGTTCTTGCCGCGACGCCCCGCCCGTCGCCACAGGCGATATCACTCAACGCCGTTGCCCGCTGGGCTATATTCAATGACCCCACCTGGCGCAAAGGGGAATACAAGTACAACCCCAAGGATGGCCTTGCGCTGGCCCGCGGGATCGGCCACATAACGTTTCTTTCGGATGAATCGATGAATGCCAAGTTCGGACGGCGCTTTTCAGCCCGAGACGGAAAATTCGACTTTTTCGGCCAGTTTGAGGTTGAACGCTACCTGAATTACAACGGCTACAA
This sequence comes from Geobacteraceae bacterium GWC2_53_11, assembly GCA_001802645.1. GTDB lineage: Bacteria > Desulfobacterota > Desulfuromonadia > Geobacterales > Pseudopelobacteraceae > JACRCG01. The sequence goes on along the minus strand of MGZJ01000077.1, from coordinate 52,962 downwards.
TTTTGTTGACCGTTTTGACGCCAACTCGTTTCTCTATCTGGCCAAGTCTCTGGATCTTTACGATGTCGCCTGGGGGTATGAATCAATGGCGGAGGCGTTCGGTCAGGTTCAGGTGCCGATCCAGTTTTACGCGTTCAGCTCCGACTGGCTTTACCCCCCCTATCAGACCGAGGAGATGGCTACCTGTCTCAAGGAACTCGGCAAGAGTGCGGAGTACCACCTGATTACCTCGGCATACGGCCACGACGCGTTTTTGCTGGAACATGAAACCTTTGCTCCGCTGGTGCGCGATTTCCTGGGGAGGGTCCGGCAGTGAGGACACTTGATGTGATATATCCTTCCGCCGGATTCAAGGATGACAAGCTGTTCAGAAAGCTGCGCCACGGGGTTGGCAAAGCGATTGCGGACTTTTCTCTGATTGAAAAAGGTGATCGTATTGCAGTGGCTGTTTCCGGCGGCAAGGATTCCTATACCATGCTTCTGCTGCTGGAGGAGTTGCGTAGAAGGGCACCGGTGCCCTTTGAACTGGTTGCCGTCAATATCGACTCCGGCTACCCAGGCTACCGCACGGATGTCATAGAAGAGTTCTTTCGAAAGAACGGCTTCACCTACCGGATGGTACCGAGTGAGCATTATGAAATTATCAAAGAAAAGCGGCGCCCCGGATCTTCCTACTGCTCAATCTGTTCCCGCCTGAAACGGGGAGCTCTTTACGAAACCGCCCAGACTTTGGGGTGCAACAAACTAGCACTCGGCCACCACCAGGATGATTTCATAGAAACATTGCTGCTAAACCAGTTTTTCGTTGGTTCTCTCAAGTCCATGTCTGCATCCATGCTGGCAGATAATGGCGTTATTACCGTCATCAGGCCGCTGGTCTATCTTGCTGAAGAGGATATTATAGCGTTTTCCCGCCTAGCGAAGTTACCGGTAGTCTGTTGCTGCTGTCCTGTTTGCGGTACCGCAGACATGCAGCGCAAGCGGATGAAGCGTCTCCTTAAAGAGTTGCAGGTCGATATCCCGCATGTTAAAAGCAGCCTGCTGAAAGCCCTGTCAAATGTTCATCCCCGCCATCTGCTCGATCCTGCGCTGCGCCGGGAAACTGTTGGTTAGGTTATAACTGCTCTTGATGCCGGCACTGTTCTTCCTGAATCTGATTCCCATGTCTGCCAGCATATCGAGTGCTGAATACCAACCCCCTACGGCTACAACCGCAACTCCTGCTATCATGATCGCTTCCATATATCCCCCCCGCTGTTTTATATGATATGCAGTGTAACAGAAGGGCATGACAGAATAAGTCGCTAACAAAAAAACAGTTCAACAGAAAGTTAGGAAATTGGCGTGAAGAACAAGCATCCGGAAACCGTGTTGAAATGGTTGCAGTCGAAGCCGACCCTGGACGATCTGGGCGCGGAATTCCCGGAACTGCGAGAGACTGTCCGTCAGGAACTGGCGAGGATTGTTGCGGATGGCACATCAGCAGGGTTACCGGGGTATCTCAAACGGATGAAGCAGACGGAGAGCCTGCTGGAGAAAAGGTTGCAGAGCAGTCGCGGTGATTTTAAAATTGCCATCGCACTGGCGCATCAAGCGGTACAAACGCGCATGGCACATTTGGCCATAAAACAGCATCTGGTTTCTGAAGCAACCGGCGTTCAAAGTGGGAAGGTCCGCTTCAATGCACTGAATGGCTATCTTGCTCATAAAGTTCTTTTTGCGGAAGATCTTGTGCGTAAACCGGTTTCCATGTTCTGGTTTCGCCTGATTTGGCCGCTGGTATGGCAGAGACGGCTGCTGATTCCACTGGTTCAATCAAAGGGAATTTATTGTTTCTACTCGCAGCAACTGGTAAGCGAGCTTGCTGCCCTGATAGGCACACGGGCCTGCCTGGAGGTTGCCGCTGGAGACGGAACGTTGACGCGATTCCTGACCAACAGTGGTGTCAGTATCATGGCGTGCGACGACCATAGCTGGAAGAATGAAGTCACCTACCCGGAGTACGTCATCAAACAGGACGCCCAACAGGCTTTGCGCAAACATGCTCCCGAAGTTGTGCTCTGCTCCTGGCCACCTGCAGGAAACACCTTTGAACGGCACGTGTTCAGAACGGGAAGTGTTCAGCTGTATATCGTTATCGGTAGTCGCCACCGTTTTGCGGCAGGAAACTGGGATGATTATCGGCAGCAGTCTGCTTTTGATTTTGAAGAGGATG
>MGZJ01000077.1:40096-50733 GCA_001802645.1 Geobacteraceae bacterium GWC2_53_11 | reverse complement strand
CTTGTGCTGCCTCCGGAACTGGATTCTGCGGTGTACATTTTCAGACGAAGGACCTAGGAAAGAGGTTTAGGATGAGATGTGGCCAGCTCAGGGTTCGCCATGTTCTGCTTCCGCAGAGAGCATAACAAGATCGACCCGCCGGTTTTTGGCGCGTCCTTCAGCAGTGGCGTTGTCGGCGATTGGCCTGTATTCGGCGAATCCTGTGGCAGAGATTTTATTGGCATCAACGTCGAAATTCCTCAACAGGTATTTCAAGCCGTTTGTTGCCCGGGCTGTTGACAGTTCCCAATTGGACGGAAACTGGGATGTGCTGATCGGGACGTTATCGGTATGCCCTTCGACACGCAGCGGGTTGTTGTATTGGGTCATCACCTCGGCAATAGTGTTGATCAGGTCGTATGCCTCGGGTTTGATGCTTGCCTGGCCGGAGTTGAAAAAACCGGCCTCTTTGAGGCTGACGATCAGACCACGTCGGGTTATCTCCAGGGTTACCTTGTTCTGGGCACCCTGTTTAACCAGATATGCTTCCACTGCTGATTTGATTTGGCGAAAATCCTTTTCTTCAGCACGTGTCTTTGCCTGACCGGTGCGAGCTCTTCCCATTGGCGCCACTTTAATATCCGGCTTGAGAGATGGAATTACGGTAATTGACTGGGAGGCGATGACGTTGACTTTCGGAGCAGTGGCGCCAGCCGTTGCCATGCCAAAGGATTGTTGAATCGCCTGCATGACCTCTTCGACTTTTTTCTTGTCGCTCTGTCCCATGGCATACAGCACAACAAAGACGGCAAACAGCAGCGTGATAAAGTCGGCATAGGAAACGAGCCAGCGCTCATGGTTTGCGTGTTTTTCAGGTTCTTTTTTGAGTGCCATGGCAGGTTAGTGGCCGCCTACAAAGGCCATTAGTTTCTGTTCAATGAAATGAGGGTTTTCGCCATTCTGAATGGCAATCAGCCCCTCCAGAATCATGACCCGTCGCAACACTTCTTCTTTCATACGGATTTTAATCTTGTTTCCAATCGGCAGGCAGATGATGTTGGCGACGATCAAGCCGTAGATAGTGGCAACAAAAGCAACGGCGATACCGCCTCCGAGCTTGGAGGTATCCGAGAGGTTACCCATAACGTGGATCAGGCCGAGAACGGCGCCGATAATACCGATGGTCGGCGAATATCCACCGGCTGCTTCGTAGAATTCAACGCTGTGTTTGGTATGGTCTTCGTATGCCATGATGTCTGCTTCAAGCGTCTCGCGCAGTTTCTGCGGATCAATGCCGTCAACAACCAGTGAAATCCCCTTCTTGATGAAGGGATCACGTGCCGACTGGGCTTCCTGCTCTAGCGAAATCAAACCATTGCGGCGGGCCTTGGTTGCGTAATTAATGATGTCTTTTACGACCTGTTCGTGATCTACTTTTGCAGGCAGGAATGCAACTTTGACGCTTTTCAGCGCGCCAATGATCGCCGGCAAAGGAAAAGAAACGAACGCGGCACCAAAAGTACCCCCCAGAACGATCATTGCAGCAGTAGGCTGTATCAGCGCCGAAATGTGGACGCCTTCGATCGCTGCGCCGCCAAAAATAGCGCCGAAGCCCATCACCAACCCTATTATGGTAGCTAAATCCATACGCTAGTAATCCCGACTGTGAAATGGTGTCTGATTCTGCCCTCCCGCTGAATGAAGGGATGTCCCCTCATCAGAAGCATTTGGCACATTCTGCTGAGGAGCGAGTGCACGTCCGAGGTACCGCTTGGCCGCCGGAAGAGAAGCCCTGTGCGAAATTCTGGCACGAAACGCGATAATTCGGCTTATGATGGTGCTCGCCCGATCGATCACAATATACCGGTTACCGTTAAAAAGGGTAATGACGGTATCCGGCGTTTCCTCGATACAGATAATATGGTCCGGGTTCAGGTACATCAGCTGTTTATCCAGACGTGTCACTGCAATCATGTAGGCTCCGCCAGACTTATGAGTACGTTTCTATAAATATCAAAAGCGGTATAAGGTCAAGAACTATTTACTCTTTTGGCGACTCTGCAAGGTTCCGCTCAGATTATGGCATCAATTGCTTCAAAGTTGATATGCCGCTCTGCAATCGAATTTATGAGTTCAATCTTCTCACGGTCTTCAGGACCGATTTTTGAGACATGTTCACGCAGCTGATAAAATATTTCTGACGACGTTTCTTCGATGCGAATGTAGGGGATGTTGCTGTCGTCGATAATACGTTGGGTAATATCAGATACAGCCACATGTCCGCCGATAACCAGGCCAGCCAGTTTTTTCTTGTACTCCGGGATATGGTGAAGCGACGAGGCGGTTACCAGCAACTCATCCCGGGAGCTGGTAACAATAAGCAGCGTTGATTCTTCCAGATTGTCAATAACCCGTTGTGAAGAGGCCGCACCCAGCTGAATATTGTGGCAGAGACGGCTCCGATCTACCGGGTCTCCGTGGAGAGGAAGCTGAAGAAGGTCTGCGATGTGAAGGAGGCTCGGATCCGCCAGGGTCGGCAAATAATCAAAGGCACTCGTCACCATGACACCGCTGCCTTGAAACGCTTTTTCAAGATAGCCGAGTGTATTGACCCTTTTTGCAGAAACAAGCTTATTAGCCATGATAACCCGGACATCTGCACGTTCCCTCTGGTAGAGTGCCAGATTGAGTTCAACAGCATCAATGACATTGCCGATGCCGCCACCGGTGACCAGAAGCACCGGCGCATTCAGTTCAGCGGCTATCTGGGCATTATTCATCCCCACAACCGAGCCGACGCCGCCATGACCGGCGCCTTCGATGATCAGAAAATCATATTTTTTTTCCAGTTCATCACACGCCGAACGAATCGCCTTGCGCGGTGCTTCTGCGTCAATTTCACCATCAAGGTACCTGCGCGTAGTTCCGGGGGTCAACGTTACCGGCGACATGAGTTCGACATCCTCTACCATATTGAAAACACAGGAGAACATGGCGGCATCTTTATCGACCATTGAACCGTTGAAATCTATCCACTTGGGGCCGATCGGTTTCATAAAGCCCACCCGGGCATACTTTTTTCGAGCCAGATGCATCAGGGAAAGACTGATGGTTGTCTTGCCGCAATGCTGACCTGTAGCTCCGATAAATATCTTCTTGCACATAGTTATGTAAGGGTCTCCGTCAACTTAGAGGTGGTGGCGTGGCAATACTCTCGAAATAGTCGTCAAAAGCGTCTTCTCCGGAATGAAATCGCAAAAAACGGACACCCATGCCGCTTTTTTTAACCAGATGAAACAGATTTGCCGGAACCTTTTTTGCCCACATGACGCGAGCATCCAAAGAGACCAGAGGACGATCAGGAAGTTCAATTTCGATTCTGATTTTAGAATTGGGAGGGATAACATTGGGCGTTTTGATAAACAGGCCGGTCATGGAAATGTCTTCCGTAAAAGCGACACGCGCAGCGTCATCAATGCCGAAACGGATGGTAATGCGCTTCTTGATGCGTCTGATATCTCGTTTATCTGCCACTCTTTACCGTCCTCCTCTTTCTATATTTGGAAGAACTAGCCGACCATCGGCGGACACCATGCCAGAAATATACCACAATTTCAATAGATAGCAGGAAGTTGCTGAAAAAAAGTCAGGGGAATTTGGACGCATTACTCGGGAAAATTGAATTGACAGAGGAGCGGCAATCATCTACCTTGGCACAAAAGCTAGGGGAGTTTCGACTGAGAGCGGTATGTACCGCGACCCTTCGTACCTGATCCGGGTAATGCCGGCGTAGGGAAGCGCGTCGATTGATGTATTTAAACAAGCCGCTGCTGCGGTTTTTTTTGTTTGTGGAGATCTCTATGAAAATTATTCTGAATGGTGAGTCTCTTGAGACGGTTGAGGGTGCATCAGTTGAAACAGTGTTAAAACAGCTCGGCATCAGTCGTGAGAGGGTGGCGGTCGAACTGAATACCGACATCGTTCCGAAGGCGGATTATGAAAAGCAGCTTCTTTCGGATGGCGATAAAATAGAAATAGTCCATTTTGTTGGCGGAGGATAACCGGATGACACAGACCTCAGACAAGTTGATCATTGGCGGACGCGAATTTACGTCACGCCTTATGGTAGGTACCGGCAAGTATGCCAGCTTTGAACAGACCGCACAGGCACTGGAAATGTCCGGGGCAGAGATTATTACTGTGGCAGTGAGACGGGTAAATCTTGACCGGAGCAAAGAGTCGCTGCTTGATTACATCGACCTGAAGAAGTACACTCTGCTTCCCAATACTGCCGGTTGCTACACGGCAGACGATGCGGTTAGAACCTGCCGCCTTGCCCGGGAAGCAGGCATGTCTGATTTCGTCAAGCTTGAGGTGCTGGGAGATGAGAAAACCCTGTTCCCGGATAACGAAGAACTGCTCAAAGCGGCAAAGATTCTGGTAGCCGAGGGATTCACCGTCCTGCCGTACTGCAGCGATGACGTCATTGTCTGCAAAAAGCTGGAAGATCTCGGTTGTGCCGCTGTCATGCCGCTCGGGGCTCCTATCGGCAGCGGGCTCGGCATTCGCAATCCGTACAACATCAGAATCATTCTGGAGAATGTCAGCGTTCCGGTCATCGTCGATGCCGGGGTCGGCTCGGCTTCCGATGCCGCTATCGCCATGGAACTCGGTTGCGCCGGAGTTTTGATGAATACCGCCATCGCCGGGGCACAGGATCCGATCGCCATGGCGGAAGCGATGAAGCTGGCGGTTATTGCAGGTCGATTGTCGTTCAAGGCCGGCCGGATTCCGCGTAAGCTCTACGCAAATGCCTCCAGCCCGCTGGATGGTTTGATCAATTGAATTCCGTCTTCTAGATGTTGATAGCCGACTTCAGCCTGTATCTGATAACGGACCGGCATCAAACCGCAGGCAGGCCGCAGCTGGACGTTGTGCGCCAAGCGCTTGACGGCGGTGTCAAGGCCGTCCAGCTGCGTGAAAAAGATTTGTCCGGGGCAGCCCTGTTCAGGTTAGCCGCTGAAATGAGACGGCTCACTTCCGATTACGGCGCCCGGCTTATTATTAATGATCGCCCCGATATGGCGTTGGCGGTTGGGGCTGATGGAGTTCACATCGGAATCAGCAGCATGCCTGTGGCAGCCGCCAGGCGGATACTTGGTGACGATAAAATAATAGGCTACTCTGCACATGCTATTGACGAAGCTGAACGTGCCCAGGCTGACGGCGCTGATTTTGTCACCTTCGGCCCGGTGTATGCAACCCCATCGAAAATGGCCTTTGGCTCTCCTTGCGGTGTCACAAAACTGGCAACCGCAGCCTCAACTCTGAATATTCCTGTTATCGGCCTGGGTGGGATCTCTCAGGCAAACATCACCGAAGTACTGTCCGCCAATAGTGCGGGTATAGCAGTTATATCTGCCATACTGGCGGCTGCTGATCCGAACGTTGCCACCACCACCCTGCTGAAAAAGATAGAAGAGTATGTCCAACACACCTGACGAACTAATCCACCCGCACCTTCATATCAACTCCTACGGTCACTATCTGCGGCGCTGCTTCGGCGTCCGGATCAGCAAGGTCAATGTCGATGCCGGTTTTACCTGCCCTAACCGTGACGGCAGCAAAGGGACAGGCGGCTGCATTTACTGCAACAACGTGTCGTTTTCCCCTAAGGAAACCCAGGCGGTTGTCCCGCTTGAGGAACAGATGGCGACCGGGATGGCTTACCACCGCGCCCGTCTCGGCTCCAGGAAATTCATCATTTACTTTCAAAAGTATACCAACACCTACGGTTCGGTGGACCTGCTGTCTGACTTGTATCATCGGGCTCTCGATCACCCTGATGTGATCGGCATCTCAGTCGGTACACGCCCTGATTCGCTGACCGATGAGGCGCTCGATCTGCTGACGGACATAGCGCGCACAAAATACGTCTGCCTTGAACTCGGCCTACAATCCATGGATGACGCCATCCTGGACCGCATCAACCGCGGCCATACCCTGGAGGACTTTGTTCAGGCGGTCAATCGGGCTGCTGGTCGGAATTTTGACATCTGTGCCCATCTCATTTACGGTTTTCCTGGGGAGAGTGCTGCGGATTTTTTGAAAACAGCCGAACTAGTGACCAGCCTGCCGATCAACTCGCTCAAGCTCCACCAGCTTCACGCAGTGGAAGGGACCGAACTGGCGGAGTTGTATCGCCGTGGGGAATTTACCCCGCTTACTCTGGAAGCATATATTACGACGATCGCCGATTTTCTCGAACTGCTGCCGCCGCACGTAACCATTCAGCGGCTGTACGGCTCAGCACCACTTGATATTTGCGTCGCCCCGCAATGGGGACTGAAGAACAACCAGATGTGGTATGCCATTGTCAATGAATTGACTCGGCGCGGCAGTTGGCAGGGGTGCCGGGTCGCCTGACCACAAATATTCAGCTCAATGCCCCGTTGAAATACTTGCCTCCACGGCAAACCGCTTGATCTTGCGGGTCGTTGTCTTGGGGAATTCATCCTCCCGGATCGTAAACTTCCGCACCCGCTTGTAATCAGCCAGACTGTTACAGGCTTTTTGAACTTCAACCCGCAGCAACGCTTCAACATCGGCCTCGCTCATAGGGCAGTTGCCGTCAATGCGGCATTGATGGTCGAGCGCCTCCTGATTCGGAAAAATAATTGCGTGAATCTCCTCGGATGCGGTGCCTATCCCGTGGCCGTAAACCATAACCTCGGCTATGAACTGGCTTTTGAGCAGTTCGTTTTCCACCTCTTCCGGATAAACATTCTTGCCGTTAGGGGTAACGATCAGATTCTTGACCCGACCGCTGATCGTTAGAAAGCCGTCGGGGCTGAGAAAGCCGAGGTCGCCGGTACGGTACCAACCATCGGAAAGCACCTCCACCGTGGCCTGGGGATTCTTGTAATATCCCTGCATGACATTCGGCCCCCTTACCACTATCTCGCCGACACCATCATCGTTCGGCTCATCAATCCGTACTTCAACACGACCCAACACACGACCGATAGTGCCAAGTCGTTTGGCTCCCGGCTGCTCGGCGCTGATAATAGGTGACGTTTCCGTAATGCCGTACCCCTGATAGATCGATAGACCGAATTCCGTCATCCCTTTGGCAATAGCCGGATCCAAGGCCGCGCCGCCGCTGATGAATATGGTGCCTGAGCCGAACGTCTGGCGGATTTTCGAGGTGACGATGGGGCGTGTAAGAGGGACCGAGAACAGCAGTTGCGAGAGCTTTTTGGCATTAACATTTTTGGTGATCCGATCAAGGATCATCCGGTACACAGCCGGCACGGCGAGAAAGAAGGTCGGTTTGACTTCTGCCAGATTTTCCCCCAGCTTCTTCAGCGATTCGCAGAAAGAAACCATCCCCCCCAGCGACAGCGGCAGAAGGATGCCGCAGACCTGCTCGAAGACGTGATTGATCGGCAGAAATGACAGCGTGTGAATGCTGTTGTCGAGCTGAAAATGCGCCGCGGCTCCTTTGATATTGGAGACAATATTGTCATGGCTCAGCATGGCCCCTTTGGAGCGGCCCGTTGTCCCTGATGTGTAGAGAATTACCGCCGTATCCGTATGGTTGCGTGGTTTTTCCGGGAGCGGAGCACTGTGGCAGAGGGTGTTAAGCGACAGGAACTTTCCCTCGCGGGTAAGCTTGTTGCGGAGCCGCTCCGCCGGATCGAAGGGATCGTTCGGTGTTACAGCTCCGGTTTCAGACGACGAAGAACATAAGAGGCGATGCGCCTGGCGAGCCAGCACTTCCAGTGTCGTGCGCCGTTCTGACGGCAGATTCACGGTGGAAACCAGATCGCGCCACTCTTCAATCAGAGCATCCAATACCTGTACAACCTGGGAATCAGCACTGTCGGTTGCAATCGGCGTAAGAGTTATAATGCGCTCCAGAGTCGGGATATTTGGAAAGATATCCAGCAGCAGGTCAAGACACGGCGGCGCACTGAACACAAAACGGGCGTCGCAGTCCGCCAGTACATGGCGCAGTTCTGCCGCTTTCAGCTCCTTATCAATCGGCACCACGACGCCGCCAGCTTTGAGAATTCCCAGATAGGAAGCCACCCACTGCGGCGACGATGGTGCCAGTAAAGCAGCGTGGTCGCCACAATTGAAACCACTCTTGATCATACCTGCAGCGATCCGGTCAGAAAGCTCCCACAGAGCTCCATAGGTCATGTTGTGCCAAACCCCGGCAAGCTTATAGCGCAGTGCCGGTTGGTCGCTGTATTTCTGACAGCTCTCCCTGATCAAGGAATCTATGGTTTGCATCACAACCCCCAAAACAATGTTTTGGGGGCATAGTAGCATAACTGTGCCGCAGTGTGTCAAAGCTAAAAGCGCCCCATTCGGGCAGAAAATACTTTTTTGGCGTTACCGGGAATGCTATAGTGCCGCCACACAGTTAACGCAGATAGTACCTATACAAAGGAGTACTTTTAATGTCCGAACTTCGAGTCCGTTTTGCCCCCAGCCCCACGGGATATCTTCATGTGGGTGGTGCCCGTACGGCGCTTTTCAACTGGCTGTTGGCCAGAAAGCAGGGGGGTACATTCATTCTGCGTATTGAAGATACCGATGTGGAGCGCTCCACCAAGGAATCCGTGGATGCCATACTGGAGGGAATGAAGTGGCTCGGCTTGGAGTGGGACGAAGGGCCGTTTTATCAGTCCGATTCGTTTCCCCTGTATAAAGAATACGTGCAGAAGCTGGTTGATGAAGGCAAAGCCTACAAATGCTACTGCACCTCCGAAGAGCTTGATGCCAAACGCAATCTGGCCATGCAGGAAGGGCGCAAACCGAAATATGACGGCACTTGTCGTGAACGGACTGAACAGCCCGTAGGCCAGCCGTATGTCATCCGTTTCCGGGCTCCCCAGGGGGGCGTAACCTCATTCGATGATTTGATCAAAGGAACCATCACCTTTCCGAATGATGAGTTGGATGACCTGATCATCCAGCGCACCGACGGCACACCGACGTACAACTTCTGTGTAGTGATCGATGATGCCAGCATGCGCATCACAACGGTCATTCGCGGCGATGACCATGTTAACAACACGCCTCGTCAGGTCCAGCTCTACGAAGCGCTCGGCTTTCCGGTGCCTCAGTTCGCCCATGTGCCGATGATCCTCGGCTCCGACAAGGCGCGTCTCTCCAAGCGCCATGGTGCCACCAGCGTTATTGCATACCGCGATATGGGCTTTTTACCGGAGGCTCTGAACAATTATCTGGTGCGCCTGGGATGGAGCAACGGTGATGATGAAATTTTCAGCCGTGACGAAATGGTGCAGAAATTCGACATACACAATGTGGGACGCTCTGCCTCGGTCTTCAATACGGAAAAGCTGCTCTGGCTGAATGCTCACTACATCAAAAACGGTGACCCCGAACGCCTGGCCGACCTTCTGTTGCCCCACCTCTCCAAGCGCGAGGTAACAACCCTGAACGGCCCTGACCTGATGGCGGTGGTCAAGACACTTCAGGAGCGTGCCCAGACTTTGGAAGAAATGGCGGAACGTGCGGTATTTTACTACAACGCACCGACCGGCTATGACGATGCGGCCCTGGCCAAGTTTGACAAGGAGCTGCTCGTCGCCGTTCTGGATACGGTAGCCGAAAAACTAGCCTCAGCCACGGAAGCCGACGTGCATGGCATAGATGCGCTTTTCAAAGATGTCTGCACGGAAAAAGGGTGGAAGATGGGACAGGTTGGGCAACCAACCAGGATCGCGCTTTCAGGAGGCACACAGGCTCCGGGAATCGGTGAAATTGTGGTTACGCTGGGTGTGGAAGAAACGATCCGCCGGATTCAGAAAGCCCGGGAGTATATCGCACAGAAATAGGTCTGAATGCGCACCGAGACATTCAGTAATACCCAAAGGGCTGCCAGGAATAATTTCCTGACAGCCCTTTTTTTCGTTGAATGAACTGAAATGAGCCAAGAAAAAAAAAGGGGAAACCCTTTCGGATTTCCCCTTGTAACATACCTGTGCAACCAACCCAGCGATTAACGCTTGGAGAACTGGAAGCGGGCGCGAGCAGCTTTTCTGCCGTATTTCTTACGCTCTTTCACGCGTGAGTCACGAGTGATGAAGCCGGCTTTTTTGAGGACGCCGCGCAGTTCGGGATCGTGCAGCAGCAGAGCTTTAGTGATGCCGTGCTTGATGGCACCGGCCTGGCCGGTATCGCCGCCACCGGAAACAGTGACATACACATCAAAAATGCCAACTTTTTCAACCAGCTCGAACGGCTGACGAACAACCATTTTAGAGGTTTCACGACCAAAATACTGATCGAGGGTTTTGTGATTAACAGTAAATTTGCCTTCGCCAGGCTTGAGCCATACACGAGCGATTGAGCTCTTGCGCTTGCCTGTTCCGTAATAAGTTACAGCTGCCATATCTTTTTCTCCTTGAGAGTATTAAAGTGCCAGATTCTTGGGCTGCTGAGCTGCGTGTGGATGACTTGATCCCGCATAGATCTTAAGCTTGCTGAGCATGGCCCGGGCAAGTTTGTTCTTGGGGAGCATCCCTTTAACAGCTCTCTTGATAAGATCTTCCGGCTTTTTCTCAAGCAGTTTGCCAGCTGTGATCTCTTTCAACCCGCCGACATAGCCGGAATGATTG
>MGZJ01000077.1:0-39985 GCA_001802645.1 Geobacteraceae bacterium GWC2_53_11 | reverse complement strand
GACGGCCCAGAACGGCATCCTGAGCATCAACAATGTACCAGTCACGTTTTACATTTTCTGCTTTAGCAACTTCTGTTTTCATAAATTCCTCGCCCGCGGTACAACCTGTATGTGAATACAGGCCATGATTTTTTTGAAGAGGTGTAACTTACTGAAAGCGTGAGAGCGTGTCAAGGAAAAAATTAACAGGGCAACTAATTGGCTTGATCAATGTTGTATCAGAACTGATTTCATGTTACAACCACGCGTCAATTATCAGATTTTTTGGAGCTGTCATTATGAAGATAACAGTAGCAGATGTCGAGCATGTTGCGCGTTTGGCCCGACTGGAGCTTTCCTCCGGAGAAAAAGAGCTGTTTGCCGGACAGATGGGCGCGATCCTCGGGTATGCGGAAAAGCTGAAAGAGCTGAATACGGACGGAATTGTGCCGACGTCCCACGCCGTCCCCATGGAAAATGCCTTCCGCGCCGACGCCGTACAGCCGTCAATCGGTCTTGAAAAAGCGCTGGCCAATGCTCCCGAGCGAGCAGGATCTTTTTTCGCCGTACCGAAAGTTATCGAATAGCAAGGAATCTTTACCATGAATATATTTGACATGACCATCCACGAACTCCACACCTCTCTGAAGGGGAAACAGATTTCCTCCGTGGAAGCCACAACTACCATGCTGGAGCGTATTGCATCCGTCGAGCCCCGGATCGGCTCTTTTATCACGGTAACTCCGGAAGTGGCCATCGCTGCGGCAACAGCCGCCGACCGGCAGATTGCTGCAGGAGAGTGCACCCCGCTAACCGGCATTCCACTGGCTCTCAAGGATATCTTCCTGACTGAAGGCACCCGTACGACCTGCGGTTCCCGCATTCTTGACAATTTCATCCCCCCGTACAGCGCCACTTCCTGGGAAAAGCTTCGCGACCAGGGCGCTGTCCTGCTTGGCAAGTTGAATCAGGATGAGTTTGCCATGGGTTCCTCAAACGAATCGAGCGCCTTCGGCTCCTGCCGCAACCCGTGGGACACCACCTGTATTCCTGGAGGATCGTCGGGCGGTTCCGCGGCCGCAGTGGCCGCCCGGGAGGCTATCGCCACCCTCGGCACCGACACCGGCGGCTCCATCCGCCAGCCTGCCTCCCACTGCGGCTGTGTTGGCCTGAAACCGACCTACGGCCGGGTGTCACGCTACGGCGTGATCGCCTATGCATCTTCACTGGACCAGGTCGGGCCGCTGACCCGCGATGTAACCGACTGCGCCATCATGCTGGGGGCAATTGCCGGGCACGACCCCAAAGACTCCACCAGTGTTGATACGCCGGTACCGGACTTCGCCTCCTCTCTGACCCGGGGAGTAAAGGGGTTGAGAATCGGCCTGCCGAAAGAATATTTCATTGACGGTCTCGATCCGGACGTGCAGAAAGCCATGCAAGAGGCCATCGAAACCTACCGCAGCCTCGGTGCCGAATTTGTCGATATTTCTCTGCCGCACACCGACTATGCCGTGGCAACCTACTATTTGATCGCCACCGCTGAAGCCAGCTCCAACCTGGCCCGTTACGAAGGGGTACGCTTCGGCCACCGAAGCGATAAGGCTGAAGGCCTGATCGACATGATGACCAAAAGCCGCAGCGAAGGGTTTGGCAGCGAAGTCAAGCGGCGCATCATGATCGGCACCTACGCCCTGTCATCCGGTTATTATGACGCCTATTACGTCAAGGCCCAAAAGGTGCGCACACTCATCATGAACGACTTCATCAAGGCGTTTGCCGACGTTGATGTCATGCTGACCCCGGTTGCACCGACGCCGGCGTTCAAGATCGGCGAAAAAGTAAATGATCCGCTGCAGATGTACCTGTCCGATATCTTTACCATCCCGGTCAACCTGGCCGGTACCTGTGCCATGTCACTCCCGGCCGGCTTTTCAGCGTCAGGTCTTCCGATCGGTCTGCAGTTGATTGGGAAACCGTTTGGCGAGGAGACCATTTTGCAGGCTGGATATGCGTTTGAGCAGGCCACCGGGTGGCACACGAAAAAAGCAACGATTTAACTTCCGGAGCATACCTATGAAATTCCAACCAGTCATCGGCCTTGAAGTGCACGTACAGCTGAAGACCGATACCAAAATATTCTGCGGCTGTTCGACCACGTTCGGCGCCGAGCCTAACTCCCAGACCTGTCCGGTATGTATGGGACTGCCGGGCGCCCTTCCGGTGCTTAACAAAAAAGTGGTGGAATTTGCCATCAAGGCAGGTCTCTCCACCAACTGCTCCATCACGCCGCGCAGCATTTTCGCCCGCAAGAACTACTTCTACCCCGATCTGCCCAAAGGGTACCAGATCAGCCAGTTCGAAGACCCGATCTGCCAGCACGGCTGGCTGGATATTACCGTTGAGGGTCAGGAAACGAAACGGATCGGCATCACCCGCATCCATATGGAAGAGGACGCCGGCAAGCTGGTACACGGCGATCTTTCCGGCCAGAATGACGATTCGGGTGTTGACCTGAACCGCGCCTGCACGCCGCTTCTGGAAGTCGTTTCCGAACCGGATCTGCGTACGTCGGACGAAGCGGTCTCCTATCTGAAACAGCTGCACCAGATCGTCACCTGGCTCGGCATTTGTGACGGCAACATGGAAGAGGGGAGCTTCCGTTGCGATGCCAACGTATCGGTTATGCCGGTTGGTTCGGACACCTTCGGCACGCGCGCCGAGATCAAAAACGTGAACTCCTTCAAGTTTGTCAAGCAGGCCATTGAATATGAAATACAGCGCCAGATCGACCTGATCGAGGATGGCGGCACGATCGTACAGGAAACACGGCTGTTTGACCCGAACAGCGGCACAACCCGCTCCATGCGCAGCAAGGAAGAGGCTCACGATTACCGTTATTTCCCCGACCCCGACCTGGTGCCGCTGGTTATCAGCGACGAGTGGGTCGAACGTTCGCGCAAGGAACTGCCGGAACTGCCGGAACAGCGCATGAACCGCTTTATGACCGACCTTGGACTGCCGCTCTACGACGCAGAAGTACTGACTTCCAGCCGGGCCCAAGCCGATTATTTTGAAGCGTGTGTCGCAGCCCACGGCAATGCCAAACTGGTCGCCAACTGGATCATGGGTGAAATCACCCGCGCCCTCAATGACAGCGGCACATCCATCGACGCCTGCCCGGTAACTCCGGCGCAGCTGGCGGAACTCATGAAACTGATCGACAACGGCACTATTTCCGGCAAGATCGCCAAAACCGTGTTCGACGAGATGTGGAAAAACGGCAAGGCGCCGCAGGCCATCGTCGAAGAGCAGGGGCTGGTGCAGGTCTCGGACAGCGGCGCCATTGAAAGCATCATCGACGAAATCATGGCGGCCAATGCCGGTCAGGTTGAAGAATATCGCGGGGGCAAAGAAAAAGTTTTCGGCTTTTTTGTCGGCCAGGTCATGAAAGCCAGCAAAGGCAAAGCAAATCCATCGGTGGTCAATGAACTGTTGTTGAGCAAACTAAAAGGGTAGCAATCTGCCGGACGAGGGTATTTTTCGACAGATTCTTGGAGGTTAGCATGAGCCGGACGGTGATGATTGTCGATGACTCCCTCTTCATGCGCAAAATTCTGCGCGGAATTCTCGTTGAAAACGGGTACATCGTGGCTGCCGAGGCTGGAAGCGGCATAGAAGCCATGAGAAACCTCCATACCTATCATCCGGATATAATCCTGCTGGATATTATCCTGCCTGACTCAAACGGCCTTGATCTGCTGGAGTCGATAATCAAAGCCTGCCCCACCTCGCATGTTGTGGTCTGTTCGTCGATCGGACAGCAGATGGTTATGCAGAAATCCCTCGATCTGGGCGCCAAAGCTTTTATCCAGAAGCCGTTTACTCCCGAAAAGGTCGCTGAAGTACTGCACAACCTGGAGGATTGACCGATGGACATGTCCCCGTATAGGGATCTGTTCGTGTCCGAAGCCCGCAGCCATCTCACCGCGTTTGGCGAGCTGATCGTGCAATTCGAAGATCCTTCCGGCAACGCCGCCGCAATTGATGAGCTTTTTCGTCACGCCCATTCTCTGAAGGGAATGGCTGCGACGATGGGTTATGAACAGGTTGTGACCATCGCCCACCTCATGGAAGATCACCTGAGCCGGATCCGCAGCGGAGAATGTGTCCTGGTCCCTGCTCTCACCGACCTTCTGCTGGAGGGGAGTGATACCCTGTCCCTCCTGGTCTCCCGTGTTGAATCCGGAAGCGACGAACGCGTTGATACCGCGGGACTGGCTGAACGCCTGTCTTCTTTTGTTCCCTCCGCTGGCGCGGCAGCGACCGACCGCACCACACCGACCGCTGGGGAAAGCTCACTTCAGGAGGCAGCTACTCCCGACCCACATCAGTTCCGCCAGACAGATTCTTTCAAAAGTATCCGCATAAAAACAGAAACTCTCGACCATCTGGTCAATATCACCGGCGAACTGATCACCAACCGGTACCGTATGGCTGAGGCCATCCACCAGTCAGGCGCCGCCGAATGCCAGGAACCGCTCCACCAGCTTACCACGCTGGTACGGACTCTGCGTGATGAGGTTTTTAAAGCCCGCATGCTGCCGTTTGCCATCATTGCCGAACGTTTCCCGCGTCTGGTACGCGACCTGGCACGCAAGCAGGGGAAAGAGGTCCATTTCCAGCTTGAAGGGAAAGAGATCGAACTGGATCGCGGTATTCTGGAGGAGATCACCGAACCGATTGTTCATATCCTGCGCAACGCCGTCGATCACGGCCTTGAATCCGCCGATGAGCGGGTAATGGCCGGCAAGCCGTTCGGCGGTACGATCTCCCTGACCGTCTGCCGCGATAAAGACCATGTGGAAATCAGCATCGCCGACGACGGGCGCGGCATGGACCCGGAGCGGTTGAAACGGAAAGGGATCGAAAAAGGGCTCATATCCACTGAGCAGGCAGCCCTGATGGCCCCGCAAGAGGCATATCAGCTGATCTGCGCAGCCGGATTTTCAACGGCGGCAGCCGTTACCGATATTTCCGGGCGGGGGGTCGGCATGGATGCGGTGCGCGAAGCGGTGCACGCCCTGTCCGGGGTGTTGACCATTCAATCGAACCACGGCCAGGGAAGCCGCTTTGTCATGAGGCTGCCGATCACCGTTTCGATCATCCATGCCCTGATAATAAGCTGCGGCCCCTTGGAGCTTGCCTTTCCGCTCAATATGGTTACCCGGACCGTGGAGCTCAAACCCGCCGACATTATTGATCATCCCGGGCGGCCAGCCATCCTCCTCGACGATGTGGAAGTCCCGGTCAGAAGCTTGCGACAGGCTTTGGATCTGCCGGAGCAAATCAATCCGGGAACCGCCCCGCTCCCGGCTCTCGTCTGCGATGTCGGCGGCAGACTGGTCGCCTTCATCGTTGACCGCATCTCCGGCCAGCAGGAAATTTTTGTCCGGCCTCTCCGCTCGCCGCTTTCGCAGCTACGCGGAGTCAGCGGCGCCACAATCACCGGCGATGGGCGGGTGCTGTTTGTGGCCGACGCAAGCGCCCTCGCCCAGGGTGAAGCTGCAGGTCACTGCGACGGTGTTTGAAACGGTTGCGGCAGACGCCCTTATATGTCAGAATTACCCGTTATCGCAAAGGTGTTGTTTACAGACAGATTCGAAGCGAGGAGAGCCCTATGAAACACCCAATTGCACTGCTTGTCGGCCTGTTGTTTTCCTGTATGACCGTTCCGGCATACGCTGCTCAACAGGTGAAAGTTGGACTTAACGATGTCATCGCCACGGTGGAGAAATCGTTCAAAGCCGGCAGCAACGGCCAGGCGCCGATTAGCGACTTTACCGCTGATTTTGTCCAGCGGACGCTGCTGAAGAAAGAAAACCGCGAAATGCGCGGTGATGGTGTCGCGTATGTCAAGCCGGCAACGGCAAGTTCGCCGCTGATGTTCCGTTTCCAGTACTACCGCCCCTATCCGCAGGAGATCATCAGCGACGGCAACTCTCTCTGGATTTATCACCCCGAAAACCGCGAAGTCATCCTGAGTGATGTCAGCTTCATTTACAACCGCCCCGGCTTCAACCCAGACCGCGACAACGCGGTAAATTTCCTGCAGGGCCTGGGACGCATCTCAAAGGATTTCCACATCAACTTCGCCAGCGGCATGTACGATTCCGCCGGAAATTTCGTCCTGGAACTTACGCCGCGCCGCGCCATGATCAATACACGGCGTATTCTGCTTGTTGTCAGCCGCGACAGTGTCAACTCCTACGTGACAGGAGCCACACCGCTCACCAGCGGGCCTGCTCCGGCAACCACCCGCTCCTTGCCGGCGCCCCCGCGAACCCCATTTTCCACACCGGCGCCTTTTGCCGGCATGCCTGCCTTTGGCGGGACGTCCGACCCGTTCCCGCTGCTGTCGTCTACCGTGGAAGACCAGGAGGGCAACAGCACCACCATGGAATTCGCCACGATAAGAACCAACACACATCTGTCAAACAGGGACTTCACGTTCATGATTCCACCCGGAGTCCAGACTGTGAAGCCGTCCGAACGTAATCAGCCCCGCTGAGAAAGGTCGTAATCAATGGTAAGAATCTGTACCGCATTTCTGCTGCTGTTATTGATTGCTCTCCCGCTGTCAGCGGCACCGACACCGGCATCGCTTAAAGAAGTTGTCTCGGCTCTGGAAAAAGGCTATGCCGGATTGCAGGATGTGCAGGCCGATTTTTCCCAGAAAACCACCGTTGCCGCCATTAACCGGGAACAGAAGGGGAGCGGAGAAGTGCTGCTGAAGCGCCCCGCATCGGCAACCGCCATGTTCCGCTTCAACTATGCCAAGCCGAAACAGCAGATCATCTCCAACGGCAAACAGGTCTGGTTTTATACCCCCGAAAACAAGCAGGTACTGGTCAACAGCGTTGCCGCCATGTTCGCCGGGGGCAACTCCATCGCCCTCTCCTATCTGACCGGTCTCGGCCATGTTTCGCGTGACTTCAACATCGCCTTCGCCGCCGAGCCGAAGGATAAGAACGGCAATTATCAGCTTGAACTGACCCCGAAAAAACCGAGTCCGGTTCTCGCCAAACTGCAACTGACCGTATCGTCCGCCGCCGTTGAGCAAGTACAGGCGTCCGGCGAAGTTAAAAACATCTTTCCGATCATCTCCTCGGTGATCCATGACGCCGGCGGCAACCAGACCCGGATCGACTATAGCCGGGCACGGGTCAACAAAGGTATAAATAACGGAACATTCAACTTCAAGATCCCGAAAGGGGTTGAGGTCATAAAACAATAGCCCCGCTCAACGGGATATGCGCGTAGACGAAATACTTTTCCGTGTAAAGCGCGGAAAAGTATTTCTATCTTTATTACTGTGGAGGTTACGCAATGCCGTCATTTGACATCGTATCAAAAGTAGACATGCAGGAGGTCGATAACGCAGTGAATCAGGCGATCAAGGAGATCGGTCAGCGCTACGACTTCAAAGGTTCCAAAAGCCAGATCACTCCGGAGAAGGACTCCGTCAAGATACTGGCCGACGACGATTACAAGCTGAAGGCCGTCATCGATGTGCTGCAGTCCAAGTTCCTGAAGCGCAATATCTCCATCAAGGCGCTTCAGTACGGCAAGGTCGAGCAGGCTTCGGGCGGTCTGGTACGCCAGATCATCACCGTCCAGCAAGGGATCTCCAAGGAGAAAGCCAAAGACATCATCAATGTGATCAAAGAGAGCAAGCTCAAAGTGCAGGCCCAGATCCAGGATGACCAGGTGCGAGTAATCGGCAAGAATCGCGACGATTTGCAGGATGCGATCCAGCTGCTTAAAGGTAAGGATCTGGATGTGGAAATGCAGTTTACTAATTTCAGAGAATAGAACACGAGGGATATTTTGAGCGAAACTGTAAAACAAAAAGTAAGCATGGTCAGCCTCGGCTGCCCGAAAAACCTGGTGGATGCCGAAGTTATGCTGGGGGTACTCTCGAAGCAGGATTACGAGATCACCATGGACGAAAAAGATGCCGACGTCATTATCGTCAATACCTGTTCCTTCATCAAGGAGGCCAAGCAGGAGAGCATCGACGCCATCCTCGACCTAGCCGAACGGAAGCATGACGGCAAGTGCCATACCCTGATCGTCTCCGGCTGCCTGCCGCAACGCTACCAGGAAGAACTGGCCAAGGAACTTCCCGAAGTCGATATCTTTATCGGCACCGGGGATTATCCCCGCATCGCCGAGATACTGGCCGAGAAGAGCGGTGTTGAAGGGCAGTTGCGCTATGTGGGCGATCCCGACTTCATCTATGACGAAACCCTGCCGCGCCTCAATTCCTCTCCGGCCTGGTTTTCTTACTTAAAAATCGGCGAAGGATGCTCCAACTGCTGTTCGTACTGCATCATTCCACAACTACGCGGCGCATATCGTTCCCGTCCACTCGACGCATTGGTAGCCGAGGCGGAACGCCTGGTGGCCCGGGGAGTCAAGGAAATCAACGTCATCTCCCAGGACATCACCCGGTACGGCAGCGACATGCATGACGGCACCACGCTGGAAAGCCTGGTAAAACGGTTGGCCGCTATCGAAGGGCTGCGTTGGATACGTCTCCTCTACGCCTATCCGGACGGTATCACCGACAGCATGATCGCCCTGATTCGCGATGAACCGAAGGTCTGCAAGTACCTGGACATCCCGATCCAGCACATTGCCGATCCGGTGCTGAAAGCCATGAAACGGCGCAGCAGCGAGCAGCAGATACGCGACCTGATCGCCAAACTGCGCCTTGAGATTCCCGGCATCGCCCTGCGTACCTCGCTGATTGTCGGCTTTCCCGGCGAAACGCTCGAAGACTTTACCAACCTGACCCACTTTGTCGAGCAGACCCGCTTCGACCGCCTGGGGGTCTTCTGCTTCTCCCGCGAGGAAGGTACTCCGGCAGCAGAAATGCCGGATCAGATTTCCGAGAGGGTCAAGAGGGAACGCTATCGTAAACTGATGCGCGTCCAGGCACGCCTCTCCTTCCGCCACAACCGCACCCTGATCGGAACAACGGAACAGGTTATTGTGGAAGGGTACAGCGAGGAGACCGATCTGCTGCTCAAAGGGCGTTCATCCCGACAGGCGCCTGACATCGACGGGCAGGTTTATATCACCTCAGGAAACGCCGATATCGGCGATATCGTCACACTCAAAATCACCGACTCTTCGGATTACGATCTGATCGGTGAAATGGTGGAAGAATAGATAAAAATATTTGCCACAGAGTCACAGAGACACAGAGATAAGCATTACAGCGGAAGAATTTGAGTGCACTGCTGTGATCAAGCAGATTTTGAATACAGCTTACAATACTCTGTTTTTTCCTCCGAGCTTCTGTGCCTCTGTGGCAAAACTGTCGTTTGGTTTTGTACAAAGGCCCCCATGAAGCTTAATTCCAAGCTGATTATCATCATGATCTCCCTGCTGGTTCTGGCGTTGTTGACCCTCTTCATCCTCAACCAGTTTGCCCAGACCGCTTTGGTAAATGAAATCCAGGACAGCTCCCAGGAGATCTCCAAGGCGATCCAGATGAGTATCGAAGACCTCACCTCCAGCGCCGAGACGTCGCGACTGACTGACTACCTGGCAAAGGCCCGGGAAAAGGGCATCAACGAAATCAACATCATCAATACCGAAGGGGAGATCATCGACTCCTCCGATCCTGACAAGATCGGCAAGAAACGTGATTTGAAGAAGCTGGAGAAGGGGATTCACGCGGTTCACCGCCCCATAGGCGGCGCTGTCCTCTCCCAGAAACCCTACCAAGTCGTCGTGCCGGTTATCGTCGGCGATGAGCAGCTCGGTTTTGTGCAAATCAACATGCTGCTGGACAATATCCGCGACATCCAGCACGCCAACTTCGTCCGCCGCCTCTTTGCCACCGGCATGGTGTTCACGGTCGGCATCGCCCTGACCATTTTCCTTGCCCGCCGTTACACCACTCCCATCAAGAACCTTGTGGAGGACTTCAAAAGGATCTCGGCGGGTGACCTGTCGGTCACAATTCCGGTGAAAAGCAACGACGAAATCGGCGAGATGGCCGAGGGTTTCAATAACATGGTGGAGAAGCTGCGTGAGCGCGAAGCGTTGGAAAAGCGCCTCTACGAAGCAGAGCACCTTTCGCGGGTCGGCCAGCTCGCCTCAGGCATCGCCCATGAAATCCGCAATCCGCTCAACTATATCAGCCTGGCAATTGATCACCTGAAAACCGAGATGCTCCCCTGTTGCGGTGACAAATGCGCCGAACTGGAAGAGTTGACCGACAAGATCAAGGAAGAGGTACGCCGCGCCAATTACATGGTGGTCAACTTCATGAACTATGGCCGGCCGCTCAAACTTCGCCGGACCGAAGTCATCTATCGGGAGTTGCTGGCCAAGGTGCTTCCGGTACTGGAGGGGCGCCTGACGGAACAGAAGATTATTGTCGAGTTGCAGATCCCCGACGATCTGCCGCCGCTCTGGATTGACGGCGAACTGTTCCGGAACTGCATTCTTAATTTCGTCACCAACGCCTCCCAGGCCATGCCGGATGGCGGGACCATCACCCTGGGTGCCCGCATCAGGGTGAAACGGGTAGAACTGACGTTCCGTGATCAGGGGGGAGGTATATCTCCTGACGACATCAGCAAGATATTCCAGCCCTATTTTACCACCAAAGACGTCGGCATCGGGCTGGGGCTGGCCATCACCGAGCGTATTATCAAGGAACATGACGGCAGCATAGCGGTTGAAAGTACCGTGGGTGCCGGCACCACCATAACCGTTTCATTGCCGTCACAGCCGACGGAAGACTGACTTTTGATGAGGATCTATGAAAAATAACGGCAGCATACTGATCGTAGATGATGAGAAGGGCCAGCGGGACATCCTCAACCTGATCCTGAAAAAAGAAGGCTACGATGTCGTCGATGTACCCGGCGTACGGGAAGCGTTGGACCAACTGGACAAGCGCGAGTTCGATCTGATCATGACCGACCTCAAGATGCAGGGGCAGAGCGGACTTGACCTGCTGGAAAAAGTTCTGGCCGATGATCCGCAGCAGTGCATTATCATGATGACGGCCCACGGCTCGGTTGATTCGGCTGTTGAGGCGATGCGCAAAGGCGCTTTCGATTACCTGGAAAAGCCGCTGGAACGGGATAACCTGGTGCTGACCCTGCTGCGGGCTTTCGAGCGGATCTCTCTTGTCCGTGAGAACCGGGTCCTGCAGAAACGGATCGAATCGATCGCCACCATCCCCAACATGCAGGGCGAACATCCCAAGATGAAAGAGGTGTTCCGGATTGTTGCCAAGATCGCCCCTTCCAATTCGACCGTGCTGATCGTCGGAGAATCGGGTACCGGCAAGGAGTTGATTGCCCGGGCCATTCATGATGGCAGCCCACGGCGCGACAACCCCTTCATCGCCATCAACTGCGCGGCCATCCCTGACACGCTGATCGAAAGCGAGCTGTTCGGCCACGAAAAGGGAAGTTTTACCGGCGCCAACGCCCGCGAAATCGGCATCTTCGAAGCGGCCAATGGCGGCACGGTATTTCTGGACGAAATCGGCGAGATGAACGTGGCCATGCAGGCCAAACTGCTGCGGGCCATCCAGGAAAAGGAGATCCGCCGGGTAGGGGGCAAGGTTAATATCAGCCTGGATGTACGCCTGGTCTCGGCTACGAACAAGGAGTTGGAGCAGGAGATCAAGAAGGGGGCGTTCCGTGAGGATCTCTTCTACCGCCTCAACGTCATCCGCGTCAATCTCCCCCCTCTGCGCGAACGGGGGAGCGACATCAAGACCCTGGCGGAATTCTTCCTGGAAAAATACGCCAAGGCGGCCGGCATCACCATGGACGGCATCTCGAAACAGGCGTTGAAACTCCTGATGAGCTACAGCTGGCCCGGCAACGTGCGTCAGCTTGAATCGGTCAT
The DNA here is from genome assembly GCA_001802645.1 of Geobacteraceae bacterium GWC2_53_11. GTDB lineage: Bacteria > Desulfobacterota > Desulfuromonadia > Geobacterales > Pseudopelobacteraceae > JACRCG01. The sequence goes on along the minus strand of MGZJ01000077.1, from coordinate 28,054 downwards.
CGAGCGGTCAATCCTGATGGCTGAGAGCAACTATATCGAACCGGAAGACCTTCCGTCGGAAATTACCGCCTGCGGTTCACTGCCGGGGGGTATGAATTTTGATCTTCCCGCCGACGGCGTCGATTTTGAAGCGCTGGAAAAAGGGCTGATTGTCAAGGCGATGGAGCGGGCTGAATGGGTGATCGGCAAGGCCGCGCCGCTGCTGGGGATGAGTTACAAAACGCTGCAATACCGTCTGGACAAGTTTGAAATCGAACGACCGGAAAAGCGGTCAAAATAGGCAAGAGACTGGAAAATAACCGGTTGTACAGATGAGTCAAATGAACATAACCGTTCAAAATGTGAAGAAGCTCTCCGAAGACAGAAGAATCAGGTCAGGCTTTGTGGCCGTAATTTCAGCTTTATTCTGTATTGTTCTGGCACTTCATCTCATAAAGCCTTTATTTGACCCGGACTTTTACTGGCACTTGAAAACCGGTTTCTGGATCTGGGACCACAAAGGGCTTCCCGATATCGATCCGTTTTCCATCAATCCCCAACAGGCTGATTCCCACAGAACCCGCTTTATCCTTACATCATACTGGCTTTTTCAACTGTTGTTGTGTGGCTTTTACAAGCTGGGCGGCTTTAACGGCATTATTCTCTTCAGATTCATTCTGGCAGCCATATTTATTGCTGTTTTTTATCGTTTCTCTGTCAGGAAGAATTTTCTTGCCCTGCTTGCCGCTGGAATCGGGGTAACCCAGATACTGGAGTCACATTTCCCGGAACGCCCCCAGTTCATTTCGTTTATTTGTTCTGCCCTGCTCCTGGCATTGATATTCAGCTGGTTACGAGGAAAAGAGAAGAAGCTCTTTCCACTCATGATCCCGCTTTGCCTGACCATGCTGCTGTGGGCCAACAGTCATGGCGGCTTCCTGTTGGGCCTGATTCTTCTTTCATGTATCCTGCTGACCGAAGCAATAAAATTTATCCACCCTGCATTATCGCCCCTGCCACGCAACGAATATGTGACGCTCGGCATCTCACTGTCCGCCGCGATTCTCATATCAATCGCAAACCCGAACCACATACACAGCATTGAAATGATTCTCCCCTCCGGAGAAGCCAACAGCTTCATATATAGTTCAATTCTTGAATTTTCTAGTCTGTACGAGTGCTTCAAGAGCACGGACGGCTCTGAACCCGTAATCGCTTTTTGCAGCTACATTTTTGCTCTCATTTTACTTTTCAGCTCGCGGGAGCGGACAAACATTACCTGGGTGGGCTTGCTGACCGTTTTGGGGTATATGGGTATGAGCCATATCAGGCATTACCCGTTTTTCCTCATTTGCGTCACGCTGTTTGCCATTCACTACGTTGATACGAACGTTATTGGAAAAACTGCCCGAATTATCTTATTCGCTTTTTTCATAACGGTTGTTACCCTCTCGCTTTCGAAAACCCCGGGGAATCTCAAAAGGATTTCAATGTATGGCTGGGTACCGGCATCCTATTACCCCGTAAAGGGTTGCGATTTTATCAATGCAAATGGTATGAATGGCAACGTTTTTACGTCCATGGATTGGGGCGGTTATGTAATCTGGCGGCTCTCGCCGCAGCAAAAAGTCTTCTTCGACGGGCGGCAGCTTGATCCCTCCCGTTCTTGGGAATATTTTTACGGCATGGATAACTGGAAAAGGATTTTCGACAAATACGATATCCGGGTGGTTATAACACCAAACGTGGACGACTCACTTAAACCTGCTTCGCTCAAAGCAGCGCTCCAAGCGGATTCAGGATGGCAACTGGTTAACAGTGTCAACAATGGAGCCGTTTTTGTCCGCAGGTAACCGTTTCAGCAGGCTGAATAATCGTCATCTATCAGGTGTTTCAATGACAATGTCGCCAGACGACCAACAATCAATACATCAGCTGCAACAGGATTTGCGCCGCGATATCATAATGATGGCGGCACACTCGGGCCATGTCGGAGTTGCCTTGTCGTGCGTGGATATCGTGGCGGCACTGTATGCGGGCGTCCTCAACTGCACTCCCGCAACGGCCGATCATCCGGAACGCGACCGTTTCATCCTTTCCAAGGGGCACGGCTGCATGGCGCTCTATGCGGTTCTGGCCCGTATGGGTTTTATCGACCGGCAGCTGCTTGAAACCTACGGGCAGAACGGATCGCTGCTTGCGGAACATCCGCTGGCAGGCAAAATTTCCGGGGTGGAGTGCGCCTCCGGTTCCCTCGGGCATGGCCTCGCGCTCGCCGCGGGCATGGCAAAGGGGCTTAAACTGCAGGGGCTTGATGCCCGGGTCTTTGTCCTGTTGGGAGACGGAGAGTGCAACGAAGGGAGCGTGTGGGAAGCGGCCGCGTTGGCACGTGCCGGAAATCTCGACAACCTCGTTGCCATCGTCGATGGAAACGGACTTCAAGCGTGCGGCAAGTACGAAGACATTTCTCCCGGTTTCAAGCTGGCCGACTGCTGGAAAAGCTTTGGCTGGGAGGTCTCGGAAGCTGACGGGCACAAATACCGGGAGCTTGTCGAGGCTCTTGGGCAGGCTTCGGACAGTGGCCTGCCAAAGGTTGTCCTCTGCCGCACCATCAAGGGAAAAGGGATCGATTTCATGGAGGAAGACCTGGAATGGCATTACCGGCCCGTGAATGGTGATGACCGCGACAGGGCTTTCAGGAGGCTGAGCCGTGCGTGACGCTTTCTTTTCAGAGCTTTACGACTTGTTTCGCCATGACCGGAGAGTAGTCTTTCTGACCGGCGATCTCGGCTACAAGCTCTTTGACCAGCTAAAAGGACACGATCCAGCCAGGGTCATCAATTGCGGCATCCGAGAAGCGGGCATGATCGGCTATGCGGCCGGACTGGCAAAGACCGGACTGCTGCCGTTCGTCTATTCGATTACCCCTTTTGTGACGCTGCGCTGCCTGGAGCAGATCAAGATCGACCTCTGCTATAACAGGGCAAACGTCGTGGTTGTGGGGGTCGGCGGCGGTTTTGCCTATGGCCCGAACGGCCCGACGCACCATGGCATTGACGATATCGGCGTATTGAGCTGTCTGCCGCGGCTCACGGTCTGGACCCCGTCTGACCCGCGTGAAGTCCGGCTCTGCATACGTGCCGCCGCCTCACTTGACAGCCCGGCTTACCTGCGCCTGGGGCGCAACAAGGAACCGGATATCTTCGATTCGTTGAAACATACGCCGGACATATCCCGGCCTGCTCTGGTTCGTGAAGGGAGTGACGGCGTCATCGTAACCAGCGGCTTCATTCTCCATGAAGTACTCAATGCAGCCGACTGTCTCAAACAGCAGGGGATCCACCCGGCCATTGTGCGCATTACCACGCTCCGCCCTTTTCCGGAAGAGTTCATCCGTGCGGCCATCGCAGATGGCAGGCCGGTCATGACGGTGGAAGAACATGTTGCAACCGGCGGACTGGGGCAGGAGACCGCACGGATCGTTGCCGAAACCGGCAAAGGGAACCGTTTCAGCATGCTGGCCATCCCTGCGGAGTTCCCTGATGCCTGTTATGACCGGGATGCCCTGCTGGCCCGTTCGGGGCTTGATGCCGCTTCAATCGCAGCCAGCTACCGCAGGCTCTGGACACCAAATACCGCGACAGGAGGAGCATAGGTGTCTGGAACCTCAACTATGAGGCATAAGAAAAAAATCGAAGGACTTCCCCCCGTTGCCAACAAGCCACCCGGAAAAACATATACCGGAAAGCTACTGTTTTTAGTTAGAACTCTGTTGGATATGCAGATGGGATCCGTATACCGGCATCTGCGGCCCTGGCTGGAGAAACGGAGCGGCGAACTGCTGGAAGCCGGGTGCGGAGCGCAACCATATCGCTACCTTGTCCCGGTCGGATGTCGTTACACCGGGCTTGACTCGGAAGAGGCGGAAGCCAATTTCGATTATCGCCTGCCGGACACAATCTACTATGGCGGGGAGCGGTTTCCGTTTGAAGATAGATCCTTTGACAGCCTGTTTCATACCGAAGTACTGGAACATATCTACCTTGCCGACCAGTTTCTTGTCGAATGTTGCAGAGTCTTAAAGCCGGCTGGCACCATGTTTTTTACCGTTCCATTTCAGGCCCGTTATCACTATATTCCGCATGATTTTTTTCGTTATACCCCGGCAGCTCTGGAAAGGATGCTCATAGAGGCCGGGTTTAGTCAGATCGAGATCAGGCCTCGTGGGAGCGACATAACCGTTGCGGCGAATAAATGCATATCCGTATTCTATCGCTGGCTCCGATCCGGCCTAACCGGTGCGGTTGCCGGGATTCTGCTGCTCCCCATTGCCCTGACGGTTCTTGTCATCGGGTGGCTGTCACTGCGCCTTACAATCGGTTCATACGATGACTGCCTTGGTTATACCGTCATTGCAAAAAAGCCTGAAGTTTGCGTCAATAATTCCAAACCATCGGAGCGCCCGTCCGTATGAACATCGCACAAAAAATCAAGAACCTGCAGGGACCGATTTTGGTACTCGGCGGCAGCGGCTTTATCGGAGCCAACATTATGCGGACGCTCCTGGCGCACCGTGACGATGTATTCGGGACGGCTACCAGCTTCGATGCTTGGCGACTTGATGGTCTTCCGGAGCGCAACAAAGCCGTCGTTGACCTGCTGGTTGATGCCGACCTTGAAAGCCTCTTTACCGAGGTCGCTCCCCGAACGGTTTTTAACTGCGTTTCCTATGGCGGCTACTCCTTTGAATCCGATTCCCGGCTCATCTATTTGACCAACTTCAATCTTACCACCAGGCTGCTCCACCTGATGGAGAAACGGACGATCTCCTGTTACGTCCACTCCGGCAGCTCCTCGGAATACGGGGACAACTGTGCCGCCCCCGATGAGACTGCACCGACCGCCCCCAACAGCGACTACGCAGTCTCCAAGGTGGCCTGCGCTGACCTGATTAAGTTTTTTGGCCGGAAAAAAGGCTTTCCCTGTGCCAACCTGAGGCTCTATTCAGTCTATGGTCCGCTGGAAGACTCGTCGCGCCTGATTCCCAACATCATCCGCTCCGGCGTGGAGGGACAGTACCCTCACTTCGTCCACCCCGGCATCTCCCGGGATTTCATCTATATCGACGATGTGGTCGAAGCATTCGTTGACACGGCTCTTAATCTGAAAGAGGAGGATTACGGCGAATCGTTCAATATCGGCAGCGGATGCAAGACCACTATTGCAGACATTGCGATGATCGCCCGGGATTTGTTCGGAATCGGCCATGACCCGGAGTTTTCCTCCATGCCCGACCGGACCTGGGATGTCAGCGACTGGTACGCCAATCCCGGCAAAGCGCATCTGCAGCTGGACTGGCAGGCGCAGACGCCGTTGAAAGAGGGACTGGATAGGATGGTCTCATGGTACCGCTCCCTCCCGGATCGGGAAAAATACCACCATTCGTCCAAGATGTTCAGCCTCGACTCGACCCACAGCGTTACCGCCATCATCGCCTGCTATAAAGACAACCAGGCCATACCGGTCATGTACCGGCGGCTGAAAGATACCTTTGACAAGCTCAAGATCGATTACGAAATAATCTTTGTCAATGACAACAGCCCCGACGACAGCGAAGAGGTCATCCGCACCATAACGCGCCGGGACAAACGGGTTACCGGAATATCCCACTCCCGCAACTTCGGCTCCCAGGCGGCTTTTAGAAGCGGCATGGAGATCGCATCAAAAAATTCGTGCGTGCTGCTGGATGGCGACCTCCAGGATCCGCCTGAACTGATCGAACAGTTCGTGGCAAAATGGCGCGAAGGGTATGATGTCATCTACGGCTGCCGGATTAAACGGGAGGCAACCCTGTTCATGCGGCTTGCCTACAAGCTGTTCTACCGGGTCTTCGACGCCTTTTCCTATCTGAACATTCCCCACGATGCGGGCGATTTTTCGTTGATGGACAAGAAGGTGGTCAGGTGCGTTCTGCAGTTTACCGAGCGGGATCTGTTCCTGCGGGGTATCCGCGCGTTCGTCGGTTTCAGACAGACCGGCGTCGATTATGTCCGCCCGGAGCGGATGTTCGGCATCACGACCAACAGCCTGCTCAAAAACATCGGCTGGGCAAAGAAAGGGATCCTCTCTTTCAGCAATACCCCCCTGAACATCCTCAGTTTTGCCGGTACCGTGCTCTTTATCGTTTCACTTCTGCTGGGAATGGTGCAGGTCGCAAGCCGCATCCTCTTCCCCGAACTTGCTCCGAGAGGGGTGACAACCATGCTGCTCGTCATCCTCTTCTTCGGCTCGGTCAATCTCTTTGCCATCGGGATAGTTGGCGAGTATATTGCTAAGATTTTTGAAGAGGTCAAGCAGCGGCCACTCTTTATCCGTAAACATCTGATCCGCGACGGGGAACTGCGCAATTTTTCGATCGAGCATCACAACAACTGACCGGAGACAAACGTTCCCATGGAAATGACTTCACGGGTCTGCCCCTTATGCGGATCCACGGACACGAGCAGGATATTTGCTGAAGCCGATTTTGATTTTAACCGGCTTGACGGCTTTGCGTTCGCGTCGCGCAAATTGCCAGAATACATGCATTACCGGCTGATCGAATGCAAACGATGCGATTTGTTGTACGCAACGCCGCTGCCCAGAGAGGAATTCCTGGTACAAGGCTATTCCGAAGCCGCGTATGACAGCAGCGAAGAATCACACAATGCCGCCCGCACCTACGCATCCTTCCTTCCCGGCATAATGGAGCGATTGGCCGACCTGCGGGGTGCACTGGATATAGGCGCCGGTGACGGCGCGTTTCTGGAATTTCTCCTTGAACATGGATTTGAAGGAATTGTCGGAATCGAGCCTTCCCGGGCTCCGATAGCCGCCGCGCGTCATGACATTTTGCCATTACTCAGGGAAGGTGTTTTTTGCACGGAAGATCATGACCCGGAAAAGTTCAGCCTGATTACCTGCTTCCAGACACTGGAACATCTGTACGACCCCTTGGCCATGGTTCACGGCGTATGGCGACTCCTTAAACCGGGGGGAGCGGCCTTTTTCATCTGCCACAACAGGCGCTCGCTTTCCGCGCGCCTCCTTGGCACAAAATCACCAATATTCGACATCGAACATCTACAGTTATTTTCACCGGAAAGCGCCCGATATCTGCTGGAGCAGAATGGCTTTTCCTCAGTGACAGTCTCCCCGGTCGTAAATCGTTACCCGATTCGCTATTGGATGAGGCTTGCGCCGTTGCCGCAAAACCTCAAACTTCCCCTCATCTCCGCAATCGACAGGATTGGACTAGGAGGCTTGCCGCTCTCTATTCCGGCAGGCAACATTGCGGTAATCGGATACAAATCGAAGTCAGCGGACAACGCATTTCAAGCTCTGCCGGAAATGGTGAAATGATGAAATTATTTCATTTTCTGAAAGCACACCGGGAGCTGGTCATCCTGTGCTGTATCCTTGGCTTTTCGATCCTGCTGCGGCTTGCCTTTCTTCACGAACCCTTTGAAAGAGACGAGGGACACTACGCGGCCATAGGTCAGGAAATTTTGCGCGGCGGCATTCCGTACCGGGACGCCATAGAAATAAAACCTCCCGGTGTTTTTTATCTCTACGCCCTGGCCATCAAACTGTTCGGAGCCACCCCCGAGGGGATCCGGATATTCACGTCAATCTATGCCACGCTGACGGTCATTTCGGTATACCTGTTTGCCCGCCGCATTGCAGGAGGTAGCGCCGGACTGTTCGCAGCGCTTACGTATGGCGTGTTTTCGACGTTGCCGCTGATTCAGGGCAGCAGCAGCAACAGTGAGGTTTTTCTTGTTCTGCCGCTGACAGCCGGAGCCTTGTGTTTTGTGATGGCACTCGAATCAGGGGAAAGGAAGTTTCTCTGTTACAGCGGTCTCTTCGCCGCGCTCGCCATGCTTATCAAAACGGTCGCTCTTCCGGTAGTCGTGTTTGAGTTGCTGTTGATCGCCTTTATCCGTTCCGGCAGGGAGAGGTGGAAAAATGTGCTGAAGGATTGTACCGCCTTTGTGCTCCCCCTGCTCATCGGTGCGGCTCTTACATGTACATATTTTGCATTGCGGGGAGGTTTTGACGATTTTTATTACTGGAATGTCCAGTTTCCGGGCAGGTATAAGGCGTCAGGCATACTCGGTCCGCGGCTGTCGGCGGTATTGGAACATCTGATGCCCTCGCTGCTGTTTCCGATGACAGTGGCCCTTTTTTCACTCCCCTGGTTCTGGTCAAATAAACGTACTTTGTCAGGATTATTCACACTTTTGCTGATTCCGGCTGCCTGGTGCGTGGTGGCACTTCCGGGAAAGTATTTCCCGCACTATTTCATTTCCATGATTCCATTTCTCTCCATCCCGGCAGGAATAGCTCTTGCCCACCTCAGTTGCGTGAGGAAACCGGTAGCGTTGTTCTTTCTGCTTGTCGCCATCATACCGCTCGGCTTCTCAATCAAAGAAAATTACCGGTTCTACACGGTCTATTCCCCTGAAACGGTATCAATAGAAAAATACAGTTCAATCTTTGTCTCTGCCGTACCGGTTGCAAAATACCTTAAAGAGCACACCCTGTCGGACGACTATATATTCCAGTGGGGACTCGAACCGGAGATATATTTTCTTGCGGACCGCCGTTCGCCCGTCCCCTATCTCACAAGTGTCTCGGTGGGCTGGTCCAAAGATCCGGAAAAGGCGAGAAGAGCGCTCTTGGAGGCACTCCTGACCAAAAAGCCCAAATATATTGTCTTTCAAAATGAATGGGGTTACTGGCCAGGATTCCAAGAAGTTAAAGCGGTTATCGACGTTTACTATGTGCATGATAAATTTGTTCCGTTCGGATACATTGCCAGGCGCAAGGATATCCCCCCTGCAAATCAGCGCTGACCAGCTGTTGCCCAATTAAAACGGATACCCCAGTCCGACAAACACTGCCGGACCATCTTTGCCGACCCCTAAATCCACCCTGCCGACGATGTTCGGGCGTACGATCGCCCGGAAGCCGATGCCCGGATTGAATTCGATTTCGCTTGCATTGAGCCTGTTCAGTGACTCCATTACTCCGCCCAGATCGATAAACGGAGCTATTTCCCAGTCAGCCGTCACACCGAAGACCTCCCAGCGGAACAGCCGGATACGCTCTTCGAGATTGCACAGCAGGAAGCTGTGATCGATAAACCGGTTACGGCCATAGCCGCGCAACGTGCTTTCTCCTCCCAGAATACTCTGCTCCAGAAACGGGACGTCATCACCGATGGTCTGGTTATACATCAAGCGGAATACGCTGATGAACCTGTTGTTGCTGACCGGAATATAGCCCTTAGCCTCAACCTCATAGTGCCGGTAATCAGCCGCTCCCCCCAATACTTTCATGGTCGGTTCAACCGTAATCCTGGTATAGCCGCCATAAGCGGGAGTATCCCGATTGTCGAGCGTGCTGTACGACAGTGACGCACGAGGTGCATGGGTCGTAAACCCGTCAATACCCGGCACCGTCATACCTGAAAACTTGTCCCGTATGTCCGGCAGCCTCCTGAACGCTCCCCGGCGGATCTTGACATCCCGAAAACGGTCGCCGAGCGAAAACTGAAAGTGCTTTCCGATCTGGTATCCGGCGGATACGGTATAGCCGATTTCGTCATTGGCATAATTTGTTTCCATCTGCTGCGGACTCTTGGCGTTGAAACCGAAGAAGCGTGACGAACCATCGGCAAATTTGAAGAAGAAGCCATTCAGCTCCAGTTTTTTGTCGAGAAGCGTCGTATCCCTGATGCGGAATTCAATATCATGGTTAACCTTGTCCGAGCGGGAAAGATTGAACTCCATGTTCCGCTCCGAGATAGGATAATAAGCGCCGTACAGTGTTGCGGTTATTCCGAAGTTCTCGTTGTAGTTCACCTGGGGAGCAATCATGGTCGTTACCTCTTCCTGCCGGTTATGGGCAAGAAAAGCCGTCAGGGCGCCCGACGTCACCCCTTCGTTCGGGCTTGCCGCGATAACCGGCAGCGGTATCGTCACCACTTTAATCGAATCTTCGGCAGGATTTCCGGTCTTGGCAAGATACAGTTGTTCGCGGGGTATATAGCTGGTACAGCCTGCCGCCAGCAGCAGTCCTGCACAGAAAAAGGCACGGATAGACCGGACTGAACCGGAGATTGACATGACGTTCATGACCGATTTTGTAGCACCCGGCATCGCGGCTGTCAATCGGCTTGTCCGCACCTCAAGCAGTTTTGCAAGGCCACTCGCCGCTGATATTTGTCAATTATCTTGCCGGATTGGCTGTTATTGCGTAAGATTTATTAGGTAGAGTACGGTGAGGTTGATTTTATTCTTGGAGCACACATTATGAGTATCGCGGAAAAAGTTGTCGCAATTGCACAGGATGCCCGGCAGGCAGCGCTTGCCATGGCCCGTCTTTCCACCACAACTAAAAATGACATGCTGCGCCGGATGGCTGTAGCCCTTGAAAACGGGGCGCCGGACCTGGTCGTCGAGAACCTGAAAGACCTTGAAGCCGGGCGACTGAAGGGGCTTTCCGCTGCCATGCTGGACCGCCTCATGCTTGATGACAAGCGCATCAGGGGCATCGCCGACGCCCTGCGTGAGATTGCCGCCCTGCCCGATCCGGTCGGCGAAGTGACCAAAATGTGGAAACGCCCCAACGAACTGATGGTGGGCAAAATGCGCATCCCGCTCGGTACAATCGGCATAATCTACGAGTCGCGCCCCAACGTGACCGCCGATGCCGCTGCCCTCTGCCTGAAAGCCGGCAATGCCGTCGTCCTGCGGGGAGGGTCTGAAGCAATCCATTCCAATCTGGCCATTGCCAAAATTCTCCAGGATATTCTGAAAGAGATGAACATTCCGACCGCGGCCTTGTCGCTGATTCCCTTCACCGAACGCGAAGGGGTACTGGAAATGCTCAAGCAGGAAGAGTCCATCGACCTGATCATCCCGCGCGGCGGCGAGAGCCTGATCCGCTTTGTGGTCGAGAACTCGCGCATTCCGGTGATCAAGCATTACAAAGGGGTCTGCCACGTTTTTGTCGATCAGTCGGCCGATTTCGACAAGGCCGAGCAGATCATCATCAACAGCAAGACCCAGCGCCCCGGCGTCTGCAATGCACTGGAAACGCTCCTGATCCACAAGGATGTAGCCGCCGAGTTCATCCCAAAAATTGCCGCCAGCCTGACCGCACTGGGGGTCGAATTACGAGGCGATGAAGCATTCCGCCGCTATGCACCCTCTGCAACTCCGGCCACTGAAGCAGATTGGTATGCCGAATATCTTGAGTTGATCCTGGCCTGCCGGGTAGTTGACGACATCGACGCCGCAATTGCACACATCAACCGTTACTGCTCACTGCACACCGAGTCGATCATCACCAGTGACTACAGCCGGGCCCAGCGTTTCATCCGCGAAGTCAACTCATCGTGTGTCATGGTCAACGCCTCAACCCGTTTCGCCGACGGCGGCCAGCTCGGCCTGGGAGCGGAAATCGGCATCTCCACCACCAAGCTGCACTCCTTCGGGCCTATGGGGCTTGAGGATCTGACGACGACCAAGTTTATTGTCTATGGCGATGGGCAGGTGCGGGAGTAACTACGTTAATGCCAAGGAGAACATCATGACTATTCAAGATCAGATCAAACAGTTCCTCGCTTCACCCGCCTTCGGGGTGGTCGGCGCTTCCACCAACCGGCAGAAATATGGCAACAAGGTGCTGCGTTGCTACCTGCAAAACGGCAGAAAAGCCATACCGGTCAATCCCAACGAGCCGGAAATCGAGGGTGTCGCCTGCGTTGCTACGATCAGCGACCTTCCTTCGGAGGTGGAAAGCATATCAATGGTCACCCCGCCTGCGGTTACCTTGCAGCTCGTGCCGCTGGCAGTCGCAAAAGGGATCAAGAACATCTGGATGCAGCCGGGTGCAGAACATCCTGATGCCGTGGCGCTCTGCCGTGAACAGGGAATCAACGTTATCGCCGACGGCAGTTGCGCACTGGTGGTATTGGGCTATCACGAGCACTGAAGTACCTCTGGAATAGTTTCAAGCAGATCAGCCAGCCACCCTCCTTGTGAGGGTGGCTTTTATTTTTATAAAATATCGGTATAATACAAATTTCGTACCATTTGTTATATAATCATATATCCTATTTAATACATTATTTATATCGAAAATACAGCTAGTTAAGACATGCCATTTTATATAAAAATGTTTTGCATTTTGGTAGTAAATGTTTTATTGTGCCGTCCTCTCATTAAATTTACTGGCGATCCGCTGCGATCTGACAGGAAGGAATTCAGCTCCATGGGACAACCGGCATTACATACCGAACATCTTGGTTTTGTCGGCGCAGTCAGCGGCATGTCACTGGCTGACATTATTCAAGTCAAGGGCGGCAACCGCTATTCGGGGTGCCTGATCGTCGAGCATCAGGGTAACACCGGGGTAATTTATTTCCGCGATGGCGATGTAATTCATGCGGAGCAAGAAAGTCGGGTCGGAGAAGAGGCCTTCTATTCCATCATGGGGTGGGTCGGCGGCACGTTCCGGAGCGAACCAAAAGTGGCAACGACCAGCCGGACGATCGAGCAATCATTGGGGTTTCTAATCCTGGAAGCGCTCCGCCGCATGGACGAAGCAAGAATCGACGCACCGCAGAAACCACAGCAGCAACAGGCAAAAGCCAGCTCCTCCAGGGAGGGTACAGGCATGAGTGACATCAGCGTAAAACTTTCCGTTATTCCGGAAATCGAACAGGCTCTGGTGATGACCAAGGACGGGGCCGTGGCGGACGATTCTTCGTACCAGGCTGAGCTTCTTGCCGCCAACGGACTTTTTCTGTCTATTTTTTCCGGCCAGATCGGATCACAGTTCGGCATCGGCGAATTTAAGGCCGCCACGGTGCATGGCAGTGAGCACCACCTGCTCCTGTTCGATTCAAAGCGGCATCATCTCTGCGTTTCCGCCAAAGGAACCGCTAATGTCAATTCGCTTGACGCAGAAATCCGCCGCGTTCTGGCGCAGAAGTAGGGGGTAACGGTCATGCAGTCAGTCATGCTCGGCTTAACCTCGGTCCCCGGAGTAATGGGGGGCATGCTCTCCGACGAGCGAGGCAACGTCCTGGCCCATTCGTTCCCCGCCTACTTCGACGCGGCCACGCTCAAGGGCGCCGCCGAACTGCTGCAGGACAGCACGGTCGGCCTTCAGGACGTTACCGGCGGGGTAAAGCTTTTTGATATCCGTTGCGAACTGGGGCGGCTGATCATCAAGACCCTGCCGAACATGTTTGTCGTCATCCTCTGCCAGCCGGTTGTCAACATCCAGCTGCTGTTCATCTCCCTAAATGTTGCCATCAAGAAACTCGAAAAGCTGTCAATTGACCAGCTCCTCGTCCAGACAACTCAAGCGGCACAGCCGCAGGCAGTGGTTCCGCCGCTTGCCGTAGCTGCGCCTCGTCAGGCAATGGCACCCGCCTACTCTGACTACAGGGCGGTTTCGGATGTAAAAGGAGTGCTGCTGAGTTGCGAAACCATGAAAAAGACCGCCGGAACGTTCTGGGAGTCGATGACCGACAACGCCAGCGTCAACCGGGACACCGCGCTTGAAATCAGCAATTTCTTCAAAACCGGCCCGTTCAAAAAGCTGACCGTGACCAACCGCACCACCGGAGTCAGCAAGCATGTCCCGATCACCGTGATTCAGCACGACCGGGATCATGTCTATGACGGCAGGATCATCCTGACCCAGGCGCTGAAAGAGCTGCTGGGCGTCAGCAACGGCGACCAGATACGGGTTGAGGTTGTCAACGGCGGCGGGATTCTGGGGTGGGACGGCATATAGGGCGCACAGCATTTTTTTCTGCATATGGCCAGTAAATACTTGCCATAGCTACGAAAACCTGACATAGTGTCAAATCTTCGACGGGCAGCAATGCCCGTCGTTTTATTTTGCTTAGGGCTGTCAGGCCTAACTATTGAGGAGTTTTACCCATGCAGGAACGAATCAGAAACATCGCCATCATCGCCCACGTTGACCACGGCAAGACTACGCTGGTCGATGCCATGCTTAAGCACGCCGGAGTGTACCGAGCCAACGAAGCAATCACCGAGCGGGTCATGGACTCGAACGACCTGGAAAAAGAGCGCGGCATCACCATTCTCGCCAAGAGCCTCTCGATCCACCACGGTCAGTACAAGATCAATATCGTTGACACCCCCGGCCATGCCGACTTCGGCGGCGAAGTTGAACGCGTTCTCAAAATGGTTGACTCCGTGCTCCTGCTGGTGGATGCCCTCGACGGCCCCATGCCGCAGACCCGCTTCGTTCTGAAGAAATCTCTCGACCTCGGCCTGAAGCCGATTGTCGTCATCAACAAGATCGACCGCCCCGGCAGCCGCCCGGATGAAGTTCTCAACATGGTTTTCGACCTGTTCTGCGAACTGAACGCGTCCGACGACCAGCTGGATTTCCCGGTTGTGTATACCAGCGCCAAGATGGGCTATGCCAAACTTGATATTAGCGTCGAGTCAAACAGCATGGAACCGCTTTTTGCCGTGGTTGAAGCAAATGTCCGCCCGCCCAAGGGTGACTCCAATGCCCCGTTCCAGATGCTGATCGCCAACATCGACTACAACGACTACATCGGCCGTATGGCAACAGGCCGTATCTTCAACGGCAAGGTAAGAGCCGGTGAAACGGTTGCCATGATCAAGGCGGACGGAACAATCATAAAAAGCCGCATTACCAAACTGCTTGGCTACGAAGGTCTCAAGCAGATCGAAATCGAAGAAGCAGGCACCGGCGATATCGTCACCGTGGCCGGTTTCGAAGAAGTCAGCATCGGCGAGACACTGGCTTCTGCTGAAAACCCGATTGCTGTGCCTTATGTTTCCATTGATGAGCCGACCCTGTCCATGAACTTCATCGTCAACACGTCCCCCTTTGCCGGGCGTGAAGGCAAATGGGTTACCTCGCGCAACATCCGCGAACGTCTTACCAAGGAACTGCGTACCAACGTCTCCCTGCGAGTAACTGATACCGACAGCGCCGATACTTTCATGGTTTCCGGTCGCGGCGAACTGCATCTCTCGATCCTGATCGAAACCATGCGCCGCGAAGGGTTTGAACTTGCCGTTTCCAAACCCGAGGTTATCGTCAGAATCAAGGACGGCGTCAAAATGGAGCCTATGGAATACCTTGTGGTAGACGTTGCCACTGAATTCCAGGGTGCCATCATCGAAAAGATGGGCCCACGCAAAGGTGAAATGGTTGCCATGGCCCCCATGGGCGAGATGGTCCGCCTTGAGTTCATCATTCCGGCCCGCGGCCTGATCGGCCTGCGCGGTGAAGTTCTGACCGATACCCGCGGCACCGCCGTCATGACTCACACATTCCACGAATATGCTCCCTACAAGGGTGAAATTCCGGGCCGCAAAAATGGCGCCCTGATCGCCATGGACCATGGCGAGACAACCGCCTACTCCCTGGACGCCCTGCAGCCACGCGGCACGCTGTTCATCGGCGCCGGCGTCGAAGTCTACGGCGGCATGATCATCGGCCAGAACAACAAGGACAACGACCTGGAAATCAACCCGTGCAAGGGCAAGAAATTGACCAACGTGCGCGCCTCCGGTACGGACGATGCCATCAAGCTGACTCCGCCAAAACTCATGACGCTCGAACAGGCGCTGGAGTTCATCGAGGACGACGAACTGGTGGAAGTCACGCCTCTTTCGATCCGTCTGCGCAAGAAAGAGCTTGATCCGACCCGCCGCAAGCGTTCCGGCAAAAATTAACAGCAGCACCCATACGCACATTGAACGGGCCGGGGATTTTTCCCGGCCCGTTTTTTTATTTCCAAGAGAGATACGGGAAACAATCAATCCAACGGCATCTCTAACCCGGAATAATCAGGTGATTTTTAGTCAGGCGGATGGTATAGTTTGCCGGAAATTATTCTGACTTTCCTGACGGGGCACGAACCATGGCACAACAAACGATCTATCTGATTGGAGCAGGATTTACCGGGTGGGACGGCTTTCCGGCCAGGGCGCTGGAGATTATCGGCACTGCCGATATCATGATCGGCCATCAACGGCACCTGGATGTGTTCCCCGATTTTTCCGGAGTCAAGCGCGAGCTGGGCGATCTCTCCGAACTCCTTGAATTTCTCAAGAACACCGACCAGACCGTCGTGCTGCTTGCTTCGGGCGATCCGACCTTCTTCGGCATCTCACGCTTTCTCCTGCGCAATCTGCCCAAGGAGCGCATCGAGATCTTCCCCAATGTCACCAGCATGCAGTACGCTTTTGCCCGCATCAAGGAGCCATGGGACGACGGCATCTTTGTTTCTGTCCATGGCCGCGGCATGCACCAGGCGATCGATAAGATCATCGCCGCTGAAAAAGCCTGCGTGCTGACCGACAAAGTCAATACTCCGGCCGCCATTGCTGCCGAGCTGATCGAACGGGGTGCGGAAGGGTATGAAGCCTGGCTCTGCGAAGATCTCGGCATGCCGACCGAAAAATTCACCAAAACTCCGCTGCGCGGGCTGCTTGATATGCCTGCTTCCGAGCTGAATATCCTTATTCTGATCCGCACTTACGAACCGAATCTTGTCCACTATCCGCTTATCGGCATTGATGATGACGAATTCCACACGTCAAAAAAGCTGATCACCAAGCAGGAAGTACGGGCGGTCACCCTTGCCAAGCTTCAGCTTCAGGATGATCTGGTCCTGTGGGATATCGGTGCCGGAAGCTGCTCCATTTCAATTGAGGCATCCAACCTCATGCCCGGGGGCAAGATCTTTGCCGTCGAGAAAAACCAGCAATGCATCGGATTTATCAACGAAAATCTGAAAAAATTCTGTACCCGCAACGTGAAGCTGATCGAAGCCTATGCTCCTGACGGTCTTGACGACATGCCCGATCCGGATCGCGTTTTCATCGGCGGGGCGGGCGGCAAGCTGGACGAAATCATCGACGTCATTTCCCAGCGTCTGAAACCGGAAGGGGTTGTGGTTATCAATGCCGTGACTCTGGATACACTCACCCGCGCGGTGGAATTCCTTGAAGACCATGGCTTTACCGTTGAAGCATCCTGCATCAATGTCGCCAAGACCCGCAACCTGACCGAATACAAGATGTTTGAAGCACAGAACCCGGTCTATGTGATTTCAGCGCGGAAGGGTGGCGAATAGTGGGTACTATCTATGCCGTCGGAGTCGGACCGGGTGATCCGGAACTGTTAACCCGCAAGGCCGAGCGTATCCTGAGGCATGTCGATGTCGTCCTCGCTCCGGTTTCCAATCCAACCGAGGCAAGCGTTGCCCTGGGGACCATCCGGGAATTTATCGACGAAAGCCGCCAAGAGATTATCGTCCACCAGTTTCCCATGACCTCCGACCGGGCTCGCCTGATCCCGGCCTGGCAGGAAGCGGCGGCTTTGATCGCCGGCCATGCGGAAGCGGGGCGTTCCGTCGCCTTCATCACCATCGGCGACCCCCTGTTTTACTCGACCTTCATCTACCTGCTGCGCCTCCTGCGCGAGCAGTGGCCCCAGCTGCCGATCGAGATCATTCCCGGCATTTCAAGCATTAATGCCGCAGCGTCTGTAGCCGCACTCCCGCTGGTGGAGGCCGACGAGAAAATGGTCGTCATACCTGCCACCGCCGGAATAGAGCAGATCAAAGCAGCTCTGTCAACTTATGAGACGGTCGTACTTCTGAAGGTCAAGCCGCTTTTTGCCGCGATTATTGAGCTGCTCCGAACAACCGGCAGGGAACAGAGAACCGTTTTCGTCGAGCGCGTCGGCAGCTCCCGCCAGAAGGTGCTGACCAACTTCAACGAGATCGCCGCCCACTCACCGGATTATCTGTCGTTGATGATTATCAAGTAGGGGCGCAATACTTGCGCCCTTGCGGCAATAGCCGCCGTCCTTAACAAAAAAGTCCGTTCAGCCTGAGTTATCAGGAACTGAACGGACTTTTTTCGTGAGACAACGGTGCGACTATGGATTATTTTTCATCCAGAACCGCGTGCGCTGCTGCCAAACGGGCGATCGGCACCCGGAACGGGGAGCAGGACACATAATCCAGCCCGACGTTGTGGCAGAAAATGACCGATGACGGATCGCCGCCATGCTCACCGCAGATGCCGAGCTTGATGTTCGGACGGGTAGCACGGCCCAGTTCGCAGGCCATCTTGACCAGTTTGCCGACGCCGTTCTGATCAAGCGATACGAAGGGATCTTCCGGCAGGATGCCGTTATCGACGTAGAACGGCAGGAACTTGCCAGCATCGTCGCGGGACAGGCCGAAGGTCGTCTGGGTCAGGTCGTTAGTACCGAAAGAGAAGAACTCCGCCTCGACGGCAATCTCGTCGGCGGTCAGGGCCGCGCGGGGCAGCTCGATCATCGTGCCGATCAGGTATTCCACCTTGACACCGTAGCGAGCAATTATCTCGTCGCAGATGGCAACGGCATTCTGCTTTAGGACCGACAGTTCCTTGACCGTCGCGATCAGCGGAATCATGATCTCCGGCACGATGCTGAAACCTTCGTTCTTGACCAGTTCACAGGCCGCTTCCATGATCGCCGTTACCTGCATGTTGTAGATTTCCGGGTAGGTGATGCCGAGACGGCAGCCACGATGGCCCAGCATCGGGTTGAACTCGTGCAGCGACTCGATCTTGTGCTTGAGCGCGTTGACCGGCACCTTCATGGTCTTGCACAGCTCTTCGATATCTTTTTCTTCCTGGGGAAGGAACTCGTGCAGCGGCGGGTCAAGCAGACGGATGGTGACCGGCAGGCCTTTCATTTCACGGAACAGACCGATGAAGTCACCCTTCTGCATCGGCAAAATCTTCGCCAATGCAAGCTCACGCCCTTCAACGTCTTCCGACAGGATCATCTCACGTACCGCAGCGATACGCTCGGCGTCAAAGAACATATGCTCGGTACGGCAAAGTCCGATTCCCTCGGCGCCGAACTGACGGGCTACCTTGGCATCGTGCGGTGTATCGGCATTGGTACGAACCTTCAGGCGGCGGATACCGTCAACCCACCCCATCAGCGTGCCGAAATCTCCGGTCAACTCGGGAGACACGGTCGGAACCGCACCCAGCATGATCTCGCCGGCTGTTCCGTCCAGGGTGATCATGTCGCCCTTTTTGACGACAACGCCGTTCTTGGCGGTAAAGCACTGGTTGGCATAATCAACCTTGATGTCTCCGCAACCGGCAACGCAGCACTTACCCATGCCACGGGCAACAACCGCCGCGTGCGAGGTCATGCCGCCACGGGCGGTCAGGATTCCCTGGGCGGCATGCATGCCGTGGATATCTTCCGGTGAAGTTTCAACGCGGACCAGGATAACTTTCTTGCCGGTTTTGGCCTCGGACTCGGCTTCGTCGGCGGTAAACACGACGCAACCCGACACGGCTCCCGGAGAAGCAGGCAGCCCTTTGGCAATGACATTTTTGACCGCTTTCGGGTCAAGCGACGGGTGCAGCAACTGGTCGAGCTGTTCCGGTGCCACGCGCTTCACGGCGGTTTTCTGGTCGATCAGCCCTTCGGCAACCATATCAACAGCAATCTTGATAGCCGCCGGAGCGGTACGCTTGCCGTTGCGGGTCTGCAGCATGAAGAGTTTACCTTTTTCAATGGTGAACTCGATATCCTGCATATCCTTGTAATGTTTTTCCAGAATGGAACGGATATTGGCCAGCTGCTGGTAGCATTCCGGCAACACCTCTTCCATGGGGGGGAGATTCGTTTCCTTGGCACGGTTGATCGGCTGGGGGGTACGGATCCCGGCAACGACATCCTCACCCTGGGCGTTGACCAGGTATTCACCGTAGAAATAGTTTTCACCGGTTGACGGGTCGCGGGTAAAGGCCACACCGGTGGCGCAGTCGTCTCCCATGTTGCCGTACACCATGGACTGGACGTTGACAGCCGTGCCCCACTCAGCAGGGATATTGTTCAGGCGGCGGTAGGTAACGGCACGCTGGTTCATCCACGAGCCGAACACGGCGCCGATCGCTCCCCACAGCTGATCCATCGGATCTTCCGGGAACGCAACGCCAAGCTCTTCCTTGATTGCTGCCTTGAAGGCCGCGACCAGGTCCTTCCAGTCACCGGCAGTCAGTTCGGTATCGAGATGAACGCCCCGCTCTTCCTTCTTCTGCTCCAGCAGGTGTTCAAGGACATGCTTGTCCATATTCATGACGACATCGGAGTACATCTGGACAAAACGGCGATAGGCATCATAGGCGAAGCGCTCGTCACCGCTCTGGGAGATGATACCCTGAACCGTTATATCGTTGAGACCAAGGTTGAGAACCGTGTCCATCATACCCGGCATGGAGGCACGGGCACCGGAACGGACCGAAACCAGCAGGGGGTTGGCGGCATCGCCAAAGGTACGCCCCATCAAAGCTTCCACTTCGGCAAGATGGGTGGCAACTTCTGCAGCCAGCGAAGCGGGATAATTTCTATCATTCTTATAAAACTCGGTACAAACTTCTGTAGTGAGCGTAAAACCGGGGGGAACCGGCAAACCAATGCTGGTCATTTCGGCGAGATTTGCCCCTTTGCCCCCCAGCAGATTTTTCATGTCAGCCCGGCCTTCTGCCTTACCATTTCCAAAGAAATACACAAACTTCTGCGCCATCTTACTGCCTCCTCGTGTTCAAGATACGTGCGTTTGCTTTATGTGCACTAAAAACATTTATTCATAATGAAAATAATAGCTTAGAGGACCAGACTATAGCGCAGATTCACAAAATATCAACTATAATGTGTAAATAAAATTGCATGATGACGAACCGGTTGATGAAACACAAAGGGGATAACTGTGTGCCAGCCACCCCCCTTTTGTAATGATTACTGTACGATACCTGCGCTACCGATCGTACCCTGCGGCGGGTGTAAATGAATCAGCTGACGATATACGCCGCCGCGCCGGTCGCGATCAGCAATCCGGTTTCATTTTTCAATTCCATCTGCACGGAAGCAATACGGCCACCCAGGCGCATCACTTTCGCGCTGGCGTGGAAGCTGCGGCCAATCCCCTGGTTCAGGTAATCTACCCGCAAGTCAATGGTACCGAAGCGGCCAAAACGGGTGACGATCTGCTCTGCCGCTTCATGTGCATGTTTTTCGGCAACAGCCACGACAACGGCAAAACCGCCAACCGTATCCAAAGCCGTGGCAATGACGCCGCCGTGGAGGCGGTTATGCATATAGCTGCCGACCAGCTCCGGACGCATATCAAACGATATACGAGGCGCTTCGGGATCAAAAGAATCGATTCTCAGGCCGACAAGTTCATTAAAGTTGAAGCGATGCTCAAAAACATCAAGGAACATTGCTTCAAGACGAGCCTGCTCCTCTGCGGAGCGGCGAGCGGCAACAATAGTAGAATCCAAGGACATTCCTCTTCCAATAAGTATTTGCTTTTCGATGTATACATTACAAAACGTAGAAAGGCCACCCAAAGACGGCCTTTCTACTCGCGTTCATAGTTCATCTTTCCCCCCTTCTAGTTTTTGGCTTTGGCTGTAGTTAATTCCTCTTTCACGACACTCACAACGCCCTTTACCATTCCGGTCATCAGCAAGAGTGCCGGGACTACCTGTGCGACGACTATCAGTGCGCAAAACCCGAGGAATATCCAGACAAACAACCCGCTTGCATCTTCCCGTACTCCTGTTGCTGCCCATGCTGTTACCGGGGCCAGGATTCCCATTAACGTAGCTAGTGCTCTCATGACGTCCTCCTTTTATTCGTTGGTGGTGAAATTTAAGTGTTGTTGTCTTTAGTAGTGCACTGCAAATGCCAAAACTCTCTTTTGTTTTATCACCACAATTAACCCACTGATAACACTACGTTTATTTCATAACACTCTGCATATAAACAGGCCTGCCGGGAACGGTCTCCGTAGTACTGCATGAAAATGCAATACTATCCAGCCAATGGCCACAACACTAAACTTGCTGTAATTACGGTCTGTTGCATGCACAAACACAAAAAGTATGGGTGTATGGAAAATATATACCAAGGGAGGAGATGCATGAAAAGAGACTGAGGGAGAATGTTCGTATGGTGCAGCCTACGGAGAAGTTACCTGCCGGTTTTTACCAACGGCTCCGCATTTTGGGCATTTGTATTTACCCCAGTAGAAAACAAGAAAGATCAAACCGGGCAGGTAGCCAAGCACAAAACCGGCGATGAGGACCAATTTGGGAGGGGTATAATGTTTTATCCACGTTTTCATCTCACCCTCATGACCGCAGGCAAGACAGGTACGGACAGAGCAGTCGCTCTCGGAGTCATCGTATCCGGCAACAGCCGGCGAACTGCCGGATGATTTGTTTTTCTTCCAGGCGGAAAAGGCAATGGAACCACCTACAAGGACAAAGATCGCGATTACAATTTCCATAAGCATTCCCTTTAGTTGAACCAATAAAACAGACCTCCGGGGTCTTATAACCCCGGAGGTCTTGCCAGAAATTAATATCAATCCGTATGCAAACTAGTCTTACTTGGTATCCCAACTGGCAATATCACCGTTCTTCCCCTCGCCACCCTTGACCCCGTCGGAGCCGTAAGAGAAAAGATCGTAATCGCCATGCTCACCGGGGGAAATATACAGGTAGTCACTGCCCCACGGATCCTTGGGAACCTTCTTGCTCTCCAGGTAGCCGCCATCCTTGTAGCCTTTCGGGATCACACCCACCGTCGGCTTGGTAATCAGTGCGCCGAGTCCCTGCTCGGTTGTCGGATAATTTCCGTTATCCAGCTTGTACAGTTTAAGAGCTGTCTCGATATTTTTGATCTGTACCCGTGCATCGGTAATCTTGGCATCATCCGTTCGCCCCATCAGCTTCGGACCGACCAGCGCCGCCAGCAGTGCCAGAATGACAATTACCACCATTATTTCTATCAACGTAAAGCCCTTTTTGTTGTGTACCAGCTGCATAGCGTGACGTCCTCCTCAGTTAATTTTGCATTCATACGTCTGCGTAACCCCGACAATCGGAAGCACCGGTTAACTTACTAAGAGATGGGCGGTATGGCAAGCTCTTTCAAAACTCCGCATGCTTCAAAAAATATCATTCATGCCTCAATTGCGGTATACAACATGTTATTACGATTGGCCTACCCGCACCGCTACCCAACGATATCAACAGGTTACATTTATACTTGCAGATTGGCACTCAATATGCTAAATGATTGGCATCGTTACACAAGTTGATCATGAACACGTCTGCGTCATAGCGCAGTAACAAACCAACAAGGAGAATATCAGATGAAAAAGATCAGTGCCGTAGTAGCAATGCTTGCCATCACCGCATTTGCCGGAGCAGCCTTCGCAGCCGACGTAATCGAACTGCCTGCATCCATGGGCAAGGTATCATTCAACCACAAAAACCATCAGGAGCAGTTGAAAGATTGCAAAAAATGCCACGAAAAAGGTCCTGGCAAAATTGCTGAAATGAACAAGGACTGGGCTCACAAAACCTGCAAAGGCTGCCACTCCGAAATGAAAAAAGGGCCGGTCGGCTGCAAAGAGTGCCACAAGAAATAAGCGGTAAGCCACACGGTTATACCAAGCGGGGGTAGCGCATCAGCGCTACCCCCGCTTGTTTTCTCCCTGGACACAATATCCCGATCCCCGTTTTTCCAGCAACCCTTCCCGCTGCATAGCTTCCAGATTGCGTTCAACCGCATCCTGATCGGCCGTCAACCTGGTTACCATATCCATCAGCACAATTCCCGGTTCCGCCATGATCTCGCGCAGCAGCCGGCTGCGCAGCTGCCGGTTTGAGCCCTCAAAGCGGCTCTGCCGCACGTGATGCCTGCTGCGCCGCCCCGGATTGGGATACTTCTGCTTGAGCATTACGCCGTAATCCATCACGGCGTAATACCATTCGCGCGGATTATCCCGGTCCAGCGTCGCTTCTACCAGAGGGAGAATCCGGGCATCGCTGACCATTTCGTGATCATGGAAAAACCAGTGCAAAAAAACCGTCCTTACATTAGTCTCAATCAGCGGCTCGGCAACATCAAACGCAAATGCGGCAACTGCCCGGGCCGTGTAGGGGCCAATCCCCGGCAGCAACTCCAACTCGCTTACGGTTGCGGGAAACCGGCCCTCATGCTGTTCGACAACCACCTCGGCACATCGCTTGAGAGCCAGCGCACGGCGGTTGTAACCGAGCCCCTGCCATATGCGCAGCACATCGGGGAGCGGGGCGGCGGCCAGTTCTTTCAGTCCGGGAAATGCTATCAAAAATTCGGTGTACTTGACCATGACCCGCGCCACCTGGGTCTGCTGAAGCATGACTTCAGAAATCAGGATGGCATAGGGATCGCGGGTTTCGCGCCACAGCATCGGACGGGAGTTGGCGCGGTAATAGGCCAGGATCATGGCGCGGAAAGCGGCAACGATTTCAGGCATAACACTGCCGGATTCGTGGTACAGCCCGGTCAGTCCGGCCGGATCAAGAGGGTCGCAATTCATCTTTCCACGAATACCCGGCTGCCGGTCGTCACGTCGTTTATCCGGAACCAGCCCCAGTTCACTTCCAGCACGAACTGCACGTTATTCGTGCGGGAGACAACCGGCGTCTCATTACCCGGATTCAGATCGTGTATTTCCAGGACAGTGCCGTTGCTGTCAATATAGGCTCCCGAAAGCGGAATTGAGGTATTCTTCATGTAAAAAGACGCCCGATGTGGCGCCGAATAGACGAACAGCATGGCGCGGTCCCAAGGCAGGGAGGTACGAAACGCCAACCCCGTGGCCGCCTGCAGCGGAGTGCTGGCAAGTTCTGCCGTCAGCCTGCCGCTGCCGAGGCCCAGTTTCACCGTTCCGGTCCCCGCCACAGATTCTGATGCGTCAAGAGCCGGCAATGACAGCTCTCGTGGTCCGGAAGCACAGCCGTTCAAAACCAGGACACAGGCACATGCAGCACACCCCCTGAACATGCGGGCCATAGTCGCGCCGGGAAACCGCTTCATCGCAACGCCAGCTCCATTGCCTCCAGCTTCTTTACCCGGTCGCGCAACTCCGCGGCCTTCTCGAAGTTCAGCTCCTTGGCCGCCGCCAGCATCTCCTTGCGCAGCTTCTTGACCAGTTTCGGGATCTCTTTCGGGGCAAGATATTCCTCACCGGCTTCGGCAACTCCTCCCGGTGTGAAGTAATCCTTCTCCTCAATCGATTGAAGAATGCTGCTGAAACTCTTTTTCACCGTTTCTGGGGTAATGCCATGTTCTTCATTGTAGGCCAGCTGCTTGACACGGCGCCGCCCGGTTTCATCGAGACAGGCCTTCATGGAGCGGGTAATGCTGTCGCCGTACATCAGCACCCGACCGTTGATGTTACGCGCGGCACGGCCGCAGGTCTGGATCAGCGAGCGCTCCGAGCGGAGAAAACCTTCCTTGTCCGCATCCAGAATGGCCACCAGAGACACTTCCGGAAGGTCAAGCCCTTCCCGCAGCAGATTGATCCCGACCAGCACGTCAAACTCCCCCAGACGCAGGTCGCGCAGGATCTGCATCCGCTCGATGGTAACAATGTCAGAGTGGAGATACCTGATCCGTACCCCCAGTTCGCGATAATAGTTGGTCAGCTCTTCGGCCATGCGCTTGGTCAGGGTCGTCACCAGTACGCGCTCACCCCGGGCGACGGTTTCCCGCACCTCATGGAGCAGGTCGTCCACCTGGCCGTACCCCCCCCTTTCTTCCCCGACTAATTGAGGGGAGGGAGCCGTTACCGGCCGCACCTCGATCACCGGATCCACCAACCCGGTCGGACGGATGATCTGCTCGACAAAGACACCACCGCTCGCCTCAAGCTCATAATCGGCAGGAGTTGCCGAGACATAGACCGCCTGACGGATGCGGGCCTGGAACTCCTGGAAATTGAGCGGACGGTTGTCGAGCGCCGCCGGCAGGCGGAAACCGTAGTTGACCAGGGTTTCCTTGCGCGAACGGTCGCCACGGTACATGGCGCCGGTCTGGGGGATGGTGATATGGGATTCGTCCACAAACAGCACGAAATCATCCGGGAAATAATCGATCAGGGTATAGGGCGCCTCACCCGACTGGCGTCCGTCAAAGTAGCGCGAATAATTTTCGATACCATGGCAGAAACCCATTTCCTCCATCATTTCTATGTCAAAAAAGGTGCGCTGTTCAATGCGCTGCTCTTCCAGCAGCATGTTCCGTTCGCGGAAATATCCGAGCCGTTCCGCCAGATCGATCCGGATCTGCTCCACCGCCCGCTCCAGGGTTTCGCGGGTTGAGACATAATGCGAAGCCGGGTAGATGGCGCATTTGGACAGTTTCTGCAACACGATGCCCCGCAGCGGGTCGATTTCGCTGATGGCCTCAATGTCATCACCAAAGAACTCCACCCGCAAAGCCCGTTCGCTGTCATAGGCAGGGAATATTTCAATGACATCCCCCCGCACCCGGAAGGTGCCGCGATGAAAATCCATGTCATTGCGTTCGTATTGAATCTCGATCAGCTTGCGCAGTAGTTCGTCGCGGCCGAAATCATCCCCCTGGTGAAAGAAGATGTGCATTGACTGATACGCTTCGGGTGAGCCGATACCGTAGATACAGGAAACCGAGGCAACAATAATGACATCCCGGCGGGTCAGAAGGCTGCGCGTCGCCGAATGGCGCATCTTGTCGATTTCATCGTTAATGGCGGAGTCTTTTTCAATGAAGGTGTCGCTGGTCGGGATATAGGCTTCCGGCTGGTAATAATCGTAGTAGGAAACGAAATATTCCACCGCATTGTCCGGGAACAATTCCTTGAATTCGCCGTACAACTGCGCAGCCAGCGTTTTATTGGGAGCCAGCACCAGGGCAGGGCGGCCGGTGCGAGCGATGACATTGGCAACGGTGAACGTTTTGCCCGAGCCGGTAACGCCCAGCAGCGTCTGGTGGCTGTCGCCACGCTCGATACCGGCCACCAGTTCTTCGATTGCGTTCGGCTGGTCGCCGCGCGGGGTGTAGGAAGTTGTCAGATTAAAGAGAGACATCGTGTGCTCACAAAGTGTCCGGCGATTTGAAATTTACCGAGCTTTACTATGGATTTTCGCATAATTAGCAGGTAAAGTAACTGTTTACATTACCAGATCTACTGCTACTTCGTACGGTAGCACGGGGCCACGCATGACACAAGAGCTTCAAACAGCCGGGATCGCCTTCTGCCGTTTTCCGCAGCCGGGAAAGCAATGCCACTTGCTGGAGGGGAGCTCCATCCCGACGTTTGTCATTGATCGCCGACACCGGGTCCTTTTCTGGAACCGTGCCTGCGAGCGTGTCACCGGGCTCGCCGCCCAAGAGGTCATCGGCACCGATCGGCACTGGTCCCCGTTTTACAAGACCCGGCGACCGCTCATGGCGGATCTGATGCTCGATGGTGCCGGCCCTGAAGAGATCAACAACCATTACGGCGGTCTCTGGCAAAAATCCGGCATCATTCCCGGCGGTTATGAAGCGGAAGGTTTTTTTCCGAACATGGGGACAAACGGCACCTGGCTCTTCTTTACCGCCTCGCCGCTTCTGGATGCGGACGGCGAGCTGTTCGGCGCCATTGAAACACTTCAGGACATCACCGCCCGCAAACGGGCCGAAGAGGCTCTTCACACCCATCAGGAGAACCTGGAAGAGATCGTCCGGCAGCGCACGGAGGAACTGACCCGCGCCCACAGCGAGCTGGCAGCCAAAGCAACGAGCCTGCAGGAGACCAATGAAGAACTGTCGCAATACGCTTTTGTCGTTTCCCACGACCTGCGCGCCCCTCTCCGGGCCGTCCGCAACTATGCCGATTTTCTGCGCGAAGAGTTGGAAGAGCACCTGAATGATGAGCAGCGCAGCTATTTCGACGGCATGGCAAGCGCCCTTAAATTCGGGGACGAACTGGTAAACGACCTGCTCGATTTCTCACGGGTCGGCGGTGAAGGCGTGGCGGTTCATCCTGTTCCCCTTGACGAATTCCTGGCCGAACTGTCGCGTGAACTCGAGCTCC
>MGZJ01000076.1:56163-56449 GCA_001802645.1 Geobacteraceae bacterium GWC2_53_11 | reverse complement strand
CACAAGGGGGGAGGGGATTGATTTATGAGTTGATTCAAGTGTTACAAGATCAGATTTCAGGAGCTCACATGCTTACCAAACGCGGTTGCGGAATTCTGCTGCACCCCACCTCGCTCCCCGGTCCCGGCGGCATAGGTACGCTGGGGGCGGATGCCAGGCGCTTCATTGATCTTCTGGACGCCATGGGCATGTCCTACTGGCAGGTGCTGCCGCTGACACCACCCGCCTGCGGCAATTCGCCCTACTCCGCCTTTACCGCGTTCGGCGGCAATCCGCTGTTGATCGA
>MGZJ01000076.1:8967-56125 GCA_001802645.1 Geobacteraceae bacterium GWC2_53_11 | reverse complement strand
TGCAACGGCCAAAATGGAGCTGCTGCAGCAGGCCGGGGCGAACTTCCTGGCCCATGACGAATCACCCCGGACGTTTGAATTCGGCCATTTCTGCGCCACCACCCCCTGGCTGCACGACTTTGCCCTGTTTATGGCGCTGAAGCAGCGCTACAACGGCAGGAGCTGGAACCAGTGGCCCCGGGAAGCATCCCATCCGACACCTGAGATGCGCCTTAAACTGTCGCACGAACTGGATCACGAAATCACGGTTCAGAAATATCTGCAATGGCAGTTTTCCCGGCAATGGCAGGAGCTGCGCAGCTATGCCAACCAGCGCGGCATCGCCGTGATCGGAGATATTCCCATCTTTGTCGCCCATGATTCTGCCGACGTCTGGAGCCATGGCGATCTGTTCCTCCTTGATTCCAGGGGAAACCCCACGGTCGTAGCGGGCGTGCCGCCTGACTACTTCACGACAACCGGCCAGCTGTGGGGCAATCCGCACTACGACTGGGATGTCATGGCACAGAAAGGTTATGTGTGGTGGATCGACCGTTTTGCCTCGATGTTCGAGCTGTTCGATATCGTCCGGATCGATCACTTCCGCGGTTTCGAAGCAGCCTGGCAGATTCCGGCGCACGAGAAGACAGCCGAGAACGGGCTCTGGATCAAGGGGCCGGGAGAGCGGCTGTTTGATGCCGTCCAGGCAGCCATGGGTACGCTGCCGATCATTGCGGAGGATCTGGGGGTGATCACCCCCGAAGTCGAAGCGTTGCGTGACCGCTACAACTTCCCCGGCATGAAGATCCTGCAGTTTGCTTTTGATTCCGGCCCGTCCGATCCGTACCTCCCCCATAACCACGTCAAACGGAGTGTCGTCTATACCGGCACCCATGACAACGACACTTCCAAAGGATGGTATGCAGCCATTTCAGAGGCGGAGCGGTTCGAGATGAATGCCTATCTGGGCACACCGGGAGAAGACCCGGAGGGCGACCTGATCCGAGCCGCACTGATGTCTGTCGCCGATACGGCAATCATGCCGTTCCAGGACATCCTGAAACTGGATAGCCTGGCGCGCATGAACATACCCGGCACCGCTTTCGGCAACTGGGAGTGGCGCTTTACCTGGGACATGCTGCCGGAGGGGCTGGCAGCGTCGATGCGGAAGCAGTTGGAACGCTACGGCAGAGCAAAGCAAGGAGGATAGCTGAGTAGATCCAATCTCCCGCTATGGCGATAAACAATCCCCTCTCCCTGCGGGAGAGATACCGTTATCGTAGTCAAGTTGTTTTTAGTGTGTATGCTGGGTCAAATGGCTTGTTTGTTTTGATTACACCATAAATCAGATGCACCAGTTTTTTCATGCAAGCGCAGGCGATCACCATACCGTTCTTTGATTTTGCCTTCATTCTGTCGTACAGGGCTTTGACAATTGGATTGTGTGTAATTGCCGATAATGCAGGCATATACAGAGCTTTTCTCAGTCGTGCATTGCCGATTTTGCAGATAGCGGATTTGCCTTTAACGGAAGTGCCGGAAGTGTGCTCTTTGGGCGAAAGTCCCATGTAGGCAACAACTTGCTCAATCGTTTCGAAGCCTTCAAAAGCGTTGATCTCTGAAAGAATGGCTTCGATTGTTGACGGACCAACACCCGGTATCGAGTTGAGCAAATCCAGTTTATGCTTGAGACCTGGGTGTTTGGAGATGTGATCTTTGATAAGTTTGCTGATCTGTTCAATCTCTTTGTCCAGACACTCAAGCACTGTCTGAACAGATGAATTGACCGTTTCGTTAGCGGTTTCCTGACGGTTGAGTTCCTGTGTGCGCATACTGATGAGCGCGTCACGGCGGCGACCAAGACCTCTCAGATACTCAATTTCTGCGGGCGGTGGCTGCCAGAGCGTCGGCTCCATTTTTTCACAGAAACGAGCAATCAGTTTGGCATCCGCCTTGTCATTCTTGGTACGCAGCAACTCTGATTGTCCGAACGCCTTGATCCGAGCAGGATTGGTTACGCTTACAGAATGACCGGCTTCATGAAGAAACTTGGCAAGCGCTTCTCCGTAGTTGCCGGTAGCCTCCATGCAGGCATAAACGCTTTGGACACCATTTTTTGCCAGCCAGGTTAGTAATGAAGAAAACCCGGCTGGATTGTTTTCAAAAACCTTGGATCTGCATTTGCCGTTGTTTAACAAAGCAACGTCAAATTTTTTCTTTGCCAGGTCGATTCCAAGAACAGTTTTCACAGGCAGCTCCTTGATACGTTAAAGTTAACTTTGTTCCAGCTTCCCTTGCTAATTCAAGCTCATCCTGAATAGGAGGCTTAAGATACCGTCCAACTTTTGGGAACAAAGCATACAGAAAGGGATCTCATCTCTCCCACAGGTTCAAAGACCTTGGGCTAGGAACAGATTCACCTTTCCGACTTACTTACTCCAGCGTCCCGGAGCAAGTACTTGGAGCATACAACAAAAACGAACCTAACGCCTTTTGGATCATACAAGGGTTAGGGTGAGGGGGAACGTTGGTGTATCAGGCACGCTTTCCCCCTCACCCGGCCTTCGGCCACCTTCTCCTTTATGCCCCAGAGGGTACTCAGGGAGAAGGGAAGAGCGGCAGAACAGCAGTAATCAGCAAGGAGGATACCCATATGCGTCATGAAGATTCCCTACTTGAGGACAACCCGTTCTGGTATCGGGATGCCATTATTTATCAAGTCCACATAAAGGCTTTTGCTGATTCCAGCAGTGACGGCACCGGCGATTTCCTCGGTTTGATCGGCAAACTTGACTACCTTCAGCAACTTGGCGTTACGGCACTCTGGCTGCTTCCGTTCTATCCCTCTCCCCAGCGGGACGACGGCTATGACATCGCTGACTACTATGATGTCAATCCTATCTACAGCACCCTTCGTGAATTCAAGCTGCTGCTTCATGCCGCCCACAAGCGCGGCATCCGCGTCATCACCGAACTGGTGCTTAACCACACCTCTGATCAGCATCCATGGTTCCAGCGCGCCCGCACCGCCAAGACCGGGTCAGCTCACAGGGATTTCTATGTCTGGAGCGACACGCCGGAGAAGTACCACGAGGCACGCATTATTTTTCAGGATTTTGAGACCTCCAACTGGACCTGGGATCCGGTGGCCAAGGCTTATTACTGGCACCGTTTCTATTCCCATCAACCGGATCTCAATTTTGACAATCCCAAAGTACAGGCCGAAATGCTGAAGGTGATCGACTTCTGGATGCAAATGGGCGTTGACGGGGTACGGCTCGACGCAGTTCCCTACCTGTTTGAGCGGGAAGGCACCAATTGTGAAAATCTTCCCGAAACCCATGCGTTCCTCAAAAAACTGCGCTCCCACCTTGATAACAAGTTTAAAAACCGTCTGCTGCTTTCGGAGGCGAACCAGTGGCCGGAAGACGCCGCCGCTTATTTCGGCAGCGGCGATGAAAGCAACATGGCATTTCATTTCCCGCTCATGCCGCGCATGTTCATGGCAATCGAGATGGAAGACCGTTTTCCGATTGTCGACATTCTCGATCAGACTCCTGCTATTCCCAAGGGATGCCAATGGGCAATATTCCTGCGCAATCATGACGAGTTGACCCTGGAGATGGTGACCGATGAGGAGCGAGACTACATGTACCGGGCATATGCTTCAGATCCGAGGGCGCGCATCAATCTCGGCATCCGCCGTCGGCTGGCGCCCCTGATGGAGAATAATCTCCGCAAAATCGAGTTGATGAATATCCTGCTCTTCTCCCTTCCGGGCACCCCGATCATCTACTATGGCGATGAAATCGGTATGGGCGACAACTATTATCTGGGCGACCGGAACGGCGTCCGTACCCCGATGCAGTGGAATCCGGACCGAAACGCCGGATTTTCCAAGGCAAGTCCGCAGAAGCTGTTTCTACCGGTCATAATTGAGCCGGAATATCACTATGAATCGATCAACGTGGAAAACCAGGAACGCAATCCGTCGTCCCTGCTCTGGTGGATGCGGCGCACTATCGCCATGCGAAAGCGTTTCAAGGCGTTTGGCTGCGGCAGCCTGGAAATGCTGGCGTCAGACAACCCGAAAGTCTTGAGCTTCACACGTAGCGTTGAGGAGGAAAAGATTCTTGTTGTCATCAATCTTTCACGCTTTTCTCAAACGGTTACCGTCGATCTTTCACGTTATGCAGGCATGATCCCCGAAGAGGTCTTCAGCCGCAACCGCTTCCCCATAATTCAGGAATCCAGATACCACTTCACCATGGGACCATACGACTATTTCTGGTTTGAGCTGCGCAGCACAGAAGCGCAGACCGAACCTCACGAGGACGCTCAGAAACTTAAACTGCGGGAAGGACATCCCTGGTGGGACGTGTTGAAAGGCAAAACTGGTGAGCGTTTATGCAGCATCGTCATGCCCCACTATCTACAACGTGTTTTCTGGTTTTGCGGTAAAGGGCGGGTGATCACCCAGATCAGCGTGATCGACAGTTGTCAGCTAAAGCAGGATGATCACATGGTTCTGCTGACTTTCATTCAGGTCGCTTACACCGAGTGGGACCCCGAGACCTATCTTATCCCCATGACCTGGCTTTCAAACGAACAGGTACTGGCCCTTACGGACCGGCATCCGTTGGCAACCATAACAACACTGCTGATCGGAGATGTGGAGGGAGTTCTGTGCGATGCAATCTACTTTGAAGAATTCCGGGAATTGCTCCTGGAGCTGATGATCAGCCGCACAAAATCACATGGCACAAACGGTTCCCACCTTGTCGGTTTGCGCGGCAGCGGTATAACAAAGAGCAATCCACCCAGGCAGGAATTGTTTCCCAGCAGAGTTGCAACGGTTGAACAGAATAATACCAGCATTCTGTATGGTGACCGGCTGCTCTTCAAAATGTACCGGAGGTTAGAGGAAGGGACCAATCCGGAACCGGAAATCCTCAGATTTCTGGCCGATAAAAAAAGATTTCATAATGTGCCGGCCTATGCCGGGGGGATTCAATTCCGTTCTGCCGGCGGCACTGTTTATGATCTCGGCATACTTCAAACCTGCATTTCCAGTCACGGAGATGCCTGGCGAAACACCATGACAAGTCTCACTCAATTTGTAGAGCATCTGCTCTCTCATAAACATGATCTGCCAAAGCTTCCAACTCCCCTTCCAACTCTGCTGGAAGTCGTAGACAGCGGCATCCCGGATCAATTCAGGAACCTCGTACGTGGCCTGCATTTGGAAATGGCTTTGTTGCTCGGCAGGCGCACTGCAGAGATGCACCGGGCATTGGCCACCAGCTCAACTGACAGTTCCTGGAGTATGGAAGAATTTTCCACCCTCTACCAGCGCTCACTCTTCCAGTCCATGCGAGGACTTGTGCGGAGAAACTTTCAGACACTTGCTGTCAATCTTCCGCGTCTAACTGATAACGAACAACGAAAAAGAGCGACGCAGATTCTTGCCGCTGAGAATGAAATTATTGGCTGTCTGCAGAAAATTACCGGTCGGCGATTATCGGCGATGAAGTGCAGGATTCATGGAGATTTTCATCTCGGTCAGGCGCTGTTTACCGGCAAGGATTTCGTCTTCATTGATTTTGAAGGAGAACCGGTACATTCACTGAGTGAGCGTCGCCTGAAACGATCCCCGCTACGGGATGTTGCCGGCATGATCCACTCATTTCACTATGCGGCTATGACTACGCTGGTTCAGCACAGTTCAGGCCATCGTGACGACATCCCTCTACTCGAACAGTGGCTGGAGGCATGGTATCTCTACGTCAGCGGCTCGTACCTGAAGGCATACCTGCACACCATGAAAAACTCACCGCTGGTACCGGAAAATCGGTCAGAACTGGTAATCATGCTGCGCTGTTTCCTGATTGACAAAGCGATCCACGAGCTCGGAAACGAGCTGATAAATCGCCCAGACCGAATCGACATCCCCTTACGAGCGATTGAGATACTGCTGCGGGAATGCCGTTGTTCATGATCGGTAAACCGGGATGTGTCGAATCAGAGTGATTCTAAAAGGAGCAATTAATGCGCGGATTCAGATCACTTAAACTCTCTTTACGTTTTGTCATACCGTTGGTAGTAGCCTTGGGTCTGCTTGCCCTTGCCGTTGTTCCGCTGGTGGATAAACTGACACTACGCTGGTCTGTCCGGGATATGGATATCAGGTCACGGCTTATAACCAGCACCCTGCAGGACCCTCTTCAGGAACTGATGACCCTGGAAAACAGGCAAAAGATAAATAACCTTCTGCTTCGGGCTACCAAGGATGAACGTCTGTTAGCCCTTGGGTTCTGCAATAAGGAACTGAAGCTTATCTATCGAACCCCGTTGTTTCCTGCGGAAATATCGTGCAGTTCCGCCAATGAAAACAACCGTAAGTCTCTTCACCTGATAACGCTTCCCCAGGGTCCGGTCCATCTTTCAGTCAATGCTATTGAACAAAACGGCACACAGATCGGTTCTCTGGTGCTTGTTCACGACATGAGTTATATGGTGCGCCGCAGTGCCGATACCCGTAACTATGTCATTCTTCTGTTTATCGTGCTTGGGGTGGTCATCTCACTGATCACCGTATTCGTGGCGCACCTGAGCTGGCAGGGGTGGATGGAAGGCGTGCGCGCCATGCTGCGTGGCGAGGGTATCATTAAACCGTTTGCTCAGCCGGCGATTGAATCAGAGTTGCAGCCGCTGGTGGGTGATCTGAAAACGTTGCTGCGATCCCTTGATGCAGAGAGGCGTCTGGCCGATGACAGCACGATAACCTGGAGTCCGGATACCCTCCGTAAACTGCTGCATAAACAGCTGACCGGAGAAAAAATAATTGTAGTCTCAAACCGCGAGCCGTACATCCATAGCATAAAGGATGGTGAAATCCAGGTACACCGTCCTGCCAGCGGACTGGTTACCGCTGTTGAACCGGTCATGCGTGCCTGTTCCGGCACCTGGATTGCCCATGGCAGCGGCAATGCCGATCGTGAAACTGTTGACGCCCACGACCGTGTCATGGTCCCGCCGGATATGCCGGAGTACAACCTGCGGCGTATCTGGATGAGTGAGGAAGAGGAAAAGGGATATTATTACGGATTTGCCAACGAGGGCCTTTGGCCGCTTTGCCATATTGCTCACGTCCGGCCGGTTTTTCGCACCAGCGACTGGGAGCAGTATGTGAGAATCAACCAGCGCTTTGCCGATGCAGTGGTAAAAGAGGCAGACAGCGACAACCCCGTGGTGCTGGTGCAGGATTACCACTTTGCCCTGCTGCCGGGGATGATCCGTAAGGCATTGCCGAAGTCTACCATCATCACCTTCTGGCATATACCATGGCCAAACCCGGAGTCGTTCGGCATCTGTCCCTGGCGAGAAGAACTGCTGAAAGGGATGCTGGGCAGTACCATTCTCGGTTTTCATACACCGTATCACTGCAAAAACTTTCTGGAGACGGTGGATCGCTACCTGGAAACCCGTATCGAACACGAATCGTCAACAATCTCATGCCGCGGCCAACTGACCATGGTGGAGAGCTACCCTATTTCGATCCAGTGGCCACCACCATGGCAGGGGGAGCTGCCGCCGGTGGAACAGACCAAGGCGGAGATTTTGGCGGAACTGGGTCTCCCTTCAGATTATCTGTTGGGGGTCGGCGTTGACCGGATGGACTATACCAAGGGGATTCTGGAACGTTTCAATGCGGTTGAGCGCATGCTTGAGCTGCACCCCGAACTGGTGGGGCGCTTCAGCTTTATCCAGATCGCGGCTCCAAGCCGCTCGGTGCTTGAGGAGTATCGGGCCTTCGAAGCGAGATTGTACGCTCTGGAGAAACGGATCAACGAGCGCTTCAGCCGTGACGGTCGCAAGGCAATTATACTTAAGGCTGAGCACCATGAGCCGGATCAGGTGAACCGCTATTACCGGGCGGCACAGGTCTGCATGGTCACCAGCCTCCATGACGGCATGAACCTGGTTGCCAAGGAATACATTGCTGCCCGTGACGATGAACGGGGTGTGCTGGTCCTGAGCCAGTTTACCGGTGCTGCCAACGAGTTGTACGAGGCGCTGATTGTCAACCCCTATCATGTAGAACAAACCGCCGAGGCGCTCTATCAGGGACTGACCATGCCGGAATATGAACAGCAGGAGCGGATGCGCAGCATGCGGGCTCAGGTACGGGACTTCAACGTTTACCGCTGGGCCGGTAGAATGCTCCTTGACGCTGCCCGTGTTCGACAGCGGGAAAAGCTGGCTGCCAGAATAGGGAGAGAATCTTGAACGCAACGTATGTATTAAGTCAGAAGGGAGTTGAAGCTCTTGCTCGCTATGTAGCGCCCGACACCCTTTTCGCATTTGACCTGGACGGCACCCTGGCTCCGATTGTAGAGGACTACTCTGCTGCAACGATTGAAGAACCGGTCCGAATCACTTTGAAACGGCTGACAAAGCTGGCAACAGTTGCCGTAATTACCGGCAGATCGAGACAGGATGCCATGACAATTCTTGCCTTGCAGCCGCAATTGCTCGTCGGCAATCATGGTGCTGAATGGCCTGATCAAGAAGAAAACCTGAACTGCCGACATGCCACTATTTGCCAGAAATGGCATGAATGTCTGCACAGCATGCTTCACCAGGAACAGGGGGTGGAAATCGAGTTCAAGGGTGAATCTGTTACACTCCATTATCGTAAGGCAGCCGATGCGGAGAACGCCCTCACACGTATCTACGCTGCAATCGAAAAACTCGACCCTGCTCCGAGAATAATTGGCGGCAAATTTGTCGTCAATGTTCTTCCAATGGAGGCATTCACCAAAGGAGCGGCGCTTGTAGCCGCAATGGAGATGTTCGGGTTAAAACGAGCGATTTTTTTTGGCGACGATGTAACGGACGAAGAAGTCTTCAGGCTGCAAAATGTTGATGTTTTAGGCATACATATTGGCATGGACAATCAGACTGCTGCACCGTATTACCTGAAAAAACAATCGGAGTTGTTGGGCGTTCTCAATTCAACGGTAGCGGTACTGGAATCTCACTGTTGAGAGAGACACAACCATGCAATGTTTCCACAGCCCGACGTTTGGAGCAATTTACACATATAACCATTGCAAAGATTGGTGGCCATTAAATCTATGAAAACAAACCTGACCACGTTATTTATCGATTTTTTCGAGAGCGAAAAAACTTCGGGAATCATCCTGATTCTCTGCACTATTGCTTCGATCACTCTTGCCAATTCCAGCTTTGGAACAGATTACCTGGAGTTATGGCACACAAAAGTCGCCATCGGCATTGGCGATACCTTCTCTCTAAAATACAGTTTAGAGCACTGGATCAATGATGGTTTGATGGCAATATTCTTTCTTTTAATCGGGCTTGAGATTGAAAGGGAACTATATATTGGTGAACTCTCTACCCCCCAAAATGCGTCTTTACCAATTATTGCAGCTTTTGGCGGTATGGTTGTACCTGCTCTGCTCCACTTCCTGCTTAACAGCGGAACTGCAACCCAAGGCGGCGCCGGCATTCCGATGGCAACGGATATTGCGTTTGCACTTGGGGTGCTTGCACTGCTTGGAAATAGCGTTCCAGCTTCTCTGAAAGTTTATCTTGCGGCATTAGCCATCATAGACGATCTGGGTGCAATTCTTGTTATTGCTCTGTTTTATCAAGGGGACTTTTCGCTTCTCTATTTCGTCCTGGCACTGGGAATTTATGCCGGACTGCTGATCCTGAATCGCTTAGGGGTAAACAAGTTAACTGCGTATCTTATTCCGGGTATTTTCATGTGGTACTTTATGCTCCAATCGGGTGTCCATGCCACAATTGCGGGTGTTTTGCTGGCTTTTGCCATCCCGTTCAGGAATGGAGACAAAAAATCTCCCTCCTACCGATTGCAGCATCTCTTGCATAAACCGGTGGCATTCATCATCATGCCGCTTTTTGCGCTGGCAAATACCGGTATTGTCCTCGCAGGAAACTGGCTTGAAGGTTTGACATCATCCAACAGTTTTGGAATTTTCGCAGGTTTGTTCCTGGGTAAACCGCTCGGCATCACCCTGTTCAGCGTTCTGGCTGTTAAAGTAGGCTTATCCCGCCTGCCGGATGATGTGTCCTGGAGACACATCATCGGCGCCGGTTTTCTGGGAGGGATCGGGTTCACCATGTCTATCTTCATCGCCTTGCTGGCCTTCGGTAATCCCGAAACCGCCCAGAGCTCAAAGATCAGTATCCTGCTTGGTTCATTAGCGGCAGGAACCGTCGGCTTTCTTGTTTTGCGCAAACAATCAGCCCATGTCCCCGGTCAGGCCGGATGAAACCCTGACCGTTATTCTGCGTCATGCGACACAACTCACCAGAAAGGTTGCCACGACATGGATCGTTCCTTATTCACCACACTTCTGACTTTTACCTTTGCCCTGCTGCTCGCCTATCTGCTCTACACCATTCTATCCCCTTTTCTGGGCGCTTTGGTATGGGCCGGAGCAATCTGCGTCATCACCCTCTCCCTCTACGAAAAGCTCCTCACCCGCTGCAAAGGACGCGAAATCGCCGCGGCAGCACTGATGACGGCGGCGGTTGTCCTGGCAGTCATTATTCCCCTTGTCGGCCTGATCGTCACCGTTTCACGGGAGGCTGCCCTGGCGTATCAATACCTGGAAAATGCGACTGCAGACGGCAGCGGTCTTGCGGTGGCTAACCTTCTCACTCATCCGGCCGTTATTCCCTGGCTGGAAAGGATCAAGCCGCTGACCAGTTCACTCAATCTTGATCCGGATGCCATGTTGCTGCCGGCCGTTAAAAAAGGTCTTGCCACCCTGCTGAACTATTCAACAGGGATTTTGAAGAATTTTTTCGAGTTCCTCTTTAAACTTATGTTGATGGTAATTTCGCTCTTTTTCTTCTACAAGGATGGCGCAAAATTTCTGAAACACTTCTGGCGGGTGGTAGATATCAGGGAGGGATTGAAAACAACCATCAGTGATACGATTAAACGGGTACTTGGTGCGGTCATGTACGGCATCGTTCTGACCTGCCTCGTACAGGGAGCGCTTGGGGGACTGGGATTCAAGGTCGCCGGATTACCTTCGCCGATCCTGTTTGGCGCCTTGATGGCTATCTGCGCCCTGATACCGGTCATAGGCACCGCCCTGATCTGGCTTCCCGGTGCGCTTTACCTGCTGATGCACGGCCAGACGCTTCATGCGCTGCTGCTTATCGCCTGGGGTG
The DNA here is from genome assembly GCA_001802645.1 of Geobacteraceae bacterium GWC2_53_11. Lineage (GTDB taxonomy): Bacteria > Desulfobacterota > Desulfuromonadia > Geobacterales > Pseudopelobacteraceae > JACRCG01. The sequence goes on along the minus strand of MGZJ01000076.1, from coordinate 44,908 downwards.
TCGTAGCTGTCAGCGGCATTGACAACATTCTGCGTCCCCTGTTTATCAGCGGCATAGCCAAACTGCACATTCTGATCATTATACTTGGTGTGCTCGGCGGGATCCTGGCGTTTGGAATTACCGGGGTGGTGGCGGGTCCGGTAATCCTGGCACTCGTTCTGGTTTTTTTCGCAGAGTCCCGTCAGGAACCGGCGCTTCAGCAAGGAAACGATCCTTCATAACCATCCCATTCATCTGAACGTTTTCAAGACATAGTCGGCAATTACATACGCATCCCTGTCGGAGATGGTCGCCGCATCGAACCTGAGCATGCGGGCTCCGGGGTTGCGCATGATGCGGACAATGTCATCAGCCGTAGCGATGTTGTTTTTGCGCAGCGCAGCGCCATGGAGAGATTTTTTGGGATCGGAGACGTTGCCGCCGTCGGGGTGACAGCTGGAGCAAAATTGTTTGAACAGGGCCTCGCCGGTTTGCTGCTGCTCCGGCTGCACCGGTGCCGCCTGGGGCGGCACTGATGATGCCGTATTTTGCGGCGCTTCTTTCGAGCAGGCTGTCAGTAAACAGGCGGTGACAAGCACTGCTGCACCTGCTTTTGTCGTCATTCTGAACATAGGTAACCTCTTTAACCTGTATCGCGCAAAGGCGCAAAGAACGCAAAGAAGATCAAACAGACTGAAAACGTTTAAGGCCGTTATCATTCAGGTTCCAGGTTTTCTTTGCGCCTTTGCGCCTTTGCGAGAGTGAATGGTTTTAGCCTTTAAGTTTCAAGGCAATACGCGCCACGTGAGCGCCCTGGAAGCGGGCGCCGGCCAGTTCGTTGTCGCTCGGCATCCGCTCGCCCTGACCGCCGGTGATCGTCGAGGCGCCATAGGGTGAACAGCCGGTTATCTCGCCGATTCCCATCTGCCCCGCAAAAGCATACGGCAGACCGATGACCACCATACCCTGATGCAGCAGAGTAGTATGAAAACTGAGGATGGTGGATTCCTGGCCCCCATGCTGGGTGGCGGAACTGGCAAAGACACTGCCCGGCTTGCCGACCAGCGCACCTTTCATCCACAACTGCCCCGTGGCATCCAGAAACTGGCGCATCTGCCCGCACATGTTGCCGAAACGGGTCGGCGTGCCGAAGATAATGGCATCGGCCTCCGCCAGATCAGCCACCGTGGCAACCGGAATATGAGCCATGCTTTTTTGGGCCTCCAGGGCGCCCATCATGCCCAGCACCTCATCGGACAGCGTCTCGGGAACGCGCTTGATTGTCACATCGCACCCGGCAACCTCACGGACACCTTCGGCAACCGCCTCTGCCATTTTGTAGATATGGCCATACATACTGTAATGCACGATCAATACGTTGCACATATTGTTCTCCTTTTGGTTGTTTTATGCATTTAGTCCCCCTCCTTCCTTTACAAGGGGTTAGGGGTGGTTGCTTTTGGTTCTCATCAATCTTAAGGATAAATGTATTAGCAAAATCAGCGCCAATATTATTTTGGCACACAAGTTGCCAATTGCAATCACATTCATAACAATTGATGAGAGCGGAAGGGACAGAGATGAAAACAGTAATTATCGGCGGGATTGCAGGTGGATTGTCGGCGGCCAGTCAGATCAAACGAGAGGATCCTGACGCCCGGGTTATCGTTCTGGAAAAATCCGACGACGTTTCTTACGCAGCCTGCGGCATGCCCTACAACCTGTTCTACAAAGATAAACCGGTCGAGGATCTGTACGCACTGAATCTTGATGAAATCCGCACCGGACGGGGTATTGATTACCGGCTGAATCAGGAGGTCATTGCAATTGACCCGGTCAACAAGACAGTAACGGTTTCCGATACTCATCAGGCCCGGCAGTATCATGAAACCTACGACTTCCTTGTCTATGCCACCGGCACAACACCGCGCCGGCTGGACTTGCCCGGCTTTGACGCTGCCGATGTATTCTATTTCAAGACCCTTGCCGACACGCGGCTGGTAAAAAACACCATCTATGACCAGGCACCGACCAGCGCACTGCTCATCGGTTCCGGCTATACGAATCTGGAGCTGGTGGATGTCCTCTACAACATGAAAATCACGCCGGTCATCCTTGAGAGAGCAGCAACCATACTCCCCTCGTTTGCCGAAGAAATCCGCAGCAAGGTCTTGGAAAAGCTCGAAGAAAAAGGGATCAGACTCCATACCGGCGTAGACATTATCGAGAAAAATGCCGACGTAGTAAAAACGGCGACCGGAGAGTTTAAAGCGGGTATGGTCGTCGTTTCCATCGGAATCCAACCGAATACCGGGCTGTTTTCGGCAGCCGGGGGCGAATTGGGGGTTGCCGGAGCGGTGAAGGTTGACCGGTATTTACGGACCAGCCTGCCGGATACCTTTGCCGCCGGAGACTGCGCCGAGCACTACGTTCGCCAGTTGGGCAAAAACGGCTTCATGCCGCTCGGACCGACGGCGAACAAGCAGGGACGGTTAATCGGCAGCAACATCGTGAATAACAAGGCCATGAAGATGTTTCACGGCATCGACCAGACCGCCGTCTTCAAATTCTTTGACCTGACAGTCGCCACAACCGGCCTCAGCGAAAGACAGATCGAGGAGAGCGGCTACCGTTACGCTAAAACCTTTGTGGACACACCGACCAGGGGCGCTTTCCCGGGAGGCGGCACGATGCGTATTGTGCTCCTGTGCGAAAAGGGCACCGGCCTGCTGCTGGGCGGGCAGATGATCGGCCAGGATGTGGTCGCAAAACGGCTGGATGTCCTGGCAACGGCACTTTACAAGCAAATGACGGTCTTTGAACTGGCTGAACTTGATCTCAGTTATTCACCGCTGTACGCTCCGGTATGGGATCCGCTCCTCATTGCCGCGAACAATGCGGTCAAAAAAGTATAAAAACATCAGTATTACAAATATTTATGTTGTAGTTATCCGCATAAAAGCCTAGCATAAAATTATAGATAAGAAGTTTTCAGTGCGTGCCTCCGCGGCCACGATTGGCTATTTAATTTAGTCCAACGATTGTGAGCCGAACCTGTTACGGATAGTCAACAGACACATCGGGGACACGTTTCAATGGAAGACCGGCAGTAAAAGGCCGGTCTTTCCTGTTTCAGGTATTCCTATTGAACCACGCAGAGTGCGGCACTCTTCCCTCACCGGCATGATCCTTTTCGACCGTTCCTTGTATCAGTGTCCGCCCGGTATCCGGGATTCACGGCATGACACATCCCTCGTGCGCCTTCGCACAAAACAGCAGATAGCAAACGTGCAACTATTATTGCACCAATAGCCATTGTTGCACGCAGTCCGGCCCTCTTAAGAAGGCGCTTGCCGGGATATTCCACCAGCCAACTGCAACATTTGTAGCTTTTCCTGTGTGTGAGATGATCGTAACACCATGATTGTGTTGTGATTTGATCACTATTTGCTGGCATGGTTACTGCTGAATGCACCTGATAGACAAGAAAATAGACGTAAAATGGTTTTACGTCTCACCCAAGGAGGAAATGAACATGAAAACAGTACTTTCGTTGGTGGTGATGGTTCTCTTTGCCGTACCCGCGTTTGCCCAAATGATGGATATGCCCATGAAAAACCATATGGAGGGACATGGGCATATGATGGAAATGGGCTCTATGGACAAGATGGACAACATGACGGGAATGTGCCTTGAGCATGCGGACAAACTTGGCATGACCGACGACCAGATTGCGAAATTGAAACCACTGCATACCGGCATGCAGAAAAAGCAGGTCAGGTTTAAAGCTGATTTAAAGATTGCGGAGCTTGAGCTCAAGGAAATCATGGAAGTTAAGGATTTCGATCTGGACAAGGCCACAGCAGCAGTCAAAAAAATTTCCGAGATCAAAACCAACCATCATCTGGAGATGTTACAGGCCATGAAAGAGGTGCGGACACAGTTGTCCGACGATCAGTTTAAAAAGATGAAGAAAATGATGCCGATGAAGCACAATGAGAAAAAACCGCATAAAAAAATGATGAAAAAATAACTGAGCGCTACATTACTACCGATATTCCCTTCTCCCTGAGGGAGAAGGTGGCCGAAGGCCGGATGAGGGGGCAGCTGTGCCATACAAACCACTGTTTCCCCCTCACCCTAACCCTCTCCCTCAGGGAGAGGGGATTGTTTTACCGCCATAGCGGGAGATTAATTCTAATATCAGAGCAACATTCGGGAGACGACATGAGCACTCTGTTTTCACCATTAACCATGCGAACCATTACCTTTCGCAACCGGATTTTCGTTTCCCCCATGTGCCAGTATTCCAGCCACGACGGTTTACCGACCGACTGGCACCTCGTCCATCTCGGCAGTCGTGCCGTAGGGGGCGCAGGTCTTGTCATGGTCGAGGCAACCGCGGTGAGTCCCGAAGGACGAATCAGTCCCGACGACAGCGGCATCTGGAGCGACGCCCATACAGCTGCATTTGAGCCCATCACCCGTTTTATCCGTGAGCAGGGAGCTGTGGCGGGGATCCAACTCGCCCACGCCGGGCGCAAAGGCTCATGCTCGCTACCGTGGCTCGGCGGCGGTCCACTCGGCTTGGATGCATGCGGCTGGCAACCCCTTGCCCCAACTGCTACCCCGTTTGACACCGGCCACCCGGTTCCCCGGGCCCTGACTCTTGAGGAAATGGACGAAGTTGAAACCCAGTTCCGCGCGGCTGCCAAACGTGCATTTACCGCCGGGTTCCAGGTGGTTGAACTGCACATGGCCCACGGCTACCTGCTCCACGAATTCCTCTCACCGTTGGTCAACCAGCGGGATGACCAGTACGGCGGCAGCCTGGAGAACCGGCTTCGCTTCCCCTTGCGGGTGGCCAAAGCGGTGCGGGAGGAGTGGCCTTCCAAGCTGCCGTTCTTTGTGCGCATCTCGGCAACCGATTGGCTGGAAGGGGGATGGGATATCGACCAGTCAGTCAGCCTGGCCCGCCATCTCAAGGAAATCGGTGTTGATCTGATCGACTGTTCATCCGGATTTGCCGTTCCGAATGAGCCGGTACCCTTCGGTCCGGGCTTTCAGGTGCCCTTTGCGGCACGGGTACGAAGTGAGGCGGGAATCGCCAGCGGCGCGGTCGGCTTCATTACGGAACCGGCCCAGGCAGAGCAGATAGTCGCCACCGGCCAGGCCGATGTGGTGCTGCTGGGACGGGAGTTGCTGCGCGATCCCTACTGGCCGCTCCATGCCGCCAGGGCACTTCAGACGGAAGCGCAGTGGCCTAATCAGTATTTACGGGCAAAATAATCTGTTTTTCTAACTACATGAACAAAAGTGAGATCACCTTGAAAAACAGTATTGATAAAAAAATCGTCACAAACACTAAGAGACCATCAGAAAAGCGCGACGGGTCAACAGATTCCGAGGTCCGCAGCGAAGCTACCCTGCTTAAAACAGGGGCGCTCCAGAATGCTATCTTCAACAGCGCCAACTTTTCCAGCATCGCCACCGACGCGAAGGGGGTCATCCAGATCTTCAACGTCGGCGCGGAACGGATGCTCGGCTATACGGCCGAAGAAGTGATGAACAAGATCACCCCGGCTGATATTTCCGATCCACAGGAAGTTATCGCCCGCGCCGAAGAGTTGAGCCGGGAGCTCGGCACTCCGATCACCCCCGGTTTCGAGGCCCTGGTATTCAAGGCTTCACGTGGTATCGAGGATATTTACGAGTTGACCTACATCCGCAAGGACGGCAGCCGCTTCCCGGCGGTCGTGTCCGTTACGGCCCTGCGCGACGAACAGGACACCATCATCGGCTATCTATTGATCGGTACCGACAACACCGCACGCAAACAGGCTGAAGAAGCGCTGCTTCAGGCTGGGGCCCTCCAGAATGCGATTTTCAACAGCGCAAACTTTTCCAGTATCGCCACCGACGCGAAAGGAGTCATCCAGATCTTCAACGTCGGCGCAGAACGGATGCTGGGGTACACCGCCGCCGAAGTGATGAACAAGATCACCCCGGCGGATATTTCCGATCCACTGGAAGTTATCGCCCGCGCTGGAGAATTGAGCCTGGAGCTCGGCACCGCGATCACCCCCGGTTTCGAGGCTCTGGTATTCAAGGCTTCACGCGGCATCGAGGATATTTACGAGCTGACCTACATCCGCAAGGACGGCAGCCGTTTTCCGGCGGTCGTGTCCGTCACGGCGCTGCGCGACGAACAGGATACCATCATCGGCTACCTGCTGATCGGTACCGACAACACCGCCCGCAAGCAGGCTGAGGAAGCGCTGCTTCAGGCAGGAGCGCTTCAGAATGCGATTTTCAACAGCGCCAACTTTTCCAGCATCGCCACCGACGCGAAGGGGGTCATCCAGATCTTCAACGTCGGCGCGGAACGGATGCTGGGGTACACCGCTGCCGAAGTAATGAACACCATCACCCCGGCAGATATTTCCGATCCGCAGGAAGTCATCGCCCGCGCCGAAGAATTGAGCCTTGAACTCGGCACCCTGATCACCCCCGGTTTTGAAGCACTTGTTTTCAAGGCTTCGCGCGGCATCGAGGACATTTACGAGTTGACCTACATCCGCAAGGACGGCAGCCGCTTTCCGGCGGTCGTGTCCGTCACGGCCCTGCGCGACGACCAGGACGCCATCATCGGCTACCTGCTGATCGGCACCGACAACACGGCGCGCAAGCAGATCGAGGCGGAGCAAAAACAGCTCGGCCAACGGCTGCGCGACCATCAGTTCTACACACGTTCCCTGTTCGAATCCAACATCGACGCAATCATGACCACAGATCCGTCCGGCATCATTACCGACGTCAACAAGCAGATGGAGGTACTCACCGACTGCACGCGCGATGAACTGATCGGAGCACCCTTCAAGAACTACTTCACCAATCCCGACATGGCCGAGAAAAGCATCAAACAGGTTCTGCGGGAGAAGAAGGTCACCAACTATGAGCTCACCGCCCGCGCCCGGGACGGCAAGGAAACGGTGGTCTCCTTTAACGCGACCACCTTCTACGACCGGGACCGGAAACTGCAGGGGGTGTTTGCCGCGGCCCGTGACATCACCGAACGCAAGCGCCTTGACCAGGTGTTGCAGGAAAAGAATATCGAACTGGAGAGCGCCCGCTCGGTAGCCGAGAAAGCCAACCTCTCGAAATCGGATTTCCTTTCCAGCATGAGCCATGAGTTGCGTTCACCGCTCAACGCGATCCTCGGCTTCGCCCAACTCATCGAATCCGGTGCGCCGGTGCCCACGGAAACCCAGAAAGCCAGCATCAACCAGATCCTCAAGGCGGGGTGGTATCTACTGGAACTGATCAATGAAATTCTCGATCTCGCCCTGATCGAATCAGGCCGGTTGTCGTTGTCGCTGGAACCGATGTCGCTGATCGACGTCATGCTTGAATGCCAGTCCATGATCGAACCACAGGTACAGAAGAAAGGGATCCGTCTGAGTTTCCCCCGCCTTGAAGCCCCTATCCATGTCAATGCAGATCGAACCAGGGTCAAGCAGGTTCTGATCAACCTGCTTTCCAATGCGATTAAATACAACCGGGACCAGGGTACGGTCGAAGTCACCTGCAGCATAATTTCCGATAAGAGGATCCGTATCAGCGTCCACGACACCGGTGATGGCCTGACACCGGAAAAATGCGCACAGCTTTTTCAGCCGTTCAACCGCCTTGGCCAGGAAGCCAGCGCCGAAGAAGGCACCGGCATCGGGCTGGTGATGAGCAAACGGCTGGTTGAACTGATGGACGGCACTATCGGAGTGGAAAGCAACTCCGGTGAAGGGAGCATGTTCTGGTTCGAGCTGAACCTGGCAACGGCACCGCAATCCGGTGCGGGCACCGCCGAGGTACATGCGCCGCATCAGGCGCATGTACAGCACGGAGCGGCTCTGAGAACTCTTTTGTATGTCGAAGACAATCTGGCAAACATGCAGCTGGTCGAACAGCTCATCGCCCGCCGGCCCGACCTGCACCTGCTGAGCGCAACAAGCGGCAAACTCGGTATCGAGATGGCTCGCACCCATCATCCGGAGGTGATCCTGATGGATATCCACTTGTCGGGCATGAGCGGTATCCAGGCGCTGAAAATCCTGCGCGAAGATCCGGAAACGGCACATATTCCGGTGCTTGCCATCAGCGCTAATGCCATGCCCCACGACATCAAGAAAGGGCTGGAATCAGGGTTTTTCCGCTATCTCACCAAACCGATCAACGTCGTTGAATTTATGGATGCGCTGGATCTTGCACTTGAATATGCGGAAAACAGCTCGGAGGTCGAAACGGGCAAGGGAGCCTCATAATGCTGAGTCCAGCCGATTTCCTGAATGCCGGCATTCTGGTCGTAGATGACATGGAAGCCAATGTGCAGCTGCTTGAACAGATGCTGAAAAATGCGGGTTATACGCGTGTCACCTCGACCAGGGATCCGCATACCGTCTGCCCGCTGCATCGCGCCAACCACTATGACCTGATCCTGCTCGACCTGCAGATGCCCGGTTTGAGCGGCTTTGAAGTTATGGATGGCCTGAAGGAGATTGAAGCGGATGGTTATCTGCCGGTACTGGCCATAACCGCCCAGCCCGCTCATAAATTACGCGCACTACAGGGAGGGGCGAAAGATTTCGTCAGCAAGCCGTTCGATCTCGCCGAGGTGTTGATGCGGGTTCATAACATGCTGGAAGTACGCCTGCTGCACGAAACGGCCCGTAACTACGCCACAATGCTGGAAGCACTGGCGCTGAACGACCCGCTGACCGGGTTGGCGAACAGACGCCTGCTGGCCGACCGGATGACGATGGCGCTGGTCCACGCCCGCAGGAACCGGAGTGCCATGGCGGTTCTGTATCTGGACCTGGACGGCTTCAAGCAGGTCAATGACACGCTGGGACACGGTGTTGGAGATGCGCTGCTGAAAATGGTCGCCGAACGCCTGGTGGCGGTCGTACGTGAAGAGGATACGGTGGCGCGCCTGGGGGGTGACGAGTTCCTGATTGCCCTGTGGCACGTCAGCGGTGCCAAGTATGCCACCACGGTTGCAATGCGGGCCATCGAGTCCATATCGCACCCTTACAGCATCGAAGGTAAGACCGTCAACATAACCACCAGCGCAGGCATCAGTATCTATCCCGACCATGGCGAAGACACGGAAGCGCTGCTGAAGAGCGCGGACGCGGCTCTGTATGAAGCCAAGCATGCGGGGAAGAATGCGTGGAGAATTGCAGAACTCACTGACTAAAACCAACCCCTCTAAATCTCCCTTTATGCCCCAGAGGGTACTTATCAGGGGAGACTTTAAAGCCTCCCCCCTGACAAGGGGGGATTGAGGGGGGTTGACTCGAAGAACTAAATTCACAGGATAATAGCTGATGGTTAATATTTCCGACATACTCAACGCCAAAATTCTGGTGGTGGACGACCTGGAAGCGAATGTCCAGCTGCTTGAGCAAATGCTCGGCAGAGCCGGATACACTCACGTCACGTCTACCTCGGATCCGCGCCTGGTTTGCGACCTCTACGTAAAGAACCGCTATGACCTGATTCTGCTCGACCTCCAGATGCCCGGCATGGATGGCTTCAAGGTCATGGAAGGGTTGAAGGCGATCGAAACCGGCAGCTACGTTCCGGTCATCGTGATCACCTCCCAGCCGGGTCATAAACAGCGGGCACTGGAAGCCGGCGCAAAGGATTTCATCAGCAAGCCGATTGATCTGGCCGAGGTCACAACACGAATTCACAACATCCTGGAAGTGCGGCTGCTGTACAAGCAGGTCGAGCAGGACAACAGGGTGCTGGAACAGACCGTACAGAAGCGGACCGGAGAGCTGACCGGGTCAAATGTGCAGCTCACGCAGGAAATAGGGGAACGTACGAAGGCGGAACTATCTCTTCAGAGTGCGTATGCGGAAATCAAGCTCTTGAAAGACCGGCTCCAGGCGGAGAACATCTACCTGCAGCAGGAGGTTGCCCGGCAGGACAATTTCGGCGAGATTATTGGTCACAGCCCGGCCATTTCCGACGTATTCATGCGGGTCGAACAGGTGGCGCCCATGAATGCGACCGTTCTGCTACTTGGCGAGACCGGCACGGGCAAGGGAGTAATCGCACGCGCCATCCACAGCAGCTCATCCCGCAAGCACCTCCCCTTGATAACAATAAACTGCACAACCCTGCCCGCCGCCCTGGTGGAAAGCGAGCTGTTCGGGCGTGAGCGGGGTGCGTTTACCGGTTCCGATACCCGGCAGATCGGACGCTTCGAGCTGGCTGACCGCGGCACCATATTCCTTGATGAAATCGGCGAGATGCCGCTGGAGCTGCAATCCAAGCTGCTCCGGGTCATTCAGGACGGCGAATTCGAACGGCTGGGCAGCCCCCGCACCATAAAAACCGATGTACGAATCATCGCAGCAACCAACCGCAACCTGAGGGAAGAGGTCAATAACGGCAGATTCAGGGAAGACCTGTTCTACCGGCTCAACGTGTTTCCTATCACCATCCCGCCGCTCCGGCAGCGCACGGAAGACATCCCGCCGCTCGTCAATCATTTTGTCGCCAAATTCAACAAGAAGATCGGCAAGAACATTGAGACCGTGACCAAAGAAACCCTGAATATCCTTCAGGCATACCATTGGCCCGGCAACGTGCGGGAACTGGAAAGCGTCATCGAGCGTGCGGTCATTATCAGTCAGGGGAGTTCATTACAGGTACTGGACAACTTTGATACGTTCCGGAGAAGCGAAGGACCGGTTATACACGACGTCAAAGCCCTTGGTGCATTGGAACGCGATCTTATCATTCAGGTGCTCACCAAAACCGGGTGGCGGATCGACGGTAAGAACGGGGCAGCGCTGCTCCTTGGCCTCAACCCCAGCACACTACGCTTCCGCATAAAAAAATTCGGGATTGTGCGGCAATAAGAATACTACCCGGTTTACGAACAAAAATTATTCCGGACAGGTTACCATCATCCACACACCACCCTCGGAAGAACCTCTCATGCGCCTGGTACGGCGAATGAGAGCAATACCGGCGGCGTCCAGCGTATCCCCCTTCTGTAGCAACAACACCCCGGCTTCATTTGACAGATCACGTGACAGCTGCATACCTGAGATCAGCTCATGGGGGGGAACTTCAACTTCTCCTGTCATACCGGACTTTTTCCCCTCAAAATACAGGATTCGGGTAATCGACGAAAAATACGAAATCAGGCTTGGATCAAGCAACGTGCCTGCGTGCAGGCGTGCCTTCATGAGTGAATATTCCGCATGTTCACCAGACACGGAGCTTGCCGCCTTTTCGATAAAATCGGCAATAGCTATCAGGCGAGCGCCGAGAGGAATGTCATCACCTCTCAACCCGTCGGGAAAACCGCTCCCATCGAAGGCTTCATGATGAAACATGACCATTTCTCCCACATCATGCAGCTCTTCAAACGACTTGAACAGCTCCTGTCCCAGTGCTGGATGATTGTGAAATTTTTCCAGTTCGTTGGCGGACATGTCCGTTTCGGGCTTGACTGATGCACCTCGTATGCCTCCCAGTGTCCCGGCATCGTGCATAAGACCGGCCAGCCTGATCTTAGCCACCGCCTCAGCGCCGAGATTCATCTTGCGCGCGGCATCGCCTGCCAACTCGCTGACCGCACGGGCATGGACACCGTGACGGTTTTCCATCATCTCAAAAGCGCCTGACATCAGTTCCACGGCAAGTAAATACCCGTGCAGACCGGAAGCGCGCTCTTCCGCAGAAACAAGTGCCTGGGTCTTTTCGCGAATGGTCGCAACGCTTTGTAACAGCCGTTTCTTGAGATTTGAATTCCAATCATCCGCCGCATCCTGTGTCTCTTTGAGAGACAGATGAGCCTTGACGCGCGCCTGCACGACAGCGGCGTTGACCGGCTTGGTAATATAGTCCACCGCACCGGCTTCAAACCCGTTGGCTTCATCATCGATTTTTTGCAGGGCAGTCACAAAGATGACGGGAATCTTTTTCGTAGTTTCGTCCGCCTTGAGAGTCCGGCAAACCTGATAGCCGTCCATCACCGGCATGGACACATCAAGAAGGACAAGATCAGGGCTTATCGTTTTAGCCAGTTCCAGCGCCTCTACTCCGTTTTCGGCGCTGTACAGTGTGTACTGTTCACACGTCAAAAAACGGGACAACAACTTTCGATTCGGTTCTTCATCGTCCACTATGAGAATCTTGTACGTCTCGTTTGTCATATAGTAATCACCCCTCGGGTGTAACCTGTGCTTTCTCCACGAAAGCCGGTAGATACATGGTAACGCTGGTACCGGTTCCCACGGTGGATTCCACGGAAATGTGTCCGTTGTGACGCTTCATGATGGCATGGCAGATCGAGAGTCCGAGCCCCATCCCTCTTTGACTGTAGGTGTCCTTGGTCGAAAAATAGGGATCGAAAATCTTCGAAAGATTTGCCTCCGGAATACCTGGGCCGTTGTCCTGAATTGCAATACGGACATAGGGACCTGATCTGAGGGACAGTCCCTTGTTGCCATCGACTTCACAGTTTTCAATAGAGACCTTGACTGTCCCGCAGTCCGTCATGGCATCTTTTGCATTGGTCAGCAGATTTTCAAACAGCTGCCTGATCTGGCGCGGGTCTGCGTCCAGTGGAAGGGGGGCATCCGGAGCGGAAATACTGTGCGAGATGTGTGAACCTTTGAAGAGATTTCCTGCGGTATCCTCAATGAGAGCGGAAAGCGCTATCGGTTCCCTGAACGGAGTACCACCCTGCGAAAAGGACTGTAGGCGGAGGCCGAGATCCTTGGCGCGTTCACATGCTTCTTCCGCGTCCGTGAGGGGTTCAACAAGTGCCGTGTTGCCCTCTGCAAGCATCTTGACAAAGGTGATGTTGCCGTAAATTATGTTCAGCACGTTGTTGAAGTCATGGGCCAGGCCGCCGGAGAGGAGGCCGATCGATTCCAGATTACTGATTCTGTTGATCTCTTCGCTGAGTCGTTTTATTTCGGTGATGTCGGTAATAAGCCCGGCCATCCTGATCGGTCTGCCCTCTTCGTCATACCGGACTATCTTTCCCCTTCCCATAACATACCGGAGTTTTCCGGACTTCGAGACCATGCGGTAATGGGCTTCATACCTGTCGCATTTTCCTTCAAGATAATCTTGCAGGCGCCGCTGCACATTGGCTACATCATCGGGGTGTATGGTGTTTATGAAAGATGCAAAATCGAAATCAACTTCTCCGGGGGTACATTCGATCATTTCGTAATATCGCTTATTGAGGATGCCCTGGCCGGTAATCATGTCCCACTCCCAGGTGGCGTCGTTTGACCCTTCCAGCACGAACTCAAGCCGCTGTGCATACTCTTTCTGTGACCTCTCCAATTTTTTTAAATCACTGATATCGTGCATCACAAGAATGGATGACTCGATTGTGCCGTCTTCAGCAAGGATTGGAGCCGCCGTTACGATAAAATCACCATTCAGGTTCTTTTGAAACATGGCCTCGGATTCTATTTTGCCCGACAGGAGCATCTTCTCATGGGGACAGGAAGGGGGCGGCTCCTGAGAACCATGCAGCAGTTCAAAACAGTGGCTACCAACCGCAACTTGCGCGGAAATGTTCAATCGCTCCGCCATTGCCCGGTTAATGCTTGTTATGCGGTAATCGGCATCAATTATTGCGATGAGATCAGGCACCGTATCGAACGTCCGCCCCCAGTCATCCTTGGACTTGAGCAGACTTCGGGTCGCCTCCAGCGACCTGTTTTTGTACAGCAGCAAACTAAAGAAAAACAGGAGCAGCAGACTAAACACAATGGTGAGAATGACACCGAACATGCGGTAACTTGAAATGATGTGCGGGTCATCCATCAACACCAGTGACCAGCCATCACTGCCGAATGGAAGACGCTGCAGGTAATGATCCTCGTTTTCAAACCTGACATACGTTTCCGTCACGGGCTCTGCCGCCAGCAACGGTTCAAACGAGATACTGCCGAACTGCCTCGATGCGAGCAGCTCGGAACGTGTACTCTCATCAATCGGCCATAAGGTTTTGTAAAGGTGTTCCTCCTTGCTTGTGATGAAAATGACCCCGTCGGGACTGACCAGGAATGCATGAGTATAGTTCCTGAAAAACTCCGCGACCGGGGTGATGTCCCTCTTGATGACGACAACGCCTGTAATCGTGCCACTGCTGTTGACTACCGGCGCTGCCGCAAAATAGCCTCTTTCACCGGTGAGGAGACCAAGAGCAAAATACGTGGTTAGCTTGCCTGCCACCGCACTGGTAAAAAAGGGCCTGAAGGCGAAGGATTTGCCGACAAATCCGTTTTTATCGTTTCTGTTTGATGAAGCGATTGTCAGACCAGTACTGTCCATGAGGAAGCAGTGTGACATCTCAAAGTTGTTTTTGATACGGTCAAGCAGTTTGTTTGCCCGTTCAATATCGTACGAACTACCCGAAGTAAGCGCAGCAACAATCGCATCTGCCGGGGCCAACGACTTTACGGTGTTTGTCACATCATCCAGATTGTCATGAAGGAAGGATAATGTAAGATGTGCATCACGATTAACCTTTCCCTTGAATTCTGTTTCCGCAACCCTGCCCAGAAAGTCGGTGAGAAACCAGCCGGATGCGATGGTCAAAATGATCGCGATGACGAAAATGCGAAGATATTTGCTGTTCAGTGTTGAGAACCGGGATTTCATATATTCACTACCATGGAGACCTCCGAGGTTTTCAAAACCTCGGTTTGTCGTATCAACCCGGAATTTGCGGTAAATTGTTCATATACCGCTTCAAATAGAGATGCGGTTGCCACAAACGCTTTCAACACCTGCGGATCGAAATGCTGCGGCATCGTCCTGCCGTCCCCCCCGGTAATGATGCGCACTGTCGTGGCATGGTCGAGGGCCGGTTTGTAGACCCGCGCATTCCGCAAGGCGTCATACTGGTCGGCAATGTTCATGATTCTCCCCTCAAGAGGAGTCTGCTCGCCGGAAAAGCCGAACGGATAGCCGCTTCCATCCCATCGTTCATGGTGGGAAAGCGCGATCTGTTTGGCGATGCTGAACTTCGGATGGTCGCCGATAATCTTCGCCCCCATCACGGTATGGAGTCTCATGATAATCCACTCTTCCGGGGTGAGTTCACCCGGTTTCTTCAATATGTACGACGGGATGTGTACCTTGCCGACATCGTGCAGGGTTGCCTGCAGCTTGATGCTCTGTACCCACTGTTCCGCAAGCCCAAGCCGCTCCGCCACAATGGCGCAGTATTCGCCAACCCTCAAAATGTGGTCACCGGTGTCCTCGTCATTGGCTTCCGAGGCCCTGGCGAGGGAATGTACCGTATAGGCAAACGCATCATCATCGAGCATTTCATCGAGTTGTTTGGTTCTGAGCAGCATTTTTACCCGTGCCAGCACCTCGCCATGGTCATACGGCTTGGCAAGAAATTCGTCCGCTCCCGCCTCGATGCCACGGATGCGATCCGTTTTGGAGTCAAGCGCGGTGATCATGACCACCGGAATATGCCGGTACCGTTCATCCCCCTTGATCTGTCGGCAGGTTTCAAACCCGTCGATCCCCGGCATCATGACATCGGTGAGCACCAGATCGACCGTGCGGCTGGCGATTATATCGAGCGCTTCCCGGCCATCACCGGCCTTGATAACCTCATAACCGGACGTGCCAAGTGTTCTTTCCAGAAGCTTCAGGTTGCCCGGTTCATCATCAACACAGAGTATGACGGGATTATCTTTATTCAATTGGCATCTCCGATGGAGATTCTTTTATCCAGCAACTTCCTCACCTCTGCCAAAAGCACGTCAGGAGCAACCGGTTTCTGGATAAATACGGAGTTTTCATCAAACGCCTTGCCATCCGCAAAAATATCCCTCGTGTAGCCGCTGACAAAAAGCACCTGTAGGTCAGGGCGCATCCTCCTCATCTCGTCGCACGCCTGTTTGCCGTTTTTTTTCGGCATGATAGCGTCGAGAATAACGAGGTCGATGCTCTTCCCGTATGCAACAAACTTGTCCACTGCGTCCTGACCGTCCACCGCCTCTATTACGTTATAGCCGTAGTGCCCCAGCACATTTCGGGACAACCGGCGCAGGGCATCATCGTCCTCGCCCACCAGTATGGTCTCGTTCCCGCCACGCAGGGGAACCGCCTTCTGAACATCTTTTTCGCCTGCGAGTATCGAGGCCTGTATGAGAGGCAGATATACTTTGAAGATCGTACCTATTCCGGGCTCACTGTAGACGGTGATGTAGCCGTCATGCTTCTTGACGATGCCATACACCATCGAAAGACCAAGACCGGTCCCCTCCCCCTGTTCTTTCGTGGTGAAGAAAGGCTCAAATATGTGTGACTGCGTACTCTTGTCCATGCCACAGCCACTGTCTGAAACCGAAAATGAAGAAAACAAACCGGCTGTGCCATAGCCGTGGGCTTCTATAAAATCCTGATCCAGCGCTACAAGCCGTGTCTCAATAGTCAGCATGCCGCCGTTCGGCATGGCGTCACGGCCATTGGTGACGAGGTTCATGAACACTTGCTCTATCTGCCCGCGATCAGCCAGAACAGTAAGTGGCTCCCCTGAGCAGGTTACCTTCAGCTCGATATCTTCTCTGATTAGCCTGCGGAGAAACGCTTCGTTTCCCTGTATCACTTCGTTGAGCTCGATTACCTCCAGGGTTACCGCCTGCTTTCTACTGAATGCCAGCAGGCTTTTGGTAAGATCAGCAGCTCTCGTGGAGGCTTTCAGTAATTCTTCGACATAATGTTTAACCGGTTCGTTGCCGTCCGCTTTGGCCAGAATCAGATGGGAATATCCCAAAATTGCCTGCAGGATATTATTGAAGTCATGAGCCACGCCTCCAGCCAGCTGGCCGACCGCTTCCATCCTCTGGGCCTGGCGGTACTGTTCTTCGACAGCGCGTTTACCCTTGCGCTCCGTGATGTCCCTCAAGCTGCGCTCGATGACCGGCACCAGACGGGCCAGATTACCCTTGAGCACAAAGTCGCAGACCCCCAGCTTGAGGAGTTCCACCGCCTTTTCTTCGCCTACGGTACCGGTAACCATGATCACCGGCAGGTCGGGGTGTGCTTCCTGCAGCAGGTTCAGATTCTGCTGAAAGCTGAGTTGGGGCACGCTGTAGTCTGCCAGCACAAGATCCCAGCGTTCCTTGCTGATTGCCTCTTTCAGAGCGTCAAGGGTGTCCACGCGGCTACAGGCGACTGCCAGCCCGTTTTGTTTCAGATGGCGCTCGACCATCAGGAAATCGGCATGACTATCTTCAACAACCAGGATATTTAACGGTTCAGACATTATTTGTTCACTCCTGCGGCGGTTTGTTGACCGCCAGCCAGTAGATGCCGAGATGAGCTACCGTTTCGGCGAATTCTGTGAAATCGAGTGGTTTGCGCACAAAACTGTTGGCGCCGTCTTCATAACTTGCCAGACGATCTCGCTCTTCATCGGATGAGGTCAGAATCACCACCGGCTGAAGGCGGGTTCTCGGGTCATTCCGCAACCGTTTCAGGACTTCCAGGCCACTGACGCGCGGCAGGCCGATATCGAGCAGCACTATGGCGGGGACGTCATCTCCGTTTCGACCGGCAAACTCTCCTTCCCTGAACAGGTAATCAAGCGCCTGCTGCCCGTCGCGTACCACATCCACCTGATTGGCCAGATTAACCTTGCGCAGCGCACGGAGGATCAGTTTCTCATCCTGGGAATTGTCTTCCACCAGCAGTATGGTTTTGTTGATGTTCATTGGTTTTCTCCTGTTGTTGTTCAATGGTTTTTCAAGCTAAACCTGACCACCCCTAACCCCTCCTAAACTAGGAGGGTGATTTCAAAAGCTCCCCTCCTTGATAAGGAGGGGCTGGGGGTGGTCGGCTTTTGGTTATTGTTCTTCCCCGTACGGCAGCGAAAAGCTGAACAACGCCCCTTTATGCGGCGTGCCGGTCGCGTGGATGGTGCCGCCGTGGCGGTGTACAATGCGCTGGGCCGTGGCCAGGCCGATGCCGATGCCGGGAAATTCGTCCTGCCGGTGCAGACGCTGGAACGGCTGAAAGAGCTTCTCTGCGTGAGCCATATCAAACCCGGCGCCGTTATCCGCGACACAGTAATAGCGTTCGCCCTTCTCCAGCTCGCTATAAACACGAATAAGCGGTTCCGCCACAGCTGCGGTGTATTTCCAGGCGTTTTCAAGCAGATTTCTCATGATCACTTCGATCATCCGCGCATCCCCTCCCCCGCTTAAACCTGCCTCGATCCGCCACGTCACCCGTCGCTGCGGCTCTGCCTTTCCCAACTCAACACGGATGCGATCAGCCATGGCTGAAAGGTCTACCCGGTCATGGCGCAATTCCCCCCTGGTGCTGCGCGACAGGGTGAGCAGGCCGTCAATCAACTGCCCCATATGCCTGCTGCCGAGGACGATTTCATTGAGGTAGTCGCGCGCTTCCGCCTCCAGCGTGTCGCCGAAGTCTTCGATAAGAGCCACACTGAAACCGCCCATGGCCCTGAGCGGTGCCCGCAGATCATGGGAGACCGAATAGGCAAAAGCCTCCAGCTCCTGGTTGGCGCCCTGAAGCTGCGCAACAGTATGGCTCAGTTCCTGGTTCAACCCCTCAATTTCGTTGGCGGCCCGCTTTCGCGCCACAAGATCCTGTTCCAGGGCGGAATGGGACTCGGCAAGTTTCCCGGACATGGTGTTGAAGGCCACTGCCACGGATGAGAACTCGTCCTCGCCCGTGAGGGGTATTGTGTAATGAAGGTTCCCTGCACCGATGGCGGTCGCGCCCAGTTGCAGGCTTTTGATTCCTTTGCTGATGATGCGGCCAAGAGACCAGGCGACAAAAATTACGAAGAGTGATACGGAGACTATAATGGCGAGAGAAACCTTGGCAGCGGTCTTCTGGGTGGATTCAATCAGCTCGTTTCCAGCTGTTTGCAGCTTACGGGCATCGGCGATGGTATCCAGGAATTTGAGCAGCAGCTGCGCCACCAGCCTGTTTTCGATCTCGATTGCCCCGGATGTGCGAGGCGCACCGCCTCTGCTGCCCTCCCGGTTGCTCAAAATCTGTTGAAATATGGCCGAGCTTCCCTCCATTGTTTTCTGTATGTCGGTAAAAATCTCCCGGTCACTAATCGAGACCAAATTGGCCGGTGCCGACCTCAAAAGGTCACTGAGCTGATTCTGTTTCAAAAACCACTGCTCTTTGGCCCGCTGGTTGTCGTTATTGAGATAGTCGTTTCTCAGCGTATTGCGTTCAAAGACACTGCTGACGATCTCGTCCGCCAGGTTCTTTGCCTTGTTTGCTATGGCAAGCCGGTGCTGCGACCAGTAGACCAGAAGCGCCATAATTATGACCATGGCGGCGGAAGCAGCGGTCACGATGTGGAGACGGGTCCTGATTTTCATTATTACTGTTCCCCTTGCCCAAACGCAGATTACGTAATCCGGCTGATCCCGTAGTTTACGTTTCTGTAATGGTTATTACTATCGGGAGAAGTCCTGAGACGACGGTCGTGTTGTGTGGTAACGGAGAGCGAACGCTACGAGATGTCAGAGTGCGGTGATTCCTTCGCGGATTGCGTACTTGGTGAGATCGGCTATGCCCCTGATTTCCAGTTTAGCCATAAGGTTTTGCCGGTGTGTATCGACTGTTTTTGCGCTGATGTCCAGATCGGCGGCAATCTGCGAGTTGCTCCGCCCTTCGGATACTAGCTTGAGTACATCACGTTCCCGGGGCGTAAGAATGGAAATCATAGCGGTTTCAGCATTCAACTGGTTGTGGATATACTCACCGACCGTCCGGTGGGTAACATCGATGCAGTTCAGACCGGGCATGGCGATATCAATAACAACGGCGTCCGGCTTGAGTTCACCTGCACACGCAACCGTAACGTCTCCGCCGTCGTAATCCACGTCAGTTTCGTACAGTTCCAGCAGCCTGCGCAGGGCTTCGCGCATACTTGTTTCGTCATCGGCAAGAAGGATCTTGATGTTCACAGCGTCTCCTTTTAAAACAGGCGAAAGGAGGCAGACTGAACGTCTGTCTCCTCCTGCTGTTATGCTGCTTCTACTGCTAAATACCGGCCTCCGGATTCAGACTCATCGGAAAATCCATTTGTATTTCGAAGTGCGAATGCCTGTAGTGCCGGACCTGAATCAAAAATGTTATTACCGCCAATGCACCCAATGAAAACATATAGATCATCATCTTGCCCACGTCCTTTCCGTTACTCTATTTTCAGCTGACAACATGAATGTTGACGCTTGAATCCATTTGGAAAAGCAGGGGAACAGGCTGAATGAAAGCAATCCTGTTTCCCTGCTGCCGGTGCCTTACGGTGCAGGCACGTTAACCTGTGTGTTTACCATCGTCACTACTTTCACTATTCAGTTTAGGCAGCAATTCACAGAATCATTGTTAGTAAGGCATAGAGCCTGCCAAGTATCTAATATTTCGCAGCAAGTAATTTATTACGTAACAACGGATAGTTAGAACAATCAGCACGTACAACCTGGCAAAGTAAACGAGTTTTTACTCTCAATTTTCTGCGGAAGTCTCAAGATCTTGAGGAAAACTGTTGTGGGGAGGAGGGTGAGTATCACTTAGGAAGTGCAACAGTTGTTGCAGGGGCAAACAATGTTGCTGAAGGCCCAATCCACCGGTGTACCGGCCCGGTACCTGTATCAGCACCCTGCCCTGCTAAAATTGTTGCTATCCCTTTACGCCAAAAACGGCATTATACGCCGTAACATACTGATTACATGAAGTTGCACGTATTCAAGGCATGGCATGAATGATGCTGATAATCCGTGTAAAACCAGAACAGGATTGGACCACGGCCATGCCCAGACCCAACGAAACGACGCATCACCAGATTCTGCCGCTCGGAAGCGATCCGAAGCTGCGCCACCGTTTCATGGTGCTGGACGAACCACTTCAGGGAAACCTCCGCTTCGGACTCCTGCTGGAGGTACTGGACAAGATCGCCGAGGAGACAGCACTTGCCTACGTCAGGCGCTCCCACCCTGAAGCCCGTGTGGTAACGGCAGCCATAAACGATGTTTTTGTCCGTCACCCGGCAGACGTAACACGCGACATAGCCTTCCGTGCCCGCATCAACCATGTGGGGCGTTCATCTCTCGTCGTCGGTATCCGGGTGGAACAGCCCGGTGATCAGGCACTCCATATTGCATCATGCCACTTCACCATGGTAGCCCGGTCCGGGAGTGGCGGCGAGGAACAGAGTATTGCCCTGCCGCCGCTTGAGTATCTGGATCAAAAGGAAAAGAAGCGGGCTGCCAAGGCTGAAGCCAGCCGGGCTGAGTATCAGCGACAGCAAGAACTCCTGTCGGAGCCGCCGTCGCGGGAAGAATATGAAATGCTCACTGCGCTTCACCAAGCTCAGGATGAACAGGGTCTGGTCGGGAGACGAAGTCAGGATGAAACATGTTTCAGGGGATACAAGGCAGGGCGGCTCGTTACGGAATCATGGGAACGGATGTACCCGGAAAATGAGAATGTTCCGCTGTCCATTTTTGGCGGCTATCTTATCCGGCGGGCATTTGAGCTTTCATCCATCTGTGCCGAACTGATTGCGCCGAATCGTCCCATCATAGCCGCTGTGACCAGAATCAACTTCTTTCAGCCGGTGCGAATCGGCGACACGCTTCACTTCACATCAAGAGTTGTTTACACCAGCGGCAGTTTCATCTGTGTCGAAGCAAGCATCGAACGAACCAGCCGTGACCGCACCACCAAGGCTCTTTCAAATTCCTGTTTCTTCACGTTCGCCAACGTGGACAGCAATCACCGGCATCAACCGGTGCCGGAAATTTACCCGACCACCTACAGCGAGGATGCCCGCTACCTGGCGGCACACCGGTGTTTACGGTCACTGGTGGAGCATCACTCGATAGTGTAACAAGCAGGCATCTGTGCACAGAAAGCACACATAAAAAAGGAGGACATCATGAGCATAATCGGAATGGTTTTTATATGGGTATGGTTCGTCATTGCCTATGTAATCGTGAGCAGATGGCACATGGGCGAGGAATCGGACAGTCGTGTGAAGTATTGGGCAAAGTACGAGGATTAATGTCCGGCGATTCCGGGACACCTTAACGGGAGTAATGTATGTCGGTAATGATTGATCCGGATAATAGCAGCCTGCTGCGGGCAGCGCCGCGACTGGTGCAGATCCTGCGGGTGCTTGCCCGGCACAAGTTTCTGGGTTCCCTGCGCGGCAGCAATCATTGGCCGCCTCCGAAAGAGGTGCGGGAAACCTTTGAGGAACTGGGGCTCACGTTTCTCAAGTTCGGGCAGGTTCTCGCCATGCGGCGTGACCTGCTGCCGGATATGTATATACAAGAATTGGAACAGCTGCACGACCAGCTGCCTGCACTTGGGATTGACGCCGTGCGCGCAACAATTGAGGCCGAACTGAACGCTCCTTTGACGGAGCTGTTCGCATCGTTCGGTGAAACGCCTCTCGCTGCCGCCACGATTGCCCAGGTACACGAAGCGACCATGCATGACGGACGGCGCGTGGCCGTAAAGATACAGCGGCCCGGTCTCGAAGAGATGATATCAACTGACATCGCGGCAATGTCCTACCTGGTAACGCTGGTGGAAAGCTTTGTCCCCCGTTTGCGGGCGCTCGACCTTCCCGTTCTGGTGAGTGAATTTGCCAACAGCCTGAACCGGGAAACCGACTTCAGTCACGAAGCACGTTCCATCATGCTCTTTCGCACCGCGTTGGCGGATATCCCCGGTCTCTGGATTCCTGATGTCGTGGCGGAGCGCTCAAGCGGAAATGTGCTCACCATGGAGTTTTCAACCGGCGAGCGGGTGGATCTCTACGCCAAGAAGCACCCGGAAGAAATGCCGGGCCTGATCAACACCCTGGTCCGGCTGACGCTGCAAACTATTTTTGAAGAGGGGTTGTTTCACGCCGACCCGCATCCCGGCAATGTCCTGGTTCTGCCCGACGGGCGGCTCTCCCTGCTTGATTTCGGCATGACGGGCGAGCTTGACGAGCCGATGCGGGAGTCACTGACACTCCTTCTCGAAGCGGTTGTCAAAGGAGATGCGCGGGCCGCTACCGAAGCGTATCTGGAAATGGCGCCGCAAGGGAGCGAAAAGGTCAACCGTGCTGCGTTGTTGATGGACATAAAGACCGTGCTCTATGAAATACACCGCAACGATCTGACGGAAGTTTCCATCGGCGATTCGTTCGATTCACTGCTGCGTGCCGGGAGCCGGCATGGCGTCCATAATCCCGGCGAGTTTTTCCTGCTGACGCGCACCTTTGTCATCCTGGAATCGATGATACGTGAACTGGACCCTGACCATAACTACATGGGTTCGTTCCGCGCAGAAATCACGCGCCTGACCGAGAAACATTTCTCATTGGAGCGGATAAAAGAGAAGACCACCAGGCTTGCACGTGAAATGGAGCGGCTGGTAAATGATGCGCCCGGCGACACGCGCCGCGTCCTCCGGCGTGTAGCCGAAGGCAATATCGGCCGGCTGCAGGTTCCTGCCGTGGAGGCGCTGGGGGGACGCATCAGCCGGATCCTCGAACGGCTCACGATTGCCATGGCAGCGGCGGCTCTTGTGATAGGCGGTTCGATGCTGACGGTCTCTTCTGTGGGCGACTATCATCATATTGTCGGTGAAGTCATGGTTATAGCCGGTATTTTGGGGACTCTCATCGTCTGGATCGGGACATTGCGGCGCGACCATGGACGCGGCGGTGGCCGACGGTAAAGGATCTGCAATGAAAAAAACACATAACACCACTCCGCCAGCATCAACCGACTCACTACGCAGCCGTGCGGAGGAATTATTGAAGATAAAAACGATGGCAACTCCCACATACGAAACCGATGAAACGATGCAGAAGCTTGTCCAGGAACTTGAGATTCACAAGATTGAGCTGGAAATGCAGAATGCGGAACTTTGCCAGACCAGGGACGAAACAGCCAAGGTTCTGGAAAGTTACACCGATCTCTATGATTTTGCGCCTGTCGGCTATGTTACCCTCACCCGTGAGACCGGCATTATCGGCATTAACCTGAGGGGTGCCGGTCTCCTGAATGCTGAGCGCGAACGGTTAATCGGCCGGCGGTTCGAGCAGTTCATATCCGGAGACAGTCGTCCCGATTTCAATGACTTCATCAACACTATCTTTACGTCCCCGGACAAGGCATCGTGCGAAGTAACTCTCACATACAAGGAACATCTTCCGGTTGTCGTACAGATCGAGGGCATGGCCATAACTTCGAAGGCGGAGTGTCACCTTGCCCTGATTGACATAACCGGACGCAAACAGGCGGAAACGGCACTGCAGGAGAGTGAACAACGGCTGTACAAGCTGGCGGAAATGGCGGTTGACGCCATTTTAATGATGGATGACAGCGGTGTGGTTACGACCTGTAATGCTGCAACGGAAAAAATGTTTGGTTGCCCTTCTTCAGAGATCATTGGTCAGGATTTCCACCTGCTCTTCACACCGGAACGCTTCGGTAATGTCCAGAAACAGGGACGGACTTCCTTCAAGGAGAGTGGCGCCGGACCACTGGTGGGCAAATGGTCGGAAGTAATCGGGCTCCGGAAGGACGGCACGGAATTCCCTTTGGATCTTTCCGTATCGGCTCTCAACATCAAGGGGAAATGGCACGCCATCGGGATTATGAGGGACGTCACCGAGCACCGGCAGGTGGCAGAGGCGCTCAAAAAATCGGAACAGAAGTTCACCAAAATCTTTCATTCGGTGCCGGCGTTGATCAGTATTTCCACCTTAAAAGAGGGCAGATTCATTGATATCAACCAGACTTTTTTGCACACACTGGGGTACCAACGTGACGAAATAATCGGCAGAACCTCGCATGAGCTTGACCTCTGGGAAGACGGTACTGATAGGGCCACGCTTGTACGAATGATGGAAGAACAGGCATCCGTACAAAACCTGGAAGTCACGCTCAAACGAAAAAACGGTGACTTGTTACTCGCTCTGCTGTCCGCGGAACTTATTGACATCGATAATGAACAGTACCTGCTCACCATTGCCCGGGACATCACTGAACGTAAACAGCTGGAAATCAAGATCCAGGAAGCCCTGGAATACGCCGAGAATATTGTTGAAACTGTGCGCGAGCCACTGGTGGTGTTGGATTCGGAGTTGAAGATTCTGACCGCAAACCACAGCTTCTACGAAACGTTCAAAGTAAATCCCACGGACACCATCGGTCATTTCATCTACGACCTCGGCAACCGGCAATGGGACATTCCAAAACTGCGGGTGCTTTTCGAGGATATCCTCCCCAATGACACCGTGTTCAACGGCTATGAAGTAGAACACGAATTCCCCGACATCGGCCGCAAAACCATTCTGCTCAACGCCCGCCATATTTTCCGGGAAAAAATCGGCTCACACATTATCCTGCTGGCCATGGAAGACATCACCGAACGGAAGCAATTGGAAACGGAAATCCAGGCGGCACGGGAATATGCCGAAAACATCGTGGAAACCGTGCGCGAGCCGCTGATGGTCCTCGATTCCGACCTGAAGATTCTCACCGCCAACCACAGCTTCTACGAGACGTTCAAAGTCACCCCCGAGGCTACCATCGGCAATTTCATCTACGACATCGGCAACCGGCAGTGGGACATCCCCAAATTGAGGATCCTCTTTGAGGATATCCTGCCGCTTTCTACCGTGTTCAACGGCTATGAAGTGGAGCATGATTTTGTCGGAATCGGCCGTAAGATTATTCGCCTCAACGCCCGCGAGGTATATCGCAAAGACATCCGTTCACGCGTTATCCTTCTGGCCATGGAAGACATTACCGTGCGCAAGCTGGCGGAGGAGCGGATCGGCGAGGTTATTCGCCAGCAGCAGGCGATTCTGGACAACATCCCCAACAGCGCCTGGCTGAAGGATAAGGACGGCAGGTATCTAGCGGTAAACGAGCCATTCGGCAAATTGTTTGGCGTGGCCCCCAAGGATCTGGTCGGAAAGAACGATTATGATATTTATCCGCGGGAACGGGCGGTGAAATACGAAAAAAACTCGCGAGAGGTCATGTCCACCGGCACACGCACCTATTTCGAGGAGACCATTGTTGATCGGGAGGGGAATGTCCAGTATGTGGAGAAAATTAAAACCCCCATCTTCAATGACGCGGGAGCGGTCATCGGCATCATCGGCATCGCCCATGACATTACCAGCCGCAAGGAGATCGAAGTTTCGCTCCGTCATGACAGCACCCACGACATTCTGACCGGCCTCTATAACCGGGCGTTTTTTGATGAAGAGCTGGAGCGGCTTTCCCACGGCAGACTGTTCCCCATAAGCATCGTGATGGCGGATGTAAACGGGCTGAAGTGTGTTAATGACACCATGGGGCATGATGCGGGAGACAACCTGATCCGGCTGGCCGCACGGATTATCCTGGATGCGTTCCGGGCCGAGGACATTGTAGCCCGTATCGGCGGGGACGAGTTTGCCGTTCTCCTTCCCTTCACGGATGCCGTTGTTGCGGAGGAAGCGGTCGAGAGGATTAAAAGCTCGCCTGAAGCCACCTCCGGCCAGGTAAGCATCGCGTTCGGAGTTGCCTCCGCGGACAGCAAGGACCAGCTTACTGAAGCATTGAAACTGAGCGATGAGAGGATGTACCGGCATAAATCGGTGCAGAAGGGGTAAGGGTCTGGAGTGAGGAGTGATTTTGACGTTCTCATCTCTCAACTCTCATCTCTCAATGGTTTTTTATGAGGGATGAGGGATAAAGAAATGACAGGAGCTGCGTGTGAAACAGCCAATTACAACAGCAAAGGCACCAGACAAAAAAACAGACGAACAGGCGCTCGTAAATTCCGAACTTCGCTACCGCAGACTCTTTGAAACGGCACAGGACGGCATTTTGATTCTGAATGCCGAGACCGGCTTAATCAGCGACGTCAACCCGTATTTAATCACAATGTTAGGATACTCCCGGGAAGAATTTGTGGAAAAAAAGCTCTGGGAAGTTGGCGCGTTCAAAGATATCGATGCCAGCAGAAACGCCTTTCTGGAGCTGCAGAAAAACGAATATATCCGCTACGATACCCTCCCGCTCAAATCAAAAGAAGGCCGTCTGGTCCAGGTGGAATTTGTCAGCAACGTGTATCAAGTCGGCAACGAAAAAGTAATCCAGTGCAATATCCGTGACATCAGCGACCGCAAACGTGCCGAGCAGGCATTACTGGCGAAAGAGGAAACACATTGGTCGCTGATTGAAAATCTTCCCGTCGGTGTTCTTGTCCACGCACCTGACACAACGGTTCTCCACTGTAATCCTGAAGCAGCGCAATTACTGGAGATACCTGCGGAGCGGATGCTTAACAGAAAAGTCCGCGATCTGGAATGGCAGTTTGTCCGCGAGGATGGCAGCCGGATGCCCTATGAAGAGTATCCCATCAACAAGGTGATCGACTCGGGACAGGTATTGAAAAATTTCGTCATGGGGATTGCCCTGAGCGATTCCGGACAGAACCGCTGGGGTCTGGTCAACGCCTATCCCGAATTCGACAGCAGCGCGCAATTGCAGCAGATTGTCGTAATATTCACGGATATCAGCGATATCAAGTGCGCCGATGAAAGTATCAAGCGGCACCTTGAGCATCTGACCGCTCTTGTGGAAATCGACCGCGCCATCAATTTCAGTTTCGACCTGAATCTCAGCCTGGCGACGCTTCTCACCCACGTCATTGTCCAGCTCGAAGTTGACGCCGCCGATGTGCTGCTGTTCAACCATACGTCCCACACGCTGGAACATGTTGCCGGGCGCGGTTTTCACACCAAAGCCATCGAACATGCCCGCCAGCGGTTGGGCGAGGGGTATGCCGGACTCGCGGCCCAGGAGCGCAGAACTATTCATATTCCCGATCTGGAAACGGAACAGGACAGCTATATACGCAAGATGCTCCTGGCCGGTGAGAATTTTGTCAGTTATCACGGCGTCCCGCTCATTGCAAAAGGGCGGATTATGGGGGTGCTGGAAGTATTTCATCGCAGCCGGGTCGAACGCGATGATGAGTGGCTGGAATTTCTCAAGGCGCTCGCGGCCCAGGCTGCGATTGCCATCGATAATGTTTCGCTGTTCGACAACCTGCAACGCACCAATACCGAGCTGTTCCAGGCGTATGATGCCACCATTGAAGGGTGGTCGCGGGCACTGGAACTGCGCGACAACGAGACGGAAGGACATACGCAGCGGGCCGCGGATTTAACCGTCAAGCTGGCCCGCCGGTTCGGCTTGAGCGATGCGGAACTGGTGCAGGTCCGCTGGGGCGCGCTGCTTCACGACATCGGCAAAATGGGAATTCCTGACGACATTCTGCTCAAACATGAGGCGCTGACCGAGACCGAGTGGGTCGTCATGAAAAAGCATACCATTTTTGCCTATGAGATGCTGTCACCCATCCGATACCTCCGCTCGGCACTGGACATACCCTACTCCCATCACGAAAAATGGGACGGAACCGGCTACCCGCTTGGTCTGAAGGGAGAACAGATCCCCCTCGTGGCACGGATTTTTGCAGTTGTTGATGTGTGGGACGCATTGCGCTCCGATCGGGTCTACCGTTCCTCCTGGTCAGTAGAAAAAGTGCGGGAGCATATTCAGTCACTGGCGGGAACGCATTTCGATCCACACGTTGTCAGCGTCTGCCTGAACTCCGATGAGTTGCAGGCGTGACAGGAAAGCCATGCGAAGTATGTTTAAGCCCCCCCTCCTGTTTTTAAGGAGGGGGTTGGGGGGTGGTCAGATTTTGGATTTTGACTTCGTTCTATCCTTAAGATTGATGAGAATCAAAGGCAACCACCCCTAACCCCTCCTTGAAAGGAAGGAGGGGGACAAAATGCAAAAACAAAACTGGTCAACACAGCTTGAGAACTGAAGTATTTTTGCTATCTTTATCACTATAACTCCATTTAACCAACCCATTGCGGGAGCTCTTCATGTCCTTCAATCCAGTACTGATCATTGCAAAAGTTGAAAAACCGGAGTGGTACAAAAAAACCGCGCAGTATGCCAAACCGGAGAGCGCACGGGCCATCTGGCAGCTTTTCTCCTCGATCATCCCGTATATCCTGTTTCTGGCCCTGATGGTGCGGACCGTACGACTCGGCTACCCCTACCCTGTCACCCTCGCTCTCGGTGTACCGACTGCGGCACTGTTTTCCCGCATCTTTATCCTGTTTCACGACTGCACCCACGGATCATTCCTCCCCTCGCCCCGCTGGAACAGGAACGTGGGGTAC
The DNA here is from genome assembly GCA_001802645.1 of Geobacteraceae bacterium GWC2_53_11. GTDB lineage: Bacteria > Desulfobacterota > Desulfuromonadia > Geobacterales > Pseudopelobacteraceae > JACRCG01. Next base: position 15,585 of record MGZJ01000076.1, on the reverse strand, counting down.
CTGTGCGGCATCATGACGTTCACCGCCTTTCACGACTGGCGGCGCAGCCATGCCGGGCACCACATTACCGTTGGAGACCTGGATCGTCGCGGCATGGGAGATATAACCACCATGACCGTGGAGGAATACCTGACCGCACCGCCGCTCAAACGTCTTGCCTACCGGCTGTACCGGCATCCCCTCATTATGTTCGGTATCGGCCCGCTGTATTACTTTCTGCTGCGCAACCGCTATCCGTCTCCGGGAGCAAAAAAAATCGACTTCATCAGCGTTATTTTCACCAACCTGGCACTTGCCGCCGTCGTCGTGACCGTCAGCATGACCATCGGATTCAAGACCTACCTCCTGGTGCAACTGCCGGTGCTGATACTGGCCGCAACTCTCGGCGTATGGCTGTTCTACAACCAGCACCAGTTCGAAGGGGTATATTGGGCACGGCACGACAACTGGGATCCGTGGCGGGTTGCCATGGAGGGAGCTTCCTATTATCAGCTGCCGAAGCTGCTCCAGTGGGCTACGGGCAACATCGGCTTTCATCACGTCCATCATGTCCGGCCCGGCATCCCCAACTATCATCTCCAGCAATGCTACGAAGAAATACCGGAACTTCAAACGGTAACTCCGTTGACGCTCCGGAAGAGTTTCGGCTCACTGCACCTGAACCTCTATGACGAGCAACAGCACCGCATGGTAAGCTTCCGGTCACTGAAAAACCGGCCATCCAAACCTGCCACAAACGTTTCATCAGCAACATAATCCTCTGCATCTCTCAAGCGCCGCTTTCCAACGTCAACGGTATGTACCCTGCAACGACAGTTGCTTAATACATTCTCACGACTCACGACATCTCCAAACAATACACCTATAAAACCGGCATGTTGCATCATACAGCTATTGGCAGGCTGTCTGCATCACCATATACACCCGAATAGTGCGAACCTGACGTACGGAGAAAGCCATGAACGACAATAAATGGATTCTGCTGGTCGAGGACAATCCTGATGACGAAGAGCTGACCAGGCGAGCCATCAGGAAGAATAATATCCTGAACGATCTTGTCGTGGCTCGTGACGGCGCTGAAGCGCTCGATTTTCTTCTCGGGACCGGCGCCCATGCAGGACGGGACACGGACAACATGCCGACGGTAGTGCTGCTCGACCTGAAGCTGCCCAAGATTGACGGACTGGAAGTGCTGCACCGCATGCGCACCGACGAACGGAGCGCACTCGTTCCGGTAGTGATTCTGACCTCTTCCCGGGAAGAACAGGACATCGTCAGCAGCTATAAGCTTGGCTGCAACAGCTATATCCGCAAGCCGGTGGATTTCGTCCAGTTCAGTGAAGCGGTACAGAACCTGGGGCTGTACTGGCTGCTCCTGAATGAATCGCCGGTACAGCGGGAGAGAGTATGAAAAAGCCGCTCCCCGTATTGATTGTCGAAGACTGCGAAGACGATGCCCTGTTGCTGGTACGGGAGCTGAAAAATAGCGGCTACGAACCTCAGTGGGAGCGGGTTGATACCGAAGAAGCCATGAGACAGCAACTCTCGGCACGTAAAATTGACGTAATCCTTTCAGATTTTGCCATGCCCTCATTTTGCGGCATGGATGCCTTGAAAATCCTCAAGCAGAGCGGTCTCGACATCCCGTTTATCATTGTTTCCGGCAAGATCGGCGAAGAAACAGCGGTACAGCTCATGAAGACCGGCGCCCATGACTACATCGTCAAGGGCAATCTGGCCAGACTGGTGCCGGTCATCGAACGGGAAATAACCGAAGCGGAGGATCGCTACAAGCGACGCCAGGCTGAGGAAGCATTGCGGGAGAGCACGGAAAGGTACCGGCGGTTGCTGGAATCGGTGACCAACTATGTCTACACCGTTCGAATAGAGAACGGCAGGCCGGTTGCTACGAGCCACAGTTACGGCTGCACACAGGTAAGCGGCTATACACCGGAAGAGTACGCCGCCGATCCGAATCTCTGGTTCCGTATGGTACACAAGGACGACTGTCAGGTGGTACTGGATCAGGCCAATCTGGTCATAGCGGGCATGGAACCGACACCTCTGGAACATCGCATCATCCATAAAGATGGGCGTATCTGCTGGATACGCAACATGCTTGTGCCTCGCCACGACCTGGAAGGAACGCTCATCGCCTATGACGGAATTGTGACCGACATTACCGAGCGTAAAGTGGCTGAGGAGACCATCCTCAATGCCAAGCAGGAGTGGGAACGGACCTTTGATGCCATTACCGATCCGGTCATGATCCTCGATATTGAATACCGGATCGTCAAAGCCAATACCGCACTGGCGGCAAAGCTGGAGCTCACACCCTCAGAAGCCCGGGGTCTGTACTGTTACCGGGCAATCCACGAAAGCCACTGTCCTCCGGAGAACTGCCCTTACACCAGACTGATGGCGGATGGCCACAGCCACGCCATGGAATTCATGGCGCCGCATCTGGGAGGGTATTTCAGTGCCAGCGTATCGCCACTGGTAGGCCCGGATGGCATATTGCAGCGTTCTATCTGCATTGCCAGAAATATCAACGAGCAGAAGACACTGGAAGCCCAACTCATTCATGCCCAGAAGATGGAGGCTATCGGCCAGCTGGCAGGCGGGATCGCCCATGATTTCAACAACATCCTCACCGCAATTATCGGTTTCAGCAGCATCCTGGAAATGGAAATGCCCGAGAATGATCCCGGCAGGGAAAACATTCATCACGTTCTTGCCGCCGCCGACAGGGCAGCCGAGCTGACCAGGAGCCTGCTCACCTTCAGCAGAAAGCAGGTGATCAACCCTCTGCCGATCAACCTGAACCATCTTGTCATGAATGTGTATAAATTTTTGCAGCGCATTCTTGGCGAGGACATCGAACTCACGACCTCGCTCAAGCATGCCACCATGACGATCAATGCGGACAGCGGCCAAATCGAGCAGGTATTGATGAACCTTGCCACAAATGCCCGGGACGCCATGCCCTCCGGCGGCACTATCAGGATTATGACGGACCTGGTTGAGCTTGACGCTGGCTTCATCAACACCCAGGGGCACGGCGTAGCAGGAGAATATGCGCTGATCAGCGTAACCGATACCGGCACCGGCATGAATGAAGACACCATCAACAAGTTGTTCGAACCGTTTTTCACCACCAAGGAGGTTGGCAAAGGAACCGGACTCGGCCTTTCCATCGTCTACGGCATTATCAAGCAGCACAACGGCTTTATCATCGTATCCAGCGAACCGGGCAACGGCACAACCTTCAAAATCTACCTGCCGGTCATCAGGAAGGCTGTCGAAGCAAAGAACGGCCATGAGGAGGAGAGTGTCAGCACCGGGAGCGAAACGATCCTCGTGGCTGATGACGACCCGCTGTTGCTGAGCCTGCTGGAAAAAATACTCACCATGTTCGGTTATGCGGTCATCACCGCCGTTGACGGGTCAGATGCAGTGCAAAAGTTCCGTGAGCACCGGAACACCATCTCGCTCGTGATTCTGGATATCATCATGCCGAAACTGAACGGCAACGAGGCGTTTGAGCAGATCCGGGCGATCAGTCCCGGTATCAGGTCGTTCTTCGTCAGCGGCTATTCAGCCGACATTATTCATAAACGGGGGATGCTCTACAGCGAACTGGAATTTCTGACCAAACCGGTAAGTCCGATGGTTCTTCTCAAAAAAGTGCGGGAAGTACTCGACAGATCAGAGTGACAGAAGGCAGGTTCAGGGAGTTCGGTCGTGAAACTACAATCACTCTTCAGGCTTCGTTTCATAATCCCCGTGCTGGTCATGGGCATCACGCTCATACTTGAAGTGTATGAAGTCAGCGAGAGATTGGGTGACCAGAAACAACAGTTTCTGCTCGTCAGCCGGGATATCGGGGTGTCACGGGCAGGTTTTGACTACTCAGCCCGCTTGGCGCAGGCCCGGCAGGAAGCCTACCACGATACTGCGAGGCAGGCTGTCTTGTTCTTCTGTTTCGCGCTTGTTCTGTCGGCGTTCCTGCACCTCCTTATCACCAGGCGCATCGAACGGCTTCTCTCGGTCATCGGGGAGGTAGCCAGCGGCAACTTGAGCGCACGCACCGGAATCAGGGGGGTTAGCGAGATATCCCAACTGGCGCAGGCGTTTGACAGCATGACCGTCCAGCTTGCCAAACAGCAGGAAGAACTTCACGAACAGGCGGTGTTGCTGGAAGAAGAAATTGCCGAGCGTCAGGCAGCACAGGAGAACCTTCAGGAACAGGCTCTCCAGCTGGAGGAGGAAATAGCGGAGCGCCGGCTGGTACAGGATGAGATCAAGGCCTTGAACAGTCAATTGGAACAGCGGGTTGCCGAGCGCACCGTCCAGCTCGAAGCCGCCAACACCGAACTGGAGGCGTTCTCCTACTCCGTATCCCACGACCTGCGAACGCCCCTGCGCGGCATCGACGGTTTCAGCCAGGCACTACTGGAAGATTATTCCGGCGTCCTGGATGAGCAGGGCAAGGATTATCTGCAACGGGTGCGCGGCGCAAGTCAGCGCATGGCCCAGCTTATCGACGACATGCTCAAACTTTCGAGGGTTACGCGGAGTGATATGACTCACGAACCGGTTGATCTCAGCGCTCTGGCACACTCAATTGCGGATGAGCTGCAGCAAATGCAACCGGAGCGGCAGATGGAGTTTATCATCCACGACAGCCTGACCACCCATGGAGATTCGCACCTGTTGCGGGCGGCCCTGGAAAATCTGCTGGGCAACGCCTGGAAATTTACTGAACAAAAACAGATGCCGGTTATCGAGTTCGGCGGCAGCGAAACCGCTTCAAGAATAACGTATTTTGTACGCGACAATGGCGCCGGTTTTAATATGGCCTACGGCGGCAAGTTGTTTATCCCGTTTCAGCGACTGCATGGTTCCCGTGAGTTTAGCGGCACCGGCATCGGACTCTCCATAGTACAGCGCATCATCAATCGCCACGGTGGAAGGATATGGGCCGAAGGAGCGCCGGATAAAGGGGCTACCTTTTACTTCACTCTTTCGGCTTAAGTAGAGAAGCATAATTCACTACGCAGGGAAGGAATGAAACCATGATTACATTACTGGTAAACGGAACAAGACTACAAACTGATGCCGGTGTGGACACCCCGCTCCTGTGGGTGTTGCGGGATCACTTGCACATGACCGGCACCAAATTCGGCTGCGGAGCCGGATTGTGCGGCGCCTGCACGGTACTGGTGGATGGCGATCCGAAGCGCTCCTGCATTACTCCGGTAGGAGATGTGCAGGACAGGGCCATTACCACCATCGAAGGCATACCGGAGAATCATCCGCTCAAGCAGGCCTGGCTGGCCGAGGAAGTATCCCAGTGCGGGTACTGCCAACCGGGTCAGATCATGTCAGCGGTGGCTCTAATGGCCCGGACACCGAAACCTGCCGACGCGGACATTGATCGCGCCATGTCCGGCAATTTATGCCGATGCGGCACCTATGGCCGCATCCGCAGGGCGATCCATACCGCCAGCGGCACCAAACCGGCTAAAAGGGGGAAAACGCCATGAACAAAGGATATGCAATGACGCGGCGGCAGTTTATACAGACCGGCGCCCTGGTGGGGGGCGGACTGGTGCTGGCCTGCCATCTTCCCTTTGGCTGCCGTAATGCGCAGGCGGCCGCTCCGGAAACGTTTGTCCCCAACGCGTATCTGAGCATCGGGCGGGATGACAAGATAACCGTGATCGTCAATAAATCCGAGATGGGACAGGGGGTATATACCTCTCTCCCCATGCTGGTGGCGGAAGAACTCTGCTGCGACTGGCGAAAGGTAACATTTACGGCTTCTCCGGTGGCGCCGGAGTACAACCATGCCCAGTTCGGACCGTTCATGGTGACCGGCGGCAGCAGCAGCGTGCGTTCGGAATGGGAGCGTCTCTCCCTGGCTGGAGCGGCGGCCCGCGAAATGCTGATTGCCGCTGCAGCTCAGGAATGGCGGATCGATCCGGCCCGTTGCCGGGCTGAAAACGGTTTTGTCATCAGCCCTTCCGGCGCTCGCCTCGGTTACGGCGCACTGACTGAAAAAGCTGCACAGTTGCCGGTGCCAAAGAGTCCGAAACTGAAAACAGGTAAGAAGAATCTGCTCGGCACCCCGGCCAAACGCCTGGACAGCCCGGCCAAGATCAACGGCACGGCTCTTTTCGGTATTGATGTGCATGAACCGGGCATGCTGACCGTCGTAATTGCGCGCCCCCCTGTTTTTGGCGGAAAGGTGGCACATTTTAATGCCGACATGGCCAAGGCGCACCCCGGTGTCCGGGCCGTGGTTGCCGTAGAAGCCGGAATTGCCGTAGCTGCCGATGATTTCTGGCAGGCGCTGAAGGGGCGCGATCTGCTGGAGATTTCCTGGAACGACGGAAAATGGGGCGGAATCTCCACCCCGGCCATGCATGAAGAATATGCGCAACTGGCCAATACTACCGGGCTGATAGCGCGCAAGGACGGCGATGCGCCGACCGTTCTGTCCAAGCACCCCGACAGAGTCAAGGCGGTTTTCACCGTGCCGTACCTGGCCCACGCCACCATGGAGCCGCTCAACTGCTTTGTTGACCTGAGAAAAGACAGCTGCCTGATCCG
>MGZJ01000076.1:0-8938 GCA_001802645.1 Geobacteraceae bacterium GWC2_53_11 | reverse complement strand
CCGGCTTGAAACCGGAACAGATCACATTTGAAACGACTTTCCTGGGGGGAGGATTCGGGCGACGCGCCTGTACCGGTTCGGATTTCGTGAGTGAAGCGGTCCAGGTGGCCAAGGCGATCGGCCAGCCGGTCAAGGTAATCCGCACCCGCGAGGATGACATGCGGGCCGGATACTATCGCCCCATGTGGTACGACCTGGTGGAGGCGTGCCTGGACAAAAAGGGCTATCCGCTGGCCTGGCACCACCGCATCGTAGGACAGTCAATCATTGCGGGCACGCCGTTCGAATCGGCCATGGTAAAGGAAGGCATCGATCACACGTCGGTCGAAGGAGCTTCCGACACCCCCTATGCCATACCCAATCTGCAGGTGGAGCTGCACAGCCCGGCCAACGGTGTGCCGGTACTCTGGTGGCGTTCGGTGGGTCACTCCCACACCGCCTTCGTCATGGAAACTCTTCTGGACGATCTGGCCCGCAAAGCGGGCAAGGACACGTACACATACCGCCGCACCCTGCTGGCCAAACATCCGCGCAACCAGAAAGTCCTGCAAACCGCCGCCGAAAAGGCCGGATGGGGCAAACCGCTACCGAAAGGACGCGGACGCGGCATCGCGGTGCATGAATCTTTCGGCAGCTTTGTTGCCCAGGTGGCCGAGGTGTCCCTGGACAAAAATGGCGCCATCAAGGTGCACCGGGTGGTCTGCGCCGTGGATTGCGGGCGCATCGTCAACCCTGACACCGTTAAGGCCCAGATGGAATCGGGCATTATCTTCGGACTTTCCGCCGCCCTGTACGGAGCAATTACTCTTCATAACGGCCGGGTGGAGCAGGGCAATTACGACAGCTATCCGCTGGTACGTATGGCGGACTCGCCAAAGATCGAAGTGCACATCATAGCCAGCAACGAACCACCGGGAGGGGTCGGAGAGCCGGGTGTTCCTCCCATCGCCCCGGCGGTGGCCAACGCGCTGTTTGCCTTGTCGGGAGCACGGGTGAGAACGCTGCCGATGACGCCTGAAGTTGTCAGGGCGGCAATGAAGAAAGGGTAAACCTGTAAATATTTGCCACAGAGACACAGAGACACAGAGTTAAAAACATGGGTAATATTTCCAATCAGATGCGATTACAATTCAAAAATACTGTAATTCCTCTGAGCCTCTGTGTCTCTGTGGCCTAATCTGTAGTTACAAAAAGGACTCGTGAATGACCGATCTGGAATTGTATGAGGAAATGGTGCGGCTGACCCGTTCGGGCACGCCGTATGTGGTGGCAACCGTGGTGGCCAACAGCGGTTCTTCACCCCGTAAAGCCGGAGCCAAGATGCTGGTGCGGAGTGACGGCAGCTCCGTCGGCACGGTCGGTGGCGGCCGGGTGGAGAGTGAAACCATTGTAGCCTCACTTCAGGCCCTCTCCACCTGCGAGCCGAGAACCCTGGAATTTGTTCTGACCGAAGAGTACGGCTTTGCCTGCGGAGGCCGGATGTCGGTTTTTGTGGAACCTCAGGGAAGCCGGTCGCTGCTGGTCATGTTCGGTGCCGGCCATGTCGGCAGAGCGGTAACCCGGTTTGCCCATGACTGCGGCTTTCGCGTTGTGGTGGTGGACGAACGTCCGGAATGTGCCGTGGACCAGCTGCTCCCCGGTGCCGATGAAATCCATTGTTGTCCGGTTACGGACGCCTTCGAACGCCTGAAGCTGGAGCCGGAACATTCCGTCATCATCGCCACCACGGGACACCTGCACGACTTTGCCGCGGTACGCGGGAGTCTGGCGACGGCAGCCGGTTTTATCGGCCTGTTGGGCAGCCGCCGCAAAAAAGAAGCGCTAATGCTGACGCTGACGGAAGAGGACTATGCTGCCGATCAGCGGGAGCGGGTCATTAGTCCGGTCGGCCTCGACATCGGCGCCCAGACCCCTGAAGAGATTGCCGTCAGCATCGTGGCACAGTTGATTCAGCGGAGACGGCAGCCATGAGCGGGAATGTTGCCGCCATACTGCTGGCAGCGGGCAGATCCAGACGGATGGGGAGCTGCAAACAGCTGCTGCCGCTGGGCAAAGCAACGGTAATTGACCGCTGCCTCACCACGCTTCAGCAAGGCGGCATTGGCGATATTGTCGTGGTTGTCTCGGAGAGCGGCCAGCAGATTGCCGCTGCTGCGCGCAAGCATGATGTGCGGGTAGTTGTGAACCGGGTGGATGACGGCGATATGGCCTCATCAGTACGCGCCGGGCGGGACGCTCTTGACGCCGGTACCAGCGGTATTGTGGTTGCCCTCAGCGATTGCCCGCTGGTATCACCTGAAACCGTTTCATTGCTTGTGCATCTGCATGACATATTCCCTGACGGCATTATCACCCCGGCACACGAGGGACGACGAGGACATCCGCTCCTATTTGCCCGGACAATCCTTGATGAGCTTGCAGAGGAGATGACCCTTCGTGACGTAGTACAGAGCGACCTGCACCGTATCTATGAAGTACCGGTGGATGATATCGGAATCCTCATGGACATGGACACCCCTGACGATTACGTACGCCTTGCCGGCATACTGGATCAGTCAACAGGTGTACGATAGTCGGCCACCTCGCAGAGTCTTCCGCATTCCAAACATATTTATATCGGTATATAATAATGGAAGGTCAAGAGTAGTTCCCCGCTTTCGGGTCGAAACGGGAGGCAGACCATGAAAGTATTCGATATCATTGTAACGCTATTACTGCTTATCGGAGCCCTGAACTGGGGCCTGATCGGCTTTTTCGAATTCAACCTTGTTACCGCAATTTTTGGTGAAGCGGGAGTGGTAGGTCGGCTGTTGTATGCAGTGATCGGCCTGGCAGCTCTGTACGAAATAACCTGCTTCACCATCGGGCTCAAGGAAACGCAGCACCGGTGGTGTGAAACGATTGCCACCGTCAAACATTAACAGAACACTCAGAAGGCGGGGAGTGGTGTCTTCTCCCGGTTTCCGGGAGATGGCAGACTAAGAGAAAGGCGGCCAATCGGTCGCCTTTCTTGTATTTTCGGGCCCAACCAAACAGCATATTGATATCACACTGTTTTTAAGCTAAAAATAACTGTTATACTTATCTGCTAAATATCTTCCGGATATCCGGACAAAGGAGCAACGCGATGACGTCCGAACACAGATCAGTCAAAGAGCTGCTGGCTGAAAACGAACAGCTTCGCGTGCGCCTGAAAAACGCCGAAGAGACTCTGCGCACTATGGGCAACAGTGAAGCGGGAATGTTCACGGTCTCCGGAGAATATCTCTTCAAAGAGTCCCAGCGCGTAGCATCCATCGGTTCTTATAAAATAGACTTCATTACCGGCAAATGGGAAACCTCTGAAATCATGGACACCATTTTCGGCATTGACCGAAATTACCCGCGCGGCGTTCATGAGTGGCTGGATATTGTGCATCCCGCTGACAGAGACATGATGAGCAGGTATTTGAGAGAGGATGTCATAGCCGATCAAAAGCCTTTTGAAAAAGAGTACCGGATTATCCGTAAGAATGATGGCGAAACGAGATGGGTACATGGCTTGGGCGAAACAAAATATGACGGCTCCGGCACTCTCCTGTCACTGATTGGTACTGTTCAGGATATAACGGAACGCAAACTGGCGGAGATGGCGCTACAGGAGAGCAGACGTGATCTGGACCACGCCCAGGAGGTGGGAAGCATCGGCAGTTGGCGCCTTAACGTCCGCAGCAATGTGCTCACCTGGTCAAATGAAAATTATCGTATTTTCGGGATACCCACCGGATCGCCACTGACCTACGAGTCGTTCCTCTCAACCATACATCCGGATGATCGCTACTATGTCGAAACGCAATGGAATGCAGCGCTTCGCGGCGAACCATATGACATTGAGCACCGGCTCCTGGTGGATGGCGAGATCAGATGGGTACGTGAAAAAGCATATCTGGAGTTTGAAAACGACGGTTCGCTGATCGGCGGCTTCGGCATCACCCAGGACATCACAAAGCGCAAGGTAGCAGAGGAAGAGCTGCTGAAGGCTCACGCCGAACTGGAGCAACGGATCAGCGAACGGACAAAAGAGCTGGAGGCAGCGGTAGACACCCTGCAGGTGGAAATATCCGAGCGAAGAAAAGCCGAAGAGAACCTGGAAAAATCAGCCGCTGTCATAGAAGACCTCTACAATCTTGCACCATGCGGCTACCACAGCCTGGACAAGGACGGAATGTTTGTCAGGATGAACGATACGGAACTGCAATGGCTGGGATACACACGGGAAGAACTTGTGGGTAAGATGAAATTTACTGATATCCTGACACCTAGCAGCCGGAAGATTTTTGTTGATAGTTTTCCAAAGCTTAAGGAGTCCGGACAGGTTTTCAATTTGCGCCATGAATTCATTTGCAAGGACGGCACAATTTTGCCGGTCCTGCTCAATGCCTCTGCCGTAACCGACGCAAACGGCGCGTATCTCATGAGCCGGGCAAGCGTTTTTGACATGACCGAACTTACCCGAGCCGAGCAGGCCCTGCATATCGAAACGGCTGAACGCCTGAGAGCCATGGAAGACCTGCGCGAGAAAGATCAATTACTCATTTCACAGAGCCGTCAGGCGGCCATGGGGGAGATGATCGGCAATATTGCCCACCAATGGCGGCAGCCTCTGAATACCCTGGGACTTTACACGCAACGCCTGGGAGCATTCTACGGAACCCCTGAATTTAACAAGGAGCTAATCGACACGTCCATTGCCAAATCCATGGAAATCATCAAGCACATGTCTAAAACTATCGATGACTTCCGGGACTACTTCAAACCGGAAAAGGAAAAAACCTGCTTTTGCGTAACCGAGGCGATTAACAGCACGTTGTCGCTTCTGGAAGGGAGCTTCCAACACCCAAAGATCAACATCGAACTTGTCGAAAAGGCCCATCCCGTCATCAATGGTTATCAAAATGAATTTTCACAAGTATTTCTCAATATCCTGAACAACGCCAGGGACGCCATAATCGAAAGGGAAATTGACGATGGTATGGTGGTAATTACGATATGCAGTAAAGGTGGGGGCGCTGTCGTAACCGTGGCCGACAACGCCGGAGGTATACCCAAGGAAATCATTACCAAGGTATTCGACCCCTACTTTACGACCAAAGGTCCGCAAATCGGCACGGGGATCGGCCTGTTCATGTCGAAGACCATCATAGAGAAGAATATGGGGGGGAGTCTTACCGTGCGGAATACGGAGAGAGGCGCTGAATTCAGAATTGAGGTTGGCAACGGGGACCGGAATTAAGCACGACAGGACTGTGTTCTGCACCGATAAAAAAAGAGCCTCGCACCAACTCTGTGGGCGAGGCTCTTCACATCTTACCTATCATTTTTTCGCCGGTATGGGACATACGCAATTTACCGGATGTGCGTCGCCAACACAGACGCTGGAGTGACAAACCTTCATTGCGGGCGTTTTTGCCTCTGTCGCCGCAACCGGTTCAATTTTACTCGTGATCGTCATTAGTGCCACCTTCTTTCATAACGTACCAGGCTGCCTCTGCAGACACACCCTGCATTTTACTTATAAACCGATCAAGGCCTGCGCCTTGCCTACTTTCCACTGCATTTTTCCTGTCAGGCGTTCAAACCGGCCTTTGGCTCCCAGCCATCTGTTCGAACGTATTTTAGCAGTCATTGCCTTGGCAGACCCCCTCACAATGCGAAAAGCGCCTCTCATCTGAAATCTGGTACTTAGTTTCATGATGCACCTCCCTTTTGACGTACTTCTCATACCCTGCATTCTATCATATTCACGCCATGGCTGAACACGTATCTTTACACAACATGACAGGCAGTTATGTCCATTCAAAGTGTGTCACCTGTTTTGTTTACATTCGCAACTTTTGTTGCATAATAATAAGCAGCTGACCCTCAGAATGCCCTCACTAAAACGCAACTACCATCAGCGGTAGCGGGAAAATTACCAGAAAAATGGTTGTGGCACCGGCCTTGCTGAGCAATTGAGATTACGGAGTACGGATGTAATGCAACCATTCTCATTCTTCCGGATACGAAAGGAGCCTCTATGAATACCCGCCGCATTGCCAAACTTTTCAAAAGCCGCCCCACGGTCGAAGGAGCCGGAGTCCACCTCAAACGCGCCTTCGGCTACTCCCAGGTTCCGCAGTTCGACCCGTTCCTGATGCTGGACGACTTTCACACCGACAACCCTGCTGAATATCTGGCCGGTTTTCCCTGGCACCCCCATCGCGGCATCGAGACGATTACCTATGTGCTTGAAGGTCTTGTCGAGCATGGCGACAGCATGGGCAACAAAGGGGTGATCAGCGCGGGTGACGTGCAGTGGATGACCGCCGGCAGCGGCATCATCCACCAGGAGATGCCGCAGAAAAGCCCGACCGGCATGATGTGGGGCTTCCAGTTCTGGGCAAACCTTCCGGCCAGCCAGAAGATGATGGCGCCCCGCTACCGGGATGTTAAAGCTGCCGACATCCCTGAGGTTGTTACAGACTCCGGCATACGGATCAAGATCATCAGCGGAACCGTCAACGGAGTTCAGGGACCGGTGCGTGACATCGTGATCGATCCCGAGATGCTTGACGTCACTCTTCCTGCCGGTGCAACCTTTCGTCATCCGGTCAAGGAAGGGCACACCGCCATCGCCTACGTCCTTGACGGCGAAGGATATTTCGATGACCGGCGCGATGCCTTTGCCTACGAGATGGCTGGTTCAGGCTGGATGGATCTGGACCGGCGCTGTGTCTGCGGAGCTGAAACGGTCTTACTGTATAATCGGGAGGGCAGTGAAGTGGCGGTTGAGGCGGGAGAGCGTCCGCTACGCTTTCTGTTCATTTCCGGAAAACCGCTGGGAGAACCGGTCGCCTGGTACGGACCGATCGTCATGAACAGCCAGGAAGAGTTACGGATCGCATTCGAAGAGTACCAGAACGGAACTTTTATCAAAGACAAGTAAGGACTGACTTGCTACGACTGGTCAAGATGACGAACCTTGCGGCATTTCAGGCCGCAAGCCGGACAGCGTTTTTCCGCCACCAGTTTTTTACAGGTTTCGCACCAATACGGCAGGAGCATGTCAGTGCCGCATAAACGGCACTCCACCCCGGTTTTGGCCGTATTGCAGATGCATTGTTTGTTGTCAGTTGCCATGTAACTCCTCGACTCTACTACCCCCTCCCCTGAGGGGGGGGGTAGATGTTCAAAGCTATTAATCCCCGTCATCCTTGTATTCATAGTTGGTAACAATCCCGGCTTCATTGAAAATGATGCGAAGCGTTTCTTCTTCAACCAGATCTTCTATCCTTACCTCATGCGGGCTATACAGCCACACTTCGAACGGGCCACGCAGAAGCTGTTCTTTTCCCTCTACGGTTATTTTAACACCCGGATTGGTATATTTGCCGTACGGCTTGCCAAAGACAGCCAGCACTTCCTGTTTGGTCGTGCTCCCTTTGATCAGACTCTGCTCAACCTTTTTGTGGGTAAACATCTCCGCGCAGCCGGATAGCAACATCACCACCGTCAGCATCATATATAACTTCCGCATGGTTCCACCTCGTACATTGTAATAAGCACCGAATACTACCTTACAGCAGTATTCGAGCCAACTACTCAGCACAATAAACTCCTTTGGTTTAAGCACGTTACGATATCTTCACCACGTAGACATCATGCAACATTTTTTTCATGCTACCAGTTCTTATACTTCTGAAACCCTGCCCCCGGTTTTCAAGGTTACTGAGTCCGGGGATGTTCCGCCAACCGCCCGTCAAGCAAGGGAGTCATTCCGTTTATGTTCCGGCAGCGTTCAATATCGCATGCCGTCGGAAATATGGAGCGGTACTCTTTGACCGTACGCATCTGGGCCGGATCCCGGCTGTAGCACGCTTCTCCCTTGCCGTTGTCATAGTAGGAGAGGACATCGACACAGCGCCGGGAATGTGCCATCAAACCAAAGAAGTGCCCCATTTCATGAGAGATAACCATTTGCAGGGTTTGGCGGGAATCATAGGCCGGGTTCCTCGTTTTGAGAAGTGCAAATGCCTTCGGGCCAAGCGAGAGCGTTCGTTTGCCAAGATTGGCCAGGCCGAAATTACCGCGGCTCTCCTTGTCGCTCCACTGAACCCTTATTACATCCGGCTTCAGGAGATTAAGGACACCCCAGCCAACTATCGACGTGCGAATGCCGCATTGCGACCATTCTTCAGCGGCCTTAGCCACCATGGCGGCAACTTGCGGCTCCGAAAACCAATCGGGTGCTGCGGCATGATGGTAGGCGAACTTCAGCTGGGAAGCGATGGCAGGCCGATCTCTGCCGTCCCCCCAGGTGACCAGCTCGCCGCTCAGGCATTGGTTTATTTCCTGGGTGCGGACGGACTCGGAAGCAACTGCACCGGCCGGAGCAATGGTCAACGCGATAAAGATCAACAGCAAAACGGCAGTTATGCCACGGAGACACAGAGACTCAGAGAAAATCACAGAGTTTTTGGAAATTTTATGATTGGTGAAATCAATTAAACCTGCATTATTCTGTAACTCATGGAAGCTATCTCCGTGCCTCTGTGCCTCTGTTGCGAATAATTTTTCATGGTTTACAGGCATGATTCCCTTCACGAGCAGCAGTTCCCCCCGCTCACATTCCCCATATTATGTTCCCTCAGCCACTCATTGATCATCCCCGAAGCACAACCAACTCCGGCGTCAACCGAGATCGCCTTGACCGGACAGTTGAGGGCACAGGCGCCACACTCAATGCAGGCGTCACGGTCACGCATGACCGCTTTTTTATCGATCATCTCGAACACCTGATGCGGACAGACCTGCGGACATCTGCCGCAGCCGATACAGGTTTGCTGATCAAGCTTCAGGGTAACGACATTTTCCAGATAACGGAAACCTTTCATAACTGCTCCTTTACAAGAATCGCTCG
>MGZJ01000075.1:47548-57014 GCA_001802645.1 Geobacteraceae bacterium GWC2_53_11 | reverse complement strand
AGCCGGAGAGCTGCCCCTGCGCCTCCTGAAACTTTGCCATTGCCTCCGGACTTTTCAACATATCCTTTGAAACCTGCATCGAACCTACCCTGGCACGCGCCTCGGTAACCGCTTTCAGGGTCTCCGCCTCATGGGCGGCATACCCCCTGACCACCTCCACCAGATTCGGAATCAAGTCGGCTCGCCTCTGGTACGAGGCCTCGACATCTCCCCAGGCGGCAAAGACCGCTTCTTCACCAGCCTGCATGGTGTTGTAGCCGCATCCGGACAGAGAAAAAATCAGAACCAAACCAAGCAATACATACATATTCTTTCTCATCACTCCACCCCCCATAATTGTATTTCAAGATGTTCGCTGGAAGCGCAGCTCCGAGCGCAGTTGTTCTACCTCTTCGAGTTTGACTTTGGCTCGTCAGACATCATCATCTGTGTCTTTTCAAGATTTCTTCAGACTCGCAATATCGATTACAAAGCGGTAATGCACGTCACTTTTCAATACCCGTTCGTACGCCTCATTGACCTTCTGAATCGGAATCACCTCCACGTCGGAAACCACATTGTGTTCAGCGCAGAAATCAAGCATCTCCTGGGTTTCGCGGATACCGCCGATAAGCGAACCGGCCAGTTTCCGGCGCTGCATGACCAACGATCCGGCGGCAAGCGGCATCGGTTCGGGGATGCCTACCAGCACCATGGTGCCGTCGCGACGCAGCAGATTCAGATAGTCGTTGTAATCATGTTTCGCCGAGATTGTGTTGAGAATGAAAACGAAACGCTTGGCATTTACTTCGAAGGCATCCTTTTCACCGGTAGCGATGAAGTCATCGGCACCAAGAGCCAGGGCGTCATTGCGTTTACCGGGAGAATGACTGAGAACCGTGACATGTGCGCCCATTGCCTTGGCGATCTTTACCCCCATGTGACCAAGCCCGCCCAAACCCACTATGGCAACATTGTCGCCGGCCTTGACACCGAAATGCCGCAAGGGCGAATAGGTGGTGATGCCCGCACAGAGCAGCGGCGCCACCCGCTCCAGAGGCAATCCGGCCGGAACACGCAACACATAATCCTCACTCACCGTGATACAGGTGGAATAGCCTCCGTAGGTCGGCGTTTTTCCGTCTTGCTCGTAACCATTGTATGTCGCGCTCATACCGGCTTCGCAGAATTGCTCCTCACCTTCTTTGCAGGCTTCACATACATGGCATGAATCGATGAAGCACCCTACGCCGACAGTGTCGCCGATTTTCCATTTGCTGACCTGCAGACCTGCTTTCACTACCGTACCGACGATCTCGTGGCCGGGTACCATGGGGAAAATGGAGCCGCCCCATTCGTCGCGGACCTGATGGATGTCGGAGTGACAGACGCCGCAATAGAGGATATCAATAAGTACCTCATGCGAACCGGGGTCGCGACGTTCGATTGAATACGGCACGAGCGGTGTTTTTGCGGTAACCGCAGCATACGCAGCAGTAGTTTTCATATAGTTACATCTCCTTTTTCGTAATCATTCCTGCTCCAGAAAATAATCATCTGCGGAGTTGTGGAGCTGTGATCATTGACAAGTTGCTGGGTGTTAGTCAGTTCCCAGCCTGTCTTGGCCATTTGATCCAGGTGATCCTGTAAGTCCAGGGCCAGGAGATCATTGATAGGGTAGTGTTTGATTGTGAAGAGATATTCTTTTGCCATATTGCCCTCCCTGTCACGATTATCAAATTATGCCGCTATTCCTCCTCAGGGCGGCTGTCCGGAAGCTCTGTTGTCACTCTTTGTATTGTCGGCTGGAGTGTTGTTCTGAATAGCTGACTCAAAAGACTGTTCTCTCCGACAAGATCCCCGGGTTTTTTGCAGTTGTTTATCAGGTCGTCAAACTGGTCGTCTGCTGTTGCCATCACGCTTCTCCTTTCATAATGGGTTTCCTGTTGAACCGGCAGAGTCATACTGTCGTCTTCAGAATGAGAATTAATTTAACAGCATCAATCATGCCTTTCATTTTTAAATTAATATTGAACAAATCCAGGTTGTTAAGAGTCGTAATGTTGTCGTTTAAATACTGTTGCAGTGCAATTTATGTTGCACTGCTCAACTTCAAAATTGATAACGTTCTAATATAACGAGCTAATTTTTATGTACTGCTTTGTGTCTCCAGCAATAATAGTGTCTGCTTGATTTACATCAGCACTAAACGCGTTAATTTCCATTACTTCTGTACAATCAAGTCGTTGCATCGACCATTTATTCAAAGGTTTCTATGGCATGTTAGTTGCTTTTTACTATTTGCAATACTGCGGCATTTATAAAGAAAAAGAGGTTCACGAAGATCAACACAGGAGGGAACTACATGGAAAACTTCAAACATATTCTTGTCATCAGCAGGATGATCCCGTACAGCCGGCAAGCCATTAAAGTCGGAATCTCCCTTGCCCGTAAGTATGATGCAAAACTCATGGTCCTGCATCTTGTTACCAATCCGGTCGATTTGATGGCGGTAAACGCACCGGGTCTGTTTCCCGATGAGGAGTGCAATAAATACAATAGCAGTTTGCAAGAAGCGGAAGAGCAGTTGGATAAGGTAATCAAACAGGAAATTCGGGATGGTTTCCCTATAAAGGAGTTGACCAGTAACCGTGATCCGCTGGAGGTGATTGTGAAAGTGGTCAACGAAGAGAACATCGATCTTATCGTCGTAAGTTCCCATGAGGAGGGACGCATCGAACATGCCCTCTTTGGTGGAGAGAACGATGCCATTATTCGCAAAATGCCCTGTTCGATCATGTTGGTGAAAAAATAATCCGGCTCCCGAACTGACTGCTGCTTTTTTCAGTTTTCGCGCCAACTTTTACGTAACGGAGATAGTAATGAAGTGAGGTGCAAAAATGCAAATTGGTATGATTGGACTGGGACGTATGGGCGGAGACATGGTACACAACGGTATCGAATACGTGCTGATGGCAGCATACGCCGAGGGACTCAATATCCTCCGTCATGTCAATGTGGGAAAGCAGAAGCGGGAAGTGGACGCCGAAATGAATTCCACTGCTACATGGTGGATGGCCAGAGGGTGGGAGAGGGGAATCAGGTCGGAAGTCTTCTTGGCGGCGGCTATGCCGGCGAGCCGTGCCACACCGAGTACGTCTCCTTTGCTGATTACTCCATCCAAAATATCCGCAAGGGTATCTGTCTTCAGCTGAACCGTAGCAGCGGCTCTGGCGGTGCGCATGGTCGGTTCCTTGGCGCTGACATCGACCATTATGGCCTGTCCCTTTTCATCAAAGTGATTGAATGACATGGTTCTCCTGATCACGCTTGTTTTCCAGGACGAAAACATTGTTGAAAATTATGCAATGTGCATTTTCAAAGCCGGGCAGAGCGGTGCTCCGTTAACTTTACATTCTGAAGTATCAAGGTTGTCAACCAAGCCGAACGGCTGCTCCAGTCTACCACCGTGCAACTGTATCATCTCTCCGCCCAACCGGTCATTCTGATGCTGATCATGCGTTGACATTACAACCGTGGTTCCCCGGGCCGGAAGGGAGGCAATCAATTTTTCAATAACCTCTGCGCTCTCCTTGTCAACGTGTGCCAGTGGCTCGTCGAGCAGCAGCAGCTCAGGCTTGGCTGCCAGAGCCCTGGCCAGTGCAACCCGTCTTGCTTCTCCGCCGGAAAGTTGTGTGACGTTTCTTTCCTCAAAGCTGTCAAGCCCGACCATCGCCAACGATTCAGCAACGGATCGCCGCAATTCCTCTCCTGATACGCCCCTTGCTTTGAGCCCGAACGCAACATTGTCGGACACCGTGCCGGCAAAGAGGTAGGGCGATTGGTGCATAAGGGTAACTTTTTTCCGGAGGAGGCTCAGCTCACGACTCTTCCACGTTATCCGTTCCCCGGCATACATGAGTTCGCCCCGTTCCGGTTTTGTCAGGAGGGCCAGGATATTCAGCAGCGTGCTCTTACCTGAACCATTCGGGCCGGTGAGGATGTAGAGACGTCCCGGCCAAAGAGCAAGTTTTTTCAGTTCCAGGCCGATCTTGTTGCCATAGCATTTTTGGACTGATGTCAGGAGTAATTGCGCGTTCATTGCGGTCTACCTCTGTTGCATGAAATTAAGGATCAGATTGACCATCAGGGCCACCGTCATCAGGATACCGCCGAGCGCCAGACCAAAAGCAAATTCTCCCTTGCTCGTTTCCAGGGCAATGGCGGTGGTCATGGTTCTGGTATATCCCTGGATATTTCCACCCAGCATCATAGCCACGCCCACCTCCGAGATCACACGGCCAAAACCGGCAATGACCGCTGCCATGATGCCGAAACGGACTTCACGAATCAGCTGAAACACACTCTGCAGCGGGCTGGCTCCCAGCGTAAGAGCGGTAGGCAGGATGCGCTGGTCGGCACCCTTTATGGAACTCAGGGTGTAATTGGCAACTATCGGGATGGCCAGTACCGTCTGGCCGACGATCATGGCGCTGGGGGTGAAGAGTAAACCGAATCCTCCCAGCGGTCCCTGTCTGCTGATTATGCCGTACACAACCAGGCCTATTACCACGGTGGGCATGGCCATCAGCGTGTTGAGCGAAGTAATAACCCAGCGCTTGAGCGGAAAATTGCCAATGGCGATGGTCAGTCCGAGCGGAATGCCGATCAGCGATGCAAGTATAATAGACCAGACGGCCACGCTGACAGACGTCCATACCGCAGAAACAACATCCCGGTCGAGGGCAAGGATCAAGGTGAGCGAGGTCTGGAATGATTCCCGGATAAAATCCATGGCGTAACTATTTCCTGTAGGTGAAGAACACCGGCTCGCCATTCACCTTGTAGCCGGAAATGATCCGCAATCCTTCCGGACTGGTAACAAAATCAATGAATTGCATGGCCAGATCATACTTCACATGCGGATGTTTCTTTGGATTGACGGCGATGATACCGTAGGGATTGAAGAGCCCTTTTTCTCCGTCAAAGAGGACGGCCAGATCGGTCTTCTTGCCCTTGAAGGCGTTAAAGGTGCCGCGGTCGGCCATGGTATACCCTTGGCGTTCGGTGGCCATGGTGATAACCGGCCCCATTCCCTGTCCCGCTTCGATATACCAGCTCCCCTTCGGATCGATCCCGGCAGTCTGCCAGAGTTCTTTTTCCTTGGTATGAGTTCCCGATTTGTCGCCCCTTGATATGAAGATGCTTCCTTTGGCAGCAATTGATTTCAAAGCCTGTGCGGCGCTTTTAGCCTTGCTGATTCCGGCTGGGTCACCTTTCGGGCCGATGATCACGAAGTCATTGTACATGACATCCCTGCGGTTAACGCCGAAGCCATCAGCCAGGAACTTGTCTTCCAGCTTGCGCGCATGGACGAAGACCACATCCACGTCGCCGGCCTCGCCGAGCTTCAGAGCCTGGCCGGTGCCGACGGCAATGACATCAACCTTGACGTTGTGTTTTTTCTCAAAGGGGGGGAGGAGGACTTTCAGGAGTCCGGAATCCTGGGTAGAGGTGGTGGTGGACATCTTCAGCCGTTCCTGAGCAGAGGCCGTTTGATAGAACAGGGCTACAGCGAAAACTCCAAAAATCAAAAAACGGGCGACTTTCATTGAACGGTCTCCATAACTATTTGTTATCCTGCTGTCACTTCAGGCTCATATTCACAAAAGGGAAGGGGGTAAGGAATTACCTGAGCCGGTTCATTGTAGCGGATTTCATTGATTTCCATATCCAGCAGATCGACCATTAACTTCCGGTGCCGCAGCAACTCTCCTTTTCCCAGCACAATCTTGCAGACCTCCGCAACCTGCAGGCTTGCCACTACCGCAGGTGTGAAAGCAGGATTCCCCAAGTCTTTTTCAATCCCTTTTCCTTGAACCCAGTTGCGATAAATATCCTGCACGATGGTGTCGCCGGGCAGTTGCGTCGCCACGTGGCCGTACCAGCCGCCGATTGCGCCATGCACCATCGGAATTTGCATTTCGGCGCAGGTTTCAGCCAGTTCCAAGCGATACGAGATGCTGTCGAGGGCATCGACAGCAACGGTCACTCCCTTCAGAAGTTCATGACCATTAGCTGTGCAAAACGCCGCCCTGACCGGTATAACAGTCACCGCAGGATTGACTTCGTTGACCCGCAACTGTGCCGCGTCCACCTTGGCCTGCCCCAGCATAGCCGGGGTGGCAAGCAGTTGCCGATTCAGGTTGTGCTCTTCAAAAATATCCGGATCAATGGCAATGATAGTACCGACACCGAGCCGGGCTGCCTGTTCAATGATGTATCCGCCAAGCCCGCCACAGCCAATCACAGCAATTCTACATCGAAAAAGGCACAGCTGTTCGGCAATGGAAAGCATGTTCCGGTTACGCTGGTAACGGGCTGGCAGCAGACCGTGTGTCAGGGCCGTATCTTCCACAGCAGCAAAGCTTAAACCGAATTGCTCTACGGCTTCCTGTTGTACCGTCCATGGAATCATTACACCATCTGCCCTGTTCCGGAGAAATGTCAGGATATTGTTCATATTACCCTCCTCCAACCAGCGGAAAGAGTGACAGCGTGTCACCTTCCTGCAGAACATAATCAAGAGCGGCGTGACGTCCATTGACCATAATAACGCCAATCTCTGCCTCGGTCAGACCGAGCGCGAGAACTATTGTCCGGCAATCGGTACCCACCTGGTATTCCTGTTCGGCGAACTTGAACCTGCCAAGCCTGAATGAAGCAAACAATTTGACCGTAATCCGCATGACTGCTCCAGAAAAAGCCCCCTCCTTGACTAGGAGGGGGTTGGGGGTGGTGGTTTCAGCTGTTAAAAATTCCAGAACTCATCAATTTCGATATCGGAGAAATCCCAGATCGCGTTGTGAGGCGCTACCGTTTCAGTGGTGAAGAACTCAGGCAGACGGTCATCCTTGTTGGTGAAACCTGCGCCAATATTGAACCCATGTTCGACCTTGAGGATATGCTTGCCCAGGTTAGTAACGTCGTCACCGGTCAGGCTGATGCCGAAGCGGGCGTTGATCATATCGATCAAGGCCGGCAGGCATTCGGGGATATCCAGAGCCGGGAAGGCGATGAAGATGCACATACCGGTGGAATCCACCGCAGCGGTGGCAATCTGCAAATTGCGGGAAAGCTCGACCTGCCCGTCTTTTTTGAGCGGATCAACATACCCGCCGACATTGAGTATGTTGGTAGCGATGGAATAACCGGCAGTGTGATCTGCTCCCATGGTGCTGGTGGCATAGGTGATGCCGATCCCTTTGACCGAACGGGGGTCATATGCAGGAATACCCTGGTTTTTAACCACCGGAACGCGGGTCACGCCATACGCCCTGCCGACCGACCCGGCGCCGCCGCCAAGAATACGGCCAAGCGGTGTGCCGCCACCGATTTCATCGTTGAGAATGCGCAACATTTCTTTGCTGTCGCCGAAGTTAAGGATACCGGCTTCCATTGCCACACCGAACATGACGGCGGTTTCGATGGAATCGATGCCGATGTCGTCCATGATGCTGTCGGCGCGGGCAATATCGTCCAGATTGTCGATGCAGCAATCGGCGCCCAGTCCCCAGATGGTTTCATACTCGAACCCGGAGGTCAGATACTTGCCGTCCTTGTCATTGTACACCTGCGAACACTGGATGATGCAGCCGGCGTGGCAGCCATGCCTGACCTTGCCGCCACGGGCGGTGATGGTCTCGTTCATGGTCTCGCCGGAGATCTTGTCGGCTCCGTCGAAACGGCCGTAGGTGAAGTTACGGGTTGGCAGTCCGCCTGCTTCATTGAGTATGTTGACCAGCACATTGGTGCCGTAAGTCGGCAGACCTTCGCCGCTGACCGGATGATCAAGCAAAGCCTTGGCAAACGTGCGGGCCGCCACCTTGAACTTTTCCGGATCGGCAATCTTGACTCCCGGAGCGCCCTGGTCGTCAATGGAGATAAACTTGATTTTCTTGGAGCCCATAACGGCACCGAGTCCGCCGCGGCCATGGCTGCGCAGTTTGCTGTCCGGATCCTTGACCGAGATATTGGCAGCTGTCATCTTCAACTCGCCGACCGGACCGATGGTCAGAACGCCGGTTTTCTTGCCGAGACGGGCTTCAAGCGCTTCGATTACGGCGAAGTTCCGCTTGCCGATCAGCTCGGTTTCTTCCTGGACGCTGACGCCGTCCTTGTTGACATGAAGGCTGTACCATTTGTCTTCCTTGGGAAGCCCTTCAATGATCAGCGCCTTGACGCCAAGGCGGGCCAGCATCTGTGCGGCGGTGCCACCGGCGTTACTCTCCTTGATCGTGCCGGTCAGCGGGCTTTTGGCGCCGGCGGAAAGACGGCCCGAGTTGGCAGCAGCGGTACCGGACAGCAGCCCCGGAGCAAACACCAGCTTGTTGAATGTGCCAAGGGCGTGGCAGGTTGGCGGTACTTCTGCGGCAACGATGGTCGAGGTAAGACCGCGGCCGCCAAGACCGGCCCAGGCGGCAGGTACCGGCTCGATGGCCGTACTCAGGGTGCTCATGTTAACGCGTAAAATTTTATCCATGATCTATTCTCCCAATCTGTTTGTATTTTCTATCGCTATGCGACAGGACTCCTTCCCGAAAGGGAGGCTCCGCCGTTTCCCGCGAAACCCGTTGGCCAGACTCCATGAGGTTTTCCCTGACAGGCAGTATGGCTCGGAGATTGTAACTTCCCCTCCCTTGACGGGAGGGGATTGAGGGGTGGGTGAAGCTGCCAATTAAGTCATACGTGGCAATCTCCCCCACCCCCTACCCCCCTCCCGCAAGGGGAGGGGGCTTCTACATTGCAGCCTTGAATATTTCGATAACCTGCTCCAGCGTCGCTTTGCGCGGGTTGGTGAACTGGCAGGCGTCCTTCTTGGCATTTTCTGCCATAACCTTCAGGTCTTTCTCTTTAACGTTCAGTTCCTTGAGGCCGGTAGGAATGCCGATTGAAGCCGAAAGGCGACGGATGGCGCTGATCGCCTTTTCAGCTGCTTCCGTAACCGAAAGGCCGCTGATGTTCTCGCCCATGGCAACGGCGATATCGGCGAAACGCTGCGGACAGGCGATCAGGTTGTACTGGCTGACAGCCGGGAGCAGAATGGCGTTGCAAACACCGTGGGGAAGGTTGTAGAAACCGCCCAGTTGGTGTGCCATGGAGTGAACATAACCGAGGCTGGCGTTGTTGAAAGCCATACCTGCCAGGTATTCGGCATAGGCCATCTTGTCGCGTGCTTCCAGGTTCTCGCCGTTGGCAACCGCGACGCTCAGGTACTGTGCAACAAGCTCGATGGCCTTGATGGCACAGGCGTCGGTGATCGGGGTAGCTATTGTGGAAACGTACGCCTCGACCGCATGGGTCAGGGCATCCATGCCAGTGGCTGCAGTCAGTGCAGGGGGTTTGCCAACCATCAGGACCGGATCGTTGATGGCGATATTCGGGGTGCAGCGCCAATCGACGATAGCCATTTTGACGTGGGTATCGG
>MGZJ01000075.1:44261-47409 GCA_001802645.1 Geobacteraceae bacterium GWC2_53_11 | reverse complement strand
TTGCCGCAGTCATGAGAGCTGCCGCCGCCCAGAGAAACAATGCCGTCGCACTTGTTGTCCGTATAGGCCTTCACACCGTCATGAACGTTTTTGTCAGTCGGGTTCGGTTCAGCACCGTCAAAGATAACTGCCTTGAGACCGGCAGCCTCAATATATCCCTTGATCGTGTCGGCAACGCCCATTTTGGCCAACCCGGCGTCGGTTACTATCAACAGCTTGGTGGCGCCGAGCGCCTTGGCCTGCTCACCTGCTTCTTTTGAACAACCTACGCCCATCAGTGAAACTGTTGGAATGTAAAACCCGTACGTCTGATCTGCTAATGCCATTGTGTTCTCCTTTTTCTTTCTGTTTTTTGTTGCACCACACAAAGTGGTAAAACGGTTTTCTATGTATACGCAAGGCACATGCCAAACAGCAGTGAACAGAAATAAACGCTCAAGCACAACATGTTTACATGTAACAATAACAGGTAGTTATGCACAAGTCAGATTGTGTTTACCCCTGAAGCACCCGTTACTGTCGTTCTATTTCGGAACAACACACCTGTTCCAGTCTGGAACGCCTGTTCCGTTTTGGAACAGGCGACGGATTACTCCAAATGGATCCCACCGAAAGATTTTCTACGTCTACACTCTTCTATAAAGACGTATCATTCCCTTGTAATCACTACATTCAGGAGCAATTCGTCACACCTCCCGTCACCTCCATGAAACAGTTGGTATCAAAATTGCCATGTACCTGGCGCACACCGTTGCTTTTGCCGCCGTACAGATTTTTTACGAGGGAGACGTATGAAACTGATTGATTCCCATGGCCGACGTATCAACTACCTGAGACTGTCCGTTACGGATCGCTGCAATCTGCGCTGCAGTTACTGTATGCCTCCGGAAGGGATTCCACGTCTGCAGCATGGCGACATGCTGAGCTACGAGGAACTGTATCGCGTGGCACAAGAAGCGGTGTCACTTGGAGTTGAAAAAATTCGTATTACCGGCGGGGAACCATTGGTGAGAAAGGGGTTGATCGGTTTTATCGAACATCTTGCCACTATCCCCGGATTGAAGGAACTGGTGCTTACAACCAACGGAATCTTGTTGCGGGAATTGGCACAACCACTTCGCGATGCAGGGGTACAGCGACTCAACATAAGCCTTGATTCGATGAACCCGGCTACCTTTAGCACCATTACCCGTGGCGGAGAACTTGCCAGCGTGCTGGACGGCATTGCCGCCGCCGAACATGCCGGATTCCCTCCGGTAAAGATCAATATGGTCGTCATGCGGGGTGTCAACGATCACGAACTGCTTGATTTTGCCGCCCTGACGCTGACCAAGCCGTACACGGTGCGCTTTATTGAATATATGCCGACCTTGCAGGATAGCGAATGGAACTCTCATGTGGTTGAAGGACACGAGATCCTTAGCCGTCTCGAACAGGAATTTTCTCTGCTGCCGCTGGTAAGCGCAGAAATGGCCGGTCCGTCACGCAATTTTAAAATCAGCGGCGCTCAAGGGGCAATCGGCATTATCACGCCGATCTCCGGTCATTTTTGTGAAAGCTGCAACCGTATCCGGGTTACCGCCTCCGGTCTGGTGAAAGGATGTTTGTTTGCCCATGAAGCGATCGATATCAAACCGTATCTGAGGAACGCTGAAGATAGGGAGTTGCGGGAGATTATGCGGCGTATCGTCAGGGAAAAGCCGGGACGGCACCATTTGGTGGATAAAGATTCTGAGTACGACATTGTAGCTATGTCGAGAATTGGCGGTTAATTAGTTAATCAAGAAACAAATACATGCCAATTGAAACAGATTGATACAGATAGATGCAAGGAGAGCTAAATGTCAGGAAAAATAGTAGCCATAAACACCAGTACGGCAAAAGGGGAACGGAAAAAGCCGGTCGCCTTCGCTGAATTCAGGGAAAACCACGGCATTGTCGGTGACGGTCATGCCGGGGAATGGCACCGCCAGGTGAGCCTGCTGGCCATTGAAAGCATCCAAAAGATGCAGAAACTGGGGCTGGATGTCGGGGCAGGCGATTTTGCCGAAAATGTCACAACAGAGGGGATAGACCTGGTCTCGCTCCCTATTGGCACCAGGCTTTCGCTTGGCGAAACACTTCTGGAGGTCACCCAGATCGGCAAAGAGTGCCACACCCGCTGCGCCATCTACTACCAGGCAGGAGACTGCGTCATGCCGAAAGAAGGAATCTTTGCCAGAGTCATCCAGGGTGGATTGGCACACACCGGAGAAGCCGTAACAGTCCACATCTGATCGATAACACACATACGCCGGAGAACATCATGAAAAGAAAATACAAAGATATCACCAAGGACACGGTTATTTCAGCGCGCATCACTGACGATGAAATGGAGAGCGTCAGACAGCTCATGGAAGTGACTAACCTGTCCGCTTCCGAGGTTATGAGGAAGGCGTTTCATTTGCAGGTGGCACGCTTCAGCGAGGTCGGAGCACTGAGCAGCGCCTGCCTGTAATATAAAAAGGAGAAGATTTCATGCTTGTCATCGCATGCATCAAGCAGGTTCCCGATACAACTCAGGTAAAAATAGATCCGGTAACCAACACCCTCATTCGCGACGGGATACCGTTCATTACCAACCCTTATGACAGCCATGCCATTGAGGAGTGCCTGAGCCTCAAAGACCGTTTCGGCCTCCATGCAACGGCACTTTCCATGGGGCCGCCCAATGCCGAAGCGGCTTTAAAGAAAGCGCTTTCCCTCGGCATGGATGACGCCGTTCTCCTGTCCGACCGCGTCTTCGGCGGGGCCGACACGCTGTCAACGAGCAATGTCCTGGCTGCCGCTATCGGCAAAATGGCGCTGGACAAACCGCTCGGACTTGTCATCTGCGGCAAACAGACCATTGATGGCGATACAGCCCAGGTCGGCCCCGGTATCGCGGTACGCCTCGGTTTAAGTCAACTGACGCTGGTTGACCGCATCGAGCATCTGGACTTCCTCTCCAACAGGATCCGGGTCCGGCGAAAACTGGAAGGGCGCTACGAGATCGTCGAGGCGCGACTTCCGGCCATGATCACCGTGGTGCGGGAAATCAACCAGCCGCGCTATCCGACTGTGCCCATGCGCCTGCAATCGGAACAGCAAAAAATAACCGTGTGGAATA
>MGZJ01000075.1:0-44238 GCA_001802645.1 Geobacteraceae bacterium GWC2_53_11 | reverse complement strand
AACACCATCGGCCTCAAGGGATCACCCACCTGGGTGAGCAAAATCTTCTCACCGGAACGGGCAGCAGGGGAGATGCTGGGCGACGGCCTGGGCGATCCGGCCGGAACGACGAGGATGCTGATTGAACGTCTAATTGCCACAGACATGCTGGCAGTCTGAAAGGAATGACATGAGCGAAACAAACAAACCATTGAAGAAACCGCGCGGCAAGGTCCGCCTCGTCGAAGGGAAGTGCATCGCCTGCGGCGCCCGCTGCCAGAGCATCTGCCCGGTGAACGGCATAGAGATGAGCGAGTCCGGGGAACCACAGATCGTTCTGGAAAAATGTATCGGCTGCGTCAAGTGCGTTAAAGCCTGCCCTGGCAGCGCCCTGGAGATCTTCTACACCCAGGAGGAGCTTACCCTCCTTGCCGCATGGGAAAAGCAGGGAGCACTCCCCGTCGATGAGATCGATGAGGATGAAAAGAAACGGCGCGAGCTGATCGCCGGATACCGGAATGTCTGGGTCTTCGTCGAGCAGAGCGAAGGAGAAGCGGCCCGGGTCAGCTGGGAACTCATGGGGGCGGGCGCGGAACTGGCTCGCACCCTGGGGGTCGAGCTGTGTGCCGTGGTTATCGGAGACAAGGTTGAGCAGCTGTGCCGGGAGGCCTTCACCTATGGGGCGGTACGGGCCTACCTTCTCGACCATCCGGTGTACCACCATTACCGCACTGAACCATACCTGGATGCCTGTTGTCACCTGATCGACAGGCACAAACCGGAGATCGTGCTGATGGGAGCGAGCGGCATGGGGCGCGACCTGGCTGGCGCGGTTGCGACCCGCATGAAAACAGGTCTCACGGCTGACTGCACCGGCCTGGGCATCGACGACAAGGGCAACCTGATGCAGACCCGTCCCGCGTTCGGCGGCAACATCATGGCCACCATCATGTGTGATCGTTTCCGCCCCCAGATGTCCACGGTTCGTCCCCAGGTGATGCCGCTTCCGGAAAAACGTGACAACACCTCAGGTGAGATTGTCCGAGACAGTTTTGCCCCGAATGAAAAAAATATCTTTACCAAAGTGCTTGAAATAATCCGGGAAAAAAATGGTTCCGATGACATCGATCTTGCCGGGGCCGAGTTCATCGTTTCCGGCGGGCGCGGCCTGATGTCGAAAGACAACTTCAGTCTGCTTCACGAGCTTGCCAACGAGCTTGGCGGGGTAATTGGCGGCTCGCGTAGCGCCGTTGACGCCGGCTGGCTCCCCCAGGATCGGCAGGTGGGGCAGACCGGCAAAACCGTGCGGCCAAAGATTTATATTGCCTGCGGCATCTCGGGTGCCATCCAGCACCTGGTGGGAATGCAGGATTCTGACGTGATCATCGCCATCAACCGCGACAAAGAAGCCCCGATCTTCGAGGTAGCCACCTACGGCATCGTCGGCGACCTGTTTCAGGTGATACCGGAGATGATCAGGCAGATACGTGAGCTGAAAACACAACCGGATTAGTTCCATTTTTAACCCCTCCAAACCTCCCCTTATCAGGGGAGGCTTAAAGGCTTCCCCCCTGATAAGGGGGGACTGAGGGTGGTTGGTTCGCCACAACTACATTATGAGGTTTTTTATGCCCGCTACTCACATAATCTTCACACCACTGCTCATTGCCTCTCTCACCCTGTTCGCCTGGAGCTGCTACCGGCGTTTGGGACTGGTCACGCTCGGAACAGACGATGACCGCTTCAGCAACACCGGTGCCCGCATCGCTGCGGCTCTGCACAATGCATTCGCCCAGAAGCGGGTGCTGAACCGTCGTTTCGGCATCAACCATGCCGTCATTTTCTGGGCGTTCCTGATCCTTGCCGTTGCCAATGGCGAGTTCCTTCTTCACGGCATTTTTCCCGGCATCAGCCTGTCCCTGCTGCCTCCTGCCATGTATGGAGCATCAGCGCTGGTTTTCGACCTGGTATCATTCCTGGCCTTGTCAGCTATTGCCGTCGCCGTCGTGCGCCGGATTGTCGCGCCACCCTACGACGGAGCCCGAACCGGCGAGGCCTTTGCCATACTCGGCATGATCGCCCTGCTCATGCTCGCGTTTTTCGGTATGCATGGCGCCGAAATCGCACAGGGGACCGAGAGCACCGCCTCTTACATGCCGGTCTCCCGCACTGTCGCCGCCCTGTTTTCACCGTTTGACACGGCTACGCTCCACCTGATCGCTCTGATCTGCTGGTGGCTCCATGCGGCCGTGCTGCTGGCGTTTATGAATTACCTCCCCTACAGCAAGCACATGCACATCCTGACCGCTATCCCCAACTGTTTTTTCCATAATCTGGAACGCTCCAACACCCAGCCGCGCGAAGAATTCACCGCCGGAAACCGCTTCGGGGCCGGGAGTGTCGAGGAGTTCACCTGGAAGGACCTGCTGGATTCCTTCTCGTGTACCGAATGCGGGCGCTGCCAGAACGCCTGTCCGGCCGCCGCAACCGGCAAACCGCTCAATCCGCGTCTGGTTGTGCATGCCATCAAGGCCAATCTGCTGGCCAACGCCCGGCTTTTGAAAAGTGGGGAAGCAGCAGAGGTGCCGCTCATTCATGACACGGACGAACGGGCAAGCAGTGCGGCATCGCTCTGGTCCTGCACTACCTGCGGAGCCTGCATGGAAGCCTGCCCGGTCCTTATCGAACAGATGCCGAAAATCATCAAGATGCGGCGCCATCTGGTGGAGATGGAGGCGCGTTTTCCGGTGGAGCTGTTAAGTCTGTTCGAGAACATCGAGGGGCGCAGCAATCCATGGGGCATTGCCCCGACCGAACGGAGCAAATGGAGTGCTCAACGGGAAGTGAGGCCGTTCGAAGCGGGCAAGACTGAATATCTTTTCTACGTCGGCTGCGCCGGGGCCTTTGACTCACGCAGCAAGCAGGTCACCGTGGCACTGGCTGCCATCCTGGACGCTGCCGGCGTCTCCTGGGGCGTGCTCGGGCGTGACGAGAAATGCTGCGGAGACAGCCTGCGCCGTCTCGGCAACGAGTTCGCTTTCGACCGTCTGGCCCGGGAAAACGTGCAGATGTTCCAGGAACGCGGCGTAACCAAAGTAATTACCCATTGTCCTCACTGCTTCACCACGCTTGCGAACGATTACCGTCAGTACGGGCTGGAGCTGGAGGTCATCCACCATTCCGAACTTATCAACCGGCTGATGCAGGAAGGGCGGCTGAAGCTGGATGGAACGGCTCGTGACTTCGGCACGATCCTGTTCCACGACTCCTGTTATCTGGGACGGCACAACGACATCTATCAGGCCCCGCGCGACGTGATCACCGCCGCCACCGGCCAGGCGCCGCAAGAGTTCGAACGCAGCCGGAACAACTCATTCTGCTGCGGTGCCGGCGGCGGTCGCATGTGGCTGGAGGAGCACACCGGCACGAGAATCAACCGGGAGCGGGCAGCGGAAGCACTGCGGACAAAACCGGATACGATCTGCGTTTCCTGCCCCTACTGCATGACCATGTTCGGCGATGCACTGAAAGACGAAGGAGCAGGCAATGTCATGGTTAAGGATATTGCCGAAGTGGTTGCCGAGGGGCTTAGGTAACATTTTTCAACCCAACCCCTCCAAACCTCCCCTTATCAGGGGAGGCTTAAACGCTTCCCCCCTGACAAGGGGGGATTGAGGGGGGTTGATTTTACATCATCCTATGGAGAATAAATGTCCGGACTCTTATCTGCACAAAGCGATGTAACAGAACCATCGATAGCCCCGGCTTTCCGGGAGTATCCATCGAAACTGTTTGTTGAAACCACCAGCCGCTGCAACCTGAACTGCGTCATGTGCCCAAAACAGAACCGGAGCGGGGGCAACGCTGACGGAGATCTGGAGCCTGACACCTTTGCCGCCCTGAAAGAGATATTTCCGCACCTCGACGCGCTGGTGCTGAACGGGATCGGAGAACCGCTGCTCAATCCGCATCTGGAAATCTATATTGCCACGGCAAAAAAGCTGATGCCTGACCACGGATGGATCGGCTTTCAGAGCAACGGTCTGCTTCTTAACAACCTACGTGCCACAACGCTTGTTGCTGCCGGACTTGATAAAATATGCCTTTCGATGGATGGCGTAACCCCTTCGACGTTCAGCTCCATCCGTGCCGGTGGCTACCTGCATGACCTTGAACGTGCGCTCTCGGCCATCAGCGCAGCCAAAGACCTCTGTTCTCGTCCGGATCTTCAGGTCGGAGTGGAGTACGTCGTCATGCGCGACAACCTGGAAGAACTGCCGGCGGCACTCAGCTGGGCAGCGGAACGGGGAGCAACCTTTGCCATCGTCTCGCACCTCCACCCGTACAATGAACAGCATCTCGGCCAATGCGCCTATGACACCTGCAGCGATGAGGCGCATTCCCTGTACCATGCCTGGAACAGCAAGGCAGAGCTTGCCGGGGTAAAAATTGCCCGGAATTTCGAGCTGCTCTGGAAATACCGGAGAAGTCCCGAGGAAAACCGTGTCCTGAATTTTGTCGAAATTATGAAGTCTGACGCCCGGAACCGGGGCATCCCCCTCGACCTGAAGCGGCTTTTTGCCATGGACTATGCCAGAATAGAGGCGGTTGACAACGTATTTGGACAGGCCCGTGACATCGCCCGTCAGACCGGTCTTCATCTGAGTCTTCCGGAAATAGTGCCGCGCGGGAACCGCAGCTGCGGCTTTGTCGAGCAGGGCGCGGCATTCATCTCCCACGACGGCGCCATGCACCCCTGCTATCAGCTCTGGCATACCTGCCATTCGTTTGCCAACGGCTGGCAGCACCCCGTACAGCCGCGGGTTTTCGGCACTGTTGCTGCGGACAGGGCAGAGGACATCTGGAACAGCGACTCGTTCCGCTCGTACCGGGAAAACGTCCTGCGCCACAACTACCCCTCCTGTTCAGACTGCAACAGTTCCCCGTGCGACCTGGTCCGGGATGACGGCTTTGAACAGGACTGTTACGCCAATACGGAACCATGCGGCAGTTGCCTCTGGAGTTCCGGAGTTTTTCGTTGTCTTGATTAGAGCCAACCCCTCCCCGCCTCCCCTTATCAGGGGAGGAGCTTAAGTCTCCCCCCTGACAAGGGGGGATTAAGGGGGGTTGTCTGTGAATCTAGACAAATCAACAAATAATCTCATCAGAGAGGTAGAGACACATGTTTAAAGTACTCAGTAACGATATCCTTGCACCGAATCTCCACCGCATGGTGGTTCAGGCGCCACGGGTGGCTGCTGCGCGCAAGGCGGGGCAGTTTGTCATCGTCCGCGCCGACCAGGGCGACGAACGGATTCCCCTTACTATCGGCGATGCCGACCCGCTCTCCGGTACCATCACCCTCTTTATTCAGGCGATCGGGGCATCCACCCGCAAGATCGTTGCCATTCCGCAAGGGGGATTCATCCGCGATGTGGCCGGGCCGCTAGGGCAGCCGACCCACATAGAAAAGCGGGGGCGGGTAGCCTGCGTCGGCGGCGGTGTCGGCACGGCGGTACTCTATCCGCTGGTCAAGGCATTGGCTGCGGCAGGCAACCAGGTGACCACCATCATCGGCGGCCGCTCAAGCCAGTACATCATTCTGGCCGATGAACTGGCGGCGCTTTCCGAATCGGTCCGTATCACCACCGAAGACGGCAGCGTCGGGCGCAAAGGGTTTGTAACCGCCGAACTGGCTGACCTGATTGCCGATCCGGAGCGTGCCCCACAGCTGGTGGTGGCGGTCGGCCCGGTGCCGATGATGCGGGCAGTGGCAGAACTGACCCGTCCCCACGGCATTGAAACGGTCGTCAGCCTCAACCCGGTCATGATCGACGGCACCGGCATGTGCGGCGGCTGCCGGGTCGTGGTCAGCGGTGTCGCAAAATTCGCCTGCGTGGACGGCCCGGAGTTCGACGGCCATCTGGTGGATTTTGACAGCCTGTCCGACCGCCTCACGACTTATCGCAACTTTGAGGAACTGGC
Source organism: Geobacteraceae bacterium GWC2_53_11 (assembly GCA_001802645.1). Lineage (GTDB taxonomy): Bacteria > Desulfobacterota > Desulfuromonadia > Geobacterales > Pseudopelobacteraceae > JACRCG01. Next base: position 38,274 of record MGZJ01000075.1, on the reverse strand, counting down.
GCGTCATGCCGCCGACGAGTGCCGTCTGACCTGTGAGGCACCGCGTGAGACGCTCAGTGTCAAAGATCGTCTGGCCATACCCCGCGTACATATGCCGGAACGCGAGGCAGAGGTTCGGAGCCGCACGTTCGACGAGGTCAACCTGGGCCTCGGCTACGATCAGGCGGTACGGGAGGCACAGCGCTGCATTCAGTGCAAGCATCGCCCCTGCGTAAACGGGTGTCCGGTCGGAGTTTCAATTCCGGAGTTCATCAGCGCCCTGGCCGCTGAAAACCTTCCCGAGGCAGCCCGTATTCTGCAGGGTGACAATGCCCTTCCCGCGGTCTGCGGCCGTGTCTGCCCCCAGGAAACCCAGTGCGAGGCGCAGTGCGTCTGCGGCGTAAAGGGGGACGCGGTTGCCATCGGCTATCTGGAGCGTTTCGTGGCCGACTGGGCCATGGCCAATGCTTCAGAACTTCCCCGCGAACAACTTCCTCCCGCCAGCGGCAAACGCGTCGCCATCGTCGGCTGCGGGCCTGCCGGCCTGACCGCCGCAGGGGAACTGGCCCGTCACGGGCACGCAGTTACCATTTTCGAGGCGCTCCATGACACCGGCGGTGTGCTCCGTTACGGCATTCCAGAATTTCGCCTCCCTAAAGACATTATCGACACCGAAGTAGCACGCCTGCTTGACCTGGGGGTAACGATCGAATGCAATGTCATCATCGGCAAGACCCTGACGCTCGCCCAGCTATCTGATGACTTCAATGCGGTCTTCATTGCCAATGGCGCAGGTCTGCCGACCATGCTCAACATCCCCGGAGAAAACCTGAAGGGGGTGTATTCGGCCAACGAACTGCTTACCCGCGTCAACCTGATGGAGGCGGGACGCACCCCCGGCTCGGCCACGCCCATTATTCCCGGGCGCCGGGTCGCAGTCATCGGTGGCGGCAATACGGCCATGGACTGCGTCCGCACCGTGCGCCGACTGGGCGCGGAGCATGCCATGATCATTTATCGCCGCAGCGAAGCAGAGATGCCTGCCAGGGTGGAAGAGATCAAACACGCCAAGGAGGAAGGGGTCGAATTCGTCATGCTGACCGCCCCCCTGGCGATCATCGGCAACAAGGAAGGATGGGCGGCAACGCTCCGCTGTCAGCGCATGGAGCTGGGACCGCCGGATGAATCGGGGCGGCGCAAGCCGGTACCCGTGGCCGGTTCCGAGCATGATATAGCGGTAGATGTGGTGGTGAACGCGGCAGGCACGGGCGCCAACCCGCTCCTGACCGCCACCGCCCCGGATCTGAAGCTTAACAAATGGGGCAATATTGCGGTGGATGACACCGGCGTCACCAGCATTCCCGGCGTCTTTGCCGGCGGTGACATCGTGCGCGGCGGAGCCACGGTCATCCTCGCCATGGGTGACGGCAAGCAGGTTGCGTCGGCGATTAATACGTACCTCACCGGTGCAGTGAATTAACCTGAGTAAAAAAATCTGGTTGGTACTATTCTTCCGTTTTTGTGATCAAACAGTCCCCTCTCCATGAGGGAGAGGGCTAGGGTGAGGGGGACAAGTGTTGGCTTATGCTGCACGGCTGCCCCCTCATCCGGCCTTCGGCCACCTTCTCCCTGAGGGAGAAGGGACTAGCAGCGAATTATAAAGGAGCCGCACACATGACAACACCGCTCACCGTAGAACTGTTCATCATCGGCAACGAATTGCTTATCGGCGAGATTCAGGATACCAACACCCACTGGCTCTGCCGCGAACTCAACGCTCTTGGCGGGCAGGTGGTCCGGGCGACGCTGCTGCGCGATACGGCTCCGGTCATCGCGGACGAGATCCGGGCTGCGCTCGTCCGGGCGCCACGGGTGATCATCACCTCCGGCGGACTCGGCCCCACCGCCGACGACCTGACCCTTGAGGCCCTGGCTCAGGGGCTTGACCGCAAGCTGGCCCCCCACGACGCTGCCCTGATGATGATTCGCGACCGTTACGATGAGCTGGCTGCACAGGGCTCTCTCAGCCAGGGTGGTCTCAATCCGGCGCGGGAAAAAATGGCCTGGTTTCCGGCAGGCGCCCATCCGCTCCACAACCCGGTCGGCACCGCTCCGGCGGTCATGATTGAAAGCGGTTCGACCACCATCATCTGCCTCCCCGGCGTCCCGTCGGAACTGAAAGGAATCTTCACGACCTCACTCCAGCCGTTTCTCCGGACTACCTTCAAAAGCGGCCTCTCCCTGCTCCGGACCATAACGGTCCAGTGCAACGACGAGTCGCTGATGGAACCGGTACTCAGCAGGGTGGCGAACGATCATCCGGCCGTGTACATCAAATCCCTGGCCGCCACCATCGATGAAAACAGCGAACTCGACATCACTCTCAACGCGACCGGGCAGGACGAAGCGGCACTGGCACCTCTGCTTCAGGCAGCCATGGCTGACCTGAAAGCCGGTCTGACCGCACTCGGCATCGATCACAGAGATAAAGCGAACAGATAGCTCCAGCAACAAAACTGTTCCATTCCGGCGCACATGGCCCTAAAATGGAACACCATCCTGAACAGTCACCACACCGGCAAGGAGTAACCATGAACATCAGCAAGTTCGTCGCCCCCGAGATCATCTTCGGCCGGGGGTCCCTGAGCCAACTCGGCGAGAGCGTTATCCGCATCGGCGCCTCAAAGGTATTTCTCGTCAGCGATGCGGGAGTGATCAAGGCGGGGTGGGTCGATCAGGCAGTGCATTACCTGCATGCCGCCGGACTTGAAACGGAGATATTTTCCTCGCTGACCACCAACCCGAAAGATTGCGAGGTAACCGAAGGCGCACGGCGCTACCGGGAATCCGGCTGCGATGGCATCGTGGCGGTGGGCGGCGGCAGTCCTACCGATGTTGCCAAGGCGATTGCCATTCTGGCCACCAACGGCGGGGTGTTACAGGATTACGAGGGAATTAACAGGATCAGCCATCCCCTCCCCCCCATGGTCATCGCACCGAGCACTGCTGGAGCCGGCTCGGAGGTGAGCCAGTTCGCCATCATTGTCGATACGGCCCGGAAACTTAAAATGTCGATCATCTCCAAGTCGCTGGTGCCGGATATTGCCATCGTCGATCCGGAACTGGTCCAGACCATGGACAGCAAACTGGCCGCTGCCACCGGAATAGACGCGTTCACCCACGGCGTCGAATCCTATGTATCGCTGGCCGCAACACCGCTGACCGACATCCATGCCTTGAAAGCAATCAACCTGGCTTCCCGCAACCTTCGACAGGCGGTGTCCAACCGTCATGACATGGAGGCGAACACCAACATGTCCATGGCGAGCCTGACCGCAGGGCTGGCGTTTTCCAACGCCATCCTCGGCGCCACCCATGCCATGACCCATCAGGTGGACGGCCTGATCGATCAGCATCACGGCGAAACCAATGCCGCGATTCTCCCCTTTGTCATGGAGTACAATCTGAGCGCGTGCCCCGAAAAGTTCCGGGATATTGCCGAGGCGATGGGCGAAAACATAACCGGGCTGTCAGTCATGGCGGCAGCGGAACGGGCGGTGGTTGCGGTGAGGCAGCTGATCAGCGATATCGGCCTGGCAAAAGGGCTGGGCAATCTTGGACTGGCCGCGGAGTTCATTCCGCTCTTGAGCGAAAACGCGCTGAAAGACGCCTGCCTGGTGACCAACCCGCGCGCGGCATCCCGAGAGGATATTGAAGGAATTTTCCGGAAATGCATGTAATTTCCGTTGAGCAAGGAAACAGCCGTGGATCAGAGAGAAAAACTGCTTGAACAGCTGACCGGCGTCGATTCGTCGAAGCTCAACTACTATGTGGAGTTGAAAAAGCGGAACCAGGAAGTGCTGAAACAAAATGGACGCCTGGAGATCCTGCATCAACTGTCACGGGACATTAATATCGACATGTCGATCGCCGATATTGTCGAGCGGGCGTTCGCCAATCTCCCCCAGGCACTCCCCTGTGATTTTCTCGGCCTTGTGGCGATAAAAAGCAGCGGGCTGATCCTTAAAGCGCTCATGCCACGCGACTTCTGCCGGATCGACGATTTTCCCGCCCATTCCCCGTCCCTCAAGGTTATTCAGGAAAAAAAAGCTGACATCTTTAATCTGCCACCAGAGGAACTCAGCCACATACTGATCAACCCGGCTTATCCGGGGCCGCTCAGGTCGCTGGCAATAACCCCCATGTTCAAACGTGATGAGGTCATCGGCGCCCTGATCGTCGGCAGTGCCAAAGCTGAATGCTACGATGAAGCAGACCTGAGTTTTGTGCAGCACCTGACCGACCAGCTGTCGATCAGCATCCAGAACGCGCGCCTCTACAAGCAGGTGTCGCGAGCCAAGGATGAATGGGAATCCACCTTCATGGCAGTGACCGATCCGATCATGCTGATCGATACCGACTACAATGTTCTGCTCCACAACGGCAGACTGCCCGCTGAAATGCAGGATTTCTGGAACAAGGCGCTCGGCAGGAAATGCTTTGCCAAGCTGCATGGCCGCACGGAACCCTGCCCGGATTGCCCCATCCAGGAGGTGCAGCGAAGCGGGCAGCCGGTGTACCAGCGCTGGCAGACGGAATCCGGGCTGGTGCTGGATCTGTCCTACTATCCGGTTTTTACTGAAGACAGGCTGCTCTCAGCCGTAACCATTATTCTTAAAGATGTGACCGAAAAAATCAAAATGGAGGGCAGGCTAGTGCAGACAGCCAAACTGGCTGCTCTTGGCGAGATGGCCGCCGGTGTTGCACATGAGCTGAACAGCCCGATGACCGTCATCATCGGCACTGCCCAGCTGGTTGCCAGGGAACTGCAGGAAGCGGGACAACCGGAGCAAGCCGAGGAGCTGGATGACATCGTCAATTCCGGGTTGCGCTGCAAACGGATTATCCAGAATCTGCTGACATTTTCCCGGCAGGATCAGCAACCGGCAACGGAAATCGATCTGAACGCCGAAGCCCGACTGGTGCTCGGCATGATCAAATATCAGATCAACCGGAGTCAGATTACGATTACCGAGCATCTTACCGAGGACCTTCCGCGCCTCAGCGCTAACGGTCCCCAGATACAGCAGGTACTTACCAACTTTTTGATCAACGCCAGGGATGCCCTGACGGAAGTGGAACGCCAGGAAAAGACCATTGAAATTGCAACGGAACTACAGATAAAGAACGGGCAGAGGTTTGCTGTGCTCAGTGTTACCGACAACGGTATTGGTATACAACCTGAAAATCTGGCAAAAATATTTACGCCGTTCTACACCAGCAAGGAAGCTACCAAGGGAACCGGCCTTGGCCTTTCGGTCAGCCTGGGAATTGCCGAGTCACATAACGGGACCATCGAAGTAGCAAGCACACCTGATCAGGGCAGCACCTTTGCCCTGATCCTGCCCATTGACCAGGCATGAAAGGGTGAAGGGTGAAGATGAGGGAAGGTTGTCGGAGGGGAGGAATCCATGTCGCAAATCCGGATATTGATTATCGATGACGAAACGGACATCTGCACTTTTTTCCGCCGTCTACTGACGAAAAAAGGGTATGAGGTGACCACCGCCACCAATGAACCTGAAGCGTTGCGCGCCCTGACCGAATCCCGGTTCAGCGTGGCCATGGTTGATCTCAAGCTACCGGACACCGACGGACTGATGCTGTTGAAGGAGATCAAGGCAAGGCAGCCAGCTTGCGAGGTCATCATCATGACCGGCTACAGCACCGTTAAGACAGCGGTAACAGCCATGCAGCAGGGCGCGTATGAATACCTGGAGAAACCATTCGACGATATTGGTGAAATTGAAACGTTGATCAGCCGGGCTGTAGCCCACGGTGATCCTCAACGGAAAGCGGGGCAGGTCAAGGAGGAATGGGCCGAAGTTGCCGCTGCAGTTGGCTTTCAGGTTGGCAGTTCGCCCCTTATGCAGCGACTGGTGTCGCTGGCCTACAAGGTGGCCGGTAAGAACATCACCATGTTGATTCAAGGTAAAACCGGCACTGGTAAAGAGGTTCTGGCCCGTTTTGTCCACGCGGCCTCGACCCGTGCCGAAGGGGCATTTATTCCGATAAACTGCGGAGCTCTGCCGGAAAATCTGCTGGAAAGTGAGCTGTTCGGTCACGAGCGAGGCGCATTTACCGGCGCTAACCAGACCCGGCGCGGCATTTTTGAACTGGCCAATCATGGTACTCTGCTGCTTGATGAGATCGGCGATGCCAGTCCGATGATCCAGGTGAAGTTGTTACGGGTGCTGGAGACCGGCGAATTCATGCGGGTCGGCGGAGAACGGACGATAAAAACCGATGTAAGGGTGATAGCCGCCACCAATGTTAATCTGGAAGAGGCCATCCGGGAGAAAACCTTTCGGGAAGACCTGTACTACCGTCTTAATGTTGTCCGCCTTGAGATTCCTTCCCTTCATCAACGAAGCGAGGATGTTCCGCTGCTTGCAGCTCACTTTGCCCGGCAGTTCAATCCGAAGGCAAATCTGTCACCTGGAGCGTTGCGTCTATTGCAAAGCTACAACTGGCCCGGCAACATTCGTGAGCTGGCCAATGTCATGCGACGGGCCGTGGTGATGTGCCAGGATGACACGATTTTACCAAACCATCTTAACGACCGGTTTCAGACCGGCGCCGCGATTTCGGCGAACGCTATGACGTTACAGGAACCAGATGCAACGGATTTTCTGCTGGCAAGTGAGCGTTTTCTGGAGCGGTCTCGCAGCAGCACTGTTTTTGAGTCACTCAAAAATCCGGAATATGATCGACTGCTTTATGCGCTGCACGGCATTGAGGAGGCAGTGCTTTCGGATATGCGGCAAAAAGGGATGGTTTCAGCTATCAGTGGGGGGCTTAAGGAGTCGGAGGCTGATACTATTAAAAGAACATTGAATCTGCATCATTGGAGTATTACTGAAACGGCCAGGTCTTTGGGGATCGGCAGGAATACATTGTATCGAAAAATCGCGCAGTTTAAGTTGGCCCGCTGATAAGATGCTTCAGGTGTTATCAGCCAGTTTTCCATTCGGAACACACCAAACAATTTCTGGTAGAGACGGAGAACCACCGCGTGCTTCAACTGCCAGCGCGGCGCAGTATTTTTCGGGCACCTCAATATCCCGGACATGCCAGAACGTCTGATTGCAGTTAATGAGTTTCACCATTGGCTCAAAAATCAACGGCATATCAAAACTGCTGCCTGGTAAAGAAAACCCGCTGCCGCAGGCTTTCAGACAGGCTTCCTTGAGGACCCAACAGCGGTAAAAAGCCTGGATCTGCCGTGACGCAGGCATGGCAAGCAGCACTTCCTGCTCCTGCCGGGAAAACGCCAAACGAGCAATATCATGAACAGGTTTGCCTGCTGCAATTTTCTCAATATCAATACCCACCTCTAAACCGGCGGCAACGGCCAGAACCAGCAGATCATCCACGTGTGACAGGTTGAAACGAAGATCCTTCGTACCATCCGCAAGGTACGGTTTGCCGTGTTCTCCCGTGGCAAGCTTCACGTCTGCAGGGTCAACATCGAGATACGCGCCCAGTATGGTACGCAGTATTCCCCGTCCGGCAATAAAGCGGCTTGTAACCAGCTCACTTTTCAGTAAACCCGCCCGTTTCGTTTCCGCTTCAGAAAGAAGACATCCATAACCGGTCAGCTTGGAGGCATCGTGCGGCAGGTTCAGGCAATACAGGTGCACTTCGCCGTCAAGCGGCAGAGGAGATGGTTTCATGCAGGGGGATTTTGCAGCGACCGGCGCAGCCGCACTAAACCTTCGTCGATGGAAATCTCGGGGGTGTAGCCGAAGTCGCGCCGGGCGGCGCTGATATCGAACCAGTGGGAAGTGGCAAGCTCGTGGGCGACAAAGCGGGTCATGGGGGGGTCGCCGGAAAGCCGGAACAGGCTCCAGATTCCCTCGCAGATGCAGCCGATGGCGAAGGCCAGTTTCGGCGAAATGCTGCGGGTTACCGGTGGGACATCTGCGGCGGCGAGGATACGGTTTACCATGTCCCAGAGCGGTAACGGCTCGCCATTGCTGATGAAATAGCACTTTCCCGCCACGCTGCTGCCGGGAGAAAGCATATCCGCGGCCTGGAGATGGGCGCGGGCGGCATTGTCTACATACACCGTGTCCACCAGGTTGGGACGGCTACCGATGCGGCGCAGTTTTCCGGCGCGCCCTTTGGCGATGATGCGCGGTCCCAGATGGTTGTCGCCGGGGCCCCAGATCAGATGCGGGCGCAGGGCTGTTACTGCCAGCTCTGGCGAGTTGGCTGCCAGCGCCAGTTGCTCGGCCAGTGCCTTGGTGGCCGGGTAGTTGGCTTCATAAAACTCCGGGTAGGGGAGAGACTCGTTGCCCCCTTCCACATCGCTGCCGTCGAAGACGACGCTGGGAGAGCTGGTGTAGACCAGTCTGCTGATGCCGTTGCTCAGGCAGGCGGCGATGACATGTCCGGTGCCGGCCACGTTGGCCTGGTAGAAATCGTGGTAACTTCCCCAGATACCGGCTTTGGCGGCGACATGAAATACCAGGTCGCATCCCCTTGCCGCCGCAACGACAGCGTCACGATCTTCCAGACTTCCTCTGATCTGCTCGACACCGAGCGCCGCCAGGGCAGGGTATTCGCCTCGTGAAAAGCTGCGCACCTCATCGCCCCGTTCGCGCAGCATCCGTACAATCGTGCTGCCGAGAAACCCGCCGCCTCCCGTAACCAGAACTTTCATGACCGTGCATCCCTGGCCCAGATTGCCAGCTTTTCGCGGAAAATCTTGGCATTGTGCCGGATATCGACCGGAAATGCCGGGTGAAAGAGGATTGTGCGGATGCCTCGGGTGTGGGGATAGCGGCTGCCGAGTTCAAGGAGTTCCTGACGTATCCGCTCCTGTTCAGGCTTTCCGGCCTTTTTCTCCAGCTCCACGCAGAGCACCGGCTGCTGGCTGCCCAACATGCCCACGCCGACCAGCGCAGTCCGGAACACTGCCGGATGGGTGTTGAACACCCCTTCCACCGGAATTGTGTAGAGGGTTTCCCCGGAGGTCACCACCCGGTGGGACTTGCGGCCACAGAACCAGATCCGGCCGCTCTTGTCCCGGTAGCCGACATCGCCCATGCGATGCCAGATAGTGCCGTCGGCATCCGGTATTTTCGCCATTCTGGTCGCCTCGGGTCGGTTCAGGTAGGCGCGGCTGACTTGCGGTCCGCATACGGCAATTTCACCAACTTCCAGGGGAGGGAGCGACAGGTCGTCACTCCATTCGTCGATCGGTGCATCGCTGACCGGAATTATGGCAAGCGATATGCTCGCGACCGGGTAGCCGACACAGACGCCATGCCCCTCGCCGGTCATCGCACCGGTTTCGGCCAGGATCTCGCGGCTGCCGATGGAACTGACCGGCAGCGCTTCGGTGGCGCCGTAGGGGGTGAAAATTTCGGCATCATCGGGCAGCAGCGCGGCAAAGCGTTTCAATACCGAGGCCGGAACCGGAGCCCCGGCGGAAATGACCCGTTTGATATGGGGAAACATGCTTCCGTGAGACTCACCGAAGCGGCCGACCCGGTTCAGCAGGGCCGGGGAGCCGAACATGGTGGTGGCGGAATATTCAGCTGCCGGGCCGAGTATTTTGCGGGGATCGACTGAACCGGGGCGGGTGAAATCCATCTGCGGAATCAGGGCGGTCATGCCGAGGGCCGGAGCAAACAGGGCAAAGAGCGGGAACGTCGGCAGGTCTATTTCGCCGGGGCGGATATCGTAGAGCTCCCGCAAGGCCTCGACCTGGGCCGCAAAGGTGCCATGGCTGTAGATCGCGCCTTTGGGTGCGCCGGTGCTGCCGCTGGTAAACAGGATGGCAGCCACATCATCACGGAGGGTGTTCGCCGCCACAAACGGTGCCGGTTGCGCGGAACGTCGCACTTCATCAAGCGGCACGCCGCCCCAGAAGGAACCGCCACCAACGACAACATTGATGCGGATGCTGCCGCGTCCCCAGCCGAGCAGCCGCCGGGCCACATGCGCCTTGGGAATGCCGATGAACGCCACCGGCTCCGCCTCGGCCAGGCATCCTTTCATATTGCGTGCTCCAATGCCCGGATCTATGAACACCGGCACGGACCCGGCCTTGAACAGGGCAAAGGTCAGGGCAAACAGTTCCGGGGAGGGTGGGACCAGCAGTGCCACCCTGGTGCCGCGGCCAATGCCGATCCGCCCCAGTCCGTCTGCAATCCGGTCGCTCTCCTGATCCAGTTCACGAAAAGTCAGTGAACGTTTTTCCTGCGGAAAGATGATGGCGGGCGTATCCGGCTGGAGCCGGGCCATTTCGGTCAGGGGGCGGGAGATGTTGACGATGTCGCTTGCAACCATTGCTTACAGCTCCGTCCGGTCAAGAAACCCGGAGATCAACGGCACGATCTCCTCTTTGGCGTCTTCAAGGATATAGTGTCCGCAATCCGGATAGCGGTGGATTTCCGAATGGGGGAACCGCTGCTGCCATTCAGCCAGGAAATGCCGGTCAAAGACAAAATCCAGCTCGCCCCAGCATATGAGCATCGGCAGGTTGCTGAATTGGCCGATGCCGTCTGAAACGGCGCTGACCAGTTCATAGCCTCGGTCGCCGGGAGAGAGCGGAATGTCCTGCACGAAGCGGAGCGTGGCAATGCGGTTCTGCCAGGAATTGTATGGATACTGGTAGAGGTCGCGCAGTTCCGGGGTCATCGGGTTGCGCTTGCACCCCACATATGACGCACCGGCGCTGAAGGCATTGAAGCCGCGCACCAGCAGTGTGCCGAGTACCGTGTCACGGCAGATACGCAGGCCGAGCGGAAACGGCTTCGTTTTTGGCAGATGGAACGCGCCGGTATTGAGAATCACCAGACGTACGATCCGCTCCGGGTGGCGTACGGCATAGGCCATGCCGATCATGCCGCCCCAGTCGTGAACAACAAGGGTGATGTTCTCCGTAACTCCAAGCGTGTCAAGCAAACGCTCCAGATCATCGACGCGGCGGGAGAGGGTGTAGTCGTAGCGATCATCGCCCGGTTTGTCGGACAGGCCGCAGCCGATATGGTCGGGCACGATGCAGCGGTACCGGTCGCGCAGCGCCAGCACCAGGTTGCGGTAATAGAACGACCAGGACGGGTTGCCGTGCACCATCACCACCGGCGCGCCGGTACCCTCATCCAGGTAATGGTAGGAGAGGCCTGCCCTGAGCGAAGTCGAAGGGCCGTCAAGATCAAGGCGTTTACCGGTGAACGGATATTCTTTTGTCAGTGCGCTGTTTACCATTCCATCCCCAGCATCAGGCAGTTCAGACCGCTGCCGATTCCCAGAAACGCCACCTTGTCGCCTGCTTCCAGTATATCCCGTTCGTCGGCGATGGCTGCGGTGAGCGGCAGGGACACGGTGCCCATGTTGCCCAGATATTCGTAAGTGGTAAAGTCTTTTTCCGCTGGTATGTCGAGCGATTTCAGAATCGCGCTCTGGTGGGCGGAGCCGACCTGATGGCAGACCACCTGGTCAACGTCCTCGGTTTTCCAGCCGACCTGCGGCAGAAATTCCTCCCAGGTTCGCCGACCCAGCTCGACGCCGTAATTCATGACATTGACGCCATCCGTTGACATGGACTGGACATAGCCACCCTTGCCGTCCGGCGTGACACCCCAGAGGCAGAGCCGGTGGTGTTCCGGCGCGGTCTGGGTAATGCCGCCCAGCAACTGCCTGCGCGTGGCGCCCGAGAAGGAGCCGTCGGTCAGCAGGACTGCCACGGCGCCGGAACCGCCGGTCAGGGTCGCCAGAGAGGCGGCAAAATGCTGCATTGTCCGTTCTTCCAGCATCCGGGTAATCATGATTTCGTTGATCTCGCGAGCGCTCTCGCAGGAGACTACCAGACCAGCCTTGATCTGTCCCAATTCGATCCGGTTGGCCACGTCAAGAATGCCGTTCAGTACACCGAGGCAGGCATTGGAAAGGTCGAACACGGCGGTCTTGCCGCCGATACCAAGTCCTGCTGCCACGCGGCAGGCGGTGGCCGGCTCGAACTGTTCACGGCAGACACCGGCATAGATCAGTGCGCCGATATCGTCAGCGGTAACGCCGGAGGAAAGCATCACTTTACGGGCAGCGGCAATGGCGCCATGGGAAAGCGGATATCCCGGCTCCCACCAGCGGCGTTCCCTGATACCGGTCAGTGCCTGTAATTGTCCCGGCACAATGCGCAGATATTTGTACAGGGGCTCCAAACGGGCCTCCAGTTCTGCGGTGGTGACGACGACCGGTGCCAGTTCATAGCCAAGAGCCTCTATGGTGACTTTTCGATACTTCATATTTATAACTCCATAGTTACGGTGAAATCATTCATCTGATAGATTAACTTTCCATCCACGGACAGGAAGCCATCCACGGTCAAAATCCGCTTTTGATCATCAACGGCGGTGATCCAGGCGCTCACCGTCACACGGCTGTTGGTAGGCACTACCTGGCCGCGGTAGAGCCAGCGGTGTTTGTGCTCAAGCGCCACAGCCGAGACAATCTCGCCATCCTGCCAGCCCCACCGTTCCACGGCAACAAACTTCACCAGTTGGAGGAATGATTCCAGCCCCAGTGAGCCGGGCGTGACCGGGTCCTCGTAAAAGTGCGCCTTGAAGAACCATTCATCCGGATCGACATCTTTGATGCCACGAATGTAGCCGAGCCCTTTTGGGCCGCCGTCAGGCACGAACAGGTCGATCAGGTCGATCATCGCCAGTTTCTTTTCCGGGAACGGAGCTGAATCCGGATAGGAGAGGGCGCGGCCCCGCTCTAACTCATCCGCTGTCGGCTCGTACGGTTTCGCGTCACGAATGCCGACCTGGTTGGCCAGCGCTTCCTTGGCAAAGAAGCCGAACATGGTATCGCCTTCATAGAGAATGCCGTGGCGGTCGGCGACAGAAAAGTCGAACTCCTGGATGATCATGCCGCCGCTGGTGGCAACCTTGGTCATGGTGGCGCAGCAGGTCAGCATACCGCTCTCCGGCGTGACAGCACGGTGCTGCACGGCGCTGCCACCCAGGTTGCGGAAGGAGATATCGTTCGGGGTGGTCAGCGCCGACCCCACATAGGCAGCCAGCCAGCCGCACGGTTGCAGCGCCGCTTCCAGCAGCACGCAAAACGGCATGCGCGGCTGACGCTCGGCGGCAAAGAACCAGGCGTCGGCAGGCAGGTCATACTGCGCCTCAACCATGGCACCGGCGGTCATCTGCCACGGCTCGCCGCGCACGCTCGTGACGCGATCCATGAACTGGAACGGCGGCCCAGGGAGGCGGGCAATTTTGCGTTCGGCGTCGAACACGCGGTAGCGGTCGCCAAAGCCTTCGGATGGCTTGCCGTTGCTGTAGGCAAGGATCTGTTCCTTGGTGTAGATGGCCGGTTTTGCCTTGCTCAGGTCTGTTACCGGTTGAACAGGGGAGGTTGAGGACCAGAGGGCCTGCAACTGTTCCCTGGTCGTACCGGTCAGGCGCGCCGACATGCTGGTGATCTCGACAATCGGCTTGCCGTCGGCATACATGAGGGCGTCGCAGATCACGTACGGCTCAGGGCTGTAGCCGATTTCGCGGATAGTTACCTCGTAGGTAACGACCTTGGTGCTTTCCAGAACCTGGCCCCGGCAGCAGAGCTTGCTTGCCACGCCCGGCACCGGCTCCCAGACGGAACCGGCAGCTTCGGCTACCCAGCCCAGTCGCAGCAGGTAGATGCGGAGCGTGTGCATGCAGCACTCATACATCAGGGTGCCCGGCATGACCCGGTCATCGACGAAATGACAGGTGATAAACCAGTCGTCCGGGTGGATGTCGGCTTCGGCCCTGATGATGCCGATACCGCAGCGTCCGCCCGCTGGATCAATTTCGATGACGCGATGGACGAGGCGCATCCTGTCACCTGGAATGGTCAGCGGGCGGGACAGCGACAACCCGGCGAACATCGGACCGAAGCAGCCAGCCAGATCACCGTCGCGTAACTTATCAAGTTGTGACGCACTGTAACCTTCGCGCGCCAGCGGCACCAGATCCTGCCAGTCAGCCGGTCGGATGCCGGTCGTGGGACGCAGATCCAGCGCCGGACGAACAATACCCTTGCCCGCGTCAAGTTCCTGCTGGCTGAAGAACCCGGCGCAGCCGTCACGCATGGACAGCAGCGGCTGGCCGTTTACCGTGGCCTCGAAGAAGAAGCGGAACAGCCAGGTATCACCCTGCCGGAAGAACCGCTCGATACGGATGTCGTAATGGATCGTCTCGCCCGGTCCGGGCAGGCCGCGATGGAACGTGACCACGGCGTCGAGCAGGCGGTACACCGCCAGACCCCGGGTGATAAAGTCGATACCGAGGTAGCCGGACAGGAATAGGTCGGCCTGACCGGCTTCCACGGCGATACAGGTGGGGATGCGGCCGCCGTCCAGATACCAGGCGCCCGGATGAATGTCATGTTCGGTAACAACCCTGCCATGGGTCATGGAGCGCGGTTCACCTTCGACGCTCATGATGCGGTCCACCAGCATGAGCGGCTCGTCCGGCAGCCGGACACGGGTCGGGAAGGTATCCACCTCGGCAAACTCGCGACCCAGCATGAGACCGGCCGAACCGATTGCGAATTCGAAACACATCTCACGGTTGAAGGTGGTTCGACTACGCTCACCAACCGTTTCCTGAACGGAACTAACCGTTCCCTGAGCGGAGTCGAAGGGAACATCATCCCCCAGCGCCTGCCGCAGTGACATCTCCAGCTCAAGCGCTTGCGCCATGGACCGGGTCACGGTCTCGCTGACGGCAAGAAACGCCGCATGGGCTTCCGTGTGGGTCTGCTGCGAACGGGCCAGTTCGCCTATCAGCGAGTCACGGGCGCTTTCACCAAGAGGGGCAGGAGCGGGAACGGTGGCCGTAACTACCGATGGTACCGCCACATTCTGAACGGGAACAGGTTTCTTCATCACTGTCGCAACAGGTGGCTGCGGCGGCTGAAACGGCGCGCCGCCAAGTACAACACGTACCGTTCCGGTTGCTGTTTTGTCAGCAACGGCTACGCGCGGCACATCAAATAACGGCGACAGGTCAACCGGCACCCGTTCGGCGATCAGATTGGCCATCATCTTCAGCACGACGGAGACTTGATCCTGACCGGCAAAACAGGCGGAGCGGGCCAGATGCGGACGGTCACTGAGGATGCGACCGATCATGCGGCTGCATGATGCGCCGGGTCCCATCTCCAGAAACAGGCGGACGCCGTCGCGATAGGCCGATTCAATCACCTGCGGGTAGTTGAGGCCGTGCAGCGCCTGGCCGAGGATCGAGGCAGCGGCGCTTTCGCGGGTGACATCGTAGGAATCGCCTTTGACGCCGCTGTAATAGATGATACCTGCCGGTGCTTCCGTAGGGTAGAGATGCAGGTCGTGATATGGGGTTGCCACCTGCTCCGCCACCGCGCAATGCACCGTGGTCACGCCATGCAGCGGGAAAAACCGGCAGCCGAGCGTTGTCACCAGCCGTGCGAGTTCGTCAGCATCACCGCCGATGACGCATTCATCGGGAGTGTTGACGATAAGGAGATAGGTGCGGGGAAATTCCGGCAACGCCGCCCGGACAGTCAGCTCCGGGGCCGCGATTACTCCGAGTCCCCAGTTTACGGTCGCATCGTCTGCCAGTCCCCAGGCCTGTTTGGCGGCGCGGCATTCTCCGGCCAGATCATCCGTAAACAGGGTCGAGTCCTTCATGCGCCCATACATGCCATCCCGGTCACGCCACGCCCGTTGTGAAAAAAGCCCCGCCGACTCACCAAGGCTGTAGCCGATAACCGCATCCGGGTGGACGTCAAAGCGCTGGACAAGGTCGCTGACCGCGCAGCCGGTGGCTACCTGTCCGAAAATAACGGCCCGATGGTCGTCATTGATCAGGGCTGGTGGTGCGTCGTTCCAGAACAGTTCCGGCTGGAACTGCGCCCGCAGTAAAAGGTTTTCACCGTCCTGGCGGCGCAGGATTCCCGGCCAGCGGCTGAACAGATCCATCCCCATCCCCGCATAGTGGTTGCCGGAACCGGGAAAGACAAACGCTACTTTTCCTGTTGTTCCCAGAGGTGACGCTGAATAGAACAGCCGGTCGCGCAGACCCGGTGGAATGGCAGGAATAGCGCCGTTATTCTTCAAAGTGGCTCGTCCGAGATCAATCAACAGAGCCAGTTCATCGCGATCCCGGGCAACCATGGCCATGGCACGTGCTGTACCGGCGGCTGCCGCAAAGTTTGGATACCAGGCGGATGCCAGATCGGAGAGGTTGGCAGAAGAATCCCGCGTCATATCCTCAAACAGGTCCAACTGGGTCAGCAGCTCAGAAGTCGTATCTCCTGCAATGGCAAACAGCGCTTCCGACCCGGCTCCCAGGGGAGCACAGCGATCCAGTTCAATACCGGGCTGAGCCATGTCATAACCTTCCAGAACCACATGGCTGCACGATCCGTCTATGCCGCGCACACTGACTCCGGCACGGCGCGGGCCGTCTTCCCGGTTGCGCAGCCAGTAGCGGGAGGAACGGGGGAAATGGAGCGGCGACTGTTCCGGGAGTGACGGACCGGCTGCTGCCAGTCCCCGGCAGCCGGGAATGATTTCGTGGTACAGGGCGAGACAGCCGCGCAGCAGTGAGGCAAGGCCGGAGGCGGCGCCACTGTGGCCGATATCACCTTTGACGCTGCTGACCGCGCAAGACCGGGCCGGAGCCGTGTCGGATGCGAACCAGGATGCGAGGGCTGCCGCTTCGCCTAAGTCCTGTTCCGGAGTGCCGTCGGCGCTTGCTTCGATGAAACCAATGGATGCCCGGTCAACTTTTGCGTCTGCATAGGCTTTATCAAGAGCATGGCGATAGGTTTCTTCCCCGGCTGCTACCGGGGCGCCGCTCACTGAACCGATACCACGAATGACGGCATAGATCCGGTCACCGTCCCGCTCGGCGTCTTCCAGCCGCTTGAGCACCACGGCGCAAGCGCCTTCGCCAAAAACGGCACCGTCGGCAGCCGAGTCAAACGGAGTGGCTATTCCCGAACGGGAATAGGGGCGTACGCCATGCTGCCCAAGAACCGCGCGCAGGTCTCCCGCAAGATCCACGGCACCCACCAGCGCCTGGTCCAGT
Source organism: Geobacteraceae bacterium GWC2_53_11 (assembly GCA_001802645.1). Lineage (GTDB taxonomy): Bacteria > Desulfobacterota > Desulfuromonadia > Geobacterales > Pseudopelobacteraceae > JACRCG01. Next base: position 21,154 of record MGZJ01000075.1, on the reverse strand, counting down.
TCACGGTTCTGAAGCTGGCGGATGGCGGCTTCCAGCGCTCTGATGCCGGAGTTTTCCTCGCTGGAGATCGTGAAACTCGGCCCGCCGATGCGGAATTCGCGGGCAATCCTGCTGGCCACGACGCTTCCGAGCGCCCCCATGGTTCTGTTGGCGGTCAGAGAGGGTCCTGCGGCATTTCGAAGCAGGGATGTCCATTCCGACAGTTCTTCCGTCGTCAGTTCCCGTCCCAGTTTTTGAGCCCAGTGGGAAGCCTGTCCAGACAGAGCCCAGCGCAGGCTGAAATTGGTGCTGTTCAGGTCAAGGGCAATACCGATAAAGACGCCGGTAGAGGCGCTGCTGTCCCGGTCGAAACCGGCATTATGCAGCGCTTCCGCGGCAGTTTGCAGCATGAGCAGCTGTTGCGGCAGCATCTCCTCCATCTCGCGCGGCGGAATGCGGAAGCGGTTAGATGGCACTGTTACGTCATCCATGGTGAAACCGGAGAATGGCGTCGTATCCAGACCTTCCGCGCGGAACCATTTGCTCTGTGATGCGCCATGCCACGCTTTCGGAGTGGTGGGAGCCGCCGTATCATCGCCGCCGAGCACCCGTTCCTGAAACGCGCGCAGCGATTGCCACGGGCCGAAACGGGCATCCATGCCGATGACGGCGATTGGTTCGACTCCGCTCACCAACCGATCTTTGAGCCGATCCCTGAGCGGAGCCGAAGGGAGCCACTCCTCAATCAGCAGATGAGCATTAATCCCTCCGAAACCAAAAGCGCTGACCGCCGCCCGGCGGGGAATACCGTCGCCGCGTCGCTGCCACGGAGCCGCAGACGTCAGGACGCGAAACGGGCTATTGTCCAGTTCCATACCGGTCTGGGGAGTGTTGAAGTTGGCTGTGGGTGGCAGTGTTTCGTTCTGCAGAGCCAGCAGCACCTTGGTCAGGGCTGCGCCGCCTGCTGCGGTCAGCAGGTGGCCGATATTGGACTTGACGGAACCGATAACGCAGCGCGTAGCATCACGCTCTACACCGGACCAGAGCTGCTTGAGGCTGGCAACTTCGACGGCATCGCCAACCGGGGTGCCGGTGGCGTGACATTCGATTAAATCAACGTCGCCCGGTTGCCAGCCGGCCTGAAGATAGGCGGAACGCATGGCACGCAACTGACCTTCCGACATGGGAGCGAGCAGGCTGCCACCCACATCGTTGGCCAGGCCGATACCTCTGATAACGCCGTAAATCCTGTCGCCATGGACCACGGCATCTTCGGTCCGCTTGAGCAGGAACAGGCCTGCACCCTCGCCAACCACGAGGCCGTCGCCTGCGGCATCGAAGGGGGAACAGACGCCCCGCTTGGAAAGGGCGCGCAACTGGGAGAACCCCATCTGGGTGAAGAGCGGATCGGGACGCGAAACGCCACCGGACAGCATGGCGTCGGCCCTGCCGGACAGCAGTTCATCCATTGCCAGTTTCAGGGCATAGAGCGATGAAGCACAGGCGGCATCGAGCGTACAACCGCCGCCACCCAGGCCGAGGGCACGGGCCAGGATTCCGGCGGGCAGACCGGCGGGAAAACGGTTAAGCGGCGACGTGGGAGAAGGTGGCGAGGCAGAGCCAAGCAGTTGTTCTTCAAAGGTTCGCCCGAGCCAGTTGCGGGTCAGGACGGCAGAAGTTTCACTTGGCAGAGCCAGGTTGCCGATGATGATGCCGACGCGGGAGCGGTCGAGAGGTGCGGTAACGCCATCGTCAAAGGCACGTTTTCCGGCATGGATCAGGAGATGAAAAAGCGGATCGAGCCCGTCGAGCAGCGCCGGATCAATGGCAAGATCAGGAAGAGTCGCCGCCGACGGCAGCCGGTTAATGAAGCAGCCGCGACGTGAATAGACGCAATCGGCTTTGCCCGGCTCCGGATCGTACACGGAATCGGCCGGCACCATCCAGCGCCCCTCGGGAACTTCACGGAAGGCGGTACGGCCGGTGCTGATATTGTCCCAGAAAACCGTCAGGTCGGGCGCATCGGGGAAAATGCCGCCGATCCCGACAATGGCTACGGTAGAACGGTAATCAGTCATCAGGCGACTTCCAGCTCTACACACCCCGGTTGTGCCAGTTGATTACGCCGGAAAGCCTTTTGCAGGGAAGGGTCGATGATGCACTCATAATTTTCCAGACGGGCAATCAGCTTGCCGCTGGTACGGTCAAGAAATTCAATATCGGCGGATGCGCCATGATTCCGTTCAGCGGTAACCCTGATCACAATCTGGGCGCCTTCCCGGGGGAAGTTTTCCTGGAACTGGCGGTACTTTCCGACAAACGACGGCAGTGAGCCGGAACCGGAACGCTCGAAACTCCAGAGGATCATCAGCTGAAAGGCACAATCGACAACCAGCGGATCGGTCAGCCAGATATTGCGCAGAGGCTGTTTGATCCACTCCTCCGGTTTTGGGGCAGCCTTGGCCAGCGCGGTAATGCCTTTGGCAGAACAGCCGCTGACCTGTTCGATTCCCTGCAGGTCCGATCCGTGGAAGAGGCGTTCCTGGCCATAGATGGCGCCGTTGCCGGGGGCGTATGGCGTGGCCGGCACATCTACAATGGAGCGGATCCCTTCCGGCAGCTTTGATGCAAGTACTATTTCAGCGCGCACGTGCAGGATGTTCTGTCCATCAGCGGCAGTGCCGGTCAGCTCAACCGGAACGACGAAGAGCGAGTCGTGTTTCTCGGCGCGACCGGCCATGATCCTGAGGCTGCACGTGCTCCCCTGGTCGAAGATGACCCCCTTGCAGATGCGAAGGTTGTTGAACCCGTGGAACCGGAAGCCGGGGTTGCCGTGCAGGGCGCCGTGGGCCAGCCATTCTACAGCCATGGCCATGGGAAGGACGGCTTTGCCGTCGATCACGTGGGAACGGATGAAGGGGAAATCCTCAACGGTCAGGTTCAGGCGGAAAGCTTCGGTGAGCGGTGTCTCCGGAAGCGTCGGGGAGATTGCCAGCGAAGCGGCAGACACTCCGGCCAGGGCGATGATTTCTACCGGATCACCGGTGGCAGCGATCTCGCGTACCAGGAGTTCTCCACCTTCTTTCAGTCCGATCAGGCCGATCCCTTCGCCTTCAAAAACCTTTTTCAGCGATGGGGTAACCATGCCGCCATCCCACGGTCCCCAGTTAATGCTGACGGTCCGGCATGTTGAACGGTGGCGTGACTCGGCCTGGGCCAGCTTGTTGAGCACTTCGTTGGCAACGGCATAATCAACCTGGCCGCTTCGGCCAAAACGGCCTGTTGTGGAGGAAAACAGGGCGATAAAGCGCAGGTCGTCCTGCGCGGTAGCGGCAAGCAATGCCTTTAAACCCTTGACCTTGGTGTCGTACACCAAGGTGAACTGTTCCAGGGACTTATCGCTGATGAGCCGGTCAGCCAATACTCCGGCGCCATGCACTATGCCGCGGACAGGCCCATACTCCTGGCGGATTTCAGCCAGCAGGGAGGATACGGCGGCAGTGTCACGAATATCGACGGAACGGTAGAGCGCCCGGCCGCCTGCCTGTGAGATCCTGGCCAGTGTTTCCTTAAGTTCCCGCCCGGCTGCAATTGCCCGGTATCGTTCCTCAATTTCTCTCGGGTGAAGCTTCTCTGTAGTATGCTCAAGAATGGCGCGTTTTATCTGGCTTTCCTCCTGCAACGGTGCCAGCCACTCCGGTTCTGTCTGAAATTCCTGGCTGCGTCCCAGCAGAATCAGTAACGGCTTGTACGCAGCTGCCAGTGCTACGGCAGCAGCAGCCGTCACTCCGCGTCCACCTCCGGTGATTACGACAACATCCCCTGCCTGTAACGGTACGGTGCCAGTTTGCGGCTGTTGTGGAAGGTCAATTGTGTGCAAGGCGGTTCTGCCTGAAGGGGTCAGACCGACTTCAAGCGGGCCGTCAAGCAGCAGTTCAATCGCAACAGCTTCTGCCTCAGCGGAATGGTCGGCAAATAGTCCCACATCAATCGCTTTGCACGACACCTCGCTCCATTCATGGGCCGCTGTCTTAGTCAGACCGGCAAGGCCGCCGGAGAGCGGGTCATTCAGAATTGTATCAGTCCCGCAGCCGAATGAACCGTCCTGGCGGGAAATGGTAGCAAACAGGGCGCCTCCGTTTTCTCCTGATCTGCGCAGACTCGGCGCAGAGCTTTTCAGGAGCAGGAAGGCATTTTCGTAAAAATTATCATCGGTTCCACCTGAAGGAGCGCAAATTACCAGACCGGCAAGGTCCGCCCCAGAGGCATTCATAAAAGCGTCTTCAATACGAACCAGTTGAACGGAACGTCCCTGAACACGTAACTTGGCACACAGTTCGGTGGAAAAATCCGATCCATCGTCCGTAATCCACAGTGCGCCCGCGCCAGCCAGTGGCAGTTTACGGGCCGGTTCGGTAAGCTGAACCGGTACAATGGTACTTCGGTTGACCTGGATGGAGCTTGTTGAGTTTGTTGGGTTTGTTGAGACAACAGCAGGTTGCGCGGCTACCGTACCGTTGCCCAGATAAGAGGCTATTTCTCCCAGGGTATGCAGGGTACCCAGGTGTTCGGGGCCGATGACCGGTGAACCGGGGAGACGTTCCTGAAGTGCGGACAGAATTTCGACCCGTTTGATTGAATCGATGCCGAGATCGGATTCAAGCCCCATCTCCATTTCCAGCATCTCTACCGGATAGCCGGTTTTGTCACTGACGACGGCAAGGAGGGTCTTGGCAATTTTGTCTGACTGGTCTGACGTGTCTGGCCGGTCAGAAGGGATATCCACCGGAGCAGCACCTGCGCCCAGATGGGCTGCTATTTCTCCCAGGGTGTGCAGGGTGCCCAGATGTTCGGGACCGATAACCGGCGAACCCGGAAGGCGCTCCTGGAGTGCGGACAGAATTTCGACCCGCTTGATGGAATCGATACCAAGGTCTGAGTCGAGCCCCATCTCCATCTCCAGCATCTCTACCGGATAGCCGGTTTTCTCGCTGACGACGGCAAGGAGGGTTTCGGAGATGAGGGGCGAGTTTATGGAGTTCATTGAGTTTGTAGAGTTCAATGAGTTGACGGCAGGTTGTGCGGCGGCTGTTCCTGCGCCCAGAAAAGTTGCGATTTCGCCGAGGGTGTGCAGGGTGCCCAGATGCTCCGGCCCGATGACCGGAGAGCCGGGGAGCCGTTCCTGTAGGGCTGACAGGATTTCGACCCGTTTGATGGAGTCAATGCCGAGGTCAGAATCGAGCCACATCTCCATCTCCAGCATCTCTACCGGATAGCCGGTTTTCTCGCTGACCACAGCCAGCAGGGTTTCGGCGATGAGAGGGGAGCTCGTTGAGTTCAATGAGTTGACGGCAGGTGACGTGGCTACTGATCCTGCGCCCAGAAAGGAGGCTATTTCACCAAGGGTATGCAGGGTGCCCAGATGCTCGGGTCCGATGACCGGCGAACCGGGGAGGCGTTCCTGGAGTGCAGACAGGATCTCGACCCGTTTGATGGAATCGATGCCGAGGTCTGAGTCGAGCCCCATTTCCATCTCCAGCATTTCTACCGGATAGCCGGTCTTCTCACTGACTACCGCAAGCAGGGTTTCGGCAACACGATCTGACTTCGGCTGAACAACCGGAACAGACGGCACAGCTGATGTAACTGCTGGTGGCACGAACGCCGGAACTGCTGACGGAGTAATGACCGGAGCTGAAGCAGATGCGGGAAACGATATGGGTGATTGAACGGCAGTGCCCCCCTGAAGAATCCGCTGCTGCTGTTCGAGCAGCATCTGGATGGTCTTTGCAGCGGTATCCTGCCCTTCCAGAAAGCGGCGGTGAAGCTGGGCGGTCTCATCCTGAATCCGCGTAAGAGCCGACATTCCTTCACGAGTGACCTTCAGTGACTCGGCCAGGACGTCGCGAGATACTGTGGATGGAGCCGTCTGTAGACCAACTGGTGATACAGCCGTCATGCCAGCATGCGGGGAATAAGGTGCGGCAACGGCAACCGTTACGGCCGGACGGGGAGGGGATGCAGGCCGCTTTGCCTTCGGTTTGACATAATTGGCGCCGCTCAGGTTTATGGTCAGAGCCGGTTTTTTGCCAGTGGCCTGCGGCGCGGGGCGATACCCTTCATCCCACCCGGTCAGGGAAACGGTGTGGCCAAGTACGGCCAGCTGCGCCAGGCAGCGCGCCAGATCGGCAACCCCGGATCGTCTGCCGCCGGACGCATCAAGTGCGATAGCGGTATGCGGACGACCGGCAAGTATGGCGGACACCAGACCTGAAAGGCGGGCTCCCGGACCGATCTCCACAAAGGTACGGATACCGGCGGCATACATGGCTTCTATTTCGGCAACAAATTCGACCGGCCGGGCCAGTTGCCCGGCCAGCAGCGTGGCGGCTGCCCCAGCCTCAGACGGGTATTCGGCCGCAGTTGTGTTTGCGTAAACCGGCAGTGATCCATCAGCAATGGTGATGCCGGACAGGGCAGCCAGCAGCGGGGCAGCGGCATCGGCAACCAGCGGACTGTGAAATGCCGCAGAAACGGTCAATTGCTTGCAGGAAAGTTTGCGGGAGGCACAGGCCTCGGCGGCGCGGGCAATCTCGGCGCTGCTGCCGGAAAGAACCGCCTGGTTCGGCGCGTTACGGTTGGCTATGACCAGATCAAGTTTTTCCTCGCTGATCAACTGTTGCACATCGGCCAACGGTGCGGACACAGCCAGCATGGTACCCCGGTCGCCGTCTCCGGCTGCCATCAACTGGCCGCGCAGGCGGGACAGGGCATGGAATGAAGTTTCATCAAGCCGACCGGCAGCGCACAGGGCGGTAAGCTCCCCATAGCTGTGACCGGCAGCGGCATCCGGCGCAAAACCGAATGATTCCAGAATACGCAAGGCACCGAGACTGACCGCCCCGATGGCGGGTTGGGCAACGTCGGTGGCGCGCAAGGCAGCTTCCAAAACTTCCCGGTCGGCGTCACTGAAGGCGGTAGGGGGGTAGATCAGGTCGGACAGGCTGCTGCCGGTGTCTGTGCCAAATTCCCGGTCCGCAGCGTCAAGGGCAGCCAGCATGGCGGGAAAACTGCAGGCGAGATCGCGCAGCATCCCGGTATATTGGGCACCCTGGCCGGGGAACAGCACGCCGATTTTGCCCGGTGCGGCTCCGGTTGCATACCAGGCGCCATCGGGAGTGCTCCAGGCGGAGTCCGGCTGCTTGCGCAGCATGGTCAGCGCGTTGGTGCAGAGTGATTTCAGGTTGGATTTCTGTTCGACGACCAGCGCCAGGCGGCACGGAGCATTCCCGTCGAAGGAGGAGCGGAGCTCAGCACCCCTGGCGCGGATTTCCTTCCCGCTGTGCAGGTCGGCAACTCCGGCAACCATCTGCTCCAGTGCGGCTGTATCGGCAGCGGAGAAAGGGAGAATCTGGACGGTGCCATCCCAGTCCGCCATGGCGGCAGTCGGGGTGTATTCTTCAAGTACTACATGAAAGTTTGAACCGCCGAAACCGAGGGCGCTTACTGCGGCGCGGCGCGGCTGACCGTTGCGGGAAAGCCAGGGACGTTTGTGGCTGGTGAGGTAGAAGGGGGACTGTCCGTCCACAACCTCGCGCAACGGCTGTTGTACCTTGATAGTGGGTGGAATGACTTTGTGGTGCAGCGCCAGGGCAGCCTTGATCATCCCGGCGGAACCTGCGGCTGCTTTGGTGTGGCCGATCTGCGACTTGACCGAACCGAGGGCGCACCAAGGTTTGTCGGATGTGCCATAGATCTCGCGCAATGCCGATACTTCAACCGCGTCACCGACCTTGGTGCCGGTGCCGTGGGCTTCTACCAGGCCGATACTGTCCGGAGTCACTCCGGCACGCTGATAGGCGTCCTTGATGGCTTTTCTCTGGCCTGAGGCGCTGGGGGTATAGATCGCCTCGCCCTTGCCGTCGCTGGAGGAACCGACGCCGCGAATTACCGCATAAATCCGGTCGCCGTCACGTTCCGCATCGGCAAGCCGCTTGATAACCATGATGCCGAGCCCTTCACCAATGATGGTGCCGTCGCCGGAGGCGTCGAACGGTTTTACATCTCCGCTTGGTGACAGCGCCGGGGTCTTGCTGAAGCACATATACATGAAGATGTCGTTGAACGTATCGATTCCGCCGGTGACAACCATGTCTGACTTGCCGGTTGCCAGTTCCATGGCGGCCACATGCAGGGCGCCAAGCGAACTGCCGCAGGCGGCATCCACCACGCAGTTGGTGCCGCCCAGATCGAATTGCTTGCTGATCCTGCCGGCTACCACGTTGCCGAGCAGGCCGGGAAAGGAATTTTCCTGCCAGGATACATACGAATCGGAGATGCGCTGCACAACGTCTTCAGAGGTAGTGTCGTCCACACCGGCGTCCTTGAGGGCCGACCGCCAATGGGGATGTCCGAGACGCGCAGCCAGCGGGATAACCAGTTCGAGCGTACCGGTAACACCAAGGATGACGCTCACCCGGTCGCGGTCATAGCTCCGGTCGGCGCCATAACCGGCATCCTTCAGCGCCTGTCCGGTGGCGACCAGTCCTAAAAGCTGCGAACTGTCAATCGCCTCCAGGGTAGCAGGAGGGATGTTGTATTCCATCGGATTGAAAGGAACTTCGGACAGAAATCCGCCCCGGCGGCCGTAGGTCATGTCGGGCGCCTTGGGGTCCTGATTATGGTAGTCAGCCACGTGCCAGTGGGTTGCCGGGATGTCGCTGATGGCGTCGATCCCCTCGCGAATATTGGCCCAGTACGTGGTGCTGTCTTCGGCTTGGGGGAAGAGGCAGCCGATTCCTATGATGGCCAGCGGTGGGGCGCTGGGTGCGGTGGTCCGATTGGTAGTGTCCTGTGTCACGCGAGGTACTCCTTGATGTGTATGTCTTCAAGCGGTTCGATACGGAAATCGTCGGGAAGTTTTATGTCCTGGTAACGGAGCATGTTGGCACGGGTGAGCAGAGCCGCTCCAAACAGAAGATTGCGGGCAACCGTCGCTACCCGGCGTTGCTCCGGAACCGCCAGAAAGCTGCCGGCGGCCCATTCATTGAAAGCTCCCATGGCCGGTCCGCACCAGACCTGGTAGTCCATTGTGCGGGTCGCAGCGCCATCCTTGGCCCAGTGGGCGGCCTGACCCAGGTACCAGCGAAACACGAGCGCCATGAGGTGCTTCGGATCCCGTTCGGCACGTTCTACCTGACGGGGATCGCGCTCAAGGAAAAAGGTCCGGGTGTCGCGCCAGATATCGGTGAGCGGAGCCAGAAACAAAGTTTTTTCAAGTTTATCCCGTTCAGGGCCCGGAATGCCTTCAAGCCCGTCATGGCTGCGATACATGTCATACAGTTTTGCTGCCCGCATCGGGAACATGGTGCCGCGCTTCAATACCTGCACCGTAACGCCCATTTCGAACATGTCCGCGGCCGGAGCCATGGTCACATCGGCCTGCCGCGTTTCCGCCAGCATCCGGCGTACCGCATCCGACGTTCCGGATTCGATGCAGGCCTGGTTGACAGAACCGGTCATGATGTAGGCAGCTCCCATGGCAAACGCAGCGGCAGCAGCGGTCGGTGTGGCAATGCCGCCAGCCAGTCCGACCCGCAGCTTGACGCCATAGCCGAATTTCTGTTCCATCCGGCCAGCCAGAGATAAAATGGTCGGAAACAGGGCGATAGCGGGCCGGTTGTCGGTATGTCCGCCTGAATCTGCTTCGGCAGTGACTTCCTGTGCCATTGGTATCTGCGCGGCCAACTCAGCCTGTTCGGTAGTGATGGCACCGTCGTTCAGGAGCTGGCGCAGGAGTTTTTCCGGCGGCGGAGAGAAGAATTTTTCGGCCAGTTCTTCTCGCGATACCTTGGCAATAATCCGGTTCGGAGCGATGATCGTTCCGTCTGCTGTGCGATGGATGCCGTGGGTACGATAGCGGACCAGCGGCAGCGTCAGGGCCAGAAATGCGGATGCCTCCACCAGGCAAACATTCTTGCGGATGTACAGCTCGGCAAGGGCGGCCTCCAGATCAGGCTCGTGGGGTGAATGTATCAGGTTGAAACCGCACGGAAAACCGGCACCCGCCAGCTTGTCAACGGCTGCTTCCACAGCGGCAAACGGCAGTCCGGCTGCGCCGAAGAAGCCGAGCATGCCGGCGCGTCCAAGCTCCTCTGCCATGGCAACAGAGCTGATTCCCTTGGCCATGGAACCGCCAAGATAAGGATAGCGGATCCCTATCTCACGACAGAACGCCCGGTCGCCGAGTTGTTCCGGAAGCAGCGGGGGGACGTAAACGTCACAAGGGGCATTGGCCGGTCCCGCGGAGGTGATCCGGACAGGTTGTGAAAGTTTGCGAAGAACTTCTGAAATGTTGTGAATGTTATCTGTAGAAATCAATTGAATATACTCGTTTCTCAGGGGCAAATAACAGCCGGTAGTATGGTTATATGGATATACTCTGCATATAATTGTACAAATTATAAAATGTAAAACACTTATACTTATATTAAACTGTGAAAACTTACAAGAAATAGACGTACCTGTGAGTGACAACACCTGTTTTTATAAATCACTTTGCATCCGGAAGTCTTGATGGGGATTAATCAACATCGGACGTGCAAGGCAATCGAGAACCATCTCCCCAGACATTCTCTACCAGGAGGAAGGTTTGTAAATTTTTGTTGCATTTGCAATAATTGTTGCATCTTAAAAAACCACGGAAGTGAAGCTGTTGGCTGATTTTATGGGCATTTCATCCCGGAGACTCTGGGTATATTTCGTGCAATAATGCTTTCTTGATACAAGGGGGCACAAGACATGTCCAATGAAACAATTGTACAATTCAGGGTGGAGCGACTGAGCATTCTCGACGAGAATGGAGTTGTCGATGAAAGCCTGATGCCGTCTCTGCCGGACGCCGAAATCCTGCGCATGTACGAATGCATGGTTTTGGCGCGGACTTTTGACCAACGGGCCGTGGCCCTGCAGCGTGAGGGGCGGCTCGGTACTTATCCTCCCAGCATCGGACAGGAGGCGGCCCAGGTGGGAAGCGCCTTTGCCCTCCAGCCGACCGATTGGGTGTTTCCCTCCTTCCGCGAAATGGGGGTCCAGTTGACCCTTGGCTACCCCATACGGCAGCTCTTCCAGTACTGGGCCGGTGACGAGCGTGGCCAGCATTCTCCGCAGGAACTCAATATCTTCCCCATCTCCGTATCCGTCGGAACCCACATCCCCCATGCGGTGGGAGCGGCTATGGCCGCACGTTACCGGCGCGACCCGGTTGCCGTGATCGCTTATTTCGGCGACGGCGCCACCTCCAAGGGGGATTTTCACGAAGGGTTCAATATGGCCGGTCTGTTCCGCCTGCCGGTCGTTTTTATCTGCCAGAACAACCAGTGGGCGATCTCGGTTCCCCTGAGCGGGCAGACCGCTGCGCAGACCCTGGCTCAGAAGGCCGTGGCGTACGGCTTCGAGGGGGTGCAGGTGGACGGCAACGATGTGTTTGCCGTATACCGCGCCACCCGTGATGCTCTGGAAAAGGCGCGCAGCGGGGGAGGGGCAACCTTCATCGAATGCCTTACCTACCGGATGGCCGATCATACCACCTCGGACGACGCCGGCCGCTACCGTTCGGCCGGTGATGTTGCAGCCTGGAGCGCACGGGATCCGCTGCTCAGACTGGAGCGTTTCATGACCGGTCGCGGCCTGTGGAACGAGCAATACCAAACGGAAATCAGGGAGCGTGCCACGGCCGAAGTCGATGCGGGGATAGCGGCCATGGAGGCCGAACCTCTACTCGAAGCTGCAGCAATGTTCGACCATACCTGTGCGGCGCTCAGCCCGCGACAGGTATGGCAGCGGGAGGGACTCTGACATGGCGCAGCTTACGATGGTACAGGCAATCAATCAGGCACTCGGCCAGGAGATGGCCCGCGACGACCGGGTGGTTCTCCTGGGCGAGGACGTGGGAAAGGACGGGGGCGTGTTCCGTGTCAGCGAAGGGCTGCTGGAGCGCTTTGGCGCCGAACGGGTCATCGATACCCCCCTGGCTGAATCGGCCATTGTCGGAGCGACAATCGGCATGGCGGCCTACGGTCTGCGCCCCGTGGCCGAGATCCAGTTCATGGGCTTCATCTACGCCGCCATTGATCAGATCTACTCCCATGCCGCCCGGTTGCGGACCCGCTCCCGCGGTCGTTTTACCTGCCCGCTGGTGGTACGGACCCCCTACGGCGGCGGCATCAAGGCACCGGAACTGCACGAGGAGAGCAGCGAGGCGATCTTCTGCCACATTCCCGGCATCAAGGTGGTGGTGCCGTCCGGTCCGTACACGGCCAAGGGGCTCCTGTTGGCCGCCATCCGCGACCCCGATCCGGTCATTTTTCTTGAGCCTACCCGGCTCTACCGCATGCTGCGGGAAGAGGTACCCGACGGGGAGTATACCCTGCCGCTCGGCCGGGCCCGTGTGGTTCGTGAGGGGAGCGACGTGACCGTGGTCGCCTGGGGGAGCATGCTCGAACGGGTGCTGAAGGCGGTTGACGGGTATGGCGCCGAGGTGATCAACCCGCTGACCCTGTCGCCGTTCGACTGGGAAACGCTTCTGGAGTCGGTACGGAAGACCGGCCGCCTGGTCATCGTCCACGAGGCGGTCAAGACCGGCGGCTTCGGGGCGGAGATAGCAGCCACCGTGGCCGAAGAGGGAATTTTTTACCTGAGGGCTCCGGTGCTGCGGGTTACCGCGCCCGATGTGGTTGTGCCGATGTCGAAACTTATGGACCATTTCCTGCCGTCGGTGGATCAGATCACCAGCGCTCTCTACGAAGTCATGAGGTACTGATATGGCGTACGAATTCAAGCTCCCCGACCTGGGCGAAGGGATCGCCGAGGTGGAGCTGCGTAAATGGCTGGTGAAGGAGGGGGAACGGATCTCCGAACACCAGGTTGTTGCCGAGGTGGAAAGCGACAAGGCGGTGGTTGATATTCCTTCGCCGCATTCAGGGATCGTTCACCAGATCAACCGGCATGAAGGCGACCTTGTCAAGGTGGGTGACGTCATTCTGACCATTTCAGATGAAGAAGCACCGCCGGAGCGGCCCCGCTCGGTCGGCGTGGTCGGGGTGCTGCCCGAGGCGGATGACATGCCGCAAGCCGGTCAGTCGGCGGACAATGAGATACGCACCACGCCGCTGGTGCGGAAGCTGGCCCGGGAGCGGGGGATCGACCTGCAGGGGATCCGGGGAAGCGGGCCGCATGGCTGCATACTGCCGGAAGATCTGGAGAAGTCTGTACCGGCTGCCCCGCAGGTGTCCGATGAGGGATTCGGCCCGGTGGAGCGTCTGCCGCTGCGCGGGGTCAGGCGTATCGTTGCCCGTAATGTGCTTGCCTCACAGCAGCGCACCGCCTTTGTCACCACCATGGAAGAGGCCGATATCACCGGCCTGTGGGATTTGCGCAACCATGAACAGCATGCGGCCGAAGCCCACGGCGCCCACATGACCTTTCTCCCCTTTTTCATCAAGGCGGTCCAGCATGCCCTGCGTGACTATCAGGTCTTCAATGCATCCATCGACGATGCGACGGAGACCATCATCCTGAAAAAGTATTACCACTTCGGCATTGCCGTGGAAACTTTGGACGGCCTGATGGTGCCGGTTATTCGCGATGTGGACCGGAAAAGCATTCTTGAACTTGCCGCTGAGATCCAAGGGCTCGGGAAGAAGGCACGGGAAAGGACCATTACTCTGGACGAACTCAAGGGGAGCAGTTTTACCATCACCAATTTCGGACATTTCGGCGGGCTGTTTGCCACACCGATCATCAACTGGCCCAATGTGGCGATCCTCGGCTTTGGCCGGATTGCGGAGCGGCCCTGGGTGGTCCGGGGGGAGATCGTTATCCGGAGGATCCTCCCCATCTCCCTCACCTTTGACCACCGGGTCACGGACGGCGTGACCGCCGGGCAGTTCCTGTCCAGAGTGGCAGGTTATCTGGAGGACCCGGCGCTTCTGTTTATCGAGAGCATCTGAAGAAACCCTGAAAAAATCTGGTAACCTTTCATCACGCGCAGTGGAAAGTGAGGGGATATGACCGCGCTGATCAAAAACTTCATTGCGGGCAGCTGGATCGATGCCGGCGACGGCAGGCGCTTTGCCAGCCGCAACCCGGCCGACACCCGGGAGACAGTGGCCGAGGCGCCACTCTCGGCAAGGAGCGATGTGAACCTGGCCGTAGCGGCGGCCAGGGCGGCCTTTCCGGAATGGCGTCTGATGCCCGCTCCCCGGCGGGGCGAAATCCTGTTCCGGGCCGGCGAACTGCTGCGCCGTGACAAGCAGCGGCTTGGCGAACTGGTCACCCGGGAGATGGGTAAGGTGCTCACGGAAGGGCTGGGGGATGTGCAGGAGGCGATCGATATCGCATTCTACATGGCCGGCGAAGGGCGCCGTCTGCAGGGAGAGACCGTTCCGTCGGAACTGCCGGACAAGGATTGCAAGAGCGTGCGCGAGCCGATCGGGGTCGTGGCGCTGATCACCCCCTGGAACTTTCCCATTGCCATTCCGGCCTGGAAACTTTTTGCCGCGCTTATTTGCGGCAACTCCGTTGTCCTCAAACCCTCCTCCGAAACTCCGGCCTGTGCTGCCGCACTGGTGGCAATTCTCGAAATAGCCGGCGTCCCGCCTGGCGTGGTCAATTTCGTCTGCGGACCGGGAGAGGAGGTCGGTGAATACCTGTCCACCCATCCCGACGTGGACGCAGTCTCCTTTACCGGCTCCTTTGCCGCCGGGGAACATCTGGAGCGGCTTATGGCCGACCTGCACCGCCCGCTGGCCCTGGAGATGGGGGGAAAGAACGCCATCATCGTCATGGACGACGCAGATCTGGAGCTGGCCGTTGAAGGAGCGCTCTGGGGGGGCTTCGGCACCAGCGGGCAACGGTGTACCGCGGCCAGCCGCATGATCGTCCATGAACAGGTGTACGACCGCTTTACCGCACTCTTGGCCGAACGGGCTGAACGGCTGCGGCTCGGCAGCGGCCTGGATGGTGATACCCACGTGGGACCGTTGATCAATGAGGCACAGGGACAGAAAGTTCTCGATTATATTGATGTCGGTACCCAGGAAGGGGCGCGTCTCATGACCGGTGGCTTCAGGGTTGAAGACGGCCAGCTGGCCCATGGATTTTTTATAGCACCCACGGTCTTCAGCGGAGTCTCGCCGGCCATGCGCATAGCCAGGGAAGAGATCTTCGGACCGGTCATTAGCGTGATTCCCTGTGCATCGCTGGACGAGGCCATTGCCATCGCCAACGGCGTCCCCTTCGGTCTCTCCACGTCCATATACAGCCGTGACGTCAACAAGACCGCCCGGGCCGAGCGGGATCTGGCCAGCGGCATCGTCTATATCAACGCCTCGACTATCGGAGCCGAGGTCCAGCTCCCGTTCGGCGGCTGGCGGCACTCCGGTTCGGGTCATCCCGAGGCGGGCGGGCGTGGCGGAGCGATCGATTTTTTCAGCAGGGTCAAAGTGATCTACCGGGATTACAGCGGCAGGTTGCAAAAGGCGCAGATCGATAAGTAAAGTCCCCTCCCCCTTGACGGGGGAGGGGTAGGGTGGGGGTGAAGGTGCCATTGTTCAGTCTATTGCAGCTTCACCCTCCCCTCAATCCCCTCCCATAAAGGGAGGGGAGGCCAATCCATAGACAGGGAACAGGTGATGACCATGTTCAAAGGCATCGATTACTACGACATCGAATCGGAACTGAGCCAGGAGGCCCGCCTGGTTCGCGACACGGCCCGGGCCTTCGTGGAGCGGGAGTTTCTTCCCTCAATCCGTGAACATTACCGGGCCGGCACCTTTCCGCTGGAACTGGTGCCGCGCATGGGGGCGCTGGGGATGTTCGGCGCCAATCTTTCCGGCTACGGTCTCCCCGCCATCGACAACATATCCTACGGCCTTCTTATGCAAGAGCTGGAGCGGGGGGACTCCGGATTACGGAGCTTCGCCTCGGTTCAGGGAGCGCTGGTGATGTACCCGATTCTCACCTTCGGCAGCGAGGCCCAGAAACAGCGTTGGCTGCCGCTTCTGGCCAGCGGCCGGGCGATCGGCTGCTTCGGGCTGACTGAGCACGACCACGGCTCGGACCCGGCTGGCATGACCACCCGGGCGGTTAAGCGGGGGAACGGCTACCTGCTCTCCGGGGTCAAGATGTGGATCACCAACGGCGCCGTCGCCGACCTGGCGCTTGTCTGGGCCAAGCTGGACGGGGAGATCCGCGGTTTCCTGGTCGAACGGGGTACGCCCGGTTTCACTGCCAACGAAGTAGTGGGCAAGCTGTCACTGCGCGCTTCGGTTACCGCCGAACTGGTGCTGGACGAGGCTTTTGTTCCCGAGGAGAATCTCCTGCCGGATGCCGTCGGGCTGAAGAGCGCCCTGAAATGCCTCAACCAGGCCCGCTACGGCATCGTCTGGGGGGCGCTCGGCGCGGCCATGGCCTGTTTCGACGAGGTTCTCGTCCATAGCGCGGAACGGATGGTCTTCGGCCGTCCGCTGGCCGCATTCCAGCTGACCCAGGCAAAGCTGGCCGACATGTTGACGGAGATCACCAAGGGACAGCTTCTGGCGCTGCAACTTGGGCGCCTCAAGGAACTGGGGAAGATGCGGCCCGAACAGGTGAGTCTTGCCAAGCGGAACAACGTGCGTATGGCTCTGGAAACGGCCCGCACAGCCCGTGGAATCCTGGGCGCGGTCGGCATCAGCGATGAGTACCAGAGCATGCGGCACATGTGCAACCTGGAGTCGGTCGATACCTACGAAGGAACCTACGAGATCCATACCCTGGCTTTGGGACGGGACCTGACCGGCATCGACGCGATATCGTGATCCCCCCTCCCTTGACGGGAGGGGGCTAGGGGGTGGGTGAAGCTGCAAGGGACGAATGAAGCAGCTTCATCCCCCTCTCCCTAACCCTCCCCCACGAGGGGGGAGGGAATTAACCCCCTCCCTTTGATGGGAGGGGGCTGGGGGAGGGTGAAAACATTGAAGAAAATGAATACGGAGAACAGCCATGACTACGAACAGCGACATCATCGCCCGGAGTAACCGGGCCTTTACGCCTGCTTTCCACTTCTACCACTCCATCGCGATCGAACGGGGCGAGGGGTGCCGCATCATTGATGTGGAGGGCAACAGCTATCTGGACTGCGCTTCCGGGCTCGGAGCCCTGAATATCGGCCACAACCATCCACGGGTCATGGCGGCGGTGTCGCGTCAGCTGGCACGCTACTGCCACACCGGCGGGGTCTTCTACAACGAGACCACGGTGGCGGCAGCGGAGCTGTTGACCTCCATAACCCCGACAGGCCTTGACCGCCTGTTCTTCAGCAACTCCGGAGCCGAGGCGGTGGAGGGGGCCATCAAGCTGGCCCGTTACGTCACCGGGCGCCAGGGAATACTAGCCTTCGGCGGGGCCTTCCACGGCCGCACCCTGGGTGCCCTGTCGCTGACCTCCAGTAACGCCCGTTACCGGGAACGCTATGCTCCCCTGCTGCCTTCGGTCTACCACGCCCCGTATCCGTACTGTTTCCACTGCCAGTTCGGCTGCAAGGGAGCCGGTTGTAACCTGGGCTGTTTCGGCTATCTTGAGGAGATGCTGCGGCGCTACGTCACACCCCGGGAGGTGGCGGCGATCATCATCGAGCCGATCCTGGGTGAAGGGGGATATGTCCCGGCCCCGGCCGAATTCCTGAAGAGGTTGCGCCGGTTGTGTGACGAAAACGGCATCCTGCTGATCTTTGACGAAGTCCAGTCGGGGATGGGGCGGTGCGGCGACTGGTTCGCTGCTCAGACGTACGGAGTTACCCCGGACATCCTGACGGTGGCCAAGGGGATCGCTTCGGGCTTCCCGCTATCGGCGGTGGTATCCCGCGCTGACCTGATGGACAAATGGCCGACCTGGGCCCACGGCACGACTTTCGGAGGAAATCCGGTCTCCTGCGCGGCGGCAATCGCCACCATCGAGGCGATCCGCGATGACGGCCTGCTGGCACGCTGCCGTGAATTGGGAACTGCAACGGTTACCCGGCTCAATGCATTCCAGGAACATCATCCGATCGTGGGGGACGTGCGCGGCAAGGGTCTCATGATCGGTCTTGAACTGGTGAAAGAGGACGGCACGCCGGACGACGCGGCCTGCGCGAAGGTGCTGGAAGAGTGTCTGAGCAAGGGGCTGATCGTCATCAACTGCGGCCCGGAGCGCAACATCATACGCCTGATTCCGCCGCTCACCATCAGTGACGTGGAACTGGGGCAGGCTCTGGATATCCTGGAACGGGCGATCGAAACGGCCGGTCAAAAAGACCGTTAACCAGGTCAACACCTGAAAAGCCATACTACCTTCGCGAGGACTACTCCATGTCCGTATCTTTATGGAAACAGCTGCTGATCATTATGCTGGTCATGCTTCTATTTAACGCCTACTACGCTTACCTTGCCCAACAGGGTTCCCAAACGGCGGAGATCAGTTATAGCCGCTTCCGGAGCGAGCTGACGGCCGACAACATCAAGAAAATCAGGCTCAAGGGGCAGATCATCGGGGGAGAGTTCCGGACTAAGGCCAAGGTAAGCGAACAGGTCGACGGGAAGGCCACGGTTCGAGAAGTAAACTCGTTCGGTACCGTCATGCCGTCCATTGCCGATCAAACCCTGATGACCGACCTGACCGCCCGCAATGTGGAAGTCACGGCAATCTCCACGGAGACGTCTTTCTTTGTTACTGTTCTGATCAGCCTGGCCCCTTGGCTGATCATCCTCGGTTTCTGGTGGTACAGTATAAGGGCCATGCGCAGCCAGGGCCCGGGAGGGATGATGGGCGGCTTCGCCAAGTCCGGGGCTCGAACCTACACGACTCAGGAGAAAGTCGACGTGACGTTTGAGGATGTTGCCGGCCTGGAAAACAGCAAGCAGGAGCTGAAGGAAATCGTTGACTACTTGCGCAACCCAAAACAGTTCGAGCGGATCGGCGGCAAGGTTCCCAAGGGGGTGTTGCTGGTCGGACCGCCGGGAACGGGCAAGACTCTGCTAGCCCGGGCAGTGGCCGGAGAGGCGGGGGTGACCTTCTTCAGCATCTCCGCCTCGCAGTTCATCGAGATGTTCGTCGGGGTCGGCGCCAGCAGGGTGCGGGACCTGTTCACCAATGCCAAGAAGGCCGCCCCCAGCATCATCTTCATTGACGAACTGGATGCGGTGGGACGCAGCCGTGGCGCCGGTTTCGGCGGCGGCCACGACGAGCGGGAACAGACCCTGAACCAGCTTCTGTCTGAGATGGACGGTTTCGATCCACACCAGGAGGTGATCGTGCTGGCCGCCACCAACCGCCCCGACGTGCTCGACCCGGCCCTGCTCCGCCCCGGCCGCTTCGACCGGCACGTGGTGATCGAACGTCCCGACTGGCGTGATCGTGAGAAGATCCTTCAGGTCCATATCCGCAAGATCGCCATGACCGAGGGGATCGACCTGAGTATCGTTGCCCGCGGCACCCCGGGTATGACCGGCGCCGACCTGGAAAACCTGGTGAACGAGGCGGCCATCCTCGCTTCGCGGGAGAATGCCGCGACGGTCACGATGGAGCACTTGGAAAAAGCCAAGGACAAGATCCTGATGGGTAGTGAGCGGAAGATGTTCATCACACCCGAGGAGAAGCGTATCACCGCGTACCACGAAGCTGGCCATACCCTGGTGGCACGGCTGCTTCCCGGCACCGACCCGATCCACAAGGTGACCATCATCCCCCACGGCATGGCGCTGGGAGTGACCCAACAGCTCCCTGAGGACGACCGCTACCACTATCCGCAAAGCTACCTGGAAAAACGGCTGGCCGTGGCCATGGGTGGCAGGGTAGCGGAACGGCTGGTTTTCGGCGAGGTTTCCACCGGCGCCCAGAGTGACCTGAAGATGGTCACCGAGCTGGCGGAGAAGATGGTCTGCCAGTGGGGAATGAGCGAAAAGGTCGGGGCAATGACCTTCAAACGTGGGGAGGAACATCCGTTTCTGGGGATGAAGCTGGCCGAGGAAAAAACCTTCTCCGAGGCCATGGCCTGGCGCATCGATCAGGAAATTTCAGCCCTTATCCGCCAGGCGGAACAGCAGGCTAAGGAGCTGCTCTGCGCCAACCGCGCCAAGCTGGATCTGCTGGCCGAGGCGCTGCAAGAGGAAGAGACGCTGGACGGGGAGCGGGTGGACGAGATTATCGCCCGGAATGTGTGAACCGTCATTCTTTGGGATCGATTTCCCTGCTGTCAGGCCGGGACAAAATAGACGTCGGTTGGCTTGAACTTGCTGTTGCGCAGGAAACGGGCCCTTACCTCCATGCCGATGGCCGCCTCATCCGGCTCCGCGCCGACGAGGCGGGAGAGGAACAGGGTGTCCACACCGTCAAACTCCACCATGATCAGGGTAAAGGGAGTCTCCTTGAGAAATGCCTCGCCGCCGAAATAACAGGTGGTGTAGGTGTGAATCCGCCCGTTCAACGGCAGCTCGAACCACTCCGTTTCCGCGCCGCATTCCATGCAGTGACTGCGCGGCGTGGCATAGCGGTAGCCGCAGACGGTGCAGCGGCTCCCCATCAGTTTCTTTTGTGCCAGGCCGGCAAAGAACGGGGAATCCTGGGCATAGGAGTGAAGATAGTCGATCTCGTAGTGGTGCTTGAGGATGATCGGATCGGTGTTGAAGAGGATTGTACCTTCTTCGGTTTCCGGTAGTTTTGCGTGTTTGTTCATGATGGCCTCCGTTAGTACCTGACCACCCCTAACCCCTCCTTAACAAGGAGGGGGACTTTTACGCCCCTCCTGATTCAGGAGGGGCGGGGGGTGGTCAGGTTCTTTCCAGTATCGATACCGTAATATACGTCCCTGTCCCCGCGTGGCTGTGGATCAGCCCCCGTCGTGCATCGTGAATCTGCAATGTGGAATCTCCCAGATGCTTTCCTGTCGTACCCTGAAGCTGCCAGAAGGCGAAGACCGCCTGCATGAGGCCGGTCGCGCCGACCGGGTGGCCGCAGGCCAGCAGGCCTCCGGAGGGATTGACCGGGATGCGGGGCCACCTGCTCTCCCCAGAAAACTGCAATCCGTAATCGATATTCGCCATAAACGGGGCTCCGGAATCGACGAAGCTTCCCCCCTCGCCGTAGCGGCAGAGTCCCA
>MGZJ01000074.1:62481-63712 GCA_001802645.1 Geobacteraceae bacterium GWC2_53_11 | reverse complement strand
CGCTTTGTCAAACGTCCATGATCTACGTGCCGATATGGGGCGTCATTCTGCTGGGGGAACGCCTGTCATTCATGGGAGTGTGCGGTATTCTGCTGGTGATTTTCGGCACCTATTCGATACAGCTGCAACGCTTGTCGTTTGCTGAGATGGTGCGCCCGTTCCGCAACCTGAAAAGCCCTTCGGTGCGCGATGCCCTGTCCGCCGGATTTATCTATTCCATTGGCTCGATTGCCGAAAAGAGCGGGGTGAAAAACTATTCGCCGCTCTACTTCACCTATATCCTGGTGCTGCTGATGCTGTTCCTTATGTCGTTTAATATGGTCCGTCCGAAATATCGCGCCATGATCGGTGCAGAACTGCGCGAACATTGGGGGCTGATTCTCTGCAGCGGACCGGTCATGATGGCGTCGTTTCTGACCTTCCGCTACGGCCTTAACCTGTCACCGGTCAGCTATGCCGTGCCGGTCCGGCAGGTCAGCATCGTCATCGGAGTCCTGATCGGGATACTGTTTCTCAGGGAATCGTTTGGGAGAATACGTCTCGTATCAGCGCTCTTTATTATGTCCGGAGTGGTGCTGATCCGGCTTGGGTAGAAAGTCGCGGCATGGGACGCGGCAGGTAGACAAATCAAACGCCGAATGTGAAAGGGGAGAACCGTGAAGTCTGAAAAAAAGTGTAAAACTGTCGAACAGCATGCCGGTCATGTCTGTGAACTGGAGAGCTCCCAGGATTGGGCAACTCTGGCGTGCGTCACCTCAAAGCCGACCGTCCGCTGTGAAAATTGCGGGGCTCAGGCTAATTCAGGCGGCAATGTCTGCATGCCGACGGAACTGTAGGGGAGTACATTCAAAGGTAACGTACTCCCTTGCCAGCTTCAAATTCGATCCGCTGATTATCATCCTGTTACACACGCCACCCAGTGCTTGGAGTGGTCCCACCCTCATACTCCCGTAAATAAAAATGGCAATTGTCTGGCTGGCGAATCTGGGTAGCGTTTGTCCCTTGACTAAATCGTAATACCTGAATATTATGTAAATAGTAATTCACATGAGGTGGCCATGTTAGAAAAGAAAAGTACGCGTATCCGTAAGGAGGAAATCGTCCAGGCTGCTCTAAAAGTAGTCGGCGATAAGGGGGTTCGAGCCCTTACCATAGCGGCCATTGCTGAGCAGGCCGGGATGAGCGAGGCAAATATTTACCGTCACTTTGGCGGCAAACATGACATCTATGC
>MGZJ01000074.1:0-62474 GCA_001802645.1 Geobacteraceae bacterium GWC2_53_11 | reverse complement strand
CTATTGCCGGGGGAAGCCGCAAGCCTCTGGAAAAGCTGGAGACGATTTTCTTCTCCCACATCAGCCTTCTTCTGGAACATCCGGGAATACCGCGATTCGTTTTCTCGGATGATGTCCACCTGACACATCGCGATGTGGCAGAAGCATTGTCGAGGCGCATCGGAAACTATGTGGAGACCATTTCAGGCATCATCGCAGCGGGAATTGCCGAAGGAGATATCAGGCAGGGAGTTGCTTCAAGGGAAACAGCTCTGACCCTCCTGAGCATGATCCAGTTTACCGCGTTGCGCTGGACATTGAGCAACGAATCGTTTGACATCAGGGGTGAAGCTGAAAAACTCTGGAAAAATTTTACGGTTCTGATCGGTTAATTTTTTTACCCATTATGTGAATACAAGATCACATATAATTCTATTTTTTGAATATAGGTGCCTGTTATGAAACCAGCCATGATCTGCCTGATCATACTTGTCATGTCTTCTCTGCCACTTTACGGTGCCGCCACCTTGTCTCTTGAGGAGGCGTTAGAGACGGCCCGGGACAATCACCCCCAGGTTGTCGAAGCCAGAGAAAACCTGCATGGCGCCGAGGCGAGAACAGGCCTGGCACTTGCCAGCTACTACCCCCAGATCAGCGTCGCCGCTGACTGGAGCAAGGGGCGTTCTTTCCTGACGGCTCTGGAAAGCATCAGGCCGACAGAAATGAACATCACTGCCCTGTACCTGAAGCAGACCATATATGATTTTGGCCGTACTGCCGGTTCGGTCGAGGCAGCTCGCAGCTATCGAGAAGCCACCGACAAAGCCCTTGCCGTGACCAGGCAGGAGTTGGCATTGCGTGTCAAAACGGCCTTCTATCTGCTTCTTGTAGCTGACAAGCAGACCGTTGCCGTAATGGAAACCGTCAAGGCACGTGAGCATGTGTTCCGGCAGGCGCAGGAGTTCTTTACTCAGGGAATCAGAGCAAAGGTTGATGTTGCCCGGGCCGAGGCGAATCTGTTTTCTGCCAGAACCGCATTGATCAGGGCAGAAAACAACAAAAGAATCGCGATGGTTGAACTGGCTAATGCCATGGGGATAGCATCTCTGGAGGGCCGCTCGCCGGTTGAGCCTGCTCAGGTTGCTGTTACTCTGCCCGAGCGCAACCAGGCGCAGCAGGATGCGGTGAAGAACCGCTCCGAAATGCACCAGCTGGCTGCACTGAAATCGGCGGCGGATTCCAGCCTGAAAACGGCCAAGGGGAGCTATTTGCCGGTCTTTTCCGGTACGGCAAGCGCTGGCTATGCCGATCGAGACTTCCCGCCCTCTGGCAATGTCTGGGCCGTGGGATTGAACCTGACGGTGCCGCTGTTTTCAGGTTTCTCGTCAGTCGAGCAGGTAAGGGAAGCCAACGCGAATAGAAACGCCATTGAAGCCCGACAGAACAATCTCAAGCTTCAGATCGGCAAACAGGTTGAAGCAGCCTGGTTTGGCGTGAGCGAGGCAACGGCGCGGATGGCCTCGACCGAGAAGGAAGTAGCCGCCGCCAATGAAAGCAAAACACTGGCAGAAGGGCGTTATCAGGAAGGTGTCGGCAGCATCATAGAAGTGACCGATGCGCAATCCCGTGCACTCGAAGCACGGACAGCAAATATTCAAGCAACCTATGACTATTACACAGCACTGGCCCTCTTCGACCATGCAACCGGATACATCGTGGGAAGCCGTCAATAAGGAGTAGCGTATGAATTTCATGAAAACACTGGCACGAAAGAAAGTGTATCTGATCTGGCTGTTGTTGGTCCTGGTTCTTGTCATCGTGTTGAAGATGACACTATTTGCGCCGCCGAAGGTCCAGGTCGTGACGATTGCGAAACGCGACATAACCGCCCAGGTGTATGGTAACGGCACGGTTGAGGCCAAGGTCGTAGTGGCTGTTTCCAGCAAGATCACCGGCAGAATTGTGGAGTTGTACGCCGACCAGGGCGACCAGGTGAAACGGGGCCAGCTCCTTGCCCGGTTGGAGAACGACGATGTCCTCCAACAGCAGCAGCAGTCCGAAGCCGGGCTGAACCGGTCTTTCGCCAACTTGAATGTGGAACAGGCAAACCTGCAAAAGGCAAAGGCAAACCAGGTCCTGGCGGAAAAAAACGCACAACGCTTCAAGGCTCTGGTTGAAAAAAACCTGGTTTCCAAGCTGGAAGCCGAACAGTACGACACCGCTTACAAGGTGGCGAAGGAAGAGGTAGCCCGGAGCCAGGCGGCTGTTGAAGCAGTGCGAATGGAACAAAAATCCGGTCACGCCGGGGTCGGTTTTGCCAGAAGCAAGGTTGCTGATACCCGAATCTATGCTCATCAGGATGGAATCATTATTACCCGTGACCTGGAAAAAGGGTCCATCGTCTCGCCGGGGATGCCGATTTTCACTCTGGCTGATCCTCGCACCATCTGGGTCAAGGCCAACGTGGACGAATCACAGCTGAAAGGGGTGGATATCGGCAAAAAGGCCGTCATAACCCTCCGTTCTTCCACCGGCGATCAGCTGCCCGGCCACGTTGTCCGCCTGGGTCGCCAGAGTGATCGAGTGACTGAAGAGCTGGAAGTTGATGTGGCTTTCAACGAGCCGTTGAAAAACTTCCGCCTGGGAGAACAGTCCGATCTGTACATCATCACCGGGGTAAAGAAAGAGGCACGCGCTCTCCCTTCCGCCGCCATTGTCTTTAAAGACAGGAAAAGCGGCGTATGGCTGGTGACGGACGGGAAGCTCTCCTTTAAAGAGGTGACCGCCGGTATCGTGGATCGGCACAACATTACTGAAATAGTCTCTGGCCTTGATGGCGGCGAGTTGGTTGCATTGTCCTCACCTCCGGAAATGGCGAAGTTCAAAAACGGCATGAAGGTAAGGATTGGCAAATGAATCTCGCCATTCGTGACATACGCTATCATCGGGGCAGGTTTGTTCTGACTTCCATCGGCCTGGGACTGCTTATCGGCGTTGTGATAAGCATGGGTGGCATCTATCGAGGGCTTTCTGCCGACGCCCTGGCGATTCTGGAATCGGTCAAGGCTGATGTCTGGGTAGTCCAGAAGGATACCAACGGTCCGTTTGCCGAAAGCTCGCGCATTCCGGAAGATATCAAATACCGGATCAAGGCCGTGCCGGGTGTGGCGGATGCATCCCCCTTATCCTTCCAAACTATCCAGGTCGAACGCCAGGGAAAGCCGTTCCGCTTTTTTCTGATCGGTTATGACCTGAATGGTTTCGGCGGACCGCCGGAGATACTTGCCGGACGGAACATCCGCCAGAAGCACTATGAAATGGTTGTTGCCAAGGCGATGAAGATTGAAATCGGCGAGAAGATTCGCCTGGGGATTCATGACTACACGGTTGTGGGGATCACCAGCAAGGTTGTTTCCTCCGGTGGCGACCCGGCTGCCTATGTGAGCCTGGCTGATGCCCAGGATATCCAGTTCAAGAAAGACAACGACGCCATCAGGAACGACCGGGCGCGGATTGATAACAATCTTGCCGGCCTCCGGTCACTCTCTCCGGTTCAGGCGAAATACGTGAAGCAGAACATCGCCGGCATCACGGAATCGACTCATACCGTTAACACGGTAGTCGCCAGGCTGACTCCTGGAGCGAACCTCCATGAGGTACAGGAGCAGATCAGGCGCTGGAACCATTTCCGGCCATTATCAGTCGAGGAACAGACCAAAATTCTGACCAGGGGGATGATAGAGAAGTCCCGGATGCAAATCGGGCTTTTCCGGGTCATCCTGCTGGTGATCTCGGCGGTCATCATTTCGCTGATCATCTATACCTCGACCATCGACAAAATCAAGGTGATTGCAACCCTAAAGCTGATCGGCGCGCAGAATCGCGTGATCATCGGCATGATCCTGCAGCAGTCACTCCTGATGGGAGTGATCGCATACGCTCTAGGCTATGGCCTGATCCTGCTGACTTACGAGAAATTTCCCCGGCGGATCGTGCTGGAAGCTTTTGATCTGCAGGTGCTCTTTGTCATTGTTATGGTTATTTGCACGCTTTCAAGCTTTGTCGGCATAAGGAAGGCATTGAAGGTAGAACCTTCGGAGGCTCTGGGTGGATAAGACAATGTATGCAATAGAAGTGGAAAAGCTGACTAAAATCTACGGCAAGGGCGAGACGGCAGTGACCGCTATTGCAGATGCCACCCTGCAGGTGAAGCCCGGGGAACTGGTTGCCCTCCTTGGCCCCTCCGGCTCAGGCAAGACCACGCTGTTGACCTCTATCGGACTGATCAATGAACCGACTCACGGCAAAGTGGTCATTGACGGTACCATGGTTGCCGATGAAGGATGGCTGGGGGGGTTGGACCTGAAGCGCTTGCGGAGGGAAAAGCTCGGATTCATATTCCAGCACCACAACCTGATTCCATTTTTGAGCGCTTTGGAAAACGTTATGGTTGCTCTGGAGATAAACCATCTTTCGAGGCCGGAGGCAAAAAAACGGGCAACGGATCTTCTTGAATCCCTCAATCTTGGGCACAGAATTGAAAGCTACCCCAAGGCGCTTTCCGGTGGCGAAGCCCAGCGGGTGGCCATAGCAAGGGCTTTGGCAAACAAACCAAGGGTGATCCTGGCCGACGAGCCGACCGCGGCACTGGACACGGAGAACGGCAAGAATGTCATGACCCTGTTAAAAACGCTGGCAGTGGAAAATCAGTCAGCAGTCCTCGTCGTTACCCACGACCACCGCATGGTGGAAGGGTTTGACAGGATATTTCAGGTCAGGGACGGGCGGATAGTCAGTTAGTGTCAGCGTGACGGTGGCCATTGAGTTCAGAAATCAATCCAATGCCCGTAGTACATGTACGCGGCAAATGCGGTTGTCCCGTACACAAAAATACTGCCGGCAGAGAATGCAATTTTTAGGTCCTGCCGTGATGGCAGGGAATTGTAGACGAGTATGAACAGGACAAAATAGGCTCCGATAGTTGAGTGAAGATTCGGCGTGAACCAAAGAGTCCAATTGGTGAAAAGAGAGTACGCAACAGCAATTAAGCCGAGCGGAGCGAGACCTGTGGGTAGCGAGTTGAAGGCATTCAGGCCTTTGAAGGTAACACTGCCAAGTTGCCACTGCTTTTCTGATCTGCACGGGATCAAAGAGAAACCAACCGGTTTCGCGAAGAGGACAAAACCTACAATGAAATGAGCCAGTTCATGTAAAAACACCCCAATCAGGTTCCAGCAGAAGATGGTCAGCACACCTCCCTGTTTTGACTTGTCGTCAAGTATTTTAAGCAAGATTACCAGGCCTATCCCGCACACGTGCCAATAGACCGGGTAGCTGGCAACCTCTCCAAAAGTTGACGTGATATGTTTTGCACATTCCTCGTAGATATTGCTCAGTTGATCCGGACGCACTGGAGATGACATAATTCACCAAATTCACGATTATAATTGCTTATAACGATAGTAAGCTTGCTACTATTCGAAAATCGGCAGATGTAATAACATCAGAAAAACTGAGCTGGTGAATACCATATCCGGCACTGTGTGACAATTCTCTTCCCTGTATGCCACTATGCGATGTAGTTGATAATTTCCGCTTCTGCGCTATGCTTATCTAATATATCTATCCATTTACGTACTACTTTTTAGAGGTGACGTTATGTCGGAACAAGCAGGCAAGGAACCACTCCGCATCAGGGAGATGACCATTGATGATTTCCCCGAGGTGTTTCATATCGGCGAACAGGTCTTTACCGCCGAGTCCTTCCAGAGCCTTTATCGTACCTGGGATGAATACGAGATTACCACGCTCTTTAATTCGGACGGTGAGCTTTGCCTGGTGGCAGAGGCGGGTGACGAAATTCTCGGGTTTGCCCTGGGAACGACGGTCACGAAACATAACTCACCCTGGAAATACGGGTATCTCGTCTGGGTGGGTGTCCGAAGGAATATCCAGCAGGGCGGGGTGGGGAGCGGCCTGTTCAAGGAGATCAAACACCGCATGAAGGAACAGGGGGTGCGGATGATGATTATCGACACTTCCGCCGATAACCAGCCGGCCATTAACTTCTTTCAGAAACAGGGGTTCGGCGATATCCAGGAGCATGTCTATATGTCACTCAACCTGACCCGCAAGCACCGGAAAAAAACGGTGAAGAAGCCATGAGCGCCCGCCTGGAAAAAGTCTGGAGCGCCATCAATCCGGAGCGGTTGCGGAAAATGTTCCTCGAAATGCTCGATATCTATTCTCCGTCCGGTAAGGAGGAGGATATCCAGCTCTATCTGGAAGACACCCTTACCACGGCTGGTTTTACCGTTGAACGGCAGTTGGTTGACGATGATCGCTACAACCTGCGGGTGGTCATGGGGGAAGGTGAGCCGTGGCTCTACCTGGTGGGGCACGTGGATACGGTTCCTGCCTGGGATCTGGACACCTTCGGGCCTCTGGAGGAGGGCGGTGTTATTCGCGGTCTGGGGAGCGCCGATATGAAGGGGGGCTGCGCAGCCATGGTTGAAACCTGGCTGGCGCTTGCCGAAGCGCTGGAGCCTGCCGAGCGGCCATCAATCGGGCTGCTGCTGGTTGTGGGGGAAGAGGAGAACGGCGACGGCAGTGCGGTCTTTCTTGAATCGTGCCGTCCGCCATGGGTGGTTATTGGCGAGCCGACCGGCCTGGCGGCCAAGTTTGCCCATTACGGTTACCTGGAAGCGGGCTTCGTTACAAGCGGTCTGCGCAGCCATTCTTCGTTGCCGGAGCTGGGGCATAATGCGGTGGAATCGATGCTGCGGGTTCTGCTTCTGCTGGGGAGCGACCCGCTGTTCGACCGGGCCACATCGGAGATCGTCTATTCAATCCGGGAGATGAGATCGTCACAGGCCGGTTTCGTGGTTCCGGATCGTTGTGAAACCTGGATCGATCTGCATCTGCCCCCAGATCGTGATCCGGCGCTCCTTCAGGATGAAATCCGCAGGATTGTCGCCGGCTATGGTCGGGCCATTCCGGGATTGGATCTGGAAGTATCCTTTGATTTCCTGTCTGCCGGTTACCGTCTTGACAGCAACAACCGGCTGGAGCAGATTTTACGGGAGATATATCCGAAACTTGGCCTGCCATGGCAAACGGATGCCTTCCGCTCGCATTCCGACGGTAACATGTTTTTTGCGGCAGGAGTAAAGCCGCTTATCCTCGGCCCCGGTTCACTGGAGATCGCCCATACCCCCGAAGAGTCGGTGCTCTTTGAAGAAGTCGCCACTGCTGCCCGCCTGTATGCGGTTCTTTGTCTTGAACCGGTGTAGTCCTCAACGCGGGATCATAATCAGCCTGCTGCGAATCCCTATATTTTGAAGCGGGTCAAATCTTCCCTGAGGCTCTCGGACTTCTGGGCCAGGTTGGCGGAAACCTCTCCGACTTCGAGGGCCGAACTGTGATTCTGTCCTGAAATCTCCACAAGATTGTTCATGTTTTCAATCATTTCCTTGGTCCGTGTGGCAATGTAGGTGCTTTTTCTGACAAGGTCCGACGAGATGCCGATGGACCCTTTTAACCGCTCGTTGGTAACTCCGGTACTGCTCATCAGTTCCCGGGTGTTTTCAGAAATGTGAAGCATGTCCTCCGATGTGTGGGCTGTTTCGGTATAAATTTCTTCGATGCCCTGGATGACAGCCCGGACATTTTTGTTGATTTCATTGAGCGAATTCTGAGTTTTGGAGGCGAGTCCCCGTACTTCATCGGCAACAACGGCGAACCCTCTCCCCGATTCTCCTGCCCGGGCCGCTTCGATGGATGCGTTTAAGGCGAGAAGATTCGTCTGATCCGCAATGTCGGCAATAATCGTCAGCACATTATTAATGCCGCTTGCCCGCTCGGTAAGGGTTTTCATGCTGGCGGCGAGGGCGGACTGCTTTTCACCTTCCTTGATGATCGTTGCGCCAACTTCATTCAGCGTCAGCACAAACGAATTGAGAACTTTCTGTGTATCTTCGAGTGTCTCGGTGGTTGTAACCGCCATCTCCTCCGTTACGTCCAGATTCTGTACGATATCGTTAATAAGCACATTGCCTTCTTCCGCCAGCCGATACTGGGAATTGACGTTATCTGCCAGGCTGCGCGAAACATTTTGCAGCTGGGCGCTTGCCACCGCTGTTTCGGTTGCGGTGCTGATGGAACTCGCAACCGCCGTATGGACCTTCTCTATAAACTGGTTGATGGATGCGGCTATTGTCCCGAGTTCATCGGTGGAGTTGATGTGCAAACGGGCGGTCAAATCCCCATCTCCGGCGCCAAGTTCGTAGGAGAGGGAGGCCATGTCCCCGATCGGGATAATGATTTTCTTCACCAGCAGCAGGAAGAAACAGACCACCGCGGCAATCAGGATCAGTATGACCGTCAGCATGATGGTCGAGTTGATCTTCGAGGTGTGCTCATAGTTCTTTAATTCTTCCTTGAAGCTCTTTTTCTGCGACTCGCTCAATTCGGTGAACATCTTCTTGAAGTTTCGCCATTTCGGCGTCTCTTTTTCTATGAGCAGCTTGATCGCTTCCTCTTTGTTGCCGGCTCGCGCAAGATCGGCGATCTCCATTTTAATTTTTGCCGTTTCATCCCACGCCTGCTTGAACGCAGCCAGTTTTTCCTTGTAGCTTCCGCTCGCCAGGTCGTTTGATCTGGTGTAGATCCCTTCAAAATCGGTCATGTAGTTTTTGAGATTTTTATATGCTGTTTCATCGCCGACAACGATGACGCTTCTCAGTGAAACCTCGGACAAGGCTCCCATGGCATACATCTCATCGAGGTTGATCAGCAGTGCCTGGTCAACATTGATCATCTTTTCGGTCGTTTTCAGCATTGTGTTGTTGCTGACGACAAAAACGGCAAGGATGCCGACGAGGGCAAGCAGTATTACCGTAGAGCCCAGGATAAAGAGTTTTCTGATGGTCATGACATCACCTCATGGTACTAAATTTGAATTTCATGCCTACTTATGTATATCCGGCTGATGCCGCCGCCGTTGCCGTAGAGCACTCTACAGCGCAACGGTCGCCGTAACCACGTTACCGGTCCCCTGGAATTCGATCCGGGAGAATGTATACCGGCGGGCCATGGCAATCCCCCGGCCATTCGGATCCAGCGATCGTCCCGGTTCCAGTTCCAGATACCGTGCCCAGTCAAAACCGTTTCCCTGATCGGATATCCGGAACTCCAATGAACCGGCTTTCCGTTCAAAAGTTACCGTTGCCGCCCGGTTTGCATACTCGGGCAGCGCCAGGCGCCGTTGCAGCTCGTGTTCCCAGCGGTCTTCATACATCAGCAGTTTTTTCTCATCATAGGTAATGCCCAGGTTGCCGTGCTCCACGGCGTTGAGCAGCAATTCCATCAAGCCGCTGGATGCCTTGTCCGGGTCGGGGCACATCGCCGCAAGGATCCCGGCAACGCGATTGACATCTTCCAGCGTTGAGAAGCGAAGCTCTGCCGAGGTGAAGTAATTCAGCGACTCACGGTACTGTGCGGCCTGAGCGGCTACCTTTGCACGAAGCTCACTGTCGGCCATAACCGCGCGGACAATGCAGGAGAGGGCGCTCATCGTATATGGTTTGGTCAGGTAATAGAAAGCGCCTGCCTCGATCCCTTCGGCGATCTGCTCGGGCGATGTGGCACCGGACTGCATGATAACCGGCAGTGTTGCCAGACGTTCATCAGCCTTGAGCCTCCGTAACAGTTCGAGGCCGTCAACACCCGGCATCATGCGATCAAGGATGACAAAATCGAAACTGCTCCCCGCCCCATTGAGCTTTTCCCAGGCAAGAGCGGCATCGGCAGCGGTCTCCACGGTGCATGTTTCGTTGCTCAACAGCTCGGTAATCAGAGCCAGTATGTGCGGCTCGTCATCAACGGCCAGAACGTTCCATTTTGTCATGCAGTCCCCCGCAGCCTAATGCTCGGTTAAGTGGACGTTAAACTGCTGCAACAGCTTCAGTTCCTCCAGCAACGAGTAAAGCCTGCTGTCCCCCACCGTGATGAACAGGTGCACCTTTTCCTGATGCACGAGCTTCATGAGATAGCCGATCATGGTCGAGGTTATTGACAGGGAATCCTTGATCTTGAGATGGATGTTTTGACTCCCCTGTGCCACAAGAGTATTGATTGTCTCCTTGATCAGGAGGCTGTCCTCGACGGATTTGATGTTACCGGTGATAACTACCTCGTTGTCGCCTGCGTGTTCAATGTGCATAATCAGCTCCTCCTACGATTGTTTTTAACAGTAACAGCCGACTGCCGGGGTCTTGGATATAGGCACAGTCGCAATGATGCCGTATGTTGTCCAGAACACTTCCCTCGGAGGCATTCCGGAATTGATCGAGTCCCGGCCAGATATCCGTGAGTTCAAGGGTCAGGAGAGGGGACAGAGCCCCCTGCCAGAGCGAAGCAGACAGCATCCCTGGTGCTTTGAGCCGCCCCTGTGCCAGATCATTGGTCAGCGCTTCGTTAAGAAGTATCTCCAGTTCACTCCGCTCCTCTCTCTTCAAGTCAATTTCACCTGCCAGCGCCTCCAAAAGCCCATGAATCGTCCCGGTACGCTGCCCCGTTTCTTCGAATTCCTGTCTCCAGTTCCAGGCGGCGGGGAGATCCAGGCGTTGCAGCTGCAGCAGTGTCAGGTCGTCCTGTTCACCTCTTACCGTGTGAAGTCTGAACCGGCGCAGTAACGCTGCCAGAGTCGGAGATGCCTGGAAGTCATTCTCCAGCCGGTCGCGATACGTGCTTGATTCAGAGAGTGATGCGTCGGTTATACCGTCCGTCATGACCATCACGTCGGCAATGTCGCTCAAGGAGAGAGTGGTGATCTCTATGGAGCCACTACAGCCGTGGAGGGGCGGGTTAGCTCCGGGAACACGCCGTACCAAGCCATCCAATGTTCGCACAAGCAGCGGCGGGAGGCCGCACACAGCCATTTCAAGTTTCCGGGACATGAGGTCTACCAGAAAAAAACCGCAGGAAAGCACCTCGTCTTCCATCAGTATCCCGTTAAGATACTCTTGAAAACCCGTGATGAGGGTTTTCAGACTGACGGTGGCGTGATCCACCAAATAGTTGCAGAACGAGGTGGCCAGAAGTGCGCTCAGGGATGCAGATAACCCGGAACCCATTGCATCAACCATGAAAACAAGCTGTCGTCCGTCAGGAAGGTTGCGAATGGTGTAACCGTCACCGCATAAAATGTCTCGGGGGGTATGTGTCACCGTTATTCCCCAGCGGATACCGTCGGCACCGTAAATAACCTTGTTCCGAAGATCATGGCGCGCTACATGGCGCTCCTTGCGCCGGGCCGCCTCCTGCTGCATGGCGTTGTACTGGTCCCGGTAGCGCAGCAATGTTATTTCCTGCAGACGGCACTGCTCCATGTATCGTTTTCCGGATACTTCCAGCTTTAACTCCGTTAGTACGCGAACGAGAACCTCATGGTTGAACGGTTTGGGGATGAATCTGTTAACGCCCAGGTTGATGGCCTCCAGCAATATGTCGTTGTCCATGAAGCTGGTCATGAGAATAAGCGGAATGTTCTGGTCGATCGCACGGATTTTGCGAAACATGTCCAGCCCTGATAAACAGGGCATAATCTGGTCGCTCAGTATGATGTCGGGAGCCTGATCCCGAAAGAGTTGCAGGCCCTTAGCCCCGTCCGCTGCCACTTCAACATGGGTGAAAATATGCTTCAGTTTTATAAGCAGCATGTCGCGGCTGAGCAGGTCGTCTTCTACCAACAGAAGGACGAGGTTTGCCGGGGCAACGTCACTGCTCGTCACGTTATTTGAATCTGTTCTGGAAGGCATCAACGCTCCTTGTTTCCGAATGCCTGGCCTCCTGCCGGAAACAGTACCTGCGACCCTCATGTTCAGAATGTTGTTTAAAGTTTACCGCGTTGCCGGAAAATATCAACTTTGACAAAACAGATATGTTGTTTGCACAACATCCCGTCTTGACGCTTTCTTGATATGTTTCAAGGGCATTTTGACACCGTCTTTATCCGCTCTTCGCTATGCTGTAATCAGGACGGCAGAACACCTATGCCAGCGGAGAAATTGTCATGAAACTCTATTTGTTTGACACTGAAAGCGGGCTGTATCTGGGACAGGACTTTGGTGCACCATCGGATATTAATTATTGTGAAGGTATAACGGAACTTGCCCCGCCGGACTTTACCAATAGTGAAACACCCGTGTTCGATATTAATAAGAAACAATGGACTGTTGTTGAAATTGACAGGGTGCGACCGATGTTCATTCAAAAAAGGCAGGAATCCCATGAAGTCTGAACCCGATATATCCGGCGGTTCTATTTTCAAAAAGGTTGCCCGGGCCATCTTTGGTGCGCCAAAGTACCTGAACGATCCGCACCTGTTTCACAAGATGTCGTTGATTCCGATTCTGGCCTGGGTCGGGCTTGGCTCTGATGGACTTTCCTCGTCGGCCTATGGTCCTGAGGAAGCCTTTCGTGCTCTTGGTGAACATCGTTACCTTGCGCTTCTGTTGGCTCTTGCCACGGCAATGACGGTGTTTATCATCTCCTACGCATACTCCCGTATCATCGAACACTTCCCCCATGGAGGCGGCGGCTACATTGTTGCCAGCCACATTCTGGGTGAGAAGGCCGGGGTTGTTTCGGGGAGCGCTCTCCTGGTAGATTATGTCATGACGATCACCATCTCCATCGCCTCCTGCTGTGATGCGCTCTTCAGTTATGTCCCCCCGTCGCTTCATCATTACAAGGTGCCGGTGGCATGTTTCCTGACCATTGTCCTGATCATACTCAATGTACGTGGCGTCAAGGAATCCATAACCATTCTGGCCCCCATATTTATGACCTTCATAGCTACGCATCTTGTGATGCTGCTGTATGGTGTCATATCGCATGCCGACAAAATAGCACCTGTTGTGGCTTCGGTCGGTGCGGGTG
Source organism: Geobacteraceae bacterium GWC2_53_11 (assembly GCA_001802645.1). Lineage (GTDB taxonomy): Bacteria > Desulfobacterota > Desulfuromonadia > Geobacterales > Pseudopelobacteraceae > JACRCG01. The sequence goes on along the minus strand of MGZJ01000074.1, from coordinate 49,553 downwards.
CCCGGCATGACCTTTCCACCATAGGTTTTTTCGGCATTATGATGCTTTTCCTGCGGGCATATTCTCTTGGCGGCGGTACCTATACCGGCATAGAGGCTGTTTCAAACGGGATGCAGATCATGAGAGAGCCAAAGGTGCAGACCGGAAAGCGTACGATGCTCTATATGGCCACATCGTTGGCGTTTACGGCCGGGACACTGCTACTCTGTTATCTGCTTGTCGGAATCAGTCCGGCAGAGGGGAAAACCCTCAACTCCGTGCTGGCGGATACTCTTTTCGGTAATTGGCCAATGGGGAAATGGATTGCTCTTGTAACGATACTGTCCGAGGGTGCTTTGCTGCTGGTGGCTGCCCAGGCAGGCTTTGTGGATGGCCCGCGGGTCATGGCCAACATGGCGGTTGACTCATGGTTTCCGCATCGCTTTGCCGCCCTGTCGGTCCGTCTTACCATGCGTAACGGAATTTTTCTTATGGGGGTGGCCTCAATTGCCCTGTTGTTTTACACCCACGGGTCTGTTTCAGCCCTGGTTGTCATGTACTCGATAAACGTTTTTGTGACCTTCTCGCTTTCGCAATTGGGCATGTCAAAATTTTTCATTCAGCGAAGGAATGAGGATCCCAAATGGTTTCGCCACCTGTTGGTTCACCTGGTGGGGTTGGTTCTCTGCGTAACAATCCTGATTGTCACAACCATAGAAAAATTTGCCGAAGGCGGCTGGATGACCCTGCTGATCACATCTGTTGTGATATGGCTCTGCTATCTTATCAAAGGACACTACAACAAGGTACGACAAGGTATTGCCGATCTTGATAACACGTTGCTGGATTTTCCTGTCAACCACACCTACAACGGTGCCGCTCTTAACCATAACGACCAGACTGCTATCCAGCTGGTTTCCGGATATGGTGGTTTCGGGGTACATACTCTTCTTTCGATACTGACCACGTTTCCCAAGACGTACAAAAATGTGATTTTTGTTTCGGTCGCCGTGGTTGATTCTGGTTCCTTCAAAGGAGCGGAGGAGGTTGCGGCATTGGAAACGTCAGTTACGGACGGACTTGAAAAATATGTCGTATTAGCTCGCCGTCTGGGTTTTGCCGCCGATTACAGGATGGAAATAGCTACGGATGTTGTAGAGGGTGCAACGGATCTCTGCAAGGTTATCCACGAAGAATATCCCCGCTCGACAGTTTTTACCGGTCAGCTGACCTTTCGCCTGGAAAAATTCTATCATCGCATGCTGCATAACGAAACCGCATTTGCCATTCAGCGGCATCTGCAATGGGATGGGCTGACGACGGTCATTCTGCCGATCAGGGTGCGAACATGATCCTCATTTGATTCATGTGAGCCGGATCATCACCAGAAATAATGCTTGCCGTTGCGGCATGTTTGTTTAGACTGTACCTATGGCCATGCGATCTCACACAGAATCATACTTCCCGAAGAGACGAATGCGGCGTGCTGTCAGCTATATCTCTGTTCTGGTACTGACGCTGATTGCCACCCTGTTTTGCGAAGCCCTTCGTCCGTACATATCCCCCACCAATATGGTCATGGTCTATCTGGTGGCCGTCGTGCTCGCCTCTCTCCGGCTTGGCCTGAAACAGGCCATCCTGACCGCTTTTCTCGGCGTTTTGGCTTTCGATTTTTTCTTTGTTCCCCCGCGTTTAACGTTCAGTGTTGCTGACAAGGAGTATCTTGTTACCTTCCTGGGATTCTTTGTCGTTGGCGTAGTTATCAGTTCGCTGGTGGCCAAAGTTCAGGACCGTGCCGAGAAGCTGAAGGAGCGTGAAGCCGAGACGGCGAGCCTGTACCGTTTGAGCCGGGATCTTGCCGTAGCGGCAGATATGCACTCTGTCGCTGCTTCGATTGTAAAAAACGTGGAGTCAAGTCTGGATGCCGGTGCAGTGCTGTTTCTCGTGGACGGTGAAAAGCTTGCTGTTGCCGAAGCCAGCATCGGATGGAATGAAAACATCGAAGCTGAAAAAGTAGCCCAGTGGTCGTTCAAGAGTCAGCGCCCGGCCGGAGTCGGTACTTCCATATTCCCTCTGTCGGAACTGCTCTTTATGCCGCTTCAGGTGCTGGATACTCCGCTGGGTGTTCTCGGCATTCGCTTTAACACGGAACCGGAGAGCCGCTTCGAACAGCTGCGGCATCTGCTTGAAGCCTTCAGCACCCAGTCCGCGCTGGCTCTGGAACGTGTTCGCCTGTCTCGGCAGGCCGAACACGCCCAAATTCTCAAGGCAAGGGAGAACCTGGAGCGGGCCCTTCTTAATTCAGTCTCCCACGATCTTCGTACCCCTTTGGTTACTATTACCGGAGTATTGAGTACTATTCGCACTACAGAAAATCCACTCAGTGAGAAGAACCTTCATGAATTGGTGGATACCGCCTGGGAAGAGGCCGGACGATTGAATCGATTTGTCGGCAATCTGCTCGACATGACCAGGCTGGAGGCCGGCGAACTGAAATTGAAGCTGGAAACATGCGATGTGCAGGATCTTGTGGGTTGTGCGCTGGCATCGGTTGAAAATCGTCTTGGAACCAGAACGGTAGATGTACGGCTGCCGCCTGAGCTGCTCCTGGCCAGAATGGATCTGGTGCTTATGACCCAGGTGCTGGTTAACCTTATTGACAATGCGGTGAAATACTCTCCACCCGAGAGTCCTGTCGAGATTACTGCCAGCGCTGATGAAGCACATCTGACCATGGAAGTTGCGGATCGCGGCCCCGGTATTCCTGAACACGACCTGACACGTATCTTTGACAAGTTTCACCGTATATCCGTGCCGGAGGGAGCCAGTGGAACCGGGTTGGGGCTTTCAATCTGCAAAGGTATTGTCGAAGCGCATGGTGGCAGAATTTACGCAGAGAATCGGACCGGCGGAGGGTTGCGGTTGGTGGTGCAGCTGCCGCAAAAAGGGGAACGCGATGTCTAAAGATGACAATCTGCCACGTATTCTTATCGTTGACGACGAAATGCCGATTCAGCGTTTTTTGCATACCACTCTGGACACCGGCGAATTCTCCCTGCATCAGGCGGAAAGTGGCCACGCAGCACTGGCAGCCACTGTGGCAACGCATCCGGACATCATTCTTCTTGACCTTGGCCTCCCGGATATGGATGGAATTGAAGTGATCAGGAGGATACGTGAATGGTCGCACGTGCCGATTATAGTTCTTTCCGTGAGAGACCGGGAGGACGACAAGGTTACAGCGTTGGATGCCGGAGCTGATGATTATCTGAGCAAGCCGTTTGGTGTGGCTGAGCTACAGGCCCGAATCCGGGGGGCGCTCAGACGTTCGGTGCAGCTGGCGCCTGAGCCGGTTTACAGGGTTGATGAACTTGAGGTTGATCTTTCCCGTAGAAGGGTAATCGTCCGGGGAGAAGAGGTTCAGCTGACGCCAACGGAATACGATCTCCTTCGCCTGCTTGTCATTCATTCAGGAAAGGTTCTGACGCACAGCCAGATACTCAAGCAGATCTGGGGGGTGGGCTATGTTGAACAGCCTCATGTACTGCGGGTTAACATAAGCAACCTACGGCGCAAAATAGAAAACGATGCTTCCCGGCCTCATTACATTAGTACCGAACCGGGGGTCGGGTATCGCATGCGGTCATGTGATTAATTGGTGATGCGGAATCCCTGAATGCGTGCTTTTACGCTCAATCAGGACCAATACATCTGGGAGATCCGGAATGAGTATTGCCAGGCGAATTGTTTTGTTATGGCCAAATTATTTGTTGACGAATTGGTGATTTGATTGTTATAGGAATGAACATTCATTCTTTTAACTTGTTCGGTCGGATAGCATTTGTTGCTACGAATGAATGTTCATTCCTCTTTGCTGGTGTTAGTTATAAATGCCATGTTGTCTTGAAAGACAGCTGAGTTCTTTGTTTTTATGTTGACGCTCAGACGGATCACCTGATATACATATAAGCATATATATAGAATTATGGTTTAATGTTTTTGCGATGCGGCTGAATTCCGTCTGCGAGATGGTTCGCTACCGACCATTGCAATTCAGTCAGTATGAAGTATTTGACTGAAGCATGCGAAAGAGAATGAATGTTCATTCCGGTGGCTGGCCGGATTCTGACGTAAGTGAGTTGAAAAAACTGCAACTGAAAGAGGGCTATTAAATGAAACGAGTCACAGTGCTGGTCATAGGTTTGCTTCTGTCCGTCTCTCAGGCGTTTGCCACGCCGCTGGAGGATGTGAAGAAAACCGTTGATGACGTTGTCCGCATCGTTGCGGACAAGGACGGAAAGACCAGTGAAAAGAAACGCCGGCAGGCATTGAAGCGGACGATCAGCACGATTTTCGACTATAACGAAATGTCAAAGCGTTCTCTTGGCAGGCATTGGAATGAACTGGCGCCGGAAGAGAAAGTGCGCTTTGCCGAGCTCTTTGCTGAACTGCTGGAAAACTCGTACGCGGGAAAAATCGAATCATACAACAATGAGAAGATCGTATACATCAAGGAGCTGTTTGATGGCGACCATGCTGAAATAAAGTCCAAAGTCGTGACCGCCAAACGTGACGAGTTTACGCTCGATTATCGCATGATCAGACAAAACAACAGATGGATGGTCTACGACGTGGTGATTGAAGGTGTCAGTCTCGTGTCCAACTATCGGAGCCAGTTCGGCAGAATTATTAAATCAAGCGGGTACGCCGGGTTGGTAAAAAAGCTTGAAACTAAGAATGGCGAATTGAAGGCGCTCTGACCGGAGGGCCAGAATCTGAAGACTGCTTTGTCGATCAATTTTTGAACCGTTTCCCGTTGACAAATAAAAGTACCAAACCTGATCTCTACCTGTGCGAGGAACGCGTGTTTAATCAAGCAGCATTTTTCATAATCACTACCTTGAGCGGCCGGACGGCCCGTTGTCTATCTGCAGCACTGATTCTGTTCGTGGTCCTTCAAGGTAATGCTTTTGCCGGTGTCCCCCAATCCACCGACCATGAGAACTATTTCCTTGCCGAAAACAACGGTCCAGTCAGTGAAAGGGTGCAGAATGGTTCTGTTGTTCTTCCTGAAGAGGTTGCTTTTACAACAATGAGTTCCAGCGTTTCCGGTACTCTCTCTGCACCGGTCGGTGAAACACCTGTGCCGGCACCCGGTGCGGAAAAGCGTGCTCCTGACTGGGGCGGCATCGGGCGGGACACCGGGGTTATTCTGGGCGCCCAGATTGGCGCTGCAGCTGTCACGTATGTAATGCCAGAGAGCTTTTCCGGCTGGAGCGAGGAGCAGAAAAGAAGCAGCTTTGATAAATACTGGAGAAATTTCGGCGCTCCGGTCTGGGACAAAGACAAGTACTACGTCAACTATGTCATTCATCCCTACTGGGGAGCGACGTACTATACCAGGGCACGGGAGCGTGGTCTGGACCAGACCTCATCGTTCGTATACTCGGTCATGATGTCTACCATGTTCGAGTATGGAGCCGAATGCTTCGCCGAGAAACCTTCCCTACAGGATCTCATCGTTACTCCGGTGGTCGGTTCGCTTCTGGGGGGATACGTCTTTGAACCGCTGCGAAATTTTATCAAGTCCAAGCAGGATTTGCGATGGTATGATCATGCTCTGCTCATTGCGACCGATCCGATCGGGCTTCTCAGCACGGGAGTTGAAAAACTGTTCGGCATTAAATCAACGATAACGGTGGACTACTCCGTTTCGAATGTGCGTACCGGTTCCGCCGGGTCAGCTCTAAGCAGCAATCTCAGACTTGCGCTAACGTTTTAATAACAGGAACTGTACAAAAGTTCAGAAGTGGATTCGAGAAAAGGCCAACTAATTTTATAGTTGGCCTTTTCTTATTCCCGCATTACTTGAATTCAAGCTTGTAGAACAGATCAGCGCCGCTCTCACTCCCCGTCTGGGTTTCTATTTGCCACTTTTTGAATATATCGTACCGCAGCAGGAACATGTTGTTACCGGTAAACAGTGACTTGCCGTAACTGATGTAGAGTTGCGGGGTCAGGTATTTGCCCACGGTGAGCACCGTATCGGTGACGCCCGGTTGTGATGAAGCCGGTATGGCACCGGGAGCGGTCACCGGGAGCGGTTTGTATCCCATGGCACCGGAGTTTGCACCGACCCCCCCCTGGATTTCCAGTGTACTCAAGCCGAGCCGGTTTTTCAGCTGGTCCTGCACGACGTTTGCCTGGCCGGAGGTGAGCAGGGCGCCGGCGGCTTTGGTCATGAGCCCGGCCTGTTCACCGTTGTTTTCGTAGGGATGGCCGAGGACAATATAGGCCAGGACGTCAACATCAGGCATGGGTGGTTCGGAGTAGAGCTTGATGATCGGATTTTGGATTGACCCTGCAACGGTAACGCCGGCTTTCACCTCACCGACCGTGCGCAAAGCCAGAAAATCGAGCGTCGGCTGATCAACTGGTCCGCCGGCGAAAAAGAGGCGGCCGCGGACTATTTCAAGGTCTACTCCATAGGTGCGGAAGTGTCCCTTGGCTACAGTGATTTCACCTCTGCTGGTAATTTTGTCGAGACTGCTCAATGATACATCCATGGCACCGCCCAGCCGGGCGTCGATCCCCGCTATCTTGACGGCAACCTTCTCACCGATCAGAATCCTGATCTGGACATCCAGAGCAAGCGGAGAACCGGAAGCCGGCGCCGCGACTATTCCTTCCCGGATGACATCACCGCTGGGGGGGACAGCCGTGCGGGCCGCTGTGCCGTCAAGCTGCATTTCCGGGATGCGCAGTTCACCGCGCAGGCTCAGCTTGTGCAGAGTCCCTTCAAAGCTGAGCTCCGGTGTGCAGTTAATGCGGAGTTCGGGCAGATACACGGTCTGAAAGTTTTCGCCGTGCAGCGTGCCATGGTAGCCGGTCACCCGCACGCCGGAGAGGGTGATGAGTCCGTTTCCCTCGATATGGCCGGGGCCGGAGAGTGCGCGGAACGAATCGATCCGGATGAGGTCCTTTTCCAGGCGTGCCGAGAGCTGGACGTCCTTGACGTGGATGCCGGCTGACGGAAGGTACGCTCCTGCCTTGGCAAGCCGGACTGTCCCTCCGATCTGCGGCATGTCCCAGGTCCCGCCTAAGGTCACTCCGGCGTCAATATTCCCGAAGCTTTTCTGGATCACATCCGGGAACAGGGCAGCAAGCAGTCCCTGCTCCTGAAACCTGCCGGTGACTGCTCCCCGGAGTGGTGCCTGCCGGTTGACGGCAACCGGAAAACGGGCCGAAACCGGCAGCTGGAACTCTGCTTCGGCGGTGCCGTATGCAGCCATATCCAAGGCAAGGCTGGCGGAAAGTGTTTCTTTCTGCCAGTCCCACGTGGCCTCTGCAGAAGCGAAGGAAAGGTTCAGCTCACCCTGGCGTACGGCTCCTCCGGAAAGAGAAGCGGTGCCGTTTAGTTCGAAACGCTGTCCCGGCAGCATGATCCCGTTCGCCCGGCCGTTGATGTGTCCCTTGACTTCAGTGCCTGCGGGGAGCCATGGCTTAAGCAGGGCAGTGTCTATCCCGTTCCATTGTGCCGTCAGCTTCCCTTTCTCTGGCAGGGCAAGCAGGAGCGGGGCGCTTGATAAAAAGGTGCCTTTTACACTTCCGCCGGTTGACTCATGGAGGTCCACGTCAGCCCGCAGACCCTGTTCACCGCCGTTAAAAGTCGTCAGAATCCGGTCAATCGTGATGCTGTCTTTGTTGCGGGTGATTGTTCCACTACCGCTGGCGCTCCCAGACAGGGTAAGGCGATCTCCGGACGGAAAGCCTGCTTTGACGCTGCCACTGCTGCGTCCCGTCATCTGCACTTCTTTCAGATAGGGGTTGGCTCTTGCCAAGTTAAAATCGCTCCACTGGGTTCGGAGCTGGCCGCTCAGGGGATTCAACCCTAGATCAGCGGCGACTTCGAGGCGCTCCGCTGTGCCGGTTGTCAAGGTGAGTGGAGATAGGGTGAATTTTCCGGGGCTGGCCGCAAAGGGAGCCGGAGCCGGCATGTTCCATGACCCGTTCCGGTCATTCCCGGTGAGGCTGGTGATCCTGCCGGTCCAGATGTTGGAAACGTAACCGGCCGACAGGGCCAGCTTCGCTTCGCTGCTCCCAGATGACACTGCTGCGTGTACGATATGACGCAGCAGCGTCCCGTCCGCAGTTACGGTCACGGCAGTCAATGCGTACTGGCTATGGATTGCATTCTGAAGGGATAGTGCAATATGTCCGGGATGGTTGTCCCCTTCATCAAGCCGGGCGGTCAGGGTGGCAGCAGCAATTTGTGTCCCGGCGTAGGCAAGTGTGCTCCCCTTACCGGTGGCGGCGCCGCTGAGCTGATGGTTGCGCCAGCGCACCCAGCCATCACTTCTGACAGTTCCGGATGACCCCGGCACCAGCAGCGACAGGTCGGTGATCCGTGCCGACAGCGTAAGCCGCTGTTCCAGCGATCCCGAGGCGTGCAGGTCAAAGCCTTTCCCCTGCAGATCCATGCGGGAGATGGTGAGGTTGTTGCTGGAGTATTCCGCCTGCAGTTTACCGGTCAGTTCCTGTCCGTGCAGGTTGCTCTCCAGGAGCGAGCCGGTGACGCTTCCCGAAAGGTTCCCGGTGGCGGATCGGCTGAATCCTCCGGCTGCGCTGAAATTGGCCACCCCCTTCCAGGCAGGGTCGATCCTGGCCGGATTGATGTTTTTGCCGTTTATGGTTCCCCGCAGCGTAAATCCGTCGCGCCAGTCTGCCACAAGGTTTCCTGCCAGAGATCCATCAAGGACCCGGGCGGTCAACGGGGCAATGTGTATCTCTTCGCGTGAGCCGCTGTATGATGCGGAAACAGCCGCCTCCCGCCATCCTTTACCGTTGTTGGCGAAGTTGAAACCGCCGCGATAGCTGTCCATGGTTCCCGCGAATTTCAGGGTGCCGGAAAGGTCCGTCGGCATGTTCAGCTCGGGGGCAAGATCGAGGCCGGCCGCCTTGATCTGCAGCGACAGCACCGGCTCCCTGGGGGTGAAGGTCAGTGAGCCATCGGCCGTAATCACCCCGCCCCTCTGGGGACTGGACAGGCGAAGCTGCTTGAGAATGAACTCGTTCTGTGCCATTCCCACCTCACCGCTTAGTTCCAGCCGTTTCGCGGTCCCGGCGCTTCCTGTCACTGCCACGTTCCCGAAAAACTGCTTCGCGGAGGTGTTTTTGCCGGGCCGGATCTGTACCGAAAACCGGTCCATCTCCGCAACGGGGAGTGCCGATGCAAGCGCAAGATCTGCCGTGAGGGCCGGCTGCTTGAAGCCTGCCGCAACGCTGCCGCTTGCCTGTCCGGAAGGGGATGTTACGTTGAGTCCGGTGAGGGAGAACTGGTCGGCTCCCCAGGTGGCGGAACCGTCAATGGACGTTATCAACACCGGCTGGTCCTGCAGGCGGCGATAGCTGATGTCCGACACTCGCAGGCGGGCAATCGTGCCGTCAAACAGATGCGCCGTTTCGGGCAGTTTCGGCCAGGACAAATCGGGTGGTTTCGTGTCGGGCGGGGTGTCGTCCTGAATCCGCACTCCGTTTACGGACAGCTCCTGGATGGCGACGGTGCCTGTCAGCAGAAGCAATGGCCTCCAGCGCAGTTCCAGGGTCTTGACCGCCATTTCCTGCTGTAGGGTGGTGACCCGTATCCCGGTAAGGAGCAGACGATCGAACAATCTCCCTTCAATCCGGTGTGCGGTGACGTTGACCCCGCTGAGAGGAAGCAGCGACGTCAGCAGCCAGCGTGTTCCCTGTGTCGTGGCTGTTGCCCAGACAAGGGCGGCAAATGCCAGCACTGCCGCCCCTGTCTGGGCAAGCGCCGCAACCGCGAAGGCTCTGCGCAGGGAAAACGGTTTCATAGCTCAAATCCCACGGTGAAATGGAAATGGGTGGCCGGTTTTTCCACGCCGACCGGTCTGGCCACCGACAGATTCAGGGCGCCGACCGGGGTAAAGTAGTGCAGCCCGAAGCCCGCTCCCCGGAACAGGCGGACGTCCGTGAAGGTATTAAAGGTGTTGCCGGCATCGTAAAAGACCGATACTCCCCAGCTCTTGAAGAGGGCCCGCTCCAGCTCGATACTGCCGGTCACAAGTTGTTTGCCGCCTATGACGTTGCCGGAGGCATCACGCGGGCCGAGCGATTTGTAGGAATAGCCCCGGACGCTCTGATCCCCGCCGGTAAAGAAGCGGAGCGATGGGGGAATGTCAACCAGGGGATCGTTCAGAAGGGTTGTTCCCCCCTTTGCGCGGGTGTGCAGGGAAAATCGCCAGGGGAGCGGCAGCAGGTATCCGCCTTCGGCCAGGATCTGTACCAGTGCCGTATCCGAGCCGAGCGACTGATGGGTGCCGTGGAGATCAAGAGCGTAGCGGAAGCCTTTTTGTGGCCGCACCGGGTTGTCGTAACGATTGTCGGTAAAACGGAGACCCGGCAGCAGCAGGCGTGAGGTCGAATCCTGGAGACCCACGGTGAATTCTTCATATTGAGCCTTTACGTAGGCCGTACCCAGCTTGCCGACGCCGAAGCTCCGGTTGTGACCAAGTTCGAGGGCTGCGATCCGGCTGGTATAGGTTTTAGCCTCCTCCCGCTGCAGGTTCACTTGCACTGTCTTGGAGCTTCTGACATCCGTCGAGCTGGGAATGACATAGCCTGTTACCAGACCCTGGAGCCGCTCGGCGATATACAGATGCGAATAGAATTCATGCCCCAGATCAAACATGTTCAGGTCGCGGTATCTGACGGTAAAGCGTGCCCCCGTATCCGTGCCGTAGCCGATGCCTGGCCGCAGAGTGATGCGGGGACCGGGTTTTAATTGTACGGTTACCGGCACCCTGGATGCTTCGACGGACTCTTTGTCCGGTGTGATGACGACCTCTTTAAAGCGTTCGGAGTTGGTGAAATTGCGCTGTGTTTCTCCAAGGGCCGGATAGGAAAACAGTTCCCCCGGTTTGTAGGTCAGGTACCGGCGCAGGAAACTGTCCGGATAATCCGGCGCCCCGTGGATGCCCGTAACGCCGAAATAAAATTTTTCTCCCGTCGCCAGCAGCAGGTTGATGCTGGCGGTTGTGGCGGGCTGCTCGATACGGATTTCGCGCCGTGAAAAGTCCGCATCCAGATAGCCAAGTTCCCGGGCACGTGTTTTGAGCGCCTCCTTGGCGTCTTCATACCTCTGGTGCAGCAGCACATCTCCCTTGCTCAGGGGGAACGCCGCCGCCAGATTCTTTAAGTCCGTTTCTTCACCGCCCGGTCCGGCCAGGGCTACCGTTACTTCACTCAGACGCACCGGTTCTCCGGGCAGAACCTTGACCATGAGGCGATACTGTCCTTCGGGCGATTCTACCGTAACCGTGACCATGGAGCTGTAGTAGCCGAACGGCTCCAGAGCCCTCCTGACTTTGTCGGCCGCCTGCTGTGCAAAACGATCGAGCCAGAGCCGGTCAACCTTGCCTTCATGTTCCAGGCCTGAAGGGAGAGCAAGAGATTCCTGCACGTTTTTCATCGCCTCGCCTTCAATTCCGGAAATGACGATCTGGACCGGCTCGGCGGCATGCAGAGGCCGGACGGATAAGAGCAGGAGCAGCAGAAGCGCGCCAGCGGCATACATCGTTGCTAATCGCAGTCTGGTACACGGATTGTGAGAATCGGACATGCGTCGAGTCCTTGCGAGAACGGTTATTTACCGTTGATCTTGTTGTGTCACGGAACAGAGTAGACCATTCTACCTCATCCGGCGTTATTTTATGAGTATATATAATAATAAGAAGGTTGCCAGTTCGACTGGCGGGATAGTCAGCCTTGGCATGTTTATTGAGACTGATTCCGGATTGGAAGGCGTAGAGAATGAGCGAGGAGTGGCTGAAGTGAATTGACATGATTGCTGTTTTGCATATATTTACATTAGAGACTATGCAAACAGTCAGAAGCATTTGCTGGTTTGGCACCTTCACTACATGCATGCATTTGAACAACGGGATTCGTCATGTTCTTTGCAGTTAAAAAAAAAGTATATAGTTATGCAATTGTTTCATTTTTTTTGATTTCACTCCTTTACGGTTGCAGTGCCGTATCTGGAAACGACGATGGACGTTTAGTCCGCCAGGGTGTTGCTGACCTTGCCTCGTGGGATTTCGCCAATAATGGCAGCGTTAATCTGAACGGTGACTGGGAGTTCTACTGGCGACAACTTATTCCTCCGCAAAAATTTTCTGCAGCAGAACACATGCCCATGACCGGTTTTTTCACGGTTCCCGGCGCATGGAATGATCGGGAAATAAATGGTGAAAAGCTGACGGGCGACGGTTTTGCGACCTTCCGGGCGCGAGTTGCCTTAAAGCCAAACTCACCGTCGCTGGCGGTTCGCGTTCTTGATGAATCTTCTGCCTATCGGCTCTGGGTTAACGGGAAACTGGTCGCGGCCAACGGAATGGTTGGAACCGGCTATGCCACTACCAAACCCCAATACCTGCTGCAACTCGCCAAAATCCCGTCCGATCAAGTGCTGCTCGATATTGTGCTGCAGGTAGCAAATTTCAACCACTCCAAGGGAGGTGTCTGGAATCCCGTTACACTGGGGACCGAGGCGGACCTGTTCAGGATGCAGGAGCTGAAGTGGGGACTGGATTACTTTCTGTTCGGCTGTCTGCTGATCATGGGAGCTTACCATGTGTGTATGTTCCTGCTCAAAAGGCAGAATTATTCGTTGTTGTATTTCGGGCTGTTCTGTCTGGATGTTGCTTGCAGGACGGCTCTGACAGAGAACCGCTTTTTTACCTACCTTTTTCCGGAATTCTCCTGGGAAGCGGTGTTCAAAATTGAACTGATTACAGCACACGCCGCTTTTCTGCTGCTACTGCTTTTCATTCAGTCACTCTACTTTACCGAATGCTCACTCCGGCTTATGCGGATACTGAAGAGAAGCTGCCTGGCCTTTGGTCTGGTTGCCCTGGTGTCCTCTGCAAAAATATCCAGCCTCTTGGTAGAACCCTTTCATCCGCTGATACTGCTTATTCAAGGATATATCTGCTATGTTTTGATCAGGGCGATCATTCTTAAAAGAAACGGGGCCGCAACGATCCTGACGGGCCTGCTGATCTTCTTCCTGGCAGTGAGCAATGATATTCTTCATAATCGCGGGGTTATTTCAACCGCTTACGTTGCCCCGTTCGGATTTCTGTTTCTGGTGTGTACTCAATCGCTGGTTCTGGCGCGGCGGTATTCTGAGGCATTTATTGCGGCCGAGCAGCTTTCCGGCGAACGAGAGGAGCATATTCAGGCTCTTTCCAGCATGAATATGCAAATCGGGAATCTTGTTTCAACTCTTCAACAGGAAGTGGAAGAGCATGCAGCAGCGGGGCGCGCCCTGGAAGCGGAGATGGCAGAGCGAATCCGATTGGAATGCGAAATTATCAAGATTAGTGATAATGAACGCTTGCAGATCAGCCATGATATCCATGACGGCCTTTGCCAACAATTGACCGGAGCGCGTTTGCATTGCGCCGCTCTTGAAAGCAGACTGGCTTCTGGCGGTGCCAGTATCGTTGAGGTGGAGATGCTGGGGCAATTGCTTGACGACGCGGTAAACCATGCTTATGATCTTTCACGCGGGCTTTGTCCTTTGGAGCTTGATTCAAAAAATTTGGCCGCTCCTTTGGAAGAATTGATCCGGTGTCTGTCGAGGCAGGGTGCGCCGGTAATGGAGTTTCATCAGAAACTGGGGTGCGGTTCATGCTCTACTGACCAGCTGACCCATATGTACCGTATCGCCCGTGAGGCTATTACCAACGCGGTGAAACATTCGAAAGCTACTCTTGTTATCGTGTCAATGGAATGCAGCTTTGAAGAAGGATTTGTTCTGAAAGTGCGCGACAACGGAGTGGGCCGGTGCGTGGCGGCAAAGAAAAACGGCGGGATGGGGATCGGGATCATGAGGCATAGGGCGGGAACCATTGGCGGAAGGCTTGATATCCGTGACCCAGAGGACGGAGGGACACTTGTTGTCTGTACCGCGCCATGCTCAAGAATTAAATCCGGGGAGAAGCTGCTTGTCTGAGAACACACTTACAGGTATCAGGATCTTTCTTGTTGACGACCATCCTGCCGTCCGTCAGGGGCTTTCACTGCTTCTGCACCAGGAGGGGATAGTTGTCTGCGGGGAAGCGGCAAGCCGGGAAGAGGCGTTGCGATGTTTGGAGGAAGCCCGGCCCGATCTGGTACTGGTGGATCTCTCTCTCGGCAACGAGAGCGGGCTTGACCTGATCAGGGAAGTAGCTCCGCGTGGCGTTATGACGCTCGTCTACTCGATGTACGATGATGCCCTCCATGTTGAATCCGCCTTTGCGGCCGGTGCAGTGGGGTATGTGACAAAGCGGGAGACGGCGGCCACTCTTCTTGCCGCAGTCAGGGAGGTACTGTCCGGCCAACGCTTTTTCAGCCCTGTAATCGCCAGGATCCTGGCAGACAAGCTCATTTCGAACAACCCCCGGATTCCGGTGGAACGGTTGAGTGACCGTGAAATGGAAGTCTTTCGCCGGACAGGTGAGGGGGACTCAGCTGCCGAGATGGCAGATCTCTTTGCCATAAGCCCTCGTACGGTTGAATCCTATTATGCCAGAATTATTGAAAAGCTGGAACTCAGTGGCGTTAAGGCAATGCGCCGCCTTGCCATACAATACATTAAGGAAACCTGACTAAATCTAAAAGAACCGCGCTCTTCCCCCTTCCATCGATGTTACAAATATTTTACCTACGGACATGTCCGTGAAATCCCTCACAAAAACACCGTTAATCACCCTGTTTACAAAGTATATTTTAATTTGATAACGTGCATATTAGTGGTAAAGTTGCTAGAGCTATGTCAGCGCGACAAAAATATTGATGTGGTTGAAATCAGCCGGATTGATTGAAAGAGGATATCTCCATGGCAAAGCCGTTGTTATTGATTGCTGGTCTACTGTTGATGCTGATTACCGGGTGCGGCGGAACTAATTCGTTTGATCCGCCTTCAGGCGTTGTTGTCACATCCAGCGCGTCCAGCATCGAATTAAGCTGGAAATCAGTTTCTTCGATCATCGGGTACAAAGTGTACCGCTCAACGGCATCGGGTCCGGTTACGACAAAAACGGCAATCGCGACAGGCCTGACGGTGACAACCTTTCTCGACAGCTCCGCGATTCCGGGCACTACCTACTACTATCAGGTGACAGCCTACAACTCGACCGGTGACTCAACACCCTCACCGGAGGTTTCCGCAACGATCAAAGCCACACCTGAAGGGGACACCCTGATTGGTGGGACGCTTCAGGGAGTTCCGTTGACCATGAGCTACAAGGTCACCACCATTGCCGGAACCGCTGAACCGGGATCAACGGATGGCACCAGAACTGCTGCCGCTTTCAGAAATCCGTTCGGAATTACTACTGACGGCAAGAATCTTTTTGTCGCCGACACGTTCAACAACTCGATCAGGAAAATAGTCATATCGACCGGTGAAGTCACAACCCTGGCTGGTTCAGGGGACCCCAATGTTTCCGGTACTGCTGACGGTATCGGTCCGGCAGCTCGCTTCAATGCGCCCTATGGCATCACGACGGACGGTGTGCACCTCTATGTCTCCGACTTTTACAACCATATGATCCGCAGCGTTGAAATAGCCACCGGTACCGTCACCACCCTGGCCGGTTCGGCGACCTCCGGCAGCAGCAATGGCACAGGTGCTGCGGCAAGCTTCACCTATCCACGTGGAATAACAATAGATGCTGACGGCACCAATGTCTATGTGGCGGATTCCGGCAGCCGGATAGTTCGAAGGATCATCGTTGCAACTGGGGTGGTCTCAACGCTGGCCGGATCCGGTGCTTCCGGGGCTGTTGATGCAACAGGAACAGCAGCCACTTTCAATATTCCGGAAGGACTTACCACGGACGGCACAAGTCTGTTTTTGACTGATTCGGCCAACAACAACATTCGCAAAATCGAGATTGCGACGGGCGCTGTTACCACAGTTGCCGGTTCGACAACTCCCGGCTCAATTGACGGCACCGGAACAGCAGCCCGCTTTAATGCTCCGTCAGGTATTACAACCGACGGAACAAATCTCTATGTCGCGGATTCAAACAACAACACTATCCGCAAGATTGACATTGCCGGAGGGATTGTTACGAAAGTAACCGGTTCGGGGTCTGCCGGTCGCGCCGATGGGGATGGTGGCATCGCAACGTTCTCGCATCCGAAGGGTATTACGTCTGACGGGGCAAATATATTTGTTGCCGATTTCGATTTCAGTCTGATCCGGGAGATATATTAATGAGGCCACACTTCTTGTATGCAGTCATGGGAGTCTGCCTGCTCGCATTGAGCGCTCAGAATGCATTCGCCGAAACCGGACGAATCACCAACCTGGTATCTCCGCCCAAGGCGGATTCTCTCGCTTCCCCCCTGGTATTCAGGACGATTCAGACGAGCACGGAGCCGGACCTGTCCGGATTTGCCTCCCCCCCGTTGGGACGGGTGGGACTTGATACCTATATACGCAGCGGACACGGCATCTATGATGTGCCGGTGTCTCTCTTTATTAATCCTGATCTGCAGGCCCAGTTTGATATTCCGCTGGTATCCAATTCGGAAAGCCCGGGATTGAAGGTGGGAGACACGATGTTCAGTGTCAAATACAGAACCGATGTAGATACAAATTATGATGCCTATTTCATCTTTACGGCAAAATTTCCTACCGGAGAACCGGAGAGCCATTCCGGCACCGGGTCATACGATTTTTCCTTTACCCATAAATCCATTATCAAGTGTGGCGGCTACCGGACAACACTCATGGCCGGGATAACCATACCCCCTCCGTTTGATTTTTGGGTCATGGACAACGGCGTCGTATACGCTCCGACTGTTGCCTACATGGCGGCAACCGAACGGGCATTTTCTTCAACAGGATTCAGTGCCGGTATTAAAGCAGCGGGCTTGCACGCCTTCAGTTCGAGGATAAATTCGGAGTTGCAAAAAAATGCACTGACAACGATCGATCTTATCCCCGAGGTCACCTACAGGTTTTCAGAGCGCGGGATGGCCGTCGCGGGAATTGTTGTGCCGGTATTTACAGAATACGATCTGCCGGGAGCATCAAACAGGCGTGATGTGATGATAAACCTGAGTGTGAGCAGCTATTTTTGAAGCCGGGTGGAACCGGCTCTCGTAACGAATTAATTCAAGCCCAGAGATGAACGGTAGGTGTATCAAACTGGTCAATGGCTGTGCCTGGCGACTTGGATTTTATTGAAGCAAAGCGGAGGTTTGTGTGTTTATACAATGTCTGTCTGCATGCAGAATAGCAGTTTTATCGGCATTATTGGTGTGTGTGTGTTCTGTTGTCACGCAAGCGGCATCCTCACGCGATCTCCTTTACTATTACGGACTTGCATTGCAAAACGACCCGCAATTAAAGGGTTCGGAGTATGACTCACGGGCTTCGCTTGAAACGTTGCGTCAGGCCTATTCCTCCCTTTTGCCCAAGGTGTACGGTGAGGTGAGCTACACGCTTACCGATCAAAGAATTAACAGTTCCGAGAACCAGGTTTACGCTGCGGGAGCAACCAATTATGATTCCGAGTCCTACGGCCTCACCCTATCCCTGCCGCTGTTCCACTACTCGTCGTTTGCCAGTATAAGCCAAGCAAAATCGGTGTTGAGCCGTTCCGCGCTTGAACTTGAAAAAGCCCGGCAGGATCTGGCCCTCAGGGTTGCCGAAGCGTATATGGAGGTTCTCGTCGCCAAGGACCGGCTTGCTGCCATAAAGAGCGAGGAGTCTGCGGTTGAACTCCACCATGTGAGGGCAAAAGAGCGCTCGGATAAGGGGATGGCTCCGATAACAGACCGGTACGATACCGAGGCGCGCCTCGCCGCGGTACGGGCGCAGCGGATTGAAACGGAAAATTCCCTTAATGACGCTCTCCAGGCACTTACGGAAATCTGCGGAGTAACTACCCAGGAGATACAGCCGCTGAAGGATGATATTGCTCTGTCGCAACCGTTCCCGGAAAACGTTGACTATTGGACTGAAGCAGGGTTGAAGCAAAATCTTGAAATTCTTATCCAGAAACGCAAGGCCGAAATTGCTGACAAGGAAATTGAACGTCAGAAGGCGGCTCACTATCCCGCGCTTGATTTTCAGGCTGACTTTGCCAACAGGCAGACCAAAGGCTCACTCTTTGGCGGGGGAAGCGACACGACTACATATGACTTCTTGATAAAGCTGAATGTCCCGCTCTACGAGGGGGGTATCGTAACCTCCAGGACCAGGGAGGCTGCCAGTTTGCACCAAAGCGCTCTTCAGGGGGTTACGAAGCAGAATCGCATGGTGGAAAGGAAGGTTCGCTCCACGTATTCCGGGATTGTGAGTTCCATAGCACGGGTTGAGGCAATGAAGAAGTCGATTGACGCACAGAAATTGGTTGTGGAAGCAAAGGAAGACGGCTTCAAGTCCGGATTGTATATCAGCATTGCGGTGCTTGATGCCATGCAGGATCTCTTCCGGTACAAAAAAGAGTATTCCCAGGCGCGCAATGATTACATCCTCAATTCCTTACGGCTCAAACATGCCGTGGGAACCTTGAAGCCTGAAGAACTCGGTCTCGTAAATACCTTGTTACAGAATTGATCGGCTGCAAAGGCGAATATGATTTCGCCGGGGGTGGGCAATGAGTCTGTTGAGAAAGTTTAGAAAAATAGCCGCGACATTCAGAAGCAATGAACCGTCCCCGTCAAACCGGCGCACGGTTCATTTTGAAACGTTGGAAAGCCGCGTACTTCTGTCCGGCGATACCCTCATTCCGCCGCAGAACATAGATGCCCCCGGTTTTGCCGTTCCCCCGCTGGCAGATACCATCCATGGCATACCATACATCGAAACAACGGCAGCCGCAGCACCTGTATCAAGCCTGGCCACACCTGCAGACCTTGTCACATCCGGCTCTGCAGCCATTCAAAACAATGCGGCAAAGTTGACCCTGCCGCAACAACAGAGCGGTTTGCAGCTTGTCTTTGTTGACCCTGCTGTTAACGACTATGCCTCGATAATTAAACAGATAACCGCGCAGCATACGAATGAATCCCCGATCGAAATAAACCTTCTTGACCCGTCTCGCGACGGCATCGACCAGATTACGGAAAAACTTTCCGGTCGTAAGGACGTTTCCGCGGTTCACATCATCTCCCACGGCGCCACCGGCTTCATGCAGATCGGTGACAGCTCGGTTGACCAGCAGGAGCTACAGCAGAAAACAACCCAGCTTGCTTCGTGGAAGGAGAGCATCAAGCCGGGCGGGGATGTACTGCTCTATGGGTGCGGCATTGCTGACGGAGAAGCCGGCATAGCGTTTGTCAAAAGGCTCGGTGAAATTACCGGGGCCGATGTTGCCGCTTCGACCGGTAGCACCGGGGATTCATCTCAGGGGGGGGATTGGACCCTTGAATACAGTACCGGCGTTATCGAGGCCGCTCCGCTGTCGGTGCAAGGGTATAGGTATCTGTTGCAGGATTTTGTCAGCGATTCGACGAATCAGGCGTTTACCGGCGCAGACGGTGCTGACTCCTACCTGTTCTCGAATGGCTGGGGTAGCGACACCGTCACCGATAATGGCAGCAGTGGCATAGATACGCTTGATTTTTCCGCAGTCACATCTGATCTGACCTTTACCATTCGTGCCAACGGAACTGTCTCCATAACTTCAGGGGCCAACGCAGTAAACGCTGTTGCCGGCATGGAAAAGCTTATCGGCGGCAAAGGGAACAATCTGTTTGTTTTTGAAGACGGCGCTGTTTTTGGCGGCACTATTGCGGGCGGAGCCGACGGAACGAATACTCTGGATTACTCCGCGTACACCTCCGCCGTAACAGTCAATCTGGGTACGGGGACAGCAACCGGTACGGGCGGCGTAAGCAATATCCGAAATGTGATCGGGAGTTCAAAAAACGACATCATTACCGGTGACGTCTCGGATAACACCATAGACGGCAGGGGGGGCAACGACACTCTTAACGGTGGTTTTGGCAAAGATACGATCATTGGCGGCAGCGGAGCCGAAACTTTCGTGCTTTCCGGGCAGTGGGGTGATGATGTTATCACCGGTGTCACTGGCTCCGCCACGTTGAATCTTTCTGCGGTAACGGAAAATCTCACCGTAACCATTCATGCAAACGGAACGCTGTCGGTAGGCGATGGGTCAAACAAGCTGCAGGTGGCTGCCGGTGTCACCGGTATTGTCGGTGGCGCAGGCAACGACAGGTTTGTCTTTGAGAACGGCGCCTCTTTTGCCGGAACCATCAATGGCGGCGGCGGCACAAATATTCTGGATTATTCCGCCAGCCAGACGCCGGTTTTGGCAGATCTGACGAACGGAGTCGCTTCGGTGGGCGGGACGATTATTTCCGGCGGGGTTATGGAAACCCTGACGCCACAGACACCGCTCAGCGCCCTTAATAATGGCCGTGGTGTGGATACCGCCTATTTGCTGGCAGCCACTCCGCTTGCCACGTTCAATAATGGCGCGGGTGTCAGAACCGTTGCCGGCAATGACATCCGTGTCACCCTTACGGATGGGACGAATGTTGATATAGATCTCACTGCTGTTGTCACGGTGCAGAATCTTCTTGATGCCATCAGCAATGCCCATATAAACCTTTACGCAAACCTCAACAGTGCCTGGAATCGTATCGTGATTACAGATTCGGCCAACGGTTCCGGCAACCTGACCGTTGCCAATCTGAACGGGTCAACAACCGCGACCGATCTGGGTATAGCCGCCATCGGCGTTGGCAGTACGCTTGAAGGACGTCCGGTCGTCAATGACCTGCGGATCACTCTCAAAAACGGGACATCGGTAGATGTAACTATCGGCGATGCCGTTACCGTGCAGGATGTCTTTACGGCGATTGCCGCAGCTGACAGCCATCTTTCCGGAGCGGTTACGGGCAACAGGATTACCATTACCGATACGTCAGCCGGAAGCGGCAATCTGACCATCGCAAATCTGGCGGTGTCAGGTCTGAACGGGTGCACGGCAGCCACCGATCTGGGCATTGCCCTGACCGGCAGCGGCGGCACACTGACAGGCACCCCGGTGGCATCGGCCATTGTTACCACCACCTTCAGCAATATTCAGGCTGTGGCGGGAGGAGCGGGCGATGACCTCCTGATCGGTCGCACTGCCAATGATGTGCTTGATGGCGGAGAAGGTTCTGATACCTTCAAATTTGCTAACGGCTGGGGCAGTGACGCCATCACGGATTTTGGCGAATACGGCCTTGATGCTCTCGACTTTTCGGCGGTTTCTTCAGATCTCACCTTTACCATCCATACCGACAGTACGGTTTCAGTGACAGGAGTGTCAGGTTCACTCAGCCACGTGGATATTATCGACAAACTCATTGGCGGTTCCGGGAACAATACTTTTATCTTTGAAGATGGCGCCGATTTTGTCGGCTATATCGACGGCGGTGTTGGCGGGACAAATACCCTTGATTATTCGGCCTTCACAACGACCGTTGCGGTAGACCTGGCTGCCGGTTCTGCCACAGGTACCACCGGCATTCGCAATATCCGCTCCATGATCGGCGGTTCCGGTAACGATACCTTTACCGGTAATGCAGCCGTCAACACCATTACCGGAAATGCCGGAAATGACGCGATTACCGGCGGCGCAGGCAATGACGTGCTGATCGGCGGCGCAGGTGATGATACCTATCTGCTGACCGCAATGGGCGAGGCGGACACGATTGTAGAGCTTGCCGATGGCGGCAGCGATATCCTTGACGCTACGGTCTATACCGCGCCGGTGCCGTTAAACCGCATCAGCAATGTCGAAAAAGTTATTGGCGGTTCCGGGGCAGACGTACTTCAGGGCACACCGGAAGCAGACACTTTCTTTTTCAAGGATGGCTGGGGCACCGATGTCGTTGTTGATACTACCGTCGGCGACAATGACAGCCTCAACTTTTCTGCGGTTACGAAGGACCTGACCGTTGCCTTCAATTCGGACAAGAGCGTTGCCGTTGCCGAAGGCCTGAACAGTGTTGCCGTACATGCGGTGCGGGATTCAGGTACGGGTGCTTTGAGCGGTATCGGCAGGGTGGAAACCGTCAGGGGGGGGAGCGGCAACGACACCTTCATCTTTAACGAAAACTGGGGACAGTATACCATCACCAGTGGCGGCATAATCGACAACGACACCCTTGATTTCTCACGGGTTACCAAAGACCTCACCTTTACCATTCATGACGACGGCACGGTTTCGGTTGCAGACACCAGCGGCAACACGCTCGGCGAGTCTGTCGGCATAGAAAACATCATCGGCGGCCAGGGGAACAATACCTTTGTCTTTGATGATGGCGGTTTCCTTGAAGGCTACATCACCGGCGGGGTCGGCGCGGGCAAAGTCAATACCCTGAACTATGCCGCCTATACCACCGCTGTCGAGCTTGACCTGTCACTGATGGGGGTGCGGACGAATGTCGGCAGAGCCACCGGCGTCAAGGGTATTCTCAATATCCAGAACGTGATCGGCGGGTCGTCCGGCGAAGACAAGCTGGTCGGTACGGTTGATGCCAACATCTGGAATATCACCGGCAGCAACAGCGGAACGCTTAATAGCGGCTTCGGTTTTTCTTCCATTGAGACCCTGATCGGAGCGCAGGACGCGGACGATACCTTTGTGTTCGGCGCTGCCGGCAGCATCAGCGGTTCCCTGAAGGGTAATGCACCCGGCCTCTCATCCGGTATCGACCGAATCCAGTACAGCGGCGGCACTGCCGGGGCGCTGAAAACCTACAGTGCCACCGGTATTGACTCGGGAGCTGTGTTCCAGGGTGAAGCCGGCTATACCTATACCGGTATTGAAGCCATTGATGATGCTACTACAGCCACGGCACGGGTTTTTACCGCTGCTGAAACAAAAGTGACCCTTGCCGGCACTCCTGCTGCCGGTGAAGTCTGGGCACTGGACGTGAACGGCACCGTTTACAGCCATGCTGTGGCAGGTGTCCTTACGACCAAGGTGCTGTTGACCGGTGCGGCAGTTGCCGGTACGGCGACAATCAGCGTCGATGGTGTTGCCTTTGATTACACCGTGGTGGCAGGACAAAGTCTGGCAGAGGCAGCTTCCGGTCTGGCCGCCGCCATAAACGGCGCTGGCGGGTACCTGGCCAGCGCAGAGGGCAATGCGGTCGTTATTGCCAAACCGGCCGGCGGTGCACTGAATGTGACGACGGCACTTTCCGCAACCATCAGTACGGCTGTTGCCCAGACTTCCACGGTAACCCTGACCGGCGCGCCGCTGGCCGGCGAAACCTGGTTTGTTATCGTGGACGGCGCCGGTTACAGTTGTAACGTCGTGGCAGGGCAGACGCTTGAGGCGGTTGTGAACAATCTGGCAGCCCAGGTGAACAGCGTGGCCGGTTATACCGCCAGTGTGGAAGGAAGCACGATTGCCGTCACCAGGCTGGCAGGGGGCACATTGAATGTTTCGACATCGCTGCCGGTTGGCGCCGCTGCGACCATTGTCGGCACGGAGAGCCTGGCCCAGGTGGTAGCCGACCTGGCGGCGCAGATCAATGCTGCTGACGGATATGCCGCTCAGGTGACGGACGGCGTTATTGCCATTACCGGCCTGAACGGTGTTAATGTGAGCGTTACACCGGCAGTGCCGGCTCATGCTCTTGCCGTTGTTGATGCGGTCACCACCGGCGCTGATAATATCAAACTGAGCCGTGACGGCCTGGATGGCCGCCTGATCGTGGAGAGCCTGTTTGGCTCCTTCACTACCATCAGTTTTGCCGATCCAACCGGTTCGCTTGCCCTGAATGCCGGCAGCGGCAGTGATACGATTCATGTCGGACAGTTCATTACTCCCTCGTCTCTGGTTTTTGATGGTGGAGCCGGTGACGCTGACAGCATAGTCTACGAACTACAGGCCGGTACGGCTGCTACGGTTGATGCGACCACGGCATTTACCAGCCGGTTGACCTTTGCCGGTGCGCCTGTTGCGGGTGAGGAGTGGACCGTCACGGTAGACGGCACGGACTTTACCCATACGGTGGCAGAGGGGCAGAATCTGGCGCAGGTGGTCAGCAGCCTGGCGGCTTTGGTGAATGATGCCGCAGGATACGCAGCAAAAGAGGAAGGCGCCGCCATCGCGATCATCAAGCCGGGTGGCGGAACCCCGCTGACGGTTTTCGCGAAGTTGATGGCCGGCACGTCAAACATCAATGAACGGTCGTCCGTAACTGCCCTGATGACCTTTGCCGGAACACCGGTCGCGGCCCAGAACTGGACCGTCACGGTCGATGGTGCGGTGTACACCCATACCGTAACCGCCGGCCAGGATCTGGCTCAGGTGGTTTCCGCGCTGGCCGCTTTGATAAACAACACCGCAGGATATACGGCAACGGTTCAGGACAGCACCCTTGCGGTTGTTAACCTGTTCGGCGGCACGCTCTATGTCTCCGCCACGCTCCCGGCCGGAATTACGTCAGACCTCGGCACAACGGCCTGGATCAAGCTGGACGGCACTCCGACCGCCGATCAGAGCTGGACGGTCAACATTGATGACGCCGAGTTCACTCACACCGTCACCAGCGGTCAGAATCTGGCAACGGTCATTGACTCCTTGACGGCGCTGATTAACGAAGCTGCGGACTATACCGCTACGGTACATGGCGGGGTCATTACTGTCGTCAAGGCGGCGGGCGGGGTCATGAATGTGACCACCACGCTGCCGGACGGGATTGCCTCGGAAGTCAGCACTCCTTCCACGACCCTGGTGAAGCTTGATCGCACGCCGGTTGCCGGAGAAAAATGGACCATCACCGTTGACGGGACGGATTACCTTCACAACGTCGTAGCCGGGGAAACTCTGGCGGTGGTCACTGCCGACCTGGTCACCCGGATCAACAATCTGGCCGGTTATACCGCCGCGAGTGACGGCTCTTTCGTCACCATCACCAAACTGACCGAGGGGGCGCTATCTGTCACGACGGCTTTGTTGTCCAGCGCCACGGTTACTGTTGACGGCACAACAGCAAAGACGACACTGGTGAATCTGGATGGTATGCCGGTTGCCGGTACCACATGGACGGTGACGGTTGGAGGCACGGCGTACAGCCACACGGTTACCGGCAACCAGTCTCTGGCGCAGGTGCTTGGCGGACTGGCAGGTCAAGTAGATGGCCTCTCGGGTTATACCGCCAGCG
Source organism: Geobacteraceae bacterium GWC2_53_11 (assembly GCA_001802645.1). Taxonomy (GTDB): domain Bacteria; phylum Desulfobacterota; class Desulfuromonadia; order Geobacterales; family Pseudopelobacteraceae; genus JACRCG01. The sequence continues at coordinate 24,338 of MGZJ01000074.1, read as the reverse complement.
TTGACGGCAATTCCCTGGCCATTACCAACCTCACCGGAGCGGTCGCCACGGTGACGGCGACAGCACCGGCAGGTGCGTCGCAGGATGTGGCGTATGGCACCAACGACCTGAAGTTGAACGGCAGCACCGTTTTCAGCTACGCCGGTGTTGAAAAAGCCAAAAACCTCGTTGTCAATGCCACCAGCGGTGCCGACCAGATCGTGCTGGCGCCCGGTACGGGAAGCAGATACCAGATCAGCAGCACAAACGGCTCCTTCGGCACGATTACATTTGATACGCCTTCCGATTCGCTGACGATTAACAGCGGCAAGGGGGATGATTCGATCCTCCTGAATGTTGCAGGGTTCGCTCCCGCACTCAGGCTGGATGCCGGCGAAGGGACGGACTCCCTGAACCTGGGCTCCGGCTCCTTCGGCACCCTGGCGTTTGGTACAACTGTTGAAACCGTTACCGGCACGGGCACTATTGCGGATTATGTTTTCGATGCCCGTCCTGCCATTGCCAACCGCCTGCACGTATTCCGTCCCGAGGCGGGCAAGATCACCATAACCGATGAGACCGACATCGGCACCACCAGCGTCACGTTCCGGGATCCCACCGCTTCTCTCACGATCAATACCGGCTACAATGCCCCTTACACCTCGGAGTACGTCCACCTGGGTGAAAAAGCGGACGGCACCATTGCGGCGCTCGGCAACTTCAATGCCGACCTGACCATTGACGGCGGCAGCCTGAACAAGAATCTTGATGGCGGCGATGCCGTCGTCATTGCGGGCGACCTGATTCTGAACGGCCACTCGCTGGCGGTCACTGCCGAGACAATAGATGTCAACACGGGTGTGACGGTCTCGACAAGCGATACAACCGGAATTGCCGGCAACATATCGTTTGACGGCTACAAGATAACGGTCAACTCGGGGGCCCACCTGCTTGCCGAGGGGCTTGCCGGAAACATCGACACATCGGGCGATATTTCCCTCTCCGCCATTGATAACAACGCACTGCTGACTCCGTTTGTTAATATCGACATTTCCAATGTGGGTATTACCGTTGCCGGAACGGCAACGATCAAGGGGCGGGATGTCAGCCTTCTGGCCACTTCGGACAGCCGCAAACTGCTTTCGGAAGAAGCATGGTATGCAGCGTATCCGGCCAACATTACCGGTGGGTTGATCGAAAGTTTCTCCAAGTTCGGCGTGAGCGTCACGGTTGCCACCTCGACCGCCACGATAGACATTGAGAAAGACACCACGATTACTGCCCGTGATTTTACTGCCCACGCGAGCAGTATGACCAATGTATCGGCCTCTCCGCCCAACGCTCTGGCCGGGGTGCTTGGCCTTGGCTTCCTGAAACTGTGCGGCCCTTCCCTGGGAGTGTCGATCACCGACGCCAGCGTCAATGTCAGCGGCAGCGTGAATACGAGCGGAAACGCCACAATCCGGGCCACCACGGATCAGACCCTTGATGTCGTGTCTGACACCACCGGGTACAAGGGGCTTGCCGGCTCGATTGCCGTCAGCGTGCTCGTGTCCGACGCCAATGCCATCGTCGCCGATACCGCGACTCTGAACATAGGCGGGAACCTGTACGTGCAGGCCGACACCTCCGATGCAACGCGCACGATGGCCAGATCCACCGCCGGTCAGGCCGGGGCCGTGGCGGTCGCGATTGCCTTCTCCTATTCCGACGGCGACACCAACGCTTTCCTGGACGGCACCGCGGTCGTAGGCGGCAAGGTTGAAGTCAACGCCACCATGACGCAAAACTCGGTTGACACCACCAAGCTCTTTGTTGTCCCTTCCACCTCCATGGGAACCTCAGCTTCCGCAGGGGTAGGCGATGACAGCACCGGCGACTATCTGGACGATGCCAAATCTGCTGCGACCAGTAAAGGAATTCCGGCGCTCTTTGGCTACGCCAAAAAACTGTTCAATAAAAACAAGGCTGCAACAGCGGAAACGGACAAGAACGCTCCTACCCAGGAAGAGAAAAAACCGGCTGAATCGAAACTGGATCTTGCCGGTGCCGTAGCCGTAGAGGTTGATTTCAACAGGACAAACGCCCGGATAGGCGACGGCAAAAGCGACAACACCCTGAAAGGTGAAGTTGAGGCTGGTGATTCGGTCACCGTCTACAGCAGTATCAGCAGTTCGCCCTGGTTTGGCGCGAGTTCGTCGGCTGCTGCCAATGAAGACAACGACTCCGATCATGGCGGCGAAGGTAATAAATTCTCCGGTTCGGTGGCGTTGGGTGTCGGTGTCTATGAAAACGATGCCAAGGCGTATATCAACAGCGGCGCCCAGGTCGATGCAGGGGGCGAACTGTCAGTCATTGCCGAGGCTCTCAGCCCGTTTGAATGGTCTGGATGGAAGAATCTGGTCTATGACCCGTTTGTCACGGAAACCTATACGGACAATTTTTATACCACCGAGAACGCCGAACAGAATATTTCGGTTCGAACCGGCGATATCGTTGAAGTCAAGTCCAATCATACCGGCAACGGCGATGTGGGAACCTGGTACGAGTACGTCGGCAGTACCCCGGAAAGGGATATCAACCTGCTGACGGAGGATTTCAGCGACACCAGCAAGTGGGAAGGGAGCAACCCGATCCTGAAGATGGGCACCAACTTCCTCAGAACCCTGACGACCTATATTAATTCAGACATCGGCACCTCCGGATGGTTTGCCAATGACTGGTCAACCGCCACCGCTTCGGGTGATAAAGTTGCCGTTGCCGGTGTGCTGATCACCGAATATCTGCAAAACAGTGCGGCAGCGACCATCAAAAGCGGCGCCGCCATTAACCAGAAGACGCACACCGGCACGTCCCAGTCGGTAATCGTGCAGGCAACGATCCAGAACCAGTCTGCCCATGTGGTGGGAAATTTCAGTCTGCCCAACCCGGTCGGTCTCGTGACCGACCTGATTCCCAAAAAAGGCGAGAAAGATTACAAGGCGAAAGCCAAAAAGGCGGCCGGAGACAATCTCAATCCACTTGGCACTTCCGCAGAGCAGGGGGCGGTTGGCGCTGCTATCGGGGTATATGTCTACAACAACACCGCCATCGCCAAGATTGAAGACGGCGTCAACCTGCACGCCGACAGCCTGCATGTCGATGCCAGCACCGACGTTGTTGCCGTGACCATCGGCGCTTCGGGCGGTTCGTCCGACAAGGTAGCCTTCAACGGGGCGTTCCTGGCGAACGTGGTGCTGGATACCACCATTGCCCAGATCGAAAACGGCGCGGTAATCGATGTCGGTTCCGCGTTGGTACTGGATCCGGCAACTACAGATGCTGCCGATAACGGTTCGGTCATTGTCAGCGCCACTGACCATATCCTCGATATTACAATCGCAGGTGGTGTTGCCATTTCCAAGGCAACCGGTATTGGTGTCAGCGCCGGAGTTGACTATGTTACCCGCAATACCCAGGCTGTAATCGGCGATCTGGCCAGCGATACGACCTCGGGCACAAAAGGAAGCTTTACCTCGGTTGGCGATGTGCGGCTGCACGCTGAAAATAACGGCTTCATCGGCAACTTTGCCGTGGCCGGCAGTGTGGCGATAGCGCCGACTGCCAAACCGGCTGAAACACCCAAGCCGGAACCGACGCCCGAGCAAAAGCCGAAACCGAACCGTGGTACGGGCGGCACCCAGGGGTCCGACGGCTCGACAAAAAGCAACAAGGCGCTGGGCGATTGGCAGAACAAGCAGAATTCCGTCATTGCCGAGTTGATGAAGAAAAACGGAGAAGTTAAGGAAAAGATCAAAGACGTCAACACTGCCGTTGAGCCGATCAAGAAAACCACCGAAAACAACAAACAGACGCCGGAATCCAAAGCGGCACTTGGTGTCTCCGGTTCGGCAGCCGTCACCATAATCCACGATGACGCTCGTGCCTATATCCGCAACACCGGAGCTTTCTCGGCCCCGACCTCGACGCTGGCGCTGACCGCCCTGAATTCCTCAATAGTCGGCTCGATTGCCGGAGCAATGGCCTTTGCCAAAGGGAGCGGCGGCGGTTCCTCCACCGGCATTGCCGGCGGTTTCGGTATCAACGTCCAGTTCGGTACGACCGACGCCTTTATTGATGGGGCCACCACCCTTCATCTTCACGAGTTGGCCATGGAAGCGAAACGTACCGGCTGGACCGTCTCCCTGGCTGCCGGCCTGGCCGGAGCAACCGGTGACAAGGGGAATGCGGTTGCCGGTTCCGTTGGGGTGAATGTCTCCACCTATACGGTTGAGACCGGCCTGCGTAACATTGCCGGTTCGGCTCTTGTCAACGGCAGCGTGAAACTGGATGCGTCCGACAGCACCAACCTGATTGCCATTGCCGGTTCCGGAGCTTTTGGCGGTAAAGGGGGCTACGGGGTCGCCATCGGTTTCTCCTATACCGAGAATATTGTACGTTCACAGATCGACGCGCTTACCGACTTCAAGCATACCGGCAACCTGGATGTCCTTGCCACCAGTGACGGCCTGATTGTCTCGGTCACCGGCTCCGTCGGCGTGGCTGCCAGCACCCAGAAGGGAACAGGCGGCGCAGGCACGGTTACCCTCAATCTGCTCAGAAACACCGTTGAAGCAAAAATTACCGGCACCACGACATCGGCCGATTCAACCGGCAACATTACGCTGCAGGCCCAGGACAGCAGTTCGATTTATACCTTTGCCGGTGCCTTTGGGCTCGGCAAGGATGCCGGGTTGGGCGCGGCCATTGCCGTCAATACGGTGAATAACAGCGTAGTCGCGGCGGTGGAAAACTCCACCCTGCGTACCTCTGGTTCGTTCAGCAGCAAAGCCAAGGCAAGCGGAACGGTGGTCACGCTTGCCGTTGCCGGTTCCGGCTCGGAAAAGACCGCAATTGCCGGTTCCGTTGCGATGAACCTCTTCATCAACTCGATTGATGCCCATATCCTGCACAGCACCATTATGGCCGGTGGCGCCGTTGCCCTGGCGGCGGAAGACCAGGAGGTCAGCGTGGCGCTGGCCGGTGGTGTCGCCGTTGCGGTGAAAACCGGCGGTTCGGCCGCTGGAGCGGCTCTGGGCGTCAACCTGGTGTTCAACAATGTGACTGCCGTTGCGGATACGGCAATCATTACCTCTGGCTCGACCCTGGATATCTCGGCGTTGTCGAAGGAAGTGCTGGTCAGCGTTACGCTTGGCGGTGCAGGGGGCGAGAAATTTGCCCTTGGCGGCTCTATTTCGGCAAATGTGACCATGAGCACGGTTGCGGCCAAGGTGACCGGTGCATCAACCCTCACCGCCACCGGTGACGTTAAGCTTACCGCCAACGACAGCACCACCGTCATTGTCGTTGCCGGCGGCTTTGCCGGTTCCGGTAAGACGGCCATCGGTGTTGCCGCCTCAACCGTCTATGAGCAGAACAGCATCAGAGCCGTCATTGACGGGTCCTCAGTGACCTCAACCGCCGGCAAGGTTTCGCTGGCCGCCGGGATGGCTCCTCCAACAACTCCGGCCGATCCGGCAAAAATTGCGGTGGGTACCTCCGGTGTTACCATGCCGACCTTCGGCAGCTCGCAGATCGTCAACCTGACGATTGCCGGTGCCGGGGCCGGTAAAGTTGCCGTTGGCGTTGCCGCTTCGGCCAACATTATCAACAACAGCATCGATGCCGCCATCACCAACGGCTCCAGCGTAACCGCCTTCGGCAGCGTTGCCCTTTCCGCCATCGATGCTTCGGTGATCGACGCGCTGGCGCTTGGTGCGACCGGTGCGGGTAAAACCGCCATCGGCGCCGCCGTATCGGCCAACGTCATTACCAACAAGGTTACCACCGCCGTTTCAGGCGGCTCAACCGTGCTGGCAGGGATAACCGCCGCCGGAACGGTGACGAACTCCTCGGCGTTTGTCTCTCTCGACGCAACATCCTCGTCAATCATCAGGGCTCTCGGCATAGGCGTTTCAGGAGGCGGCGACGTCGCCGTTTCAGTGTCGGCGCTTGGCAACGGGGTTGCCAACACGATCACGTCTATCGTGTCCGATTCAACGGTAAAGGCCGCGGGCGATGTGACCATCACGGCACAGGATATCGCGCCAACGGTGCTCCCCTCATGGATGCTCTCCGCCGATGACCAGAAGGATTTGAATGATGCATTAAGCGGATCGCCCATTGACCTTAACGCCAATATTCTGGCGGTAATGGTCAGCGTGGCCGGGTCGGGCAAAGTCGCGGTCGGCGTATCCTTGATGGGCAACGTGGTGACGAATACCGTTAAGGCAGACGTCAGCAATTCCACCGTGCTTGCCGGAGTCAACCAGGCGGGAACCGTGATCAGCAGTTCAGCCGCCGATGTCTACCTGACCGCTCTTTCCAGAACCGGGATCATTGCCCTGAGCGTCGGGGTCGGTGCATCCGGCAAGGTTGCCGTGCAAGCCACCGGTTTCGGCAACGTGATCACCAACAGCGTTGATGCCTCCATTACCGGTGCTTCAACTGTCGTCAGGGCCGGCGGAGTAGTTGATCTCACCGCCCGCGACCAGTCGCACATCACCTCGGTCGGTTTGAGTGTCGCCGCATCCGGCAATGCTTCCATCTCCGCGATTATCGGCGCCAACGTCATCACCAACTCGGTGACGGCGCTGATTTCTGGCGCAACGGTGAGCAGCGGTTCCACGCTGGACGTGTCTGCCTCCGCCAATTCGACCATCTTCAGCTTTGCCGGCGGTGTCGCCGCTTCGGGTTCGGTTGCGGTTCAGGTTACCATGGCCGGCAACGTGGTGACCAACACGACCAGGGCCGAGGTCACTGATGCGGCCGCGGTGCGGGGAGCCGGCGCGGTTACCATCACCGCAACCGATTCCTCCATTATTGATGCCATCGCCTTCGGTGTGGCCGGCTCCGGTTCGACAGCCGTCGGCGTGGGGCTGTCGGCCAATGTCATTGCCAACACCATTCATGCCACGATCAGCGGCGGATCAACCCTTGATACCTCGTCCTCGCTGACCATAACCGCCGACTCGGCGGAAATAATCCGGGCGCTGGCGCTTGGCGTAGCGGGCTCCGGTTCGGTTGCGGTTCAGGTTACTGCCATGGGCAACGTGATTGCCAATAACGTGGCGGCCGTCATCAGCGGCTCCAATACCAGCGTCCGTGCGGCGGGGGATGTCGTGATCGCCGCCGAGGACATCGCCCCGAGCGTCCTGACCGGCTGGAATCTGGGCAGCACGAAAAACAAAAATGATGTCGATGCCGCGCTGTCAGGATCACCGATCGATCCGGCGGCCAACATCCTGGCCGTCAACATCAGCGTGGCCGCTTCCGGCTCCGTGGCGGTCAACGGCGCATTTACCGGCAACGTGATTGCCAATACCATCAAGGCTGATGTGCTTGACCACGCCACGGTGCAGTCAACGGGCGGCAAGGTCGATCTGCACGCCGATTCCAAGGCCGGCATCATCGGCGTCACGGTCGGCGTGGCCGGTTCCGGCTCCGTTGCGGTGAACGCCACCGGCTTCGGCAACGTGATTTCCAATACCATTGACGCGTCCATCAGAGGCGGTTCAACCGTAACGGCGGCCGGCCTGATTAATCAGGCTGCGACCGATCGCTCCAGCATCCGCGCTCTCGGCATCAGTGTGGCCGGTTCCGGCGCGGTAGCTGTCGGGGCGCTGATCGGCGCCAACGTCATCACCAACTCCATTATCTCCCAGATCTCCAGCTCAACCGTTGCAAGCGGCACAACACTGAATCTTGCCGCTGAATCCGCCGCAAGTATTCTGGGCTTTACCACCGGAGTAGCCGGTTCGGGTGCCGCATCGGTCCTGTTGTCCCTGTCGGCCAACGTGATTACCAATACCATCAAGGCCGGAGTCGTGAATGAGATCGGCGTCTCGAGCGTCCATTCCGGCGGCGTGGTCGGCATCTCGGCAAAAGACAGCTCAACCATTGATGCCATCGCCATCGGTGTGTCCGGCACCGGCGGCGGTGCGGTAGGCGTGACGCTGGCCGCCAACGTCATCGCGAACACGATCCAGTCCACCATCAGCGGTTCGACCCTTATTTCCGGCGGGGCGCTTACCCTGACCGCGGACTCTTCGGAAATCATCCGCACCCTGGGGATCGGCGTGGCCGGATCGGGCGGATTTGCCGTCCAGGTTTCCGCGATGGGCAATGCGATCAGCAACAGAGTGACATCCACCATCAGCGCTTCCAGCGTAACGGCAGCCGGTGATGTGACCTTGCTGGCACAGGATATCGCACCGAGCATCGTCCCCGCATGGCTGGTGCCGGCTGCCACGCAGTCGAAAGTCGATAGCGCCCTGAGCGGTTCGCCGGTCGATCCTGCCGCCAACATCCTGGCCGTCAACATCAGCGTCGCCGCTACCGGAGGAGTTGCGGTCAACGCCGCCCTCACCGGCAACCTCATCGCCAACACGATTCAGGCCGATATTCTTGATCACTCCACCGTCACCACGACAAACGGCGGCAAAGTTGACCTGGGAGCAAAATCGAAGGCCGGAATAATCGGCGTCACCGTCGGCGTCGCCGGTTCCGGCGCGGTTGCGGTAAACGCTACCGGCTTCGGCAATGTCATCACCAACACGATTGAAGCTTCCATCAAGGGGGGCTCAACGGTTACTGCCGCCGGTCTGGTGAAGCAGTCCGCCATCGATCAGTCCTCTATCCGTTCTCTTGGCATCAGCGTGGCCGGAACGGGAGCAGTGGCTGTCGGCGCCCTGATCGGGGCCAACGTCATCACGAACACGATAGCGGCGCAGATATCCGGCTCCACGGTGTCGAGCGGTTCCACGCTGAACCTTTCCGCCGAGTCGGCCGCCAGCATCCTGGGCTTCTCAACGGGCGTCGCCGGGTCGGGAGCTGCGGCAGTGCTGTTGTCGCTGTCCGGCAACGTGATCACCAACAGCATCAAGGCGGGAGTCGTTAATGACGGCGCTGCTTCGAATGTTCACTCCAATGGCGCGGCCGCCATATCGGCAAAAGATGCCTCCACCATCGACGCCATTGCCATCGGCGTATCGGGCACCGGCGGCGGCGCCGTGGGCGTGGCGCTTTCAGCCAACGTCATAACCAATACCATCGAAGCAGCCATCAGCGGCTCAACGCTGACGTCCGGCGGGGCGCTTGCCCTGACCGCAAATTCGTCCGAGATTATCAGAACCCTTGCCATCGGAGTGTCGGGATCGGGCGGCTTTGCCGTGCAGCTCACCGCGATGGGCAACGTGATCAGCAACAAGGTCAACTCGACGATCAGCGCCTCAACGGTCTCCGCAGCGGGCAATGTGACGTTGACCGCCTCGGATCTTGCACCGAGTGTCCTGCCGGCCTGGCTGGTGCCTGCCGACAAGCAGGCGGAAGTCAATAATTCGCTCAGCGGCTCTCCCCTTGATCCGACGGCCAATATCCTGGCAATCAACATCAGTGTCGCCGGTACCGGCGGGGTTGCGGTGAATGGCGCCTTTACCGGCAACGTTATCGCCAACACCATTGAAGCGGATATTGTCAACTCCCGCGTTACCACCACCAATAGCGGCACGGTTGAACTTAACGCCACCTCCAAGGCCGGTATTATTGCGGCAACCGTGGGGGTTGCCGGTTCAGGGGCCGTTGCCGTCAATGCCACCGGTTTCGGCAATGTCATCGCCAATACCGTCGATGCTTCTGTCAGGGGCGGTTCAACCGTAACGGCAGCCGGCTTGGTAAAACAGACCGCTTCAGATCAATCCGGTATCCGCTCGCTGGGCGTAAGCGTGGCCGGTTCCGGTGCTGTCGGCGCCGGAGCCCTGATCGGCGCCAACGTTATCAGCAACACCATTGAAGCGGTGATAGAGCGGTCCACGGTTTCAAGCGGCGCCTCCTTGCAGTTGAAAGCGGAGTCGGCCGCCACTATTCTCGGGTTCACCGCCGGCGTTGCCTTCGGCACCGGCGCCGGACTGCTGTCACTCTCCGCAAATACGATAACCAATACAGTCAACGCTGGCATTGCCAGTGCAAACGGCGTCGCTTCTGACGTGGATGTCCACGGTGCGGTCACCATTTCGGCCTCGGACAGCTCCACGGTCGATGCGCTGGCATTCGGCGCTGCCGCCGGCGGCGGCGCGGTGGGTGCGGCACTGTCAGCCAACGTGATTACCAACTCCATCAAAACCTTTGTCAGTGGTTCGACGCTGGATTCAGCTGCTTCGTCGGTCACCATGTCGGCCAACTCGGCAGCCGTTATCCGCTCCATGACCATCGGCGTGGCGGTTTCAGCGGGCTTCAGCGTTCAGGTGACAGCGGTTGGCAATGTCATTGCCAATACGATTTCCTCAACCATCGACAGTAACTCCGCAGTACGCGCTCAGGGCGCCGTATCCCTTACCGCAAGCGATGTGAAAGCCGGAACTCCTGCGGCATTGGCAGTCCCTGCCAACCAGCAGGCAAAACTCGATAACGCCTTGACCGATTCGCCCGACGGCGTTGATCTGGCTTCGGCCAATATCCTTTCGGTTGTCGTCGGCTTGGCCGGTTCGAGCGGTGTGGCGGCAAACTTCACTCTGGTCGGCAACGTCATCACTAATACGGTTACGGCGGATATCATCGGTTCCACGGTCGCTTCGACGGCGGGATCTGTCACTCTGAACGCCCTGTCGAGCTCCTCCATTATTGCGGTGGCCGCAGGCGTTGCCGCCTCTGGCGGGGTGTCCATCAATGCCACCGGCCTGGGTAACGACATATCGAATACGGTTGATGCCTCTATCAAGGGCGGTTCACAGGTCACTACCGGCGGCAGCGTCATTCAGCTGGCAAAAGACACGTCAAAAATTTCTTCGCTCGGGCTTGGCTTTGCCCTGGGCGGGGCGGTTGGCGGGTCGGCCATTGTGGCTATCAACGACATCGGCAACACCATTTCGGCCGACATCAACGCCTCCACCGTGACCAGCGGCGGCGCCATCCAGTTGAGCGCTCTTTCCGATGCGGACATGTTCAGCTTTGTCGGCGGTGCGGCGGTCTCAGCCATCGGCGCCGGCAACCTGTCCCTGGCGGTCAACAAGATCCATAATGCGGTCGATGCTTCGATTGTGGACAGCACCAATGTCCGCACCAGCGGCACCGGAAATGTCGAACTTACCGCCGCCGATTCTTCAACCGTTGATTCCATCGCGGTCGGCCTTTCCGCTGCCCTTGGCGGTGCGTTCGGCGCTGCCGTGTCGATCAACGAGATCGCCAACGGGGTGCATACCGCGGTAACCAGATCCACGGTAACATCCGGAGGCGCCGTGTCGCTGGCTTCCCAGTCGGTACCGGTAATCCGTTCATTTGCAGCCGGTGTTGCCATTTCGGGCGGCATTTCCGGACAGGCATCAGTAACCACCAACACGATTGCCAACAAGGTTGATGCCCTCTTCACCGCTTCAACGGTTACCGGAGCAGGCCGCATAAGCCTTGGCGCTTCCGATACCCCGCCAACAACAGTGGCCACTTCCGCCAACGATGTGACAACCAAGGTTATCGGTAAACTTGAAGGGCATACCGTTGATGCCAATGCGAATATTGTCGCCTTTGCCGGAAATATTGCCGGCTCCGGAGGTATCGCTCTCGGTGCCGCGGTTGTTACCAACAGCGTCAAAAATGAAGTTAAAGCCGAAATCGTAAACTCCGTCGCCACGTCGCAAAATTCCGATGTCTCGCTTGCTGCCACTTCAGACGCGAGGGTTGCCGGGCTTGCCGCCGGCTTCAGTTTCGGCGGTATCGCTGGCCTGAATGCTTCGGCGGTGACAAGCGATCTGGCAACTACCACCCATGCGGATATCCGTGGCACATCCACGATTTCTGCGGGCGGCACGGTCGGGCTGTCCGCAACAGACAGTGCCACGGTTGATGTGCTGACCTTCAGTCTTGCCGCTTCCGGAGGCTTGGCCCTGGGCGGTTCGGTCGTTGCCACCACGATTTCAAACTCCACGCTGGCATATATTGAAGGGACATCGGCTGCGGCGAAGACAAAAATAACCAACGCGAACCTTCTCTCAATTACGGCCAATTCAACCTACAGCATCAAAGGCACCAGCCTCGGGGCAACCGGCGGCCTGATCAGTGCCGGGGCCTCGGTAACCAAAACCACACTGGGCGGTGCCACCAAGGCCTATATCGGTGAATATGCGGAAGTCGGCAAGGAGGCAGGCAAGGCGGTTAACGGCGTAACCATCGCGGCGGATTCGGATGCGACCGTTTCTTCCACCGCCTACGGTCTTGCCGTCGGTCTTGCCAGTGCTACCGGCAACGAAGCGTCGCTGGTCATAAACCCCACAGTCGAAGCGTATATTGCCGGCAGCGCGGCTATTGCCGCGGTAAATGATATCTCCCTCACCGCCGATGCCACTGCTGTCGGCGATGCCGATGCTTTTGGCGTGAGCGTCGGGGTAGGCGCCATCGGAGTTTCAATCTCCAAGGTTGAAATCAAGCCAACCGTGAAGAGCTATATCGGCCAGGGCGCGACCATCAGCGGCCGCCACCTGACCATGCTGTCCAGTTCGGCCAATACCATCGACGCTTATGGCAATGCTTCCGGCGGCGGCGTCTTTGCCGGCAACGGCGCCGATGTTGACGCCAATGTCACGCCGACCATCATGGCCTTTATCGGTGACGGTGCGGTTCTCACCCTGACCGGTATCCTGACCGCGACGTCAAAGGCCGAGGACAAGGCCAAGGCCAAAGCGGAAGGCACGACCGTTGGTCTTGTCGGCCTGGGCGTTGTTCTGTCCGATGCCGTTGTGACGCCGGACATGGATACCTATATAGGCAATGCCCAGATCAGCGCCTACGGCATCAACCTCCAGACATTGCACAATTACACGACTGCCGGAGCCGTCATCAACAAGGGTGCGGAAGCATCCGCCTCGGCTCCCGGCGGCGGGCTTGTCGCCGCGAACGGAGCGGTTGCCGTTGCCACCTCGTCGGCACAGCTTGATACAAGGGTCAATGCGGGCGCACGGCTTACAACCGGCGGGTCGATTTCACTGCTGTCGCGTTCGGATAATACGGCGACATCAAGCAGCGGCACCCTGACCATCGGTCTGGTGGCGATCGGCGCCGTCTCGGCGACATCAAACAGCAACGGCAGCACGCTTGCCCATATGGATTCGGTTACCGCTGCCGCGGGCGGCAATCTCTCGATTGTTGCCGATGCGTCGAATACTGCAACCGCAAATGTGGATTCCGCCACAGGCGGGATTCTAGCCATCGGCGGCGAGAACGCTGCCACAGCATCCATAACTCCCGTTGTCAGCGCCTACGCGACCGGCTCGACTCTCAAAGCGGGCGGAGATCTCTCCGTCATTGCCAGCGACAAAGTCAGTGCCAATTCCGACGCCAGCGGTGTCAGCGGCGGCGTGCTGACCGTCGGGGTCAGCAAGGCGACTTCGACCGTAACGCCGAATGTTACGGCGTATATCGGCGGCGGTTCCAAGACAATTTCCGCAAACACCCTGTCGGTACTGGCTTCCCTCTCTTATCCGACCGGCGGATATTCCGCCAAATCCTACGCCACCGGCAGTTCCGGCTCCCTTATCGGCGTCAACGCAACGTCAAGCTCGGCAACTACCTCAGGGACGGTCAGCGGGTATATTGCCGACAACACCACCCTTTCGGTCGCCACGTCTGTTGCCGTCAACGCTTCCGGCAACAGCAGGCAGGATGCCAACGTGGACAGCAGCACCTACGGCATGATTGCCGCCGGCGCCAACGACACCTATGCGAACTCCAACGTGACAACCAATTCATATCTGGGCAACGGCGTCACCATTGCCTCAGGCGATCCGGTCGGCGGGCTGATCGATGGCCAGCTCTATTATGTGGTTGTTGACGATGTGCGCGCGTTCACTCCGGCAAGCGCCGTCAGTGGCGAATGGATCAACCTGGGCGCCGACCACGGACTGACGACCGGCGAGATGGTCTCCTACAACTCCGGCAGCAGCACTGCGGTCCCTGCTACCGCAGTCGGCGGCCTGGTCAACTCCGGCACCTATTATGTTGAAGTTGACAGCAGCAACCGTAGCCGTATCCGCCTGTATGACGTTTCCACGACCAACCTCGACACGAGCGTTCCGGGTACGGTCAGCTTCCGTGCCCGCGATGCGGAGACCGGCGCGTCCGGCGCCGTCAAGGGGGCACTTAGTCTGAACGGTGCCGTGGCCACCGGAACCGGCCACCGGTTCACCATACTTACTCCGACGCGGGTAAATCTGGCTTCCTCCTTCTCCAACGCCACCAATACGGCGGGTTCGCAAGCGGCGCCGATCATAGTCAATCTGAGTGACCCGGCGGTGTTCGGTTCCGGCAATACCTTGACCGAGGCTTCCGGCTATGATCGCCGGACGTTCACGTTCAATCCGTCGTCGGCACTCAACTCGGCACGCGACTCAATCCAGATCGGCAGCGACAATGGCCTTGCCAACGGCGACACCGTCATCTATCGCAAGGGGAACGGTCCGGCACTGCTGGTTTCAGCCTCGGGCGATGACAGTAATTTTGCCGGCTCAGTTGCCGGCAGCGGCGGACTGATCGCCGGTTCCGCCTCTCTGGCCTCGGTTACCGCCACCAGCACGACCAGCGCTTTTATCGGCGACGATGCCAGCACGTCAAAGAACACCCTCAACGTGTCGAGCCTGAAAGTCCTTTCCAGCCATACGGCGCGATTCGACAGCAGAACCGATTCCATGTCGGCGGGAGGGCTGAATGTCAGCGGCGCCAAGGCCTCCAATCTTGATACCAGCACGGTACTGGCAAAACTGGGCGGCAACGCCGTTGTTTCGACGCTTGATTTCCAGATTGACGCCACCAACACCGCCCGAAAGAATCTGCTCGGGACAAACCAGTACAACGTCAAGGCCGGACAGGGTGGCGTGCTGAACGGCAGCGCCGCCGAAAGCATTTCGATCATCAAGAACTATACGGATGCGACCGTCGGGAATGGCGCGAAAATCACCATCACCGGCAGCACGCTCAACCCGGGCAATTTCCTGATCTCTTCCTACAACGATGTGGAAGGTTTCGACGATATCAGCCTGGATTCCGGCGGCCTTATCAACTGCGCGGCTGCTACGAGCTACATCCTTGCCGACGAGATCAACGCCACGTCTTCAATCGGCAACAATGTTGTGATCAACACGATTGGCAATGTAGATGTTCAGAGCCGTACCCGTGGCTCTCTGACGGTTGAACCGCAGGTGCATACCTACGGACTGGCTTCGGCAGCGGCCGTTGACGCGCTTGCGCGCATTCATGCCAATGACCAGTCCACGGTCGGCACCGGCACAACCATCAACGCCCTGGGCACGCTTAACCTGCTTGCCGGTCGCAACCGCGACGGCGTCAGAAGCGAGTTCACCATCATTTCGCGCGGCGACGAACTGAATGCCTCGGCTCTTCCGATTGAAAGCCTCAAATCGCACGGCGAAATTATCGAGAACAACACCGTCATCGTCGGCAGCGGTGCAAACCTGAAATTCGGCCGCGATGCCTGGCTGCAGGCCGAACGGTACAGCCCTTCGAACATCAAGGCCACCGGCACCGGCAAGAGCTGGCTTTCTGCTGTTGCCGACGGCATCAACAGCGCACTTGGCGGCGGAGTATCCGATGAGCTGAAGGGCGGCACTTCCAAGGATGAACGCAACACCTCAGTTATTGTCAACGGCGCCATTGAAGTTGGCACCCTGAAAAATCAGTCGATTGTGATCCCGAAAGACTTCGGCATTGATGCCGGCGCGGTCGTCACGAAAACGGAAGGAATGCCGGACCCGGTTCTGAGTACCGAATCAATCGCCTCCAACCTGATCAAGGAATGGAAGCACTGGCTGGATATGAGAACCCTGTATGCGGGTAATACCGCAGCCGTGGCGGCGTTCAATATCGAGATCAACAGGGTCGAAGCGCAGATGAAGGAGCTGGGGCTCTACAATGCGGACAAGAACGTCTACATTGCCTCGATGGCCGCTCCGTATGTCACCCTGTCGGACATCTGGGCACAGGCGGGCTTGATCAGGATTTATGCCGACAATCTCTCCGGCTCCGGCACCCTCAAGGCACCGGGAGACGTCACTATCTCGATTGAGAATAACAGCCCGGCAAACCTGCGCCTCAACCGGATAACCATTCCGGACAACGCCGGCGGCACGGTCATGTTCAACGGCACCGAGATCTGGAACAATTCCGGCATCCTGAACAAAACAGCCGGCTTGACCACGGCTTTGAGCTTTGACGTGACAAAGACCGGCAGCACGCCGCAGATACTCATCAAGAGCAATTTCAATGAAGACAATCCGGTCAATATTGCCGACCCGAAATACAACAAATTCCAGACTCCTTCGGTTGAAATGGACGGGGATGTCACCAACGTTCTCGGCAGTGTGACGGTCATTGCCCAGGGGAGCATCTACTCCAGCGCCAATATCAGCGCCGGCGAGCTGACCCTGACCACCGGACAGAATTTCGTCCAGAGCTACATTGACGCCCTGTACACTGCCGGCAACAACCCCGGTACCGCCTGGGCAGCGGCCGAGGCCGCCGCACGCGCCAGCGGAGCCGCAAGCTTCAGCGTCACCGGCGGCAGTGGCGGCACAGCAGCCCTCAATTCAGCCGTCAATGCCGCCCTTGGGGCGAATGTCGTCGGTACGGTAAACCTGGACGAAAACTCCGGCAGCCAGGCGAACCTGATGAACGGTAAAGGCAATATTATTGCCGCCAACAATGTCTCCATCAGTGCCAAATATCTGAACATTGCCGGTACGGTGCAGAGCGGTCTGCCGGTGCGGACGGTTACGGTTGATGCCTCCGCCGATGCCTCGCGTATCAGTGCAGCCAAAATTGCCTACAACCTGTATCGCAGCGGCGTGACCACCCTTACCAAGGCCCAGGCCAATTCGTACGGTTTTGCTTCAACCTCGGTATTCGGCAGCACCGGGTATTCCGACACGGTTGTGGGCAGCACCTGGTTTGGCGAGCTGATCGTCGAAACAACGGAAACCAAACTTTCGCTGGCCACCTATCTGAAAAACCAGTTCGGCCTTACCACCGACGACTGGAAATCCTTCACCCTCCCTTCGGACGGCTCCGATAATATCAATGTCAACTTCAACGTTGAGAAAGATCGCCTTGAAGCCTGGGCTGCCCAGGTGGCGGGCGGCTACATGGAGCTGTTTGGCCAGATCGTCAGCACCGGCGGCGGCCATCTTAACGTCATGGACGGCTACGGAAGCGTCAAGGTTGATAACCAGACCGGCTATGATCTGGTGGTCAACAAACTCGACTCCGGCAAAGGCGTTGCGGGCAAACTGAAAATTACCGACACCTCTTTCATGCAGGCGGACGGCGGCATACGGGTTACCGAATACTACCGTGAAAACGGCGTGGTCAAAACCAGGACCTATTTCCAGAAAAACACCCAGACCGGCATCCTCGTTTCCGGGGAAACCTTCGGCCTGGGAAGCGGAGCCCGTTCGGCGGACTACGATCCTCTGGCAGGCATGCGTTACTACTGGTCCAACGGCCAGAATTACCAGACCAAAACGACGGCGACATACTCCAGTTCAGCCTGGCTGGGGATCGATGCGCTGGCCGCCGACCCGGGCAACATGATCAGCGGGCCGTATCGCGAGAACATCGATCCGAGGCCGATTCGCGAGCCGGGTGAGTACGTCAAGGTTTCCGCTGATACCAGTGATTATTCCTACAATTATTTCACCATGAATGTCGGCGATCCGGCCGTATCGAAACGCAACTGGGAAACCTCGACGTGGTACGGGAAAAGCACCTATTATTCAGAGGTGACGACGGTTCAGGGCAAGAAGGACTACTACAACAACAGCATCCGTGCCGACCGGGCAATCGATATCGATTTCATCGGTTTCGATGCGGGTGATGCCAACGTCGGGGTGGTGGTCAACAGCGGCGGCGACATTCTGATCGGCGGAACTATCAAGGATGTGGCCGGCCTGACAAATCTTGCTGCCGGCGACCAGATAATCGTGATTAACAGTGATGCCGTCATCGGCGGCAAAAACGTCACGCTGACGGCGGTAAACGGCATCGGCTCGGCTAATACCCTGCAGACCGACCTGACAACGGATAGCGGAATCCTGACTGCCGTCACCACCAGGGGCGATATCAGGATCAGCGAGATACTGGGCTCCCTGACGATCAACAGGGTTGTCACCGACAACAAGAACGGCGATATCGTCCTGACCAGCGCCGGGGGCATCCTTGCCGCCGCGGATTACAGTGCGGGTTCCGACAATCTGATCAGAGGCGGATCGATCACCCTCACCTCTTCATCCGGTAGCATCGGTGCCCTTGGCAGCGGCGGCACGGGCGCCAGCACTCCGGGTGCCGGCGCCCGTGCCCTGACCATTGACAGCGGCACGACGCTGGCCAGGGATCGGGTCACGCTCACGGCATCCCAGAGCATCTTCCTGACGGAAAACAGCGGCAACCTGAGCCTGATCAAGGCCCAGAGCAACGCAAACGTGCGCATTGAAGTAAAAGCGGGCAGCCTTATCGATGCCAACACCCTGACGGTTCGCGACGATCGTACCGCCGACCAGCTGCTTCAGCTCTGGAACCGGATGCAGGCTACGGAAGATACCGCCGGAGTCAGTATCACCGCCACCATCAATGCGTATCAGAATACCAAAACATCCGAATATAACGCCTACTGGCAGTATCGCAACCGCCAGCCGAACCCGGCGCTGTTCGATGCAAATTTCACGGTTACGCTTACCGCTGCCGAGCGCACTGCCTACAGCACTTTCTATAATGCGGAAGGGATAAAGCAGGGCTATTCCGGGACGGCGCTTGCTACGTTCGTCAGCAACGCCATTACGACGCTTGAGAACGCCCGTACCAAAGAGTACCGGGATCTGCACAAAACTTACGGCACGGTTACCGCCACGTTCGATCCGGGCTGGAACTACGATGTCAACGCCACTGCCCTTCACCAGACTGTCGGCGCCTCCGCCGTCAGCGGCAACAGCATCGACGTCGGCGCCAACGTCTTCACCACCGGCCAGGTGGTGACCTATCATAGCGGCAGTTCCATCGTCGGCCTGCAGGATGGCGCGACCTATTACGCCATCGTTGTTGACGCCAATACGGTCAAGCTGGCAGCAACGGCCGCCAACGCCGCAAACGGGACCTTCATCGATCTCGATGCCATGGGTATTGCCGGTGTCATGCATGCGCTGGGGGCAAAATCATTCGATCCGTTTGCCGCTGTCAACGACAGCGCCAACACCGTCACGTTGACCGGACACGGTTTTGCCACCGGCACGGCGTTCGTCTACAGCAACGGGACAGCCCCGGCAGCCATAGGCGGACTTGAGGATGGCAGGTCATATTACGTCGTAAAGGATACTGCCAATCCGAACAGGATTAGCCTGGCCGTCAGCAGCGAAAATGCCGAGGCCACGGTGCCGACCGTCATCACGCTCGGTTCGGTCACCGGCAGCGGTCATTTCTTTGCCGATGGCGACGTCATGCGGCAGCGTGCCGCGTGGAGCGAGGATATGCTGAGAAACTCGGTCAACGCCAGCATCCTGCAGCCCAAAACGGTTTCTTCGACGGTCGGCGAAAGCGAAGACCCGAATATCCTTGGCTTCAATGTCTATGTGAAATCTTCCGGGGATATCGGAACCATCAAGGCCGATAAGATCAGGATCGACCTGCCGCTGTCGAACAATCTGCCGGAAGCTGCCAAAATTGCCCTGGCAGCCGCCGAACGGAAGGATGTCACCTTCTTCGACGCTGCCGGCACGGACATCACCGCCCGGGTCCTCAATCTCGATAAGACGGCCATCGTCAAGTATATCGAGGTGAAGCAGGTAGACGATATCAACGTGCTGGCCAACGGCGTTGTCGATTTCATCTCCACCGGCGGCAAGGTGAATGTCGGTACGGAAGCCGGCTTTGCCATCAATCATATCAGTGCTGCCGGTGAAGTCAGGATCAAGGCCAAGGCGGGGCTCACTGACGGCAGGAGCGGCGCCGGAATTGCACAGGAAAACATCAAGGGCGGCGATGTCATTATCGAGGGTGGTCTGAGCGGAACTATCGGCACCGTTGCCAGACCGATTGATCTGGTTCTGACCACCGGCACCGGCCTGACGGCGCGCGCCAGCGGCGATATTTTCATCAATGCGGAATCCGACCTGCGGCTGATGGCAGTCAATACCACCGGCGGCAACGTCAGCCTGGTCAGCAGCGGTTCCATTTCCGACAGCTATGATCCGGTTGCGCAGCAGCTGCTTGCCGACATGGCCAAGGTTATCACCGCCGACAGCATTTACCTGCAGGCCGCGGGCACCATCGGTTCAGCCGCAAATTACATTGAAACCCAGTCCGGTGACATCAAGGCACTGGCCGGCGGCGACATCTTCCTCTATGAAATGTCCAACCATGCCATGTTGATCGACGAAGTCAAATCAACCGCCGGCAACGTCGCGCTGATGGCCAACCTGGGCATCAAGCGGAAAGACAGCACTCTTGTCGAACGGGTCATCGGCAACGGCATCACCCTGAGATCGCTTAACAGCACCATCGGCAGCGCCGGCGGCGAGGATCTGATCATCAGAACCGGCACGGTCGGTCTGACCAGTTCCAGTTGGGGCAATACCTATGTCCAGGGGCTGGGCGACCTGTACCTGATCTCCGTTGCGGCGAATAACGGCGGCAATGCCTATATTTCGGCGCCATCCGGAAAGATCGTCAATGCCGCATCAGCCGGCGTCTCCAATGTTACCTCCGGATTTGTAAGCCTGTTTGCTTCGGGCGATATCGGCTCATCGGCAAACATGCTTTCCTCCAAGGTCAGCACCCTTGAGGGCACCTCGACCACCGGCGGTGTCTATATCAGGAACACCGGGGCGATGGCTGTCGGCGGCACCGGCGTCAGCGCGGACGGGCCGGTCACCATCACGACCATGAGCCCCATCCATATTACGGAAAATATCCGTTCGCGGCATGGCAACATCACCATTACCGCTCACGATGATGACGATAACAGTGACGATGTGGAAATTGATGATGATGTCGAAGTTCGTTCGGAAGACGATTTCGGCGTGCGGAATAACGTCATAATCTATGCCGGCGATCATCTCAAAATAAACAAGAATGCCGTTGTCGTCGGCAACACCATCACCATTTACGGCGATGATCCCCACGGTGAAACAACACCGGGCACAACCGGTTCTGTGATGGAAATCCTCGGCACACTGACAGCCAACGCGGTGAACATCTTCGGCGGCGTCAAGAATGACACGATAGCCATTACCAACACCACCAGCGTCACCACCATTGATGGCGGAACGGGTTCTGACACGTTCTACGTCGGCAGCAACGCCAAAAAAACCGGCGCGACCAACGGAACCCTCAACAACTTCACGGCTTCTTTGACAATTATCGGCGGGGCCGACAGCGATACCCTGATCATCGACGATACGGCACAGGCGTCATTTGTCCAGATGACGGCTTCGACCATTGTGGGACGCAACAGCAGTACCGGAATCGACACCTCAACCATCACCTATGGCGCGGTTGAAACTCTCAACATCAATCTGGGCAGCACGTACAACGACACCATGAAGGTGCGCAGCACCAATGCCGCGACGACCACGACCATCAAGTCCGGCAGCGGCTCCGATACCTTCTACATCGGCAGCACCGACGCCGACGGCACCAGTACGCTTAATGCCATTAACGGCATCTTGAAGGTGTACGGGCAGGGAGGCTCGGACAGCCTCAGGCTTAACGACAAGGGGGACCTCTCTGCCAATACCGACGGCGTGCTGACCGCCACCACGGTGACCGGCCTTGGCGCGACCGGCGGCATTACCTATGCCAATTTTGAAACTCTGAATATTGATCTTGGCAGTGGCAGTGACTCCTTTACCGTGGCCAGCACCCATGCCAACAGCACCAATATCCGCACCTTCGGCGGCAATGACGAGGTTCTCGTCCAGACGGTTTCGATAGGCAACATCGGTGCCATCACCCGTATAGAGGGTGGTGACGGTGACGATGCGCTGAGGGTGGGGGACGCTACCCATGCGCTGTCCAACATGAAAGGTCAGCTCAGCCTTTCCGGTGGCGCCGGCACGGCGGATCATCTGTATTTCAACAACACTCTTGACGGGAGTGCGCGTGCCTGGACGCTGGACGGCGGCTCGCTGTTCAGCAGCAACGGTGGTATTCTCATCCCTGCCCTTTATGATATTGCCGACCTTGAGTTTACCGATCTTAAGCTCGGCAGCGGCGCCGACACCCTCTGGATCAACGGCACCATCAGCAATTCAGATCTCACGGTGGCGCATGTCACCATTGCAACCAACGGCGGTGACGACATCATCAATGTCGGGGCGACCAATGCCTACACCGATATTTCAGCCGGTGCCGGCGCAGATACCCTGCGGGTCAATTATGATGAGACCGGCAGTCAGACCTTCGCCGATGGTATAAGTCTGTTAAGCGGTACTTCAACAGTCGACACGGGTGAACTGGCTATCCACGGTGATGATGGAAGCGACGTGTACCGCGTCGGCCTCTCCGGCAGCGGCAGTGCCAACATCACCGTTGACAGTCTTGCCAGAGATGCGAATGGCACTGTTATCTCAAGTGCTGACAACAACGACCGGTTAACCATATACGGCACCAACGATGCCGACTTCTTCCTGTTCCGCCCCAATGCAATTATCGGCTTGCAGACCGATGCCGAGCGCCTCCCGATGGCAGGCGGCGGTGCCGAGCGGGTGAATTACGGTGCAATTGCTGCCGGCGTGACCATTTTTGGCCGCGAAGGTGATGACACCTTTGTCTTTGACGACACCAGCTCGGCGCTGACCGTTTATGGCGACAGCGGCGCCGACCGTTTCCAGATCGGCCAGGTCTACCAGTCGCCACGCGACGCCTACGCCGGTCTTGCGGAAAAAGATTATATTCCCACCACTCCCATTACGCTCGGCTACCTCACCGCAGGCGTGCACCACGCAACCACCCTCTACGGCGGCAACGGTAACGACTCTTTTGTTGTGTACAGCAACAAGGCGGATCTCTGGCTGTTCGGCGAGGACGACAACGATACCTTCACGGTACGCGCCTTTGTTGCCGTGGATCCGAGCGATCTTAATGCGCCGATCACCAACGTCAACGGCGGCAAGGGTGCCGACCTGATTACCTACACGGTCAACGCGCCGGTGCATATCGAGGGGGGCGACGGTCTTGACACGCTTACCGTGGTAGGCACCGAATATGCCGACAAGTTCGTGGTTACCGACGCCGGCATCTTCGGCGCCGGACTGCATGTCGATTTCAACGGCATCGAAAGTCTGAACATCGATGCGCTGGAAGGCAACGACAATTACTATATCGCCAGCACCAAGGACGGTGTCTCTGTCAATCTGATCGGCGGTAAGGGGAGCGACACCTTCAATGTCGCCGGCAGCGAAAACAGCGGGACCATTGAAGTTGTCAGTAACGATCTGCTCGGTCACAGCGGCATTATCGACGTCTCACTGCCTGGCAACAGCGTTGCCTCAGGCTATGCCAATGCCACTGCACAGGATATTTCGGCCAGCGTGACCGACAACGAAAAGCCGGGCATAATTATCAGAACTTTCGACGGCCCGTTGCGTGTGTTTGAAGACAATGCCGCTGCTTTAGCGGCGGGCCTGGTGCGCGGCAGGTACTCTGTCGTATTGTCCCGGGCACCTGAAGAAGATGTGTATGTTACCGCTTCGCCATCAGAGCTGAAGGAAAGTGAAACGCGCGCCGGCGGCCTTGGCCTGCTCGTCAACGGGCTGCAAAGCACGACTCTTGTGTTCGATCGTAACAACTGGTTCATTCCGCAGATAATTGAAGTCTCCGCACCCAATGATACCCTTGCTGAAGGTGTGCGCACCATCAATATCCAGCACAGTATCCAGCAGGGTGCCAAGCCGGATGACGGCGGCGCTTATGATAGCTTGACAGTGCTGACCATGCCGGTGCAGGTGTTCGACAATGATGCCGCCGCAGTGGTGGTGAACAAGGTCAATGACAGTATCGTCGTCAGCGAGAATAATGCAGCCGGTCAGGCAATTGCCGCCGATGCGTATTCCGACGTCTATACCCTCAGTCTGACCCGCGCTCCGGGCGCGGATGTAAAACTCTCACTTGCCGACCTGCTTGATGATCAGGGCAGCCATCAGGTCAAGGCCTGGCTGCGCAGCGGATCGGTCGGTTCCTACACGTATGATCCGGTTGCCGAGATTACCTTTACAACACTCAACTGGTCCACGCCGCAGACAATCGTTGTTACCGGCATCGCGGACGGACTGCTCGAAGGG
>MGZJ01000073.1 GCA_001802645.1 Geobacteraceae bacterium GWC2_53_11 | reverse complement strand
CGCGTATCGAAACTGATCTGTTGGCTGGTCAGGATCGACCAGCGGATTCAACTTGAATTCGGTCAAAACCTCAAGGCCGACAGGCTCCTAGTCAACTTGTGTGAAGTCTAATTATCTTGCAGATTTCTCACTCCCGCAGCATCCGCACCCGCTCCACGACAGGAGGGTGGGAATAATGAAAAGCGGCGTACCACGGATGCGGAAAAAGGTTGGATAAATTCTCCGCCGACATTTTGACCAGTGCTGAAGCAAGATGTTCCGGTCTGCCGGTAAGATCCGACGCAAAGCGATCCGCCTCCCGTTCGTGGCAGCGTGAACGCCAGGCCGAAAAGGGGCCGATCGGAAACAGGGCCAGAGAGGCGACAAAACCGAGTACCACCATTTTGGCCGGCAGCGAGATATCGTCCGGCAACCCCAGCAAACCGGGCAGCCCCGGCCATGCCAGCAGCTTGAACGCCAGCCACGATCCCGCGAGTGCCATGAGCTCAGCCCAAAACAGCCGTTTCCAGATATGTCCCTTTTTCCAGTGACCAATTTCGTGAGCCAGTACGGCCACAATCTCTTCGTGGCTCATCTGCTTGATGAGGGTGTCATACAGCACGATGCGTTTGACCCTGCCGATGCCGGTGAAATAGGCATTGGAATGGTTGCTGCGCTTTGACGCGTCCATCTGCTGCACCTTGCCTACCTTCAAGCCAGCCTTCTCCATCATGATCCGGATATCATCCTCCAGCCCCGGCTCGGTGACCGGCTCGTACTTGTTGAAGAGCGGCTCGATCACGTAGGGTGAGATGAACATCATGAACAGGCTGAACAGAGCCATGAAGCCCCACACCCAGAGCCACCAGTTCTGCTGACTCCAGCCGATCAGCCAGAAAGTTACGGCAAGCAGGGCTGACAGCAGAAGTGCACCGATAGCCTGCGACTTGAGAAAATCAGTTAACCAGATTCGCGGTGTCGTGGTGTTGAAACCGTAGCGGGCCTCGATGCGGAATGTGCCGTACAGGTCGAACGGAATGCCCAGCAGGGTTGATGCCCAGCTAAGCAGCAGGAAAAAGAGGATGGCGGATAGAATCGGAGAGCCGCTCAACTTACTGATGAATCCATCATAGGCCGTGATCAGGCCGCCGAACAGGAAGAGGATCAGCAGGGCATTGTCGAACAGCGAATCCCACAACCCGAGGCGGCTGGAGTCAACCGTGTACGCGGAGCTGCGGCGCAGCTTGTCCTCGTCGATGCTCCCTTCAAAACCGTCCGGCACGCGAGTGCCATGATGTTTGAGGTGCTGAAGGTTGATATGACGCAACCAGTAGGTAAAGGCGGTTACGGCGGCGAAGAGGCAGAACAGGGTAAGCTTCATGGTGTATCCTTGCAAAAGAAAGGCGAACTGTGCGTTCGCCCTGAGTAGTTGAGATGCCGGCGTGAACTGCTACATCAGCTTTACCACTTCCCTGACGCATTTGTCGATCCCTTCAAACACTTCAGTGATCCGCTCCGCCAGCATATAGGCCGGTGACGTCACCAGCTTGTTTTTCCGGTCCACAACAAACTCCGTCACCGGACAATCGTGGTGTGTAGCGCCGGTCTTGTTGATCTCTGCAGCGGTAGCAGCTTCGTTGCCGATGGTTACCACAGGGGCATACTGCCTGCCCAGTACCGCCGCGATGAATGCAGGGGCAATGCAGACCGCACCGATCGGCTTTCCGGCCGCTGCCATTTCCTGTAACAGCCGTGCCACATCCGGATTGACGGATGCTGCGGCCCCTTTCATGGCAAAGTCACACAGATTCTTGGCGGCACCGAAGCCACCCGGAAAAAAGATGGCGTCCAGCTCAGCCGCCCTGACATCCTTGACGTCCCGGATGTTGCCGCGGGCAATGCGGGCGGATTCCACCAGGACATTGCGCTTTTCCCCTGTTTCCCGGGTAGTCAGATGATTGATGACGGACAGTTCGACATCCGGCGCCATGCAGACAGCCTGGCACCCCTGACGGTCAATCGCGAGAAGGCTGATGACCGCTTCCTGGATTTCACTGCCGTCATATACTCCGCACCCTGATAATACGACTCCGATTTTCTTCATTTCCGTTCCTCCCCATGGATTGGAATAAAATGCCTGTAATCAGTGTGCCACAACTTCGGCAGAAGAAAAACAGGGAATTCCACGTTTTTAGATACGGCAGTATACAGAGGGTGCACGGAGTTGCGGGAGGTTAAGGCAGAACAGGTGATGAATCGAGAAAGGTAAAAGTAAGGTGAGATACTGAAAAGAGAGTCGCTTTCGGTGATACTGTCAGGGCTCCTCGGCTTTCCGGTTGAGTGAATTAAACACCATGTCGAGAACACTTTTCTGGCGCGCCTCAAATTTATTCAGAACAGCCAAGCAGGTTCCCATCGGGCAGACACCATGCAAAAAATCCGCATCCCTCCCCGAGAGTATGACGATCCGGTTTTTGTCCATTCCCGCACTGACTGCAAAGTTGAGCAGTTTCATGCCGTCCATGGCAGGCATCTCAAGATCGATCAGCATTAGATCGTAACCGCCCGATTTGATTGAATGAAGCGCCGTCATCGGATTGTTGCGGGTCTCTACCTGCAACAGCGGAAAATTGTCAGCGATATACGCCGCCAAAAAGCGGGTAAAGGCCGGATCGTCGTCGATTAGCAGTATTCTTCCCATAGCGTTACAGTATATCTTATTCAGCAGAGGGGGGAAATAAAAATGATACCAATGAAGACTACTTTATGAGGCGGTTGGCACGGCGTAATACGGAAAGCGGTACCTGTATGCCAATTTCTCGAGCCTGACGCATGTTGATGATCAGGTCGATGCGCTGGGGACGAATCATCGGAAGATACTCCGCCTTTGCACCCTCCAGGACCCGGACGGCCATTTCCGCCGCCAGATATCCCTGCTCTTGAGGATTAATCTCAAGGGAAACCAGAGCGCCTTTTTCTGCCGCATCGGGCATGGTGGAGACAACCGGGATTTTCCGGCTTCTTGACTTGGCGATGATGCGTTCGAACTGCTGGCTGAATCCCCCCCCTTCCGTAACAACCATGGCCTCACATTTATCAAGCAGCCTGTTCAATTCCGGTTCAAGTGCCGCGGCAGACGTAACGCCTGCTTCGATCACGGTTATGCCCAGCTTGAGGGCTACTTTTTTTATATCATCAAGCTGCTGTTGCGACCCGAAGTCGCGCGGCGTGTAGAGCACCCCGAGTCGCTGATAATGACGTACTTTCTGTAGCGTAGTGAGCAGCGTCACCATTGACACCCGTGAACTGACGCCACAGAGTCCTTTGATCGGCTGCTCCGGAGCAAATACATCCACGGAAACAACCGGAACGCCGGGCGCTTCGCGTCCTGCGGCAAGAGCCGCAGGAGCACCATAGGCAACGATCAGGTTGGGACGAGAGTTGCCCAGTTTACGAATTTCAGCTGACAGGGAAAGCGGATCAGAGCCCGGGTTGTGCAGTGTAATTTCGGTGGAAGGAGCCTTATATCCGTGGGATGCAATCGACTTGACAAACGCTCGGTGTGCCTCGCGGTAACGGGGCTGATCACTGCTCAGGATTGCAGCGATCGTCGTAGCTGATGAGCGTGCGGGAACCGTCAACAGAAGCATGACGCCGGCAGCCAGAATTATTGCAAGTAAATGTTTCATGTCATCATTTCCATGGGCCGGAAACGGCTGTTCTTGCCCCGGTAGCGGGAAGCCGATAAATTACAAGCGGAGCAAAGAACATGAAAACAGTAAACTGGTGCAGTATTCATGCCGTTTAATATTTGAGCCTAAAACAGGTATTTTGAACGATTGGTGAAGGAGGCACGTTGACGGAAAATGAAGCCTGACAGCAGGATAATAGCCACTATCACGCTGATATTGCTGGTAACAAGGCCAGACGTATCGACTTTTTCACCTACGATTTTCTCCAGTTCGGCGGGGGTTATGAGCAGCATATTTGTCAGTGTATTCACCACTTCAAAGGCGTTGTAACCGAGCAGGAGGTACCACGTCAGGCTCTGGCGTTTCATCAACCCCAGAAACAGGTACAGACAAAGGAGGCTGTCCAAGAAGACCAGTACGCCGGCCGCGGTGCCGTGGTAGATTGTGCCGAAAAAGGGGGCCGGGTGGCCATAGGTTGAAACCGTCAGCAGAAAAAAGAACAGGTACAGCCCCCCGAGCAGAATCATCGCCAGCGGACGCCGCAGTTCCTGTTCATCATGAATGTCGCTATCTTCCACGCCGTACCCTCTCCCTGATTACGATTTTTTTGATGACCTCATATCACTGATGGCAACGCACCCAAAAATAACCAGCAGAATAAATCCGCAGAAAATCCAGTCTGCCGCCGTAAAATCGAACATGGTTAGCTCCTCTTGAATGCTTCAGCCGCTTCGGACATCTGGCCACTATCCTGATAGCAGGTTCCGAGCAGATAATAAACCTCTTTCATCGGAAACTGCTCGGCAAACACCGGATCGCTCAGTACGTCGTTGATGATCGCAGCGGCATCGCCGCTAAAGCCGCCATGATGCTGTTCGACTGCGACCGAAAGTGCCGTGAGGTAGTCAAGCGGCGGTACCATCGGGATTTTTCCGGCCAGTATGCCGGCAATGCGCGCTTCAAGGCGGGCCCGGTCCGCCGGTTCCAGAAGCGTTATGAGGCCACGCCAGATTTCAGCCGCCTGTTCGTAGCGTCCCAGTATGTACAGAGCCTCCCCGTATTCATAGGCGGCAAGATGGTTGTCAGGATCAAGCTTCAGCGATCTTTTCAACTGCGCTTCGGCAGCGTACCAACTGCTCACTGCGTGCTGCATACTGGACAGACGGGAGCCTTTCTCAACATAGGTTCTGGCGATTTCAAGCGGCAGTCCGGCATTGTCCGGGTCAAGCAACGCCATTATTTTGAGATAATTGATCTTGCGGTCCAGGTAGGGTGTGTCCACCTCCCGGGCTTCAAGCATGATGATCTGCCCCCCCAGTTCAGAGATGATATGAGGGTATGCCTCCTTGAGCACAGCCGCGTATGCGGCGGCGCCAACACAGTCGGGGTCGAGCCGCAAAGCCTGATAGATGCCGCGTCCGACCATGTCGTAATCAGGGACGTCACCTGCGGACAATGCGGCAAAATCATCCTCCATCAGGGGGATACGCGGTTTGTCGTGCCATGCCAGTTCGACCATTCCGTCCCTGCCGCGCAACACATAGTTGTCCGGCGGAGTAACGTAGATAATCCCATCCAGTGGGGTCGGTTGATTGTGATTCCCGTGCTTCATCGTTTCTCTTCCTCTCTTCCCGGGAACGTGTTAATGCCCGCGTATGCACCGATCATGCGGTAAATATGCACTTCGTCCCACGGCGAATCCATGATGCCGTCGTGGATTGCCCAACTTCTTCCGCTCACCGTGCGTTCCATGCCGGGCATCCGAAAGGGACTTGACCCGTCCAGTCGTTTAAAATATCGGCCGCCCGGTTGAAACTCGCGGTCAATTTCCAACATTAACCGTTTTCCGCGCAGATAGTCAAAACCATATTTTTCATAACGGATGGCATTGTCATAGGTAAGCGGCTCACCAATAATCATCTGTATCCCGAGCGCATCGGTAAAACGCTCCAGGTGCTGAAAAAAATCGCCGAACATCCGCAATCCATGATGGGTCTGGTTGGGAAACAGCCCCGCCCGCATGGCGCGCAACTCCTCGGGGATATTTCGTCCCTGGGACGCAAACCAGTTATTTCTCCCGGTTTCATCGACATCGACAGCAAAGCTTTCGGCGTTGGGATCGCGAATAATGCAGAAGCTGAGTTCCATCTGATGAAACTGGGTATCAGACAGTTCCAGAAAAAACACCACGATACCGTCACCCGGTTGTGATCGAGCTTCAACGCGAACCAGCGGCAGCCCGTCCGGGGCAATGATGGTTATCAGCCGCTCACCGGCGGAATTACTGAGAGCCCCGGCGTCCACCCCCAGAACCTCAAACAGTCGTTGGGGCAACAGGCGCGAATAGATCTGCTCTTTTTCAGCTTCGCTCAGCCGGTTGATGGCCAGAAGTGAAGAGAGCGGCCGGCCGACAGCATCGAGCAGCTGACTGTTATGAGGAAGGAGTGCCATAGCTTCCGAGTATACCAGGGAAAATGTCTCTTTTAATGGAAGCGATACATTTTTCAACCGCCGCAAGAGCCAGGGTACGCTCACCTTCTTCCGCCCAATGCTGGGCGTCAAGCAGGACGCGGTTCTGATACCCAAGCGGCTCTATCATGGCGATAAACTCAGAGGGAAGCCGCGGATCAAGTGTCACATCGTTCATCACAGCCCAGGCCAGTGTCCAGGCCCGCGCCGTGTTCATAAGGTCATATCCGCCGCCACCCAGAGCAACCCAGGGGATTTTCAGCCGTTTAATTTTTTTCAGGATTTCACCGTAGCTATGGGTGGTAATCTCAAGGTTGGTAAGCGGATCGGTGCGGAACGTATCGGCACCGATCTGCGTGACGATAATATCCGGATTGAAGGCGGCGATCAGAGGATAGGCAACCTCGTCAAAAGCTTTCATATAGATGGCGTCATCCGTATGGGCCAGCAGCGGTACGTTGACACAGTACCCTGTTCCGCGCCCTTCGCCGGTTTCGTTTTCAAAACCGGTGCCGGGATAGAAATATATGCCGCTTTCATGGATTGACAGCGTCAACACCTGATCGGTGTCGTAAAATGCCTCCTGAACGCCATCGCCATGATGGGCATCGATGTCCAGGTAGAGTACGCGCCTGCCACGGGCAATCAGCCAGTTGATGGCTACCGCCGCGTCGTTAAGATACGAAAAACCGGAAGCCTTGGCGCGATGGGCATGATGCCAGCCGCCGTTCATATTGAAGGCGACATCGTAGCCCTCCTCTTCTACCAGCCGGACCGCTTCGAAAGTGGCGCCGACACCCCGAACGGCATAATCGAACATCCCCTTGAAAACCGGGCAATCCGCATCTCCAAGGCCGAACCTGAAATCGGCCCTGGCTTCCTCGGAAATACTGAATTCCTTGAGACGGGCAATGTAGTCAGGGTCATGAAACGTCAGCAGCAGTTCGTCGGACACCGGGCAACACTCTCTGATCTGCATGTCCGGAAGATTCAGAAGACCGTAGCCATTCATCAGGTCATAGGCCAGGCGGTTGCGATGAATCTTGAACGGGTGATCACTGCCGAAATTGAACGAGTCAAAAAACGGGGAATATAGCAACGCACTTCGGAAGGGGGGCATCGGCTGGCCTGCTGTTTCGCGTAAGGTGACCACGGACGGGAACCGGTTGGCATAACCGGTTCCCGTCCGTGGTGATTTACATCCTGAACTGAGCCACGATATTTTTAAGCTCTCCGGCCATTGAAGCCAGTTCATGCGCCGCTCCGGCCGTTTCCTGGGAACTGCGCGATGCATCACTGACCGCACCGGTAATCTGGTGCATGCTTTTGCTTATTTCATTGGTCGTAGCGGTCTGCTGTTCGGCAGCAGTGGCAATCTGGTTGATCTGGCTGGTCAGGTCTCCCACTTGGGCAATGATCTCTTCAAGAGCCTTGCCGGAACGGGAAGCATCCTCCGTACCGCGTTCAACCTCCTGCACTCCTTCCTCCATGGCCTCTACGGCTGACTGGGTTTCCTTCTGGATCGCCTTGATCATCTCGCCGATCTCACGCGTTGCCCTGGTGGTACGCTCGGCAAGAGCCCGGACCTCATCGGCCACAACGGCAAATCCGCGGCCCTGTTCGCCTGCCCGGGCAGCTTCGATCGCGGCGTTGAGGGCCAGCAGGTTGGTCTGGTCGGCTATGTCTTCAATCGTGCCGACAATATTGCCGATCTGCTCGGAACGGGTGCCCAGCGAAGCAACGGTTTTGGCGCTCTGCTGTACCTTGACGGCAATACGCTGGATGCTCTGCACGGCATTATCGACAACTTCCGAGCCATTCAGGGCGGTCTGGGTGGCACGGTTCGATATTTCGACCGTCCGGATACAGTTGTGGGCGATTTCCGCCGAAGTTGCCGCCATTTCTTCACAGGCAATTGCAATGGAAGTTGACTGCGAGGCCGCGTTCTCCGTACCGGTGGCAATGGCCGCGGATGTCCGGTTCAGGCTGTCAGCTGATCCGGCAACATTGACCGCATTCTGATTGATATGGACGATAATTTCTTTCATGTTATCGAGGAATTTATTGAATGAATGTGCCAATGAGCCGGTTTCATCATCCCGCTCTATTTTTAATCGTTTAGTCAGATCGCCACCGCCGCTAGACATCTCCTCCAGGCTTGCATCCACATACCCGAGGGTTCGTGTGATGCCTTTACTGATGAAATAGCAGAGCAGCAGCATGAACAGGGCAAACATGACATTGAGGCCGACCAGAATCCATTTAACCGTGTCGACGTCCCTTTTGACATCATCAACGTAAATACCGCTTCCCACGACCCATCCCCAAGGTTCAAATTTCTGCACGTAGGAAAGTTTCGTATAGAGCTCCGAGGTCGTACCGCCGCCTTCTTTCGGCTTTGGCCATTCATAGTTGACAAATCCCTTGCCGGCCCTGTCAGCAACTTCATTGAAGGCAACAAAGAGGTTTTTATTGTCGAGTTTTCTCACTTCGCCGTTCAGGCCGTCAATTGCCTTGGTTGCCTTGTTGAATTTCGCGTCATCAAGCACTTTGCCGTCCAGTGCAGGCAAGGCGGGGTGCATAATCATCTTGGGCACCGGCTTGCCGAGATCGTTAATCCAGACATACTCCTTTTTTTCATAGCGCAGCTTCTTGATATGGTCGGCAGCTTCCTTCTGTGCCTGTTCAAGCGGCATTTTCCCCGCCTTGACTTCTGCGTCGTGCAGTTCAAGAATGCCCGCTGCCAACTCGACAACATGGCGGGTCGCGTCCTGCTTTTCCTTGTTGATACGCGATTCAATCAGCGGCAGCAGATACGTAAACAGGCCGATCATCATGACCGCAACGCTGATGACCGAGATGGACATGATTTTGTACTGAATCCGCCAATTTCTGAAACGTGTAATTCCCATTCTCAACCCCTTATCTCTGATGTTTTTTCCATAAACTGAATATGTTAACTGAACAATTCCTTCATTTTGTCAGCGATTCGTTCTGTCGGCAAGATAAAATCAATTCGTCCGGTTTCCGCCGCAGCCTTGGGCATACCGTAAATAACACTGGTTTTTTGATCCTGGGCAATGGTGATTCCGCCCAGTTGCTTGATATGAGATATTCCGGCAGCACCATCGGCACCCATACCGGTCAGAATTACTCCCGCGATCTTGCATCCATACGGCATACTAATTGATTTCATGGCAACATCGACAGACGGACGAACTGAATTGACTTTGTCTCCATCGCTCAACTGGACAACGCTGTTCCGCAGCAGTGTCAAGTGCACATTTCCCGGCGCCAGATAAACCTTCCCGGATTGAAGTGCCATGCCCTGCTGGGCGAGCAGTACCGGCATCTTTGAAACCCGTGCAAGCGAGGCAACAAATGACTGATCAACCAAGGGGGTTATGTGTTGCACGATGACAATTGCGGCCTTTAGAACCGGCAATCGCTGAAAGAGTTGTTCGAGCACCTTGAGCCCGCCGGTGGATGATCCTATCAATACGAGATCGCAGCCCGGCATGGCTCAGTTCTCGCTCTTCAGCTGATCGAGCAGCGCCAGATACTTTCTGACGTTTTCAATAAATCCGGACGGCTCAAACGGCTTGGTAATGTAATCTATGACTACTTCCTGGAGTCCTTCCATCCGCTCGTCCGGCACATCCAAAGCTGTCAGCATGGAAATTATGTTTCCCTGCAGGAGCCCCGCTTTTTCAATTTCCCGAATTGTAGACCATCCGTCAGTTCCGGGCATCATGACGTCCATCAGGATGACTCCCTTGAAGCCATTGCGCAGCAAGTGCAGGCATTCATCCGCGCAGGCGGCAGTAACGATATCGATTCCTTCAGAATCCAGCAGTTCACTGATGGTTTCACGAATGCATTCTTCATCATCAACCAGCATGACTCGCGGACCGATCATTCTCTGCCCGTACCCGGCTTCTGTTCCGCTCATACACTACCTCCTGCTTCCAGAGTAAAACTGATTGTTGTCCCGCCGTCTCTACCGGGGCTGCTGGCAGAAATCCGGCCACCGTGGCTTTCCACGATACGGCGGCAAATGGTTAGTCCCAGCCCGCATGAACCAAGCAGGTGGCGGGAAGGGTCCGCTTTATAGAAATCTTCAAAAATATGAACCATTTCTTCGGGGAAAAGACCTATGCCGCTGTCTCTCACGTCAATCGCGACCATATCACCTTCACAGCGGGCTACGACCACGACAGAAGAGCCTTGCGGAGAGAATTTGGCGGCGTTGTTTAACAGTTGCGAAAAAAGCTCTTCCAGTTCTACCCGGTTTCCGCGGACCGCAACATCCGGAGATATGAAATTGTCGATTGCAACATGGTCCCTGACGGCGTCGGGAGCACATGAGATAACCGATTCGACAAGTGCGGACAGCTGGATATTCATGCGCCCGGCTGAAACTTCGTCCGATGTCGCCAACCGTCCCAGCAGGAGCGTTTTGGCTACCAGGCTACTGATGTAGCTGACGTTATTGATACAAAGATCCAAAAGCTCAAGCTGCCGCTTGTCATCGATGCGTGAGCGAACCAATGGCAATAGCGCCACAAGTGGCGTAAGGGGTGTTTTCAGGTCGTGTCCAAGCCTGCTGATAAAAAGATCCTTCTGTTTAAGGAGCCCCTCACGAAACTGGTCACGCCGCTGCTTGTGGGTAATATCCTGGATAGAACCAACCATCGTAACCGGTTGTCCGGTACCATCAAGCATCACTTTACCGCGGCTGAGAAAGGTTCGGTTACCGGCGTCATTATCGAGTCTATATTTAACTTCATAACAACCGCTCACACGGATCGTTCCCATGACCGTTTCACGCACCGACTCGCGATCTTCGTCATGAATCATCAAAAAGAACTCTTCCATACTTGGAACGGGGGAGTTTGAGGAGAGGTTAAAAAGGCGATAGCAGTTTTCGGACCAGTATCCTCTTCCGGTAGCAAGATCGCGCTCCCAGCTGCCGAGACCTGCCAATTGTTGAGCCTCATCCAGATTTTGCTTTGCCCGGCTCAAGGCCTGCTGGTAATGCAGCAGTTTACCGGCAATCGCAATAAACAAGACAACAAAAACAAGGCCTGCGGCCTGCAAATAACGCTGACCAGAATCGTGATGTAGCGAATTAACAAAGAGGGAAATACCCGAACTAATCAGAAAGGCTGAAAGAAGAAAAAGAGCTATGATGCGTCCTGGTACGTTCATAGGCTCCTCAAGACGATTCTTGATTATTGCACGGTCTGAGTAGGTGCACTGAAGGCGGAAAAACCTCTTTTGGTGAAATATGGTGGAGCTGATCGGGATCTCCACCAGAATTACAAACCACATATACTGTAATTACATACACTTGCGCAATCACCCATCACCTGATCTGGCTATGTTTGTGTAACACTTGTGTACCACATTAAGCCACCCGTCATAAACAAAAAAAACGCTGTTTCAATATCTTATTCTAGCCGTTGGCAACAAGCCACAAAATCAGCATCAAGCAATATGATGGATCGAGCGGAAGCAACCCCACAGATCCATTTTCCTTTTGCCGTCAATGTTCACATTGGTGGCGTTGTTTTCTGCCAAAAACGCGTCATGTCAAGTTTGGCGGAGGTTTGCTTTTAGCAGCCGAATTGTTTTAACCTCCAAATCACAGCCTGATCACAGGCATCCTCGGCCGAGGTGTGCTGCACACGATCGCAGCCAAGACAAACACTTATGGAGGAATAATCTGTGAAAAAAACAACTCAAGCATCGACACCGCGCAGCGGCGCAAGAGGTAATCCGTCTCAGACAGGCACCAGCAGCCAGGAGCTGCATAATGTGCCTGCTGCTGAAGCCCAAGAGCTCACCCCGGCTGAAAAGATTGATAAGGAGGTATGGCTTTTAAGTGATGGCATCGTGGACGATTTCGGGACTACGTGGAAATTGAGGGCTGTGCATCATGACGACAGTCACTACATTAGCTATGAAGCCAAAATTAACGGAGAGTATGCTTCTATTAGCGGCCCTCACAAAAATGGCAACTACCATGCTCACATCAGTTGGCCTGCCGGTGATAACCTGCTGAAGGTTCTTAATGCTTACGGTCTGTCAAATTACAATGAAACGAACCTTGATGCAGCACTCAAGTGGGTGCAGCAAGCCCACGACCTCGCCGAGGCCGCCATCAACACTCATGTTAATCAGGCTCGAACCGCTGCTGCCCTGCGTAAGCTAGAACAGCAGCGCGATGAAGCCATCGCTGACCTTAACCAGAAGTTCGAAAAACAGGCTTCCGAAATTCAGCAGAAAGCAGGGCTTTCGCCTAGCTGATCTGGCTGTTACAGCGCCTACTACACTTCTGGTGAGGAGGCGCCACCATTTTCACCACCAGTCAGACTAACCGGCGCTGCATGGAGGGGCGGAAGGGCAAGTAGCCAACCGTCCAGGCATTCTACGCCAACGAGCAGATAGCTGCAGCGGTATTTTGGGGCCTGTTTAACATTTGGCTGCCATGGTCGAATGTACATGAAGACCAGCTTGACATCGCTGAGCAGGTTCAGATCGAATTCACCACTCATGCAACCTTGAAGGGGTGATACCGATTAACATCACACAGAAGGAGGCAATTCTATGAACTATGACGACGGATATTATAACAATGATTATGAGCGCCGCCCGCGGCCGCGGGCGGCGTCCGAGCCGGAAAGGGACTGTTCAACCTGCACATGGATTCAATCAGACGAGGACTACTGGCTCTGCGGAGAATGCCTCGACAGCCATTATTGCGGCGGTTACACCCACGTTGAAGACCTCGGCTATATGTGCGACATCTGTGGGGGCATCTATGCGTACGACATATAGAAAAGTTTTCGCGAACCAACCACCTCCATAAGTCTTCGAGCTGGTCAAAGACAGCATCAGTCGCTTTGTCAAACTGAAAACGGCACCATTTAGGTGCCGTTTTCAGTTTGACCAGACAGATTTTTCGCGGTTTGTCTGGCTCCGGTATGCCTGCCGCCAGTTGTTAACCGTTCGACAGGGAACTCTTAGCAGCGGGCAGATCCGCCGCAATAATGTCTGATATGTCTATGTAGACGACCGCAATATTTTTAACAAAAACCCCGCTATACCTCATCAACACACTGCTCGCGTTAGATAACTCCCTGGAGATTCAACACCAGAGCGGGGCACTTTCCCCCGATTCGCCCACGTTCAGCTCGCGCTGAGGTCGGACTGGTCGCACCTCCCATGCCATCGCCACCAACGACGATAAGCACGGCACCCACCAACAAAGTTTACTACATGTGTGTGCCATACCAGACTGAACCGGCATGGCAAGCTTTTTTACGGCCGGCCCGGCATACGGGCCACCCGGCGGCGCCCTTTGGCACAATGTGTTGCGTGCCGGTTTATGTTGACTATATGGCCGCCGTGCTATGTCACGGTGCTGATGCCGGCCTACGGCCGGCGCCAGCCCTCTGATTACATAGCACGGCGACCAACAGATAATTTTTGGCGCAACGGAGGTAACGCACATGTTTGATGCAACAGCAGAACTGGCAGCCGTTCACCGGCTACGAGGCTTGGCCCGCCGGCCCAGATACCACAAGTCGGCACTAGAGAAGCACCGGGCCGAGCTAGTGGCGCTACGCCGGGCAGGCGCCAGTCTGAAGGACCTGGTGGTATGGCTCCGTACCAAGCGGCTCAAGGTTGCCGCCTCGACCGTGTCCCGCTACCTGCGTCAGCTTCCGGAGCTAGGAGGCAACCTTGCCTAGCTTTCGGAGCCCAAAGCATCAAGCCGCCCATGCGGTCAGCCAGCGACTGGCTATCGGTAAATCTCGCCACGATAACCGCGACAGCGGTCTGGTGCATAGCCTAGGCACTGCCCGCAACTATGCCTCAGCCCTGGCCGGGTTTACCCGATTCCTTAGCGAAAATCGCCTGGGCGATCTTGCCGGTGCTACAGCAACCGAAGCTTTGGCATATTTATCTATCAGATCTGGTGAAGTTAGGCAAAGTGCCATTGACCTCGACCGTTTGGCACTACAGTGCCACCTGGGGCAGCGTCTGGAGCGGGTGCGTTCAGACTTGGTCACCGAGCGGGGTGGCCGCGCCTATAGTTCAGAACAATACCAGCTGATCCGTGAGCATTTGTCACCAAGGAACGCTCTAGGAGTCTGTCGGGCTTTTTAGCATCGTGCCCGGCATAATCGTTGTTTT
>MGZJ01000072.1:19478-19928 GCA_001802645.1 Geobacteraceae bacterium GWC2_53_11 | reverse complement strand
TCGAATGATGAAACCAGTGGTAAAATATGTAAAATAGGTCATAAAATAGGGTCACACCCAATACTGTTCGGCACGGAGTTTGATAACAGTTTTTCATTGGTATTGTCCACTCTCACCATACGTGATGGAGCGTTTTCCATCCTTTTTCTTAACAGGTACACACCCTGGCTATTTTGAGTAAAGCATTAATAAGAACTGTTTCTGCTTTTTTTTCTACGCAACCCGGTTTGTTAAAAAATCCCTGAAAATATTTTTAATATCATAAATCGTGATTTTTCATAACTTACGTTATATTAATATGTTATATGTTATTTTGTTGTTGATTTTCTCTCCTTCTCTTGTTATCAATTACACCTGTGAATCACTCAGATATCAAAAACAAGAGCAAAGAAATCAAGGAACAGGACATACAAAAGCTATCTATCCTGCGCTCTTTCAAACCCCTGCTTC
>MGZJ01000072.1:5526-19467 GCA_001802645.1 Geobacteraceae bacterium GWC2_53_11 | reverse complement strand
GGCCATGCCGAACCCGGTGTAGTCATGACCATGATGTCTGGGGTAGAGTTCCGGATCGGTGGCAAGTTTACCGAGGTCGTGAAATAAAGCGCAAAAACGGGCCAGCGGGTCGCTGCTACGTGCTGCCACTCGCTGCAAGACCTGGACGGCATGGCTGAAGAGATCGCCTTCGGGGTGATGCTGGAGCGGCCCGGCAGGGATGGCAGGCATCCGGAACAGTTCCGGGAGGAATTCGGCGCCTGCGTTAAACTCGATCATCCGTTGAAAGAAAATCTCCGGCTGCGGGAGCGCCAGGGCTTTTAGCATCTCGTTGCTGAAACGCTCCACAGGCATGGCGCTGAAGGCGGCGGACCAGTTCCTGCTCTTGATCAATTCCTCGGTTTCGCGTGTCATGCGCCAGCCGTCGGCTTCAAAGCGGAAGGCGCGAAAGACGCGCAGCGCATCCCCCGTAAATGATCCGGCGCTGCATGCCCGAAGGACTCCGTTCTTCAGATCTGCTCTGCCGTTCAGCGAGTCAATGAGAGTGCCCGACAACTCCATTGCCATCGCGTTGATGGTAAAGTCGCGGCGGAGCAGATCGCCGTTCAGATCAGCCATGCTGTCGATGCGGGTGATTTCAATGTTGCCGAATTCGGGGTGATGTTTGAAGTAGATCGAGGCGGAGTTGCTTGCTTCTACGTGGCGGAAACCGAGTTGTGACAACTCTGCCGGAGAAAGGGCGGCAACCAGATCAATGTCCCGGCACTTCATCCCCCGCAGAAGATCGCGGACCGTACCGCCGACAAGGAGGACGCGATCGTGCCGGCCGTGCGGAAAAAGGCTTTTCAGAAAGGGGAGAATGGCTGTCACCGTATTGCCGGCACTACTTTTTTCTGGCTTTGACCGGCACCGGCAGTTTGAGGAGCTGCAATACCTGGGTCATGTCGTCCCAGACGCCCCAGAACGAATCGGAATTGCCGCCGGTGCGGAGCAGATATGACGGGTGATAGGTCGGCATGAGCGGAATGCCGTGGAAGTCGTGGAACTTGCTGCGCAGCTTCGAGATCGGTACCTTTGTCTGGAGCAGCGCCTGGGCGGCGGAGGTGCCGAGCGCCACGATGACTTCCGGCTTGACCGAGGCGATCTGGCGGAGCAGGAACGGCACACAGGTCTCGACTTCGTCGCTCTCCGGGGGGCGGTTCTGCGGCGGGCGGCATTTGACCACGTTGCAGATGTACACATCCTCGCGCTTCAGCTCCATGGCCGCGATGATGCGATTGAGCATTTTGCCCGCATCGCCGACAAACGGCTCACCCTGCGCATCCTCGTCCGCTCCCGGCCCTTCGCCGACAAACACAAGCCGCGCGTGCGGATTGCCGACACCGAACACAAGGTTTTTCCTGGTTGCGCCCAGTTTGCAGCGCTGGCATGGCCCGAGATCTTTTCTGATCTGCTCAAGAGTTTCAACCTTTTTGGTCGTCGGTTGTTGTTCGTTCACCGGTTCAGCTGGTTCCTGCTCCTTTGCCTGGACCGGCTGCGGCGTGGCGACCGGCTCGGCAGCGTACATCAGCTCCACCGGGATACCGTCTACTCCACTCTCTTGAAGGTCTTGCAGATAGGCGGTAAGTGATGCAAACAGATGGGACTGGGTGGAATGTATGTTCACGGGAACGGCTCCTGCCGGTAAATGTGTATGCAACAGAGTGAAAAACGGCGTATAATGAGCCGCTAATCTACCAGTAAGCACCGCCCCTGTCAAAAGAAAGTACCCTATGTTTTTTCTGGTAATCGCGCTTGTCGCAACGCTTCTTCCTACCGATGCCCTGGCCTGGGGGGGCGGAATTCATATGCAGCTGGGAACCCAGGTTCTAGCCAATTCCGGCATCTTTCCTGCCGATCTGGCCGCGCTCCTGGCGGCCCATCCGAAAGATTTCCTGTACGGTTGCCTTGCGCCTGACATCACGGTCGGCAAGAAGTACACCCACTATCTGCTCAACTGCCATCGCTGGGGGATCGGCCGGACCCTGCTGAAGGAGGCTCAAACCGATCATCAGCGGGCCTGTGCCTACGGATATCTCTGCCATCTGGCTGCCGATACGGTTGCGCACAATTACTACGTTCCCTATAAGATCATCCGTTCGTTTGCCACGATCACCATGAAACATACCTATTGGGAAATGCGCTTCGAAGGTTTTGTCG
Organism: Geobacteraceae bacterium GWC2_53_11; assembly: GCA_001802645.1. Lineage (GTDB taxonomy): Bacteria > Desulfobacterota > Desulfuromonadia > Geobacterales > Pseudopelobacteraceae > JACRCG01. The sequence continues at coordinate 17,289 of MGZJ01000072.1, read as the reverse complement.
ATAAGGAAATCTGGGATCTGGCCCACGCCGTCTGCCGTGCCGATCAGCGCGGTAATGACCTGTTGCTGCGCAATGTTCTGACCACAACGCTTTTTTCATTCGGCACCAACAAGCGTATTTTCAATTCCATCATGGTGATGGCGCGCGTGGACAAGCTGCAAAAACTTATGCATACACTCTCCAGCAAATCGCGTTACCAGCTGGCGGAAGCCGACCGCGATGAGTATATGGCCCTGGCCAGGGAAGCCGTTTTTGATCTCCTGCAGCATCCAGAGGATTCAAAGTATCTTCATGTGGATCCCACGGGCGAGAAGGCGCTGGCAGCCGCTGACGCCTTGCGCAGGAGTCTGCGGCTGCGTTTGAAGAGCGGTTTCATGTCAAAAGCGGAAGGGTTCGAGCAGGTGGAGGCGGTGCGGAGTACCTTGCGGAAATCGCTGCATAAACCGGAGCTGCTGAAGAAACTGCATGTGTGAATAAGAGAACCTTACCACCCCCCTAGCCCCTCCTACCAAAAGTAGGCGCTTCTAAGCGACATAGGAGGGGGACTGTAAGCCCCTCCTTACTAAGGAGGGGTTGGGGGTGGTCGGGTTTTAATAGCACTCCGGCTTGCGGTCATTGAAGCAGGGAATCTGTGCCCGCCAGTCGTTCATGGCTTGCAGGTCGAGCGGCGCCATAATCTCACCCTCCTGTTCCCCCATCTCCCCCAGCAGTTCCCCTTTCGGGTCGATAATCATGCTCATGCCGAAGAAGTCCAGCTTGCCGACCATGCCGCAGGTGTTGCAGGAAACTACGAAGAGCTGGTTCTCGATCGCCCGGGCTCGCAGCAGCGTGCGCCAGTGCTCCTGGCGCGGCTTGGGCCACTGGGCCGGTACACAGATGACCTGGGCACCTTCGACCGCAAGACGGCGGGATAGTTCGGGAAAACGCAGATCGTAACAAACGATAACCCCAACCTTGCCGATGGACGTATCCGCCAGCAGCCACGAATCGCCGCCGGAAAAGGCGCGATCCTCACCCAGAAGTGAAAAGAGGTGGATCTTGCGATACACGCCGACCACTTTTCCGTTATCAATCACATGGATCGTGTTGAAGACCTTGTCGCCGTTTGGTTCCGGCATGCTGCCGACGATTACCAGTTTGAGGCGGGCCGACAGTTCCAGCAACTCGGCAACGATGCCCTCTGTGCGCAGCGCCAGATCATTCAGGTTCTTATAGGCAAAGCCGCTTGACCACATCTCCGGTAGCACGGCCAGATTGGCTCCCTGGGCGGCAACGCGCGGCAGGGCTGCGCGGACATAGGCCAGGTTGGCGTCCACATCTCCCTGTTTGACGGTAAACTGAATGGCGGCGGCGTTGATCTGACTCATGCGTCTTACCTCGTCAACTGTGAATTCAGATAGGCATGGATGATGTCCATGTAGATTTCGCGCGGCTTGCTGGTGCCGTCGCTCGGGGCGATCATCCCTTCGCTCTCCATCATTTCCACAATGCGCGCGGCCCGGTTGTAGCCGATGCGGAGGCGGCGCTGCACCATGGAAATGCTGGCCTGCTTTGTTTCCGCAACCAGGCGCAGGGCGTCTTCCCACCGCTCGTCCTGCTCCTCTTCATTGCCGGAAGCACCTTTCTCGTCGGCGTCCTTCATTTCCATGATCGATTTTTCGTAGACCGGTTTCCCCTGCTTCTTGAGGAAGTCTACCACCCGTTGCACTTCGGCGTCGGATACGAAAGCGCCGTGGATACGCTGCAGGCGCGAGGAACCGGGGGGCATGTAGAGCATGTCGCCGTTGCCCAGCAGGCTCTCTGCACCGTTGGTGTCCAGGATGGTGCGCGAATCGACTTTCGACGTGACCTGGAAAGAGATGCGGGACGGCAGGTTGGCTTTGATCAGGCCGGTGATGACGTCAACGGACGGGCGCTGGGTGGCCAGAATCAGGTGGATGCCGGAGGCACGCGCTTTCTGGGCCAGACGGGCGATATGTTCCTCAACTTCTCTGCCGGCGACCATCATCAGGTCGGCCAGCTCGTCCACAATTACCACGATATAGGGGAGGTGACTGTGCTCCAGGATCACTTCATCATCGACGACAAAGGGGATAGGGTCGGGATCGACTGACTCATCGCCATCATCAATGATTTCTTCCAGTTCCTCGATGATCTCCTCGTCGGAGACCGCCAGTTCCTCCTGCTCCAACAGCTCTCCGGCAAGCTTCTTGTTGTACGATTCGATGTTGCGGACGCCCTTGTCCGACAGCAGCTGATAGCGTCGCTCCATCTCGTTGACCGCCCATTTCAGCGCCAGCGAGGCCTTCTTTGGTTCGGTTACGACCGGCAGCAGTAGGTGCGGAATTCCCTCGTACATGGAGAACTCCAGCATCTTGGGGTCAACCATGATCATGCGCACATCCTTGGGCGTGGAGGTGTAGAGGAGGGAGAGGATCATGGTGTTGATGGAAACGGACTTGCCGGAACCGGTGGAACCGGCCACGAGCAGGTGCGGCGCCTTGGCCAGATCGGTGACGACCGGCAGGCCGGCGATGTCCTTACCCAGCGCCAGCGGCAGCTTCATCTTGCTGTGGGAAAAATGCTCGCAGTTGAAGATCTCGCGCAGGAACACCATGTCGCGGTCGCGGTTGGGCACCTCGATGCCGACGACCCCTTTGCCCGGGATCGGCGCGACGATGCGGATCGACATGGCCTGCAGCGCCATGGTCAGGTCGTCGGTCAGTCCGGCAATGCGGCTGATCTTGATGCCGGGGGCGGGCGAAAATTCGTACATCGTGATGACCGGTCCGGGGCAGATTTCCACCACTTCGCCGTCAATGTTGTAATCCTTGAGCTTCTTTTCCAGCAGCCGTGCGTTCATGGTCAGGGCGTCGCGGTCAAGCGTTTTCTCGGTGGCGGGGGGCACATCCAGCAGCGAAAACGGCGGCGTATGAAAATCGCCTTCCGCCTTGATGAACTCGAAGGTCTCCTGCACGGCGGCGGTTTTGGCATCTTCCTTCTTCTTGTCCTTTTCCTTTTTAATCAGGTTGGGGCGGGGCGGAGGCGGCGCCTGCGGCTTGATGACCGGTCCAACTGCGGCAATGGTCATTCCTTCACTCTTGGCTTTTTCCTTCTGCTGTACGTCGCGGTTGTGGCTGCGGCGTTCCTGCCAGGCGGCAAACTTGTGCTTGAAGGTTTCCAGCCACCATCCGGCAAAGAGGATAAAGGAGAACTTGGAGAGAATCATGATCGAAGCGGCCAGCAGCGGCAGCATCAGGAGCAGGGCGCCGGTGACGCCGACGGTGCTTTTGAGCGCTCGTGCCACCACGACGCCTACCGCGCCGCCGGTGGCCACGGTCTGTCCGAACAGCTCGGTTTTGTCGCGGAAAAAGGCGAACAGGGTGGCCAGGGAGAAAAACAGGCCGAAGGCAGCGGCCAGTTTGTAGGAGCGGAGGCGGATTTCCTTGAAGCGGAACAGGGTGTAGGCCATGTAGAGCAGTGCCAGCGGCACCAGGTACGAGGCGAGGCCGAAGCTGGTAAAAAACAGGTCGGCAATCTGGGCCCCGAGCCGTCCGCCCAGGTTGTGAATGCCCCCCTCGTTGGAATAGCTGTTCCATGATACATCGGCCGCGTTATAGGTCAGAAATGCCAGCAGGATAAAGACGCCGACGGTGCCCAACGCCATCCCCTGCAACTCTTTGGTCAGTTTTTCTCTTTTTACTTCTTCAGCGCTCATGTATCGGGGTTCCTTACTCGTGGATAAACGCGGACATATTACCTGTAATCGGAGGGGGGAGGCAAAGGAAAAAAACGGCGGTTGCGACAGAATACGCATTGGCAGGCACCAGGGGGCGCAGAAGCCCCCCTGATCGGCTCTTGTTAGCGTACTGTTACGACGTCGTGACCTTGATGATGTCGCGGTTCTGCGTATCCACCAGATGAATAGCGCAGGCCAGGCACGGGTCAAAGGAGTGGACGGTGCGCAATACCTCCAGCGGTCTTTCCGGATCGGCGACGGGGGTGCCGACCAGGGCCGCCTCGTAGGGGCCGGGCTGGTCATTGGCGTTGCGCGGTCCCGAGTTCCAGGTTGAGGGGACCACTGCCTGATAATTCTTGATTATGCCCTTGTTGATGGCCACCCAGTGTGAGAGCAAGCCGCGCGGCGCTTCGTGCAGGCCGACCCCCGTCACTTCACCGGAGGGGAATGATGGTTTGTTGAATATTGCCGTGTCGCCGGTGGCAATATTGTCAATCAGGTTCTGCCACTGCTTCACGAGGGTCTCGTGCAGCACCGCTGTCCTGATGGCACGGGCGGCGTGGCGGCCGATGGTTGAATGGAGTGCCGTGATGGGAACCTTCTCTCTGGCCAGACTGCTGATAGTAGCCAGTGCCTTGTCGGTGTATTTCCTCGTGGGCTGGTGCCCGGCGGCATACATGCAGAGCACGTTGGCGAGCGGACCGACCTGGGCGGGCTCGTTGTAGAAGGTCGGAGCCTTGACCCAGGAGTACTTGCCGTCATCCTGAAAGTCGGTATAGCGCGGTGCTGTCTCGCCATGCCAGGGGTGGCGGGAATCGCTTCCCTCGTACCAGGCGTGTTTGACGCTCTCCTGCACCCCGTTTTTGATGTAACTGTCCTGGAAACCCGTGATCGGATGAAATGTGCCGATGTCGCCGCCGGAGATATACCCCCCCGGCAGGGCAAACAGGATCCCCTTGGTATCCAGCGGGTATTCCGGCATGGAGAGGTAATTGGTTACTCCGGCGCCGTAGCCGGTCCATTCCTTGTAGGAGGCGCCGATGGCACAGACATCGACAAAGTAGACATTGTTGATGAAGTCGCCCAGCTCGTCGATGAGGGTTTTAACGTAATACAGCCGCTCTACGGTCAGGGTGGTCGGGCTGTCGGTGTTGATGGGGTTTGCCACGCCCCCCACGGCCAGATTCTGGATGTGCGGGGTTTTGCCGCCCAGGATCGAAACGATCATGTTCGCCTTGCGCTGCAGCTCCAGAGCCTGCAGGTAGTGGGTCACGGCCATCAGGTTTGCCTCGGGAGAAAGTTTCATGGCCGGATGTCCCCAGTAGCCATTGGCGAAAATACCCAGTTGGCCTGAATCGATAAAACCTTTCAGCCGTGCCTGGGTCTGGCTGAATTCCTGGGGGCTGTTCAGATGCCAGCTGGAGATCCCCTGGGCCAGAACCGCCGTTTTTTTAGGGTCAGCCTTCAGGGCCGAGGTCACATCAACCCAGTCCAGGGCCGACAGATGGTAGAAATGGACGATGTGGTCCTGAACGGCATGGGCCGCCATCAGGAGGTTGCGGATATACTGGGCGTTGAGAGGGACTTCCAGATTCAGGGCATTTTCCACTGCCCGCACCGAGGCGATGGCGTGGACCGTGGTGCAGACCCCGCAGATACGCTGGGTGTAAATCCATGCTTCGCGCGGGTCGCGGTCCTTCAGGATCAGTTCGATACCGCGCCACATCTGCCCCGATGACCATGCCTTGCTGACCTTGCCGTTATCAATTTCGCAGTCTATCCGCAGGTGACCTTCAATCCGCGTGACCGGGTCGATGCTGATTCGCGTTGTTGTCATGCTGTCCTCCTCTCAGTGTGCTGCCGTACTTAGTGATGCGTTTCAGGGAACAGATTCAGATATTTCGCACAGATCTTGAACCCGAGTATGGCAAAGGCAATCATTCCCGCGGTAAGCATGAATTCCATGATGGAGGGGAAGTAGTCTCCCCCCACCCGGTTTGCGTATCCTGAAATGGCAAAGATCCCGACATTAAGGCGATTCAGCAGCACCCCCAGGATGACCAGGATGCTTGCCACAAAAATGGTATCGAGATTCTGGCGGCTTGCCTTCCTTGCCAACAAGAGGATCGGGATAACGACCCCGACAGCCATTTCAAGTAGCCAGAGGAGGCCCAGGAAACCGCTGCTGAACAGAGCGCCTACGCCAGGTCCGGCAGCCAGGATGCCGATCTTCATGACAGCGTACGGCACCGCGCAGAACACAACCCCCCGGGATAATCCTTCCAGCACATCTTTCGGCGCCTTGTGGTTGAAGACTTTTCCGGTCAGGATGGTTTCGAAGCTGACCATGGAAAGCCCCATCATGATTGCGGAAATGAGGAACAGGTAGGGGATGTGTTTACTGTACCAGAGCGGGGATAGTTTCCCCTGCGTGATCAGGTAGTTTGCCCCCAACGACGACTGGTGGAGCAAGGAGAGCGCTACCCCGAGCATCACGGCTCCCACCATGCAGCGGGTAACGATGTGCAGGGTTCGCGGCATGCGCAGCTTCTCGAACACCATGGGGCTCGATTCCGTGGCCAGAGTGGTGAGGTAGAGCACGAGATGCACGGCCACGAGGAACATGATGGAATTGATCTGCCACATGACCAGGGGGTGCCAGATGACCACGGTGCGTCCGATATCGAGGGTGATGGAGATGGCCGCCAGCAGGTAGCCGAAAAAGGCATTCAGGATCGAGGCGCGGGCAATGCATTTGTACTTTTTCCAGTTCAGGATGTAGACGGCGCCGGCGATCAGGAACGCCCCGGCCGCCATGGCTACCCCCCCGAGGACGTCGAAGGAAATCCACAGCCCCCAGGGCCAGTAGTCGTTCATATTTGTCGAGGCTTTCAGGCCGAAGACGATCCGGTAGGCGGCGACAGCGGCAGCACCTGCTATCAGGAAAATGAGAACGCGCGTGAACGGGGTGTCCATCTTTATGCCGAGGCGTTGGCCCGGACTGTCGTCCAGCAGCTTGTTGAGAAGGCCGCCCGCTCGGGGGCCGACATAGGTCGTGAAATCAATCATGGCGGTCCTCCTTCTCGCTATCCGCGCTGTCCTGGCCCTTTTTGCTGGTTATGAGATGCAGGGCGGTGCCGCCGAGGAATACTCCCAGAAAAACCCAGGGAACTTTGGCAATGTATTTCCAGGTAAGATCGGGCAGTGCGGAAGCGGGAATATCCTTGTTGAAGCCGAGCAGGTCAAACGGAATTCCCGAAAGCATGAGGTTCTGCGTTCCTCCGGCCTCGGTCAGGCCGTAGACCCGGTCCGCATAGGTGGCAACCGGACGCGTGGTGGTTTCCTTCGATCCCAGGGTGTTCAGGGGGAACTGGAAGATGGTGCCCGGCTTCATGACAAATCTCTTTTTCGCTTCTTCACGAAGATCGGTGACTTTCCCGAAGATTGTTGCGCCGGTGGGGCAGAATTCCGCACAGGCAGCATACTTCCCCTCGGCCAGGCGATGGCGGCAGAGCTGGCATTTCCTGACTTCGGGCCACAGGGCACCCCATTCGTAGCGCGGGACATTGAACGGGCAGGCGATCTGGCAGTAGCGGCAGCCGATGCAGCGGTACGCCTCGTAATACACAATCCCGTTTTTCGGATCCTTGATAAAGGCTCCGGCGGGGCAGACCGACACGCAGGCCGGGCTTATGCAGTGCAGGCACTGCTGTTTCAGAAACGAGTGGCCGTTGACCGGTGTGTCCTTCTTCTCGCCGGTGCCGCTCCGGTATGCCTTGATGATGTTGAGGGTGCTGCCGGACAGATCCTGCGTGGCATCCCAGATTCCGTCATTTCCCTTGATGCCGGTGGTCTCGTAGGGGGGAGATTTCATCTGCTCCGTCTTGTCCGACTCCCGGCACAGCACGGAATCGGTGAAACTGGGAACCAGAGCGTCTTTGTAGAGCGCCCCGCCCGGTACGCTGTTGTGAATCTTGCAGTTGACCATGCACGACTTGCAGCCGCTACAGAGGGTCGCGTCATACAGGAGGCCGACCGCGTCGGGCGGCAGCTCTTTTGACATTCGGGCTTCCGCCGCCGGTACGCCCGCAGCGAGCACGACGCCACTGCTCGCAACTCCTTTCAAAAAATTCCGTCTGCTGATGCTCATGGCTACTCCTCCTTACCGTGGTCATTGCCACTGCTTTCGGAGTCCTCTGTGTCCTTGCCGTTTTGTCGGTCTTTTCCCAGTCCGGTGATCATTGCGGCCCCGGCTGCGCCGATGACCAGGCCGGCCGTTCCGGTCGCCAGAGATCTGAGGCCGGAAGGAATGCCCTCCTTGTTGGGAAAGGCCTCGGTGAAGAAGGTCGGCGGGGTAAAGTCCCTGATGACCGCCAGGGTATGCAGCGGGGTGGAGAAGCCGACCCCTTTTTCGGCGCAGCCGAAGCAGGGATGGCCGACGCCGACCGGCCAGGTGCCGGAGCCGGTTTCGCCGAAATTCAGTGTTGAACAGTTGGCGTGGGTTTCCGGCCCCTTGCAGCCGAGTTTGTAGAGACAGGCGCCTTTCCGGTGCAGATCGTCGCCGAACTGGGTGGCAAAACGGCCGGCGTCAAAGTGCGGTCGCCGCTCGCAGTTTTCGTGGATCAGGCGGCTGTAGGCAAATTTAGGGCGGCCCAGCTGATCCAGTTCAGGCAGCTTCTTGAAGGTGACGTAATGCAGTATGGTGCTGAGCAGATTGTAGGGATTGGGTGGGCAGCCGGGGATGGTGATTACTTTTGAACCGGTCAGTATTTCCGGGATCCCTTTTGCTTCGGTCGGATTCGGAGTTGCGGCTGCGATACCTCCCCACGAGGAGCAGGAGCCCATGGCGACAATTGCCGCCGCATGGGGGGCGGTTTCGTTCAGAATCTGCAGAGCGGTTTTCCCGGCGATTTTGCAATAGATGCCGTTGTCCTTGGTGGGAACTGCACCGTCAACCACCAGGATGAATTTTCCCTTGTTCTCGCGGATTGATTTTGCCTTGGCCGCCTCTGCCTGGTGGCCGGCCGCGGCGCTGAGGGTTTCCGAATAATCCAGCGAAATCAGGTCGAGGATCAGATGTTCAAGGGAGGGGTGATTGGAGCGGAGCAACGATTCGACACAGCCGGTGCATTCGGAGAAGGAGAGCCAGATAACCGGCGGGCGCCGGGGGCTGATGATCGCTTCGGCAATTTTTACTCCCGCGCTGAGCGGCAGTCCCATGCCGACTGCCATGATGGAGCAGAACTTGAGAAAATCCCTGCGACTGATGCCTCCCAGGTTCTGCCTGACGGAGTCAAACTCTTCAGGTTTCATATGCCACCTCCGGAAATCCGCCGGATTAGTGGTGCAAACGGCAGATTTGCTATGAAACAACTATTGAGTGCCAATCTCCGGTAGTACGATTACCGTTAGTTTAATGCTATCACCGAATCTCTCTTTTTCAATATAACCAAACTATATTTTGCCGTTGTTCCCAAGGCACAAAAAAACCGCCCCGGCATCAAACAGTCAGGGCGGCATTTTCTCTGATTTTTTCATTCATGCGCTACGACGGAATATCGTCTAATCGGGGTTAATTTTTGCTTCCACCAATGTCTTGATAAGAGGGAACATCGTCAATAGTGACGGATATTCCCTGCCGGCGGTCACAGCCTTGACCTTTTCAGCACTGTAGGAGAATTGAACATCTCTCATTACTTCTGAAACAAGTTGCTCAATCTGTTGCTTGCCGGCATCTCGTACCCGGAGTTTCCCGAACACGGTGTGTGAGTTGTCATCAACAAAGAAAACGCGGGTCAATTTATTGTCTTTTGGTACCTGAATTGCCAAAAACGGTACCTTGACCAGTGCGCCGTTTTCATCCAGCAGCTGAAAATCCAGTTCCTTTAAAATAGTGGGGGTCCCACCCCTGTCATCTCCGGATTGCTCCTGTAAAAAACGCCACGGTGCAAACCGTGGGAAGCGGTTATTCAGTTCCTTGGTCAGTTCAAAGTATTCATAGGTCAAATTTTTTCCGAAAAAACCGAGAATGTGGGCCTTGTCATCGAGAAGTGCCGCCTGATAGTTGGCTTCCCATTTCTGCTGCTGTTGAATCCGTTCAGGCGCAGTATCCGGTTTGCGCAGATAGGGAAGGATGCGTTCCCGGCGGTGCAGCAGGTCTGCCAGATTTTCTCCCCTCAGATGTTCCATGCCGATGCTTCGGGGTGCGGAAAACTCCAGGTACAGGTTGTCATCGGTATTTATTCTCCCGTTGCTCCCGAATTCGGTGGTTCCTTCCGAACCCAGGACAAAATAACTCAGCAGATCATCGGCTGACCCCATCTTTACCTGGCGCAAATCGCTTCCAACCGGTTGATAGGCGATTCGTTTATTCAAGTCCGCTTCATCGATAACAATCGGACTGTTGCTGGCGACGATTTCCGCGTCATAGTGGGTGACCCAGATCATCATATACGCAAAATTTGCCCTGATCGTTTTGACTACCGATTTCAGGTCATCGGTGGTCAGCTCATAGAGCGGCAGCCACTGGCACATTATGCCGCCCGGATTCAGCCTGTTTGCGACAAGCTGGAAATACTCCGTGGAATAGAGGTAGCCGGCGCCGCTAAACCAGGGATGGACCGGGTCGGCAGTAATGACGTCATATTTTTCTTTGGTGGTGAGCAGGTGATTGCGACCGTCATTGAAGACGATTTTCAGTTTGGGGTTGCCCTTGTTGAGAATGTAATGATTATCGATGCCAAAGGTTTTGGCAACGCCCAGGACGCTCGGCTCTATTTCCGCGAGGGTAACCTGTTCGACGGACGGGTGAATCGATACCGCACCCAGAGTCATACCGCTGCCGGTGCCGAGCACAAAAACCTTGCGCGGATTTTTGTGCAGCAGCATGGGAAGGTGGCCGAGCGTATACTGGCACTGCATGTCTATGTGGGCATTCGATGCCTCTACCCTGCCGTTCGTTATAAAATACAGGGTGTCCGCAGATTGCACAGAACTGACGACTGCCTGGGCCCCTTCAGCGTAGTACCGTATGTCGCTGTTCTCGATTAATTCCTTGATTTCGTGGCTTGAACCGAAATCCTCGGTCCGGTTGGACTGGTAGATGGCATACAGCCTTGGATCCCATAATTTCCAGCTGTCCGGAAAAAGAACCGGGATCATGAATGCCGCCAACACGGCACAGGCCACGGAACGCTTCAGTAGGGAGTTTTTCCCCAGGCTGGTCAGGAGTATCAGACCATAGCCGATGTTGATCAGAATAATAATCTGCAACGACCGCTGAATACCGAGGAAGTAAATGAGAATGAAGCCGCTGCCCATGGCGCCAAGAATTGCGCCCGCGGTATTTGAAAAGAGAACTTCTCCGACGGCACGTCCAACCGGTTGCCGGTACCTGCAATGGATATCCCCGGCCAGGGGAAAGGCCACACCCATGAAAAAAGCCGGTATAAACATGATGGAAAAAGCGAGTATGAAATTGGCCAGTTGAATAATCTGGAACTGGTCGCCGGCGGGGGTCAGGCCAAGGAAATACCTTTGCAGCAGATCCAGGTAGATGGGTAGCGAGCGGAAGCTGGCTGTCGCCAGCAACGCAGTGATGCCGATGGTGATTTGAACCGCTCCGAACGAGATGATCGTTCGGCGCAGGGAAAAAAACGACTTTCTGAAATAGTGACCGGAAAATCTTCTGAATATCCCGAATGCGGCGCTGCCCAGGCCGATCCCGGAGAGGAAGGCCATCAGCAGGATGGTCAGTCCGTAGGAGCTGGCGCCGATTGCAATGCTGAGTATCCGGTTCCAGAGGACTTCGTAGCCCATGGCGCAAAAACCGCTCACACCGATGCCCCACAAAACGAGCTTGCAGGGAAACTGCAGGTCTGCTTCCAGGGATTCCCCGTCAATGTCCGGAGTGGTGGTCGAACCCTGATCTTCTCCGCTTTCCTGCACCGCATATCTGTCCATAATGATCGCCGAAAGTCCTACGAGGATATTGACGATGACGGCAGATGCCAGCGTCATTCCCA
>MGZJ01000072.1:0-5509 GCA_001802645.1 Geobacteraceae bacterium GWC2_53_11 | reverse complement strand
TGAAACAGCCCCGATGGTGTTGAAGCCGTAGAGAAAGGAGAGGCGTATGCCTGCCCCCTTCATAATTCTTGTAGAAAAAGCGGAAATTACCGGCAGGGTGCCCCCCATTAAAACGGTGGGAGCGATAATGGCCAGGGCAGCAAAGGAAAAGCGGATACATGAGAGGTAGAGCGGTGATTCGGGAGCCAATTGCGCTAGCGTGACGTATACCGAAGGATACAGTCGCATCAGAGCAGCAAAGACGAGGGCAAAGAAAGCTGTTCCCAGTTCCAGCAGGCCGAAAAATCTTAAAAGATGCTGCCTGCTGTCGACTTTTCTTCCGATGACATAGCTTCCTGCCGCAAGTCCTGTCATGAAAACCGCTAGAACAGTCGTAACCGCCAGATGCGAGCCGCCAAAAACCAGGCCTAAATAGCGTGTCCAGACGGTTTCATAGATCAGTGCTGCAAAACCGGAAAAGAAGAACAGGCAGTATGTGAGCGCGATAGTCGGGAAATTCATTATTACCTGCCGAAGGCAACCAGCAATTGCGGCAGGAGCTGCGGAGCGTTGGACTTGATTGCTCCGGTCATGAAATCCATCATGCCGGGGCGATACCCCTTGTTCAGTATTTTATCAAACATTTCTCTGCTGGTTTTACAGACGCAATCGGCATTTTCGACCGTTTTGCCGTCTTCAACACGGCAGCATTCCGCATCGACCGTCAGCGTTTTTTTGATATCGTCAATCGAGAAGTAGAACGTCGTCGGTACGGTAAAGACACCCTTTTGGTAGTTTTCCTGTAATGTCTTGAAAAAATCTTCCTGCATCTGCTTCCTCCATGGTTTTAATAATTAGAAGGCGGAGCCGAAGCCCCGCCTTCCGTGTCATACTATGCCACATTATTTCCTAATAACCGAATATTTTCAGCACAGGCGGTAAGCGGACATCATAATTCAGAGCCGGTATCTGCTGAACAGCAGCGGCTGGTTTTGCCACGCCTGTCGGGGTGGGATCAACAACTACTCCACGCAGCAGGAAGTTGATCATTTGGCTTTGAGCATACGTGGTGTTGGCGCCGGTGGCCGCCGTGGGAGCGCCGCCGCTGGCTGTTTTCGGGTTGATCAGGAAGCTGTGATGGATTTCAGCCTGGTCAAACTGGAAATATCCTTCCGCCGGTGAAGTTGCGGCAAGGTTGCTTTGGGCTGCGGCAAAATCGATCTTGGCAGCCGGTGCGCCCCCCGTCAGGGTGTACATGAATGAAGACGGAATACGTGCCGTTGCCGCACCGCGATAGCCCAATTGCTTGAATCCGGGTGCCACGGCTGCTGCCGCCGAGCCCAATACTTCTCGTCCGCCCAAGGCATTGCCGAAGTAACGGGTGTTGTCATTAGGAATAACCAGATCGCCAACAGCCTCCTGAATGGCAATGCGGTAGGCAAGGCGCGATGGATACAGTGGATCAAGCGGAGTCGTCATCGTCGCCGGATCAACCGTATCGATTATACTCTGTGTTACCTGGAAAAACTGGTTATACGTGGGCGTTCCTGCTGCGATCCCTTTTGTAGCTAAACCGGCGTTTATGCTGGCGCTGAAAGCAGGGCTGTTCTGGAGCAGGTATGCCAGACGACCGCCGGGAACACTTAGAAAGCCTTTCATATCTTTACCCAGAGACGTCTGATTGTAGGGCAGCGGAGACGAGTCAGTGCCATACATGGTGGTATTACCCGCCAGATAGTAGGCTCCGACAATTGAGCCAAGGCTGAGGCCAACGTATTTAATGTCAACTGACGGGCTGGGTATGATCCCCTGAGCTGCGAATCCACCTGTTTGCATGGTGAATTCGAGCCGGTTCAGGTTAAAGACCGCCTGCTGGACGTTGGAGCGAGTGGCCAGCGGAGCGCCAACCGCCAGAAAGTCCTGACTCCACACATCTCCGGTGGTATGAGTTGGAACAGCCAAACCGCCATGCAGAGGCAGATCTATTGCTACCACTGTGTAGCCTTGAGCAGTAAGCGCACCGGCAACAGCCACGGCATGCTCTTTCTGTCCGGTAATACCGTGCTGGAAGATGACGACCTTTCCGTACCCTGGTGCTGTTGTTTGAGTTGAAGTGATGAGCACAAACGGAACGGTGGAGGGTTTGTAATAAAAGCCGGTCAGATTGCCTGACGCGTCACGGCACGGTTGCACAACGCCAGCTGCCGGGTTGTATGCGCCGGTGACAGCGCCAAGATCCATTGTTGAAGCGTTGGCTTTTGCGACAACCGGATCAATCGAGAGTTCGGCGCTGTTGATTGTGCCGGTTACAACCGAGGCGACCGACGTTGGTGCTGTCCCTGCTCCGGCTGCCGTCCAGTAAGCGGCAGGAGTAAGACCCGCAGGGGTGGTCACGGTAACTGTATTCAGGTTTGTCGTTGCATCTGCCGGGGTAAACCATGTTTTTCCCGTCAAACCCTGTGGGTATCCGGTCGGCATTACACCTAAAGCAAAGGCTCGCAATGCGCTTTCTACCGGAATCATGGTGCCGATGGCGTCTTTCGACACAAAACCTGCTCCTGTTGTAATAAATCTCCCCATGAGCGCTATTTCGTTACGGTTTGTGATTTTAGTAACAGCAGTCTTTGTGATCAGATCATCCATGACCTTGGCATAGCCGGAAAGCTTGATGTCGGTGCCATTGGCGGCCATGGCATTGGCGCGGATCGCCTCCAGTCCGGCAAATGCGCCCACCAGCTCGAACTTTGATTTAAGGAGATCGAAATAGGAAGAGCTGATGACCGGTTTTCCGCTTGCAGCATCCAATACCTTGTTGGTTACTACATACAAATAGCGTTTAGCCGGAGAGAGCGGGAACTTGGGAAACAGGAATAAATCCGTACCGCCTGCGGTATACTTGAAATCAAACAATCCTGAAACATCCGTAAAGTCGAGCACACCATTTTCCGTACCCGCAGCGTCAGGAGTCAACTGGAACACCTTGACGTTTGCAGCAGTAACCGTGGCAGCGTCAACCGGGCTTGAGAAACGGATGTAAACCGGGGCATTCAGGCCTGCAACAGCGCTGGTCTTGCCCACTTCATAATAGTTGATGTAGTTAAGAGCGTCAGGCGGAGTCATCGGGGTATTGGCGGCCCGGCCAACAAGAGGATCCGTGTTTTTTGCGGTAGCCAAAACGTTCGGCAGCGGAATTTCCCCGGTTGAGGGATTGAATATTACCGCGTTGCCGCCGCTGACGTTACTCTGGCTATTGGTTCCGGACGGGTCTGTGTTTGAACAGCCTGTCACCAGTATGAAGCTGAGATACAGCAGAAGTCTCATAATTCGTGTATTCATGGCATTACCTCTCTCGTATATAAGTGATTATTCGATGGTTGTTTGATCCCTTCAGCGGCAAACCGCTAAAATTTGACGGTGACCGAACCACCGAAGAGGTGAACATCGCTCTTGAATGTTCCGTTTTCTCCGAGGAGATCCGTCATGTTCTGGTTATTAACCGTTCTGTTGACGAAGTGAGTCCACATATAGGCAATATCAACTGAATAACGGTCGTTATGAAACCCCTGTCCGATACTGAAGCTGTGACGGTCGGCGTCGGGAAGAAGTGGTCCGAGGGTAGAGTCGGGAATGGGATTTTTGTCGTACATGTAACCGGCGCGGAGGTCAATATTTTCAGTTAGAGCATATTGGCCGCCAGCCTTGTAGCACCAGACATCTTTCCAGTCCAAGGCCTTCGGCTTGTTGTTGAAATTAGAGAACTGCGGGCTGTCAAACTTGAACTCCAGCGTCTTGAATGAGCTCCAGCCGGTTCGCTCGGCATCGAATTCGAGCGTAAGTTTGTTGGTTGGCTTCCAGGCAACACCGAGACTCAGGGCGTCGGGAAGCGTGATTGTGGTCGAAACGGTTGAAGCTGCTCGAGTCCGAGAATATGGTGAGGTTGCGCCGGTAGTCATACCGATTATGGAAAAGCCGGCAGGTGTTGTAGCAAGGAAGTTGCCATTCCCTTTGATCTTGAGATCGATTTCACTTCGGTAGGCAGCACCAAACGAGAGGCTTGGCAGTGCTTGCCATTTCAGGCCGGCGTTCCAGCCGACATCGGTGGCGGTGCCATCAAGCCCCATGAGGCCAAGTTCATACGCTGTGTTGGTGCCTGCGGGGCCTGCCGAGTATGGCATTGTCTGCATGGTGACGAGAGCGCGGGTAACATCAAGCCCCCCTGCCACAGCCAGGTTCAGGCTGTCAAAACGATACGCGACGGTGGGCTGGAAATTAATCGGTTTTACCGCAATGTTCATGATCTGGTTGCGGAAGGCGCTGCTGTCATCCCAGCTTTTAGCCAGCGGATAAATGGCATTGATTGCCAGTCCGACGGAGAGCGGCATGCTTTCAAATGAGTACGTTGCATACAGATTGGGTGCAATAAACAGATCCTGCTTCGCCTTTTCAAAAACCGGGGCGCTACCAGCGCTTGGCGAGTCGCCACTGATAGCGGTTGTGCCGCTGAACTCGGTTGATGGCACAAAAATATTCACCGTGCCAAGGCTGAACTGCCCGCCTTTGAGGAACGCTATCCCTGCGGGATTGTAGAAGAGCGCTGACGGATCATCGGCCTGGGCAGTAAAAGCATTCCCCATTGCCATTGCCTTTGCTCCCTGTTCATTTACTTTAAGACCCGCCGCCGTCGCAAGGGATGCTGTCCCTGCCACGGTTGCCAGCGCACACGCCAGAACCAGTCTGTTTCTCATGTCACGTCTCCTTTCCCGAATGTCTGTTCTCTGTTTTTTGCATATATATCCGCAGTGCATCCCTCATGACCTCTGATACGCGGGTGCCTTTTGAACGGCACAGTTCTGAATCACCCCCCATTCAACATCACTGACTCTTGTGGATAGTATGTGGTTTCGAAGCTTTTGTGGATTATGTGTCATGAAATTATCCGATAGTTTATGGGTATTATGATTTATAGAACGCTTTTTCAGGTAACCTAAGATACCTTGACGCTCATGTCAAGAATAAACTTTATTGTCGTTAACCATGCGTGATGTATGGGTATGTCGCGCAGCAGCAGTCGTTATGCAGTGAAGTGGCGGGGAGTAATTGTGTGTCAGGTAACAGATGGTATGCTTACCACTGAATGAGGTGTACCTCAAAAAATAGAATAAAATTATACTTGACATGAACGTTAAGTAGATATAGCCTGAATTCAAGGAATCATCATGGAGGTTGAAGTATGAGTAGTCCTGACTATCGCTCCATACCTGACATGCTCAGGAGCAATGCCACAGAGTTTCGCAACAGGCTGGCGCTGAAATATCGCAAGCAGGGTGTCTTTGTTACGCTTACCTACGCCGCCTTCTACGAACGGGTACTTATGGTTTCCCGTGGCCTCGGCAAGATGGGGGTCAAACCGGGTGACCGCATTGCCATCCTCTCAGAAAACCGGGCCGGCTGGGTTATCGCCGATATGGGTATCCTCTGCTGCGGCGCGGTGACCGTGCCGATCTACCCCACCAACACCCCGGAGCAGATC
>MGZJ01000071.1:11269-23764 GCA_001802645.1 Geobacteraceae bacterium GWC2_53_11 | reverse complement strand
ACCCTGCTCTGGTTACGGCAATGCTGATTCTTATTGCCGGATGTAATCTTGTTCTTTTAAAAAAGAGTACCGCCAAAGCTGAGCATCCGGTGCAGATCGCTGATTTCACCACATTCAGAAATCCGGATCTGCTGGTCTGGGTACTTATTGCCGCAGGCTTTTCCCTGCTGCTGCCGGAATCAATCATAACAAATCCGGCGCTCAACATTGTGCTTGTTGTATCTTTATTCTACTTATTTCAAGGTATGGCTGTTGTCACCGCATTGGTCAGCAAAAGTTCCGTTTCCTCCATAGTCCGGATCATTCTGTACGCACTGCTGATCATCCAGCCGTACCTGCTGGCAATTGTTGCCGGTATTGGCTTATTTGATATCTGGGTTGATTTCAGAACCCCGAAAACACAGGAAAACCTGTAACTACTAAACAGGCTCGAAAGGAGAACAAGATGAAAGTAATTCTGAACGAAAACATTGAAACATTGGGTAACATCGGCGACATCGTCAAGGTAGCTCCCGGTTATGCCCGCAACTACCTGCTTCCCAAGAAGCTGGCTGTCCTGGCTACCGACAACAATGCCAAGGCGCTTGAACACACCAAACGCCAGATGGCCTACAAGAAAAACAAGGCTCTCGAAGCTGCCAAAAATCTTGGCGCAAAACTTGAAGCTCTGGCCATTACCCTTACCCACAAAGCCGGCGAAGAAGGCAAACTGTTCGGTTCCGTCACCAACATGGAAATTGCTGCGTTCCTGAAAGCCAACAGCTTTGATATCGACCGCAAGAGCATTGTTCTTGCCGATGCAATCAAAAGCGTTGGTGAGTACTCGGCAACTGTGAAACTTCACCCGGAAGTAACTGCTACGCTGAAGGTAACTGTCGCCGCTGCATAATTCTGGCAACAAACCGTAAATGAGAACCCACAGATTAACGTCTGTGGGTTTTTTATTGCCCGGAGCACCAATCCAGCCGCATCACCCTCCGCCTGTTGCCTTGCAGCTCCATCCCGTTAATGGTAAGCTTGATATATGTCTGCATCTGCTATTACCTCGCATATTCTGGAAACACTCCGGAATCCGTCTCTCTACCCGGTGCAAACCCGTAGGGTAGAACTGATTCAAACCCATGTCTCCTGGTTGTTTCTCACCGATACCCATGTGTTTAAACTTAAAAAACCGGTTAATTTCGGTTTCCTCGATTTTTCAACCCTCGATCAGCGTCGCTTTTACTGCCACGAGGAATTGCGGCTTAATCGCCGCCTCTGTCCCGATATCTATGAACAGGTTGTGGAGCTTCATGAAACAGACACAGGAGCCTCCTTTATTGGTGATGGCAGGGTAATCGATTATGCCGTCATGATGAAGCGGCTGCCGTCAGACCGGATGCTGGACCGGCTCATCGACAACGGAAGCGCAACAGCAGATGATATCCGCTTGATTGCACGCACTATCAGCACATTTCATGCAAATGCGCAGACTTCTCCTCACATTGCGGAATTCGGTTCATTGGAGCAGATCCGTTTCAACTGGCAGGAGAATTTCGATCAGACGGTGCCGTTCCTGGATACCACCCTCCCCGCACCAGTACGCGAGTCCATTCGCTCCTATGTGCATTCATTTTTGGAATCACGCGCTGCACTCTTCTCGGAGCGGGTCGCAAACGGTTACATTCGTGACTGCGACGGCGACATTCATCTCGGCAATATTTGCCTGCAGGGCAACAGTGCCGTCATCTTTGACTGCATTGAATTCAACGAGCGCTTTCGTTTTTCCGATACGGCTTCCGATATCGCTTTTTTTCTCATGGATCTGGATTATCACCGGCGCCCGGATCTGGCAGATGTTGCACTTTCTGCCTATATTTCAGCATCCGGCGACACACGGTGCGCAGAGTTGATCACGTTCTACAAGGTGTATCGCGCATTTGTCAGGGGAAAAGTAGAAAGCATGCAGCTCCTTGACACCGGCATTGCTCCCGAAGAGCGAGAAAAGGCCGAAAACCGCGCCATCCGCTACTTCCGGCTGGCGCAGGGGTATTGCCTGAGAGACATCCTCCCCTCTACCCTGTTTATCACCTGCGGCACCATGGGGTGCGGCAAGAGCACCCTGGCCGGGCAGCTGGCCTTTGAACTCGGCCTCTTAACATTCAACTCTGATATCGTGCGCAAACAGTTGGCCGGGCTGACGCCCGAAGCGGCGGTCCAGGTGGCCTTCGGGGACGGAATCTATTCCGACAATATGAGTACGGAAACCTACCGTCAGCTTGAACAATCAGCTGACGAAGTGCTGGCATCCGGTCATTCGGTGCTGATTGATGCCGGGTTCGGTTCGAGCGAGGCACGAGCCCGGTTTGCCCGGCTGGCAGCATCTCATCATGCACGGTTTGTCATTTTGTTTGTGCAGTGCCAGGCCGACGAACAGAAACGGAGACTACGCGAACGCTCGTATCGCGGCGGATCAGTTTCTGATGGAAGAGTCGAATTGCTTGACCGGCAGGCATCTGCCTTTGAGCCGCCGGATGATTCTGAGGGTACCGTTATTTCCTGGGGAGCCGGGATAGTGTCTGAACATGCGCTGAATTCTGTCTATGAAAGGTTGCTCCGGCTATGAAACGGCTGCGTGTACAAATACTTCGCCGTCTGCAACTGCGTGAATCCTGGATTATTTTCTTCATTCTCGGCGTTATCCTGATGACGTTTCCGTTTTTGAATATTTTCAATAAACCGGTACTGCTGTTCGGCGTGCCGCTCCTGTTTCTCTATCTGACAACAGGGTGGATAGTATCGATCATCGTCATCTACTTTTTTGTGATTGCCAGTCACTACGAATCCAAACAGAACGATGAAAAGAGTGAACCATGAGCAGCGTTATCCCTCCAGTAGCTGCCATATCGCTTCTCTATACGGCATTGATATTTGCAATCGCCTTGTACGCCCATCATCGCAAGGAGACCGGGCGCAGTATCATCAGCAACCCGATCGTCTATTCACTTTCACTGGGAGTATACTGCACATCCTGGACGTTCTTTGGGAGCATCGGCAGAGCAGCAACAACCGGCATTGATTTCCTGCTCATTTATCTCGGTCCTTCTTTAATGGCTTTTTCCTGGCTGTTCCTGCTGCGACGGATCGTCAGGATAAGCAAAGAGCATAATATTACGTCAATCGCCGATTTCCTCAGCCAACGCTATGGCAAGTCGCCCTGGCTCGGGGCGCTTGTCACCCTCATTGCCTTCCTCGGCATCATGCCTTACATCGCTCTGCAACTGAAGGCGGTCTCCACCAGTTTCTATATGCTCACCGGCGCTCACACGACCGCCATATCTTTCAGTAAACTAGGCTCCGATGCAACTATTCCGATCACCTTGCTGCTGGCTTTGGTGCTGGCACTGTTCAGCATCATTTTCGGCGCCCGGAGACTGGTTTCATCCGAGCGCCACGAAGGACTGATTGCAGCAATCGCTTTTGAATCACTGATCAAGCTGCTCGCCCTTCTCACCGTTGGAATCTTCGTCACCTATGGACTTTTTGACGGTTTTATCGACATCTTCGAACGATTCAAAGCAATTGACCCCGAGCGGTTTACCCGGCTATTCACGTTCAACACCGCCACAAACGACCCCAACTACACGTCAACATTTACACTGCTCTGCCTGTCAATGGGCGCCATCATGCTCCTGCCACGCCAGTTTCACGTCATGGTCATTGAAAACTCCGACGAGCGTCACATAGCTACCGCAATGTGGCTCTTCCCTGCCTACCTGTTTCTGATCAATCTGTTCGTCATGCCGATCGCCATAGGAGGAATTCTTGTGACCGGCAGCAGCAGTAATGCGGACTATTTCGTTCTCTTACTGCCGCAAATGACCGGGCAGCGCACGATCGCCCTGATCGCCTTTCTGGGGGGCTTATCGGCCGCCGCAGGTATGGTCATGGTAGAATCAATCGCCATTTCAACCATGTTGCTCAACCATATCTTCATGCCGGTTATAATTCGTATTACCCCTCGAGAATGGTTTCCGCTTCTCCTGATCAACCTGAAACGCTTCGGAATCATTCTGGTTGTCCTGCTGGGTTATGTGTATTACGAGATCATCGGTGACTCCTATACCCTTGTCAATATGGGGCTTATCTCTTTTTCAGCCGCCGCTCAGTTCATGCCGGCCATGCTCGGAGGGCTTTACTGGAAACGCGGCAACAAAGCCGGCGCAATCAGCGCCACCCTGCTTGGCTTTCTGATCTGGCTATACACCTTGCTGCTCCCATCCTTCATCAAATCAGGGTGGATTCCGGAAACTCTGCTCACGCAGGGTCCCTTTGACATTGCTTTTCTTAAACCGACTGAGTTGTTCGGACTGACCGGCTTGGACCTTTGGAGCCACTCCCTGTTCTGGAGTATGCTCTTCAACATCAGTTCCTATATCATCTGCTCCATTCTCATACCGCAGAATGACCAGGAAAGAGATCAGGTTCATAAGTTTATCGGCGTGTTTGATCGCGAGGAAGCTCAACGGCGCACCGAACGTAAGCGTCTTTCAAAACCGGTTACCACGGACCAGTTTGTGACCCTGTTGAGCAAGTTTATTGGTGAAGCAGAAGCCAGGCGGGCACTTGACCTTTATGCCAGCAGCACCGACATTTCGCGGGACGGAACCGTTTCCGAGTTTGATCTCCCGAACCTGAAGCGCTTTACGGAAAAAACACTGGCCGGTTCAGTCGGAGGAGCTGCCGCACGGGCCATTGTTAATAATTTTCTCTCCGATATCGGCTCCAGCATGGAACCGGTGTATGATATTTTCAGCAGTGTCCGCACCAACCTTGATCAAAACAAGGAATCCCTCTATGTGCGGCTCAAGGCGTCAGAAATCATCAATCGAACCCTTGATTTACAGGTAATTATGGATGACCTCCTGACGTTACTGGTAAAGGAATTCAAGCTCGATACAGCATTGATTTTTGTGAAAAACAATGAACAGGGGTATTCAACCCGCTCTGTTCAAAGTGCCGACCTGCCGGCAAAAAGAACCGCCCAGTGGCATGCAGAACACATTCCATACTTAAACGTGGTGTACCATGAGCAGGAAGCGTATTTTATAAACGACATACGCCTCGAACAGGCTTCTTTAACGCTTGATAAATCAGTTACTGAAGGCTTTATCTCCTGTGCCCACATTCCGATCTATCGTGAAGGCGAGCCGGTTATTGCGGTACTTTCGCTCTTTTCCAAATCGATCGCCGGTCTCTTTACCCGCGAGTTTATTGAGCTGTTGACGAGCCTTGCCGGTCAGCTTGCCCAGGCAATAACAATTGTTCAGGAAGTAGAGGAAAAGCAGCAGGAGCGGCTGCAGAAAGAAATAGCGATTTTACAGGCAGCACGCATAACCCGCGATATGGAAATTGCCCAACAGATCCAGAAGTCGTTTCTTCCCGACTCAGCTCCCGAAATAGCCGGTGTGGATATTGCCGGACGTTGTATTTCAGCCGCTCATGTTGGCGGCGATTATTTTGATTTTTTTCTCCGCAGTGACCAGACTGTTGATATTGTCATTGCCGATGTATCCGGACACAGTGTCGGTGCGGCCCTGATCATGTCGGAAGTTCGAACCTTATTGAGAGCAGAATCGAATTCATCCTATAGTCCACATGTCATTCTGCAAAATCTCAACATTCAACTGTTTGACGATCTGTCCAGGACCGAGCTGTTTATCACCATGTTTTATGCGAAATACAACTCCGAAACAGGTATTCTCAGCTATTCAAACGCCGGTCACAACCACCCGGTGCTTCTGCGCACAAGCCCGAACGCCTCGCAGGAACTTGATGCAGAAGGATTGATACTGGGGGTGATAAAACAGGTTCCATTTGAGGAGGGGACCGTTGAGCTTGTGTCCGGGGATGTGTTGTTCTTCTACACTGACGGCCTGACAGAAGCGTCCAATAGTTCAGGGGAAATGTTTGGCACGGAAGGACTCTACAACCACCTCAATGCCGTGGCACATCTTCCGACGAACGAAATCATAGATTCATTTTATGCACGAATACATGCATTTACCGGTTCACAAATTCTTCAGGATGATATATCGCTGGTAGTAGTAAAAATACTCTAAGGAGCTGACATGAACATTAAAACGGAACTTTCAGACGGGATTTCGGTACTTTTTATTAAAGAGGACCGCCTTGATGCAAACAATTCAGAAGAGCTTAAAGGTGAATTACGCCGTTTGTTTGATAGTGGCGCAAAAGATCTGGTCATAGACCTGAAGGAAATACACTTTATCGACAGTTCAGGACTTGGTGCCCTTGTCTCGGGGTATAAGAACGCTTCAATTATACACGGGAGCCTCAAGTTGTCCGGCTTGCAGACCCAGGTAAAATCCATGTTTGAACTGACAAGACTCCACCGCGTGTTTGATATTTTCACGACCGTTGACGATGCGCTTCAGAGTAACACATGACGGCCCAGGGTAAAGGGAACTTTATGAAAAACGACATTGATATTGACATAACAATACCTAGTCATACCCGTCACTTACGAATGATCGGCCGGATCGGCGAAAAAGTGGCTCAAGCAATTGACTGTTCCGACAAAATCCGTGAAGATTTACCTGGCCAGCTTGAAGTCGTGCTGACCGAGGGTTTGGTCAATGCCATCAAGCATGCCAAAAGTCCTGACCCTGACGAAGAGATTCATATCAGAATCAACGTGTCAGACCGGATACTGTTGGTGCGAATCTACGATAATGGCGTCGGTTTTGATCTGGACACAGTTCCAACGCCCTGTTTCAGCGCCAACGGATTGGAAGACAAAGGACGGGGAATATTCATACTGAGATCGTTGATGGACACGGTGAAATATACCCGTTCCGACAGAGGGAATGTGCTGGAGATGAGAAAAAAACTGATGTGACACAACTTTACAACGGAGTAGCAGATACTCCCCAATTATCCAGTTCTGTCAATACATTGGCTATAAGTGTTTCAAGCTGAGCTTCAACTTCCTGTGTCAGACCAATTTCCATTTCGATTGATCCCGGCTGCACTCCGATCAGTACCATTTCCCGGGGCGAGTGCCCCATGAGCTCAGATACCGCCAGCAGATCCTTTAACCCCATCTGATGAGGAGACACCTTGGTCTGGAGGGCAATCGGCAACTCCTGGCCGCTCAACCGTACGCAGGTGCCCGCTTTTTTCCCCGTTTCCACCGCGTCGATCATAATGAGGTTTGTAATGTTTTCAAGCTTGGGGAGCAGGTCCAGCCCGAGCGTGCCTCCATCCATGATCTCCACATTATCCGCAAACCGGTACTCCTGCTGAAGCCGTTGGGCGACAATCACCCCGACAGCATCATCGCTCATGACAAGATTGCCAATACCAAGGACAAGAACGGAAAGTTCGGGAACAGCTGTTGTCATGAGAAGTCCTTTGAAGTTCGTGAGTGAATGAAGCTTATACGTCAAGGGCGCTCAACGCGCCCTTGACTGTTTCATAACGAGATAAATATCACTCTCGAACAAATGTATCAATATCTGTTTCATGAACCATACCCATCAAGCGGGCATATTCTGACTCAATCATTTCATAATGATGGTGCGTTTCCCTGGCATTCAGCTCGTACACGGCCTTTATCTCGGGAATATCAATCAGCGCGGCTGTTTCAAGCAAAGCTTCCTCAAGATTCTTTTCCCGCTCCATGGCTAATTCAAGTGCCTTCTGCTCACTGAAATCGGCAGAAATCAGACGGGAAATGGTAGAGACCCAGCTTGATTCGTTGTCGGGAGGAGCATCGACAAACTGGTCAAAGGAAGGAATGTCAGTTCCCTGGTAAATTTTGAAAAAATGAGAAGCATGTTCGCGTTCCTCCCTGGCAAGCAGCTCAAAGGTTCGACGTGCGTCTTGATTGTTCATCTTTTTGGCACCCAGCTGGTAAAAGTTCATGGCATTTTTTTCCGTCTGAATAGAACGTTTTATAGCTTCCTGAATGTTTATACTCATGATGGCACCCCCATTTAATTGATATTGTACTGAAACAGTACCAGATTAGTCTTCTTTGTCAAGAGATTGCTCATCTGGTCACAATCCAAAGCGGTTGACATCTACAGCGCCCGACGTGTAAAAGCAAATGCACTTAATTCAGTTATTCGGTAGGGGGAAGTAATGGCAATCGAACCAAACAAAATTATTTATTCGATGATGCGCGTCAGCAAATTCTATGACAAGAAACCGGTCATAAAAGATATCTCTCTTTCATATTTCTATGGTGCCAAAATTGGTGTCCTCGGCTTGAACGGGTCCGGCAAATCATCTCTGCTGCGGATTATGGCCGGAGTCGATAAGGAGTTCAACGGTCAGGCTGTCCTGTCGCAAGGATATACCGTCGGCTATCTGGAGCAGGAACCACGACTGGATGAGACCAAAACCGTTCGCCAGGTCGTTGAGGAGGGGGTTCAGGAAACCGTTGACCTGCTGGCAGAATTCAACGCCATAACCGACAAATTTTCCGAACCGGACGCCGATTTTGAAAAGCTTTGTGATCGCCAGGCGGTTCTTCAGGAAAAGTTGGATCATCTTGATGCCTGGGATCTGGATTCCCGCCTGGAAATGGCCATGGACGCCCTCCGCTGCCCGGATGGCGATGCTTCGGTGAAAGTACTT
Source organism: Geobacteraceae bacterium GWC2_53_11 (assembly GCA_001802645.1). Classification (GTDB taxonomy): domain Bacteria; phylum Desulfobacterota; class Desulfuromonadia; order Geobacterales; family Pseudopelobacteraceae; genus JACRCG01. The sequence goes on along the minus strand of MGZJ01000071.1, from coordinate 15,118 downwards.
TCCGGCGGTGAAAAACGCCGGGTTGCCTTATGTCGTCTGCTGTTGAAAAAGCCGGATATCCTGCTGCTGGATGAGCCCACCAATCATCTGGATGCCGAAACGGTCGCCTGGCTGGAGCACCATCTGCACAGTTATCCCGGCACGGTTATCGCGGTCACCCATGATCGCTACTTCCTGGACAACGTCGCCGGCTGGATTTTGGAACTGGACCGCGGCGAGGGAATTCCCTGGAAGGGAAACTATTCATCCTGGCTGGAACAAAAACAGAATCGTCTGGCCATTGAAGAAAAACAGGAGACGGACCGGCAAAAAACGCTTCAACGCGAACTTGAGTGGATCAAAATGTCACCCAAGGGGCGGCACGCCAAATCCCAGGCACGTATCAGCGCCTATGAGGATATGGTCGCCCAGGAGAGCGAAAAACACGCCCGCGAGCTTGAAATTTACCTGCCGCCCGGACCGCGCCTGGGGGACATCGTCATCGAAGCCGACAATGTTGCCAAAGCCTATGGCGACCGTCTTCTGGTCGAAGGAATGACCTTCCGCCTGCCGCGCGGCGGCATTGTCGGCATCATCGGCCCCAACGGCGCCGGCAAGACCACCCTCTTCCGCATGATTACGGGACAGGAACAGGCCGATTCAGGTTCTTTCCGTATCGGAGACACGGTACAATTAGCCTATGTTGACCAGAGCCGCGATGCGCTTGATCCGAACAAGAGTATCTGGGAGGAAATTTCCGAAGGTCAGGAAGCTATCCAACTGGGCAAGGTACTGGTAAATTCCCGGGCTTACGTTTCCCGTTTCAACTTCTCCGGCAGCGATCAGCAGAAAAAAGTTGGCACCCTTTCCGGCGGAGAGCGCAACAGGGTGCATCTCGCACGGATGTTGAAAAGCGGCGCCAACGTAATCCTGCTGGATGAGCCGACCAACGATCTGGATGTCAACACCATGAGGGCGCTTGAAGAAGCTCTGGAGAACTTTGCCGGCTGTGCCGTAGTAATCAGCCACGACCGCTGGTTCCTGGATCGCATAGCCACACACATTCTGGCATTTGAGGGTGATTCAAAGGTTGTCTGGTTTGAAGGGAATTATTCGGAATATGAAGATGACCGTAAAAAACGGCTGGGATCTGCGGCGGATATTCCCCACCGCATTAAATACCGCCAGCTGACACGGGGATAAGGTTTTCAGCTAACGAGGGTACTGCAAACTGGTCTTCATCAACTCGATGAAGGCCAGTCGCGTTTCCGGGTCTTCAATACGCGCGGACTGTTCTTCTATCATGGTCAACTGCTGGGATGTGAGGGGAAGAGCTTGTTCAGGGAGTTCCGGAGCTTCAACGGGAGGGAGATCAACCCTGCCCGCCTTGAGTACGATCTCCTGCACCACTTCAGCACCGAGACGACTGTTAAGCTTTTCCTTCATCATGCCGGTCATAAAGCGAAGTTCCTGCATCCATGGCGCACTGGACACCGCAACAGTCAGAGTACCATTGATAATTCGTAACGGTTGGGCACGACCGGCAATCGTCGCCCCGACGACGTCTGACCAGACGCGCCAGATTTCAGCCTCACGCAAACGCTCTGCCAATCCAAGCCGTGTCAGGCTCTCTTGAACAACCCCGGACAACGGGCGGGGAAAAGTCATTCTAGGGCGTTTCGCCATCTTGTTTTCTCCGGCGGTAGATGAAAGCACCGAGAAGTTGGCCGGCGACCGAACTGAACAGTGTTATGGGAATATAATGCCAGTTGAGTCCTGCTTTGATACGCAACCACACTATAAGCGGTATGGGCAGGTGAATCAAAATCCACCACATGATGGAAAATTTGGGGAAGTATTGACGAGCATAGCCACAGGGGACACTAAAGGTTATAGCGAGGACAATTAGTCCGATAATGAGGATTGTGCCTTGCATGTTCTGCTCCTTTCCGTGCATAGTAGGGAGCCGTACCGATTTTGTCAATTAGCTTTACACTACAATCTTAATAGAGATTTCACTGCATCGGGAGGAACAAAAAGTGGTTCATGATGGTCAGTTGCTTGCGGTATTCAATTCAGCGCATCGGGTTATGAAAGCTGAAAATATTCTCAAAAAAAACGGCATCACGATTCTTCTCATACCTGCTCCCAGGGCGCTTTCAACGGACTGCGGCCTGGCAATTAGATTCAATGGTGACCTGCTTGACACTGTTCTGCAGGAACTCACCAGCGAAAATTTATTACCGGCAATAATTTATAGAAAAATAAGTGATTCTAATTATGAGCCTATTTGGAAACCTTAAATCCATACAACAGCTCCAACTACAGTCATTGGTCACTCACTCCTCGCAACGAGAGCATCCTCCCCGCACAATAGAGCTTTAAAAACAAATAGTTCTTGACAGTATGAATAATGACCCTTTATAGTGATCCCCTTTTGGAATAACTCTGCTTTCGGGACGACACAACTTACGATGTTCGACAGCCTGTCCGACAAATTAGAATCAGTTTTCAAGAAGCTCCGCGGCCAGGGAGTGATGACTGAGGATAACATTAAGGAAGCGTTGCGCGAAGTTCGCCTGGCTCTCCTTGAGGCTGATGTTAACTTTAAGGTTGTTAAGGATTTTGTAGAAAACGTCCGGAGCAAGGCAGTCGGCACGGAAGTTCTGACCAGCCTGTCTCCCGGTCAGCAGGTAATCAGAATCGTCCATGACGAACTGGTTGCCATTATGGGTGGCGGCGAAGACAACTCGCTTGACCTTGCTGCAAAACCACCGGTTGCTATCATGATGGTTGGCCTTCAAGGGGCCGGTAAAACAACCACATGCGGTAAACTCGGCAACCTGTTGAAAAAGCAGAAACGCCGGCCGTTATTGGTCTCTGCCGACGTATACCGCCCTGCTGCAATTGAACAGCTGAAAACAGTTGGCCGCCAGCTTGACCTTGAAGTTTTTGCTTCAAGCGCAGACCAGAAGCCGCTTGATATCTGCGTCAATGCAATGAAGTATGCTGAATTAAACGGTTATGACACCGTCATTCTCGATACAGCCGGACGTCATCAGATAGATGATTTTCTGATGAACGAACTGGGCGAGATCAGAGACGCTGTCCAACCGCGTGAAATTTTGTTTGTTGCTGACGCAATGACCGGCCAGGAAGCGGTTACCATTGCCAGCGGGTTTAATGACCGGCTTGAGATTAGTGGTGTTGTCCTGTCCAAACTGGATGGTGATGCAAAAGGCGGAGCAGCTCTTTCAATCAAAGCAGTTACAGGTAAACCGATAAAATTTGTCGGTCTTGGCGAAAAGCTTGACGCGCTGGAAGTTTTCCACGCGGATCGACTTGTTTCACGTATTCTCGGCATGGGTGATGTGCTTACCCTTGTTGAAAAGGCGCAATCGCTTTTTGATGAGAAAGACACGATCCTGCTTCAGCAAAAGCTGAAGAAGAACCAGTTCGATCTGGAAGATTTTCTGGCTCAGATGCAGCAGATTAAAAAGCTCGGATCGATGGAATCCATCATGGGGATGATTCCGGGCATGGGCAAGATGATGAAACAGATGAAGGGTGCCCAGCCAAGCGAAAATGAGATCAAACGGATTGAAGCGATTATACGCTCAATGACTCCGGGCGAGCGCGCCAATCATGGCATCATAAACGGAAGTCGCCGCCTGCGCATATCAAAGGGAAGCGGCACAACGGTTCAGGAAGTTAATCTGTTACTCAAGCGCTTTACTGAAGCACAAAAAATGATGAAGATGATGCAGAAACTTGGCCCGAAAGGTCTCCTTAAAGGAATGGGCGGACTCGGCAAGGGAATGATGCCGTTCCGGTAACCGTACACAAATACAACCTAGGAAGTACAAAATC
>MGZJ01000071.1:11046-11196 GCA_001802645.1 Geobacteraceae bacterium GWC2_53_11 | reverse complement strand
AGTTGTGGCTGACGAGCGCAGTCGCAGAGATGGAAGCTTCATCGAAAACGTTGGTACATACGATCCGACCAAGAATCCGGCTGTTGTTAAGCTCAAAACCGAAAAAGCTGCTGCTTGGCTGAGCAAGGGTGCTCAACCGACCGATACAGT
>MGZJ01000071.1:4665-11006 GCA_001802645.1 Geobacteraceae bacterium GWC2_53_11 | reverse complement strand
CCGGCAGCAGCATAAAGCTGTATTCAGTTCCTCCGGTTCGCCGGTCACTCCATATGAACAGCAGAGGTTACTTCCATGAAGACTCTCGTTGAAAGCATTGCAAAGGCACTGGTTGATGACCCGACTCAAGTAAATGCTACAGAGGAGACTGAGGATGGAGCACTGGTCATAAGTTTGAGCGTAGCTAAAGAGGATATGGGGCGGATAATAGGCAAAGAGGGACGCACAGCCAAAGCGGTTCGTACGATTCTCAATGCAGTTTCTACTAAAGATAACAAGAAAGCAGTTCTCAAGATTGTTGAATAAATGACTGATCAGGATGAATTGGTTCCGGTAGGCAAGATTATCGGCACTCACGGAATAAAAGGCCTTTTGAAGGTATATTCTTATTCCGGAAACATTGAGAGCTTGCAGGCTGCTGCTACCGTTTTACTCAAGGAAAAGAACGGCAGGCTTAGTGAGCATATCATAAAAAGTGTTTCTGCTCATGCCGGCGGTTTCATCATAGGTTTGGATAACTTCGTTGATATAAATCAGGTTTTGTCAATGACAGGCTCTGAGTTATATCTTAAGCTCAGTCAACTGCCAGTTCCTGACGAGGGTGAATATTACTGGCGAGATATTATCGGACTTGCCGTTTGCACTGATCAGGGCTTAGAGCTGGGTACGGTTGTTGATATCTTTGAAACAGGCAGCAGTGACATTTATGTTGTTCGCGGTGCTTCAAAAGAGTATTTGATCCCTGCAATTGCAGATGTAATTACATTGATTGACGTTCCAGGCAAAAAAATGATCATCACCCCGCTTGACGGTTTGCTTGATCTATGAATTTTGACATCTTGTCTCTGTTCCCCGGGATGTTTTCCGGCCCATTTGATGAAAGCATTATCAAACGCGCCAAAGATAAACAGCTCATTGACATTTCGCTGCACAACATCCGTGACTGGGCAACAGATAAGCACCAGACAGCTGATGATGCTCCCTATGGCGGTGGTGCCGGAATGGTATTGAAAGCCGGTCCTCTGGCATCATGTATTGAGTCTGTAAAGAGACGTCATCCTGCATCTACTGTTGTTTTTACATCTCCCCAGGGCAGACGACTCACACATAATATCGCCGTGGAACTTTCTAAAAGTTCCGGCTTGATAATTGTTTGTGGTCGTTATGAGGGGATAGATGAAAGAATCAGATCTCTTTATGCAGAAGACGACATATCGCTTGGAGATTTTGTGCTTTCCGGCGGTGAAATTGCCGCAATGGCGATCGTTGATTCAGTAACCAGACTTATTCCCGGAGCACTTGGCAGTAACGAATCTGCCGAAACGGACTCTTTTGGTGATGGGCTCCTTGAGTATCCACATTACACCCGTCCACCGGAATTTAAAGGCTTGTCAGTTCCTGAGGCGCTTCTCTCCGGAAACCATGAGTTAATCAGAAAATGGCGGCGTAAAGAGTCACTGCGCAAAACCAGATCGCTTCGCCCCGATATGCTCTCAACTGTCATTCTGACCCGGGAAGACCGGAAAATGCTGACTGAGATTGAGCAGGAGGACGATTGTGTCATGTAATAACCTGGCAATAGCTCTTGTTCATTATCCGGTTTACAACAAACATCACGAGGTTGTTACATCGGCCCTGACAAACCTGGATCAACATGATATCGCCCGCTCTTCCAAGACTTTCGGACTGGATCGTTTTTATATAGTGACCCCTTCGGAAGAACAGAGAAAACTTGCTGAACGAATAAGCGGACATTGGCAACTGGGATGGGGATCGGATTACAATCCTGATCGTAAACAGGCGCTGGATATTGTTCGGGTAACCCCTTCAATAGCTTCAGCAACTGAGGATTTTCAAAGTGGATTCAGTAAGCCGGTCAAATTAGCGGTGACTGGTGCAGCGACACGATCAGGCTCAACTACTTTGTTAACATTCAGGAAACTGTTGCAGGAATCAGATCAGCCGTATTTGCTTTTGCTTGGGACTGGATGGGGATTGACAGAGGAATGTTTTAAAGCGGCTGATATCGTTCTGGAACCAATTTCAGGAAATGGAAACTATAATCACCTTTCGGTTCGTTCTGCTGCTGCAATAATGCTTGATCGTATCAGAGGGATTGCAAGAGAAGATACATAAACTCACAAACTGAGCAAAATACAGGAGGAAGTTAAACAATGAACACCATCGATTTTCTGGAATTTGAGCAAATGAAAAAGAATGTCATCCCTTTCAAAGTCGGGGATACTGTAAAAGTCCATGTAAGAATCGTTGAGGGTGACAAACAGCGTATCCAGGCTTATCAGGGCGTTTGTATTGCTCGCCAGAACGGCGGAGTGCGTGAAACCTTTACCGTTCGCAAAATATCGAACGGCATAGGGGTTGAGAGGACTTTCCCTCTCCATTCACCAAATATTGAAAACATTGAAATTATGGTTCGCGGCCATGTCCGTCGCGCCAAGCTCTACTACCTCCGGAAACTGCGCGGGAAAGCAGCTCGTATCCGCGAGAAGAAATATATTCCGGTTGCCAAATAGTTACAAGAAAGCCCCGCTCTCGCGGGGCTTTCTTGTTTTAGCAAGTTGAAAACTTACAGAGGAATTTTATATCGTGATCATGACGCACCAGGGTGAACTATTTACATCAGCGCCACTCGACAATCTTAAATACGAAAAGAGTGCATACAGCAAAGGCTGCCAGTATGTTGCCGGAATTGACGAAGCAGGACGCGGGCCTCTGGCTGGTCCGGTAATGGCTGCGGCCGTGATTCTACCTGTTGGTCTTTCAATCAACGGTGTTGATGATTCAAAAAAACTTACTCCGGGAAAGCGGGAAAAACTTTTCGATATTATCATGTCGCAAGCATTATCTGTTGGAGTTGGTATAATAACAGCAACCGATATAGACCGTATCAACATTCTTCAGGCGACCCGTAAAGCCATGCTGGCAGCAGTTCATCAACTTTACCCTGCGCCTGACTATCTTTTGATCGACGGAATAAGCACTATTGACAGTGTCACCACTCAGAAAACAATTAAAAAAGGTGATTCCTTGAGTCTTTCCATTGCTGCTGCATCGATTATCGCCAAGGTAACCCGGGACAGGCTAATGATCGAATTGGATACTAAGTATCCTGGTTACGGCTTCGCCGGGCACAATGGTTATGGAAGCGCTGCTCACATGGATGCAATCAGGAGGCTTGGCCCCTCCCCCATCCATCGACTTACTTTTGCCGGCGTCAGGGAGTTTGTTGATAGTAATATATAGTATATCCTGTTAACATTTCTCCCCTTATGTGTTATTCATTCCCACGTTTCTCAAACTCCGTAATGACTATCATCCTAGGCGCTATCTGGAACTTTTCAATATTCACCTGCTTTCTGCTATAATATTGCTTATTCATATAACTAATATAAAGGCGATATAATGGAAACTTCCGCTAAATCAGCTCCAGTTTCATCACAAGAAATCGGTATGATTACAAAGCTGTTGCTTAAAGAAGGTATCATTTCGGAGCAACAACTTGCTTATGCCATCAGGGTTCGCAGTAAACTTACAACTTCCAAAACCATGGTCGATTCTCTAATTGATCTTGGGTACCTTTCGCATGAGGTCCTTCAGGAAACTCTTAGAAACAATCGAGTCAGCATTCGCCTGGGAGATTTTCTTGTTGAACTGGGATATCTGCGGGAAATGGACCTGAAACAGGCGCTAGGTATACAGGCGGAATCAAATGTCAAGCAACGGTTGGGTGAAGTTCTGGTTGACCGGGGCTTTATTGAGGACCGAAAGCTGCTTGAAGCACTCTCATATCAAATGGGTTACCCATTAATTGAGTTAACTTTTGTCTCTATTGATCGTACGCTGCTATCAATCATCCCTCTCACAGTCTGTCAAGAGCTTGATATTGTTCCGGTTCGACGCGAAGAATCTTTTGTCCTTCTCGCACTATCCGATCCCCTGGACCAGAAAATTCACGATTGTGCTCGAAAATTTCTGGGGGATAGAGTTCAGTTTGCTATTGCCTCCAAGGAGTCGATTCGTACCACTCTGAATGCCTTGGAGCGCTCTGCAACTCAGCCTCTTATCTCGGATGAGAGCACAATAATCGGTATAATAAATACGCTGTTGGATGACGCAATTCTGGAAGGCGCCAGCGATATTCACATTGAACCAATGAAAGACCGCCTCAGGGTTCGCTTCAGGCTGGATGGGGTCATGCACCACCACAAGGACTTTCCGAAAGAAATTGCTCCGCAGCTCTCAACTCGCATAAAAGTCATGGCGCAAGCCGACATAGCCGAAAAAAGGCGCCATCAGGACGGGAGGATGCTCTTCAAGAGCAATCTACACGGTGTGGATCTGGATCTTCGCGTTTCAATTTTTATTACCATTTATGGTGAAAAAATCGTTATGCGGCTCCTTAACAACAAGACTTCACTTCTGGATATCAAGGAGATCGGCATGGCTCCCCGGATGCTGGAGCATTTTATCTATGAAGCGGTTGAGGTGCCTACAGGTGTCATGATCATCACCGGTCCAACCGGTTCCGGAAAAACATGTACTCTCTACAGCTGCGTAAACTACCTGAATGATGTCAACACAAGCATCATTACTGCCGAAGACCCTGTGGAAATTGTTATAGAAGGTATTTCTCAATGTTCAATTAATTCAAAGATCGGCGTAACTTTTGAGGAGACTCTAAGGCATATCGTAAGACAGGATCCGGATGTAATAGTGCTGGGAGAAATAAGAGATCATTTTTCAGCAGAAACGGCGATTCAAGCGGCCTTGACAGGGCATAAGGTATTGACTACATTCCACACCGAAGACAGTATTGGCGGCCTTATCCGTTTGATGAACATGGAGATTGAGGCTTTTCTGATTTCGTCAACTGTAGTCTGTGTTGTGGCACAACGGTTGCTGCGACGGATTTGTCCCGACTGCGCCGAGCCATATTTCCCGACCCCTCTCGACTTGAGCAGATTGAATGTATCGGCAAACGATCTTGTAGGCGCGGAGTTCAAGCTTGGGCGAGGCTGTAAAGCCTGCCGGTTCAGCGGTTATCGCGGCCGCGTTGGAGTTTTTGAGCTGCTGGTAATGAATGAAATGGTAAAAAATGCCATTCTGGATAAGAAAAGTTCATACGATATTCGCAAAATCAGTATTGAGACATCCGGCATGGTTACACTGCTTGAGGACGGGCTGGTCAAGGGTGCCCGCGGCGAGATATCAATAAAGGAAATTATCACCGATCTGCCACGACTCGGGAAGCCGAGATCATTGGCTGAATTACGCAGGATATTGGGGGTCATGAAATGAATTCCGCCGAAAGACCACTCATTGAACTGATCAATGAACACCTTCAGGGAAATTTGCAGGATCTGCCGGTGTTTAATTCAGTTGCAGTTAAACTGCAGCAGATGTTGGCGCGTCGCGACTTCAGGATGAATGAAATAATTGAACTGATCAGCGAAGATCAATCCCTTGCGAGTAAGGTTCTCAGAGTGGCTAATTCCTCCTACTATGCAGGCCTGTCATCAATCAGTACAATTACAGATGCTGTAGTCAGGCTGGGCGCGCAGGAAATAGCCAACATGGTCATGATGGCTTCCCAATACGAGTTATATCACTCTGAAAACGAATATCTGAACATTACAATGCAAAAGCTTTGGGAACACTCGTTGGCATGCGCGACCGGAGCAAGGTGGCTGGCGAAAAAAACCGGTTATGTCAACCTGGCAGCTGAGAGTTTCATGGCAGGACTATTACACGACATCGGACAGCTGGCTTTACTTAAAGTGCTTGATGATATCCACCGCAAAAAGGAAACAAAAGCTGTTTTTTCAGATACACTTATCAATGAAATTCTGGACCGGATGCATGGAGATGTTGGATATAAATTAATGAAGTCATGGAGTCTCCCGGAAGCTTACTGTTCAATTGCAGTTAACCATCACAAAGAAGATTTTGACGGGAACGATATTTTGTTGGTCCTGGTAAGGCTGTCAGACAAAGCTTGCAAAAAAAACGGCAAGTCGTTACATCCTGACCCATCAATATCGCTTGTTTCTTCACCAGAAGTGCAATATTTGTCTTTAAAAGAAATTGCTTTGGCCGAGTTGGAAATAACTGTGGAGGATGCAGGCGAACTTGGGATATGACGGATGTTTGCCTGCTTTACTTGAGATAGAGTTTCACTGCCCTGTTGTGTTCCGCCAAATTTCTGGAGAACTGGTGTGTGCCGTCCTGGCGGGCAACAAAATATAGATAATCTGATTTTACCGGGTTAACTGCCGCAATCAAGGCATCTATTCCCGGGTTTCCTACCGGGCCTGGCGGCA
>MGZJ01000071.1:4369-4533 GCA_001802645.1 Geobacteraceae bacterium GWC2_53_11 | reverse complement strand
TGTGGAATACTGACGAAATCAGCTGTTTTTCTTCCGCTGAGACAGCCTCTTTTTCTATTATCGAAGCTAAAGTAACTATCTGGTGCCGGGAAAAATGTTTGGTGCTCTCCAGTTCGCGTAGGTTTCCATAGGCCTTGCTGAACTGCGCTACCATCTTTTCCAGC
>MGZJ01000071.1:4180-4274 GCA_001802645.1 Geobacteraceae bacterium GWC2_53_11 | reverse complement strand
TTTTCAAGAAATGCATCCTTCTTGAAATATCCCTTCTGCTCAAGCAGCTCAGCAGCCTGATACATTGAATACCCCTCTGGCAGGGTAAAATTGC
>MGZJ01000071.1:1287-4052 GCA_001802645.1 Geobacteraceae bacterium GWC2_53_11 | reverse complement strand
CACGAACTGCGTATTACCCCACCAGCCTCAAGTTCAGCTGCCAGTTTACGGATTCCGCTTCCAGAGGGAAATGAAATATCGCAAATAACTTCTCCCTTGCCGGGAGGGATAAAAAGAGAGGATATATACCAGGCTAGAGATAGAATCAGGAATCCGCGAATTAAGTTCACGCTGAAAAATTTTGCGGATAGAGTGGTGGGAAACATGTCGTCATTATGGTGAATTTTAGGCTGGGAGTCAAGCCCTGGTGGTCATATCAAATGAAGGGCATCCGGACATTAAATGGATGCCCTTCATTTATTTCAGCTTGGTTAGATCACGAAAGCAGTCTGGGAAGCAGGGAATGACCTTCTACTACAAGTCCTGTACCTTTCGCCTCTATCTCGTCATACGAAGCAGCTCCGTTACCATCCCCTGCCCCGCTGCGGTATATGACAAACGGAACCGGATCTGAAGTGTGGGTCATCAGTTTAACCGGTGTCGGGTGGTCTGGCATGCAAAGAACTGCAAAGTCGGCAAATCTCTTCATTCCTTCCAGGATAGTTCCAACAACCTGTTTATCAAAGTCTTCAATTGCCTGGAGCTTATGCTGCATGTTGCCTTCATGAGAAGCCTCGTCCGGCGCTTCAACGTGCACGTAGACGAAATCGTGGTTCTCCAGGGCATCCAGAGCCGCCTGGCCCTTGCCTAGATAATTAGTGTCGATATAGCCGGTGGCGCCTTCAACGTTGATGACATCTAAACCGGCACAGATGCCGATCCCTTTGATCAAATCAACCGCAGAGATAACCGCTCCGGACAGTCCGAACTTTTCCTGGTAAGTTTCAATCCGCGGGGTTTTGCCATGTCCCCAGAGCCAGACCGAATTTGCCTGTAAATCGCCCCGCTCCTTGCGCCTGATGTTGACTGGATGGTTATGCAATACCATCTGCGCATGATTCATGATGTTAATAAGCATATCCGCGCCATCACCACTCGGAAGAGCATCAATAACAGCCTTGCCGGTAATATCGTGAGGCGGGGTTGAGCGCATGCCGTCTTTTCCGCCGCGCCATACCATCAGATGTCGATACCCGACACCGGCGTGAAATTCAATCACTGAGTTGCCGAGTTCTTCCCGGAGTGTTTCAATCAGCTCGTGGGCCTCCGAAGTAGAGATGTGCCCGGCAGAAAAGTCCTGCATGTAGATAGAGCTTCCCTGCGGCTTGAGGGTCACCAGATTCATGCGGAATGCAACATCATCCGGGCCAAGAACAACCCCCATGCTGATCGCTTCAAGCGGCGAACGTCCAGTATAGCAGGTGCGGGGATCATACCCGAAAACTGACAAATTCGCCACATCGCTACCTGGAGGCAGACCTTCAGGAACAGTATGAGCAAGACCAACCAGGCCATGTTGAGCCATGAAATCCATATTGGGAGTGGATGCATACTGGAGGGGGGATTTGTTGCCAAGCTCTTTATAGGCAATGTCTGACATACCATCGCCAAGCAGGATAATAACCTTCATAAAAACCTTCATAAAAACCTTTCAGGGTGAAATATAGTTTAAGTTATATAGTTTTATATTTTCACTTGTCAATCAACACATCAATGGAAATCACTTCAAACTGGATAACGGGTATACACGTAGCTTTACCAAATCAGGTGTAAAAGAGTTTTCAGCAAGGGTTAAATTAATTTCCAGATCTTCCAGTTGAATAATAAACTTTTCGTCTTTAACGGTCTCATAGGTGATTTCAAGAGGAAATACAGTCTTTTGAACAGTAGAATACATGCCATAGCTAACATGACCGCCCACCGGGCTCTTTTTTGACATTAATAACCCATTTTCAAAAACGGCTTTTTCATTATCGCCAAATTTGTTAGTTCTATCTATAATCTCAGAACCTCGCAAGGAATCAGGCGTATCTATATCTAAAAGCCAATGTATGTATCTCCAGCCGCTAAGATTACCCTTTTCAGGCAATTCCATGTAATTACCGCTAAAAGCCTTGCCATTCGCAGGATCAATAATTGTGATCTGTTCTCCCCGGATGTAGACTTCCTGAAGTACTGAGCCAAACGGTGAGAGAATTACAGCCCGAATCTGATCCGGTTTTCTAAATAGAAGAATCCCTCTGCCGGAAAAACTTCGGTCAGAACTTGCATAGGAGAACATGGCGTTGCTGGAGAATGATTCGACCGCAACACCGCCCGTATAAATCAAGTCACTCTTCTGAATAACGCCAAAACAACCTGACAGGAAGAGTACAGGCAGCAGATAAAAAGCCGAGCAGATAAATCGATAAAAATAAAAAATATTTGAATCAGTTCTATTCACCATTTCATATCGCCTTAATTTCATAAAATCCTGATCCGGATGAAGCGTTCTTTCCGGCGTTAAAATAGCTGCCAAGAAGCAGGAGAGAAAACATTGGTTCAACAAGCCCAAAACATTCAGTTGAACCGATCAAGCCAGGCTTGATATGACTAGCAGGCAAAAAAGATGAAGTATAGATTATTTTGTTATTTAACAGAATAACATTTTGAGAGAGCTCTGATAATTTTACAAAATCCAGTTTCATTTCTCCGGTACCGTAATATGCCCAGAGCGATGAACAGCGCCTCAATTCAGATCTGAAAAAAGCTGCAAAATCAAATCGTTGTGCAATAGAACCATTGCTTAACAGACGCAATGGGGACTTAAGAGCCAATCTGGCAGAATCCGAATGGACAGTACTCTGCAGTATATATTTCCCGGAAAGCAGAATTACACTCTCAGG
>MGZJ01000071.1:1008-1150 GCA_001802645.1 Geobacteraceae bacterium GWC2_53_11 | reverse complement strand
AATAGTAATGGTAGAAGTATTGCTGTCCAACGGCTTGATATATAAGGAGAATGGCAGTGGCGGTTTTTGATGCAATCGAACTATATCGGGGTCAGATGAGAGCTTTTGACTGAAAACCACCCCATAAGGACACTCACTCTTC
>MGZJ01000071.1:0-644 GCA_001802645.1 Geobacteraceae bacterium GWC2_53_11 | reverse complement strand
TCATGTTCTTTACGCGAGCGGCTGCTTCAACCTTACCCTGGGGCAAAAGAGCCAATTGAGAAACTTTGGCACCAGTGAACAACATGGCAGCACCGTTTGGACAACCGGCAACACAAGCGCCACATGCAATACATTCTGCGGCATCTGTGGCCTCTTCCGCCACTGGTTTAGGAATAAGGATAGTATTGCCGTCGGGAACGCCACCAGTGTGGCAGGAGGTATAACCACCGGCCTGAATGATCTTATCCAGTGCCCCGCGGTCAACAATCAGGTCTTTGATAATTGGAAAGGCGCGTGCCCTCCACGGCTCAATGTAAATTGTATCTCCGTCCTTGAACTTGCGCATGTGCAGTTGGCAGACGGTGGTGCGGTCCTGGCCACCATGAGGCGCACCATTGATAACCTGTGAACACATGCCGCAAATACCCTCGCGGCAATCATGGTCAAATACGATCGGTTCCGTGCCGGAGTTGATCAGGTCTTCATTGACGCAGTCGAGCATCTCGAGAAAGGAGTGGTGCTCAGTGATGTTCTTAGCAGTGTAGGTTTCAAATTTACCAGAATCGTTGGCCTTCTTTTGGCGCCACACGATCAGCGTCAAGGTCATTGTCTTGTGATCGCTCATTATTTGTAGCTCCTTACGG
>MGZJ01000070.1:49891-50082 GCA_001802645.1 Geobacteraceae bacterium GWC2_53_11 | reverse complement strand
ATCAGCAAAACAACACCGGCTTTCATGCGGCCGCCGATGCGTGATTTGAACACGAAGGCGCGCTGCAGATGCTTTTTCACCGGCAGGAATGTGATGACATTCAGCAACAGCAAAACCGCAAGGATTGTGTTAACCGGGTACGACTCCCTGATATTGCTGATGACCTCGTTGGTGTAGATCAGGTAATCGAT
>MGZJ01000070.1:0-49833 GCA_001802645.1 Geobacteraceae bacterium GWC2_53_11 | reverse complement strand
GGTATAGCTGCAGATCCTGAAGAACGAGCTGTTGAAGACCCTGTCCGGGAGAACCACGAGTGCCAGGACGAACGGTATGGCGAAATAGGTGAAGGTCACGCAGTCGAAGAAAAACCCGACTGCGTATATTTTCAGGAACAGCGTCAGCGAGAGATCGAGCTGCGGAAGCGACTTGACCAGCAGGATGGTTCTGGTTAGTACGGAAAAAATAATGATGATGATCCAGAGAACATACAGCGAATAAAACCTGTTTCTTGCCAACATGTTATACATATCCTTTTAATCTTATAATTTAAACTTATGGAGCCGACATCGTTACAACCTGACTCCCCTCGCCGCCCTGATTCACCACTTGAAGGCGAAAATCCTTGCTGACCGGAGAATAGGGGTGCCGTTGGTAAATCAGTTTGGTGCAGTCAATGTAGATCAGCTTTTCCCGCTCGGTCATATCCTGCCCGCCACGTCCGCCAAGCTGTACACCGTCCACATACACCGAAGAATTCTGAGTAAAGTTCTTGCCGGTAATAACCAGTTCGTAATAATTGACATGCTCGTCCCCGATCGAGACCTGGCTGATTTCCGGCTTGGTTTCCACCGCCAGATTCAGTGCCACGGAACCGTTTTCCGGAGCATTTCTTACCAGCACATGATGCAGCCCCCCTGCAACATTCGGCACGTTGAACGAGATCGATTCAGGCGAAAGCACGGAACTGGCAAGCGCGGCACCATCAAAGAACAGCATCGAAGAGCTACCGAAATTTGCGCCATAGGCAATGACTTCACGATCCCTGCCGGTGGCACATGAGCTGATCTGGGCAGGCTGCAGGCTGTTCAGAACGGGCCGTACCGGGAGAACGAGGAAGTTGTAGGATCTGCCCGCGGTGCCGTCGGAACGCTTCAGGTACAGGGCGTACAATCCCGGTTCCAGCTGCGGCGGGATATTGAATTCAGCCTGTTTGGCGGAACTGAGCCGGGCAGGAATCTCGTTGCTCCCCAAAAAGACCGTTGCGCTTTCCCCGAAGCCGGAGCCTGACAGCTGCACCCGTGCCCCCTGCTCCGCCTGGGCAGGAATGATGCTCAGGATTGTCACCGGCGTTACCGCAGGGGCAGGAACCGGTATGGGCGCAACCTTATCACGCTTCGGACGTTCGGCGGCGCTTGCGGCACCGGCCAGACAGAGACAGAACGCAATAACAAGAGTTCGTAATGATATTCGGAGCATCGGGATACTTCCTATCATAAAAGTAATGGCATTATCCTACTTTTTCACCGACATTGCCAGCCAGATTCCGCTCATCATGAAAAGCACATTGGCACCCCACGCTGCAATGACGGGAGGCATGACACCGCTTCGTCCGTATGAAAGCAATACGGCGTTAACGACAAAATAGGCAAAGCCGATGCCGATGCTGGCGCCGATCCCCATGGCAATGCCGCCGGAGCGAGTTGTGTTGCGCAGCGCAAAGGGGATGCCGAGCAGTACCATGATCACGGCGGCAAAGGGTGTGGCAATCTTGGTATGCATCAGGGTCAGATAACGGTACGCCTGATACCCGCCGCGCATCAGATTGTCCGCATACTCCTTCAGCGTGCGGATGCTCATGTTATCGGCATCCACATCAAGAACCTGAAGATCAGACACCTTGAGGTTGAGATCAAGCGTCTCCGATTCCAGCCGCTGCGGCGCATATCCGGCAGGCGTCTGGAAATCGCGTTTTGTCGCGCCGTTCAGCAGCCAACGGCCGTCGTTGTAGGTAGCTGAAGTTGCATCTATCCTGCTGACCGGATTCATCTCGGCATCAATGCCCCACACAACAATCCCGCTCAGCGTTTTAGTTTTCGGTTCGAACAACCGGGCCTGCATGATCATGTCATTCGAGCGGAACCAGATATTGTTCCGCTTGAAGGTAATGCGCTCCCCTTTCTTCTTGATCTTGACCCGATCAATCATTTCAGTGCGTGCATAACTGTGCGGCAGCACGAATTCGGAGTTGAACAGCAGGAGAAGGCTTGCCACTAAGCCGAGGAACAGCATCGGCAATGAGATCCTCAGCAGGCTGACGCCGCAGCTGCGCATGGCAATGATCTCGCTGTCGCGCGACAGCATCCCGAGGGTCAACAGGGTCGCCATCAGGATCGAAAAGGTGGCCGTGCGGCTGATCATTTCCGGAAGCTTCCAGACGAAGTACTGGGCGATGTCCCCGGCCTCCCCGCCGTAACGCAGGAAACGGGGAATCTTTTCTATCAGGTCGATGACCAGGTAGATGGAGACGAAACCGCTCAGACAGAGCATGAGCAGCCGTAGCCAGGTGCGGCCTATGTAGCGGTCAAGGATGCCCATCAGGCCGCCTTCCTGAAATAATTGAGAGCGGCCTTATAATCGAAGGTTGGAATACTCTTCTCCAGCGATGCTCTCCGTAGCAGGAAACACCCCAAACAGAAAAACACCAGGTCCGGAACCCACAGGGCAACGGCAGGAGGGACAGATCCTTTCTCGGCAAGCGTCCGGACAACCGACATCAGGACATAATAGGCAAGAATAATGGCAATACTGACCGTAAAACCGCCAGATTTCCCCGAACGCCGATTTTGAATCCCGAGAGGAACCGCCAGTATGGCAAAAACCAGGGATGAGAAAGGAAAGGTGAAACGGCTGTGATACTCAGCCATCATTTTCAAGCGATCCTTTGGTGATGTCGCAGCGCTTTCTATCTGGCTGTGCAGCTCGGACAGCCACATATCCGTTTCATTGCGCGAAATTGTGCTGCCCTTCCCCTTTTCGCCGACGGTCATACTATATTCTCCGAAATGAACCAGACGGTAAATATCTCCCGCACCCGCCATATGTATGGAACCATCGTATAACGACAGGAGCAGGGCCTGGCTGCCGGCAACACTTGACACAACTCCGTTGCGGGCAAAGACGGTCATGGGGCGATCCGCATTGCGGCCATCATGGATTATAACGCCTTTCAACGCCTGCTCAGACTCATCGTAGTGGTCGGTATACATAACCACGCCCGGAATATCATCCCAAAATGTTTTTTCGCGGATTGTAGCGGTAATATTGTTCTTCAGCACCTGAAAGCTCAGTTCCTTGAAGGCGCTGTTGCCCCAGGGAACCCCGATGGTACTTGCACCCAGCGCAAGGAGCACAGCCATAAACGCACAGACAATGACCGGGGGCATCATCTGGATGACACTTACGCCGCTTGCCTTGATAACCACGATCTCGTTATCGGCGGAAAGCCGCCCGAACGCCAGCAACACCGCAAGCAGAAAGGCCATGGGAATGGTGAACACCAGGAAAGACGGGATGAGGTACATGATCATCCGGCCAACATCGCCCAGCGGCACCCCATGGGACACGACAAGGTCCGTCAGCGTGATCAAACGCCCCATCAGCAGTACCAAGGTAAAAATGACGATGCCAAGCAGGAAAAGCGAGGATATTTCGCGGATTATGTAGAGGGACAATATGCGTTTCACAGGGGGGATGATACATGAGGGGGAGAAAAGAGTAAAGCGCTCTGCAATCAAAAAAAACGGGGACCCGTATCCGGATCCCCGCAGCGTCTGAATGTCTGGAAAATCAGCCCTGCGCAGACCACAATCCGTGCAGATTGCACAGCTCGCGGGCTGTTACCGATGATGCGGTTACCTTGAATACCGCTTCGGCAACTTCACCCGGTTTGAGGAACTGGCGATAGGCCTTGCCGTCAGCAACCAACTCGATCCACTCGATGTAGTGCTTCTCCTCCATCGGATGAGCCACGCTGCCGATGGTTACTTTGTAACCGCCGTCAACTTTCTCGATAACCGGTACATGCTTTTCCTTGGCAGCATCGACCGTGTTTTCAGTATAAAGAACCATATCTTCGCCGCAGCAGGACAACGAACCGTCACCGGCGTGAAGGACTTCGACGATGTTACCGCACAGGTTGCATTTGTAGACTTCAAGTTGTTTTGCCATGTGTATTTCTCCTTTTTTCAGTTAGTGCTCCCGTCATGTGAGCGGAAGGAAGGCTATTACCAGTTTTCACCGAGTAATTCGAAATGTGCTTTGGGATGAAGGCAGGCGACACAGAGTTCCGGCGCCTCTTTGCCGGTGTGGAGATAGCCGCAGTTGCGACAGCGCCAGACAACCTCGCTATCACGGGTAAAAACCCGCCCGGCTTCAATATTTGCCAGAAGGTCACGGTAGCGCTTTTCATGCTGCTTTTCGGCGACGGAAATGGCATTCCAGACAGCAGCTATGGCAGGGAACCCCTCTTCCAGCGCTATCGCAGCAAAACCGGGATACAGCTGTGAATGTTCCTCGTGCTCTCCATTCGCGGAAGCCAGAAGATTCTCTGCCGTCGTGCCGACCCTGCCGGCGGGAAAACAGGCGGTGATTTCAAGATCGCCACCTTCAAGAAATTTGAAAAAACGCTTGGCATGCTCTTTTTCCTGGTTGGCCGTCTCTTCAAAAATATCGGCAATCTGTATAAACCCCTCATTTTTTGCAGCGGAAGCAAAATAAGTGTAACGATTGCGTGCCTGGCTTTCACCGGCAAATGATTTGAGCAGATTCTGCTCCGTATTTGAACCCTTGATTGATGCCGCCATAAGTCCCCCTTGTTATCAACTTCAAACACGACTGATATGGTCCTTTATACTCGACTTATTGATTTTTGCAAGCAGGAAAATAAAAAAGGGGATGCATTTCTGCATCCCCTTGAGACCAAACAGTTACGTTGGTAAATAATTACATCTCACGTCCGCCTGCAGCAGCCCATTTCTCAAGCATTGCAGTAGTTACTGATTTCGGACGCTCAAGAGCGTAGCCGAGGCCACGGTCCCAAGTGATGTTAGCCATACAGCCAAGTGCACGGCCTACACCGAACAGAACGGTGTAGAATTCAAATTCGGTCAAACCAAAGTACATCTGGATAACGCCGGACTGTGCATCAACGTTTGGCCATGGGTTCTTGGTTTTGCCGTGCTCGGTGAGAACGCCCGGAGCAACTTCGAAGATCATGGAGATAACTTTGAACAGCGGGTAGTCTTTGAGGCCCGGGGTGTTGAGGCAGAACTCACGCTGTGAAGTATAGCGTGGATCGGTCTTACGAAGAACGGCGTGACCGTAACCCGGAATAACCTGACCGGCATTGAGTGTATCCCAGAGAGCTGCTTTGATAAGTTCCTGAGTCGGCTCGACACCTTTGCAGTATTTTTCCTGGAACTTGAGAGTCCAGTCGAGAACTTCCTGGTTGGCAAGGCCGTGCAGCGGGCCGGCCAGACCGTTCAGGCCTGCGGAGTATGCGTAGTATGGGTCGGACAGAGCAGAGTGAACCAGGTGAGTCGTGTGAGCAGAAACGTTGCCGGATTCGTGATCGGAATGAAGGATGAAGTACATACGGGCAACGTCCTTGTACTCCTCTTTCTGGCCGATCATGTGGGCAAAGTTGGCGCCCATGTCAAGAGTAGGATCGATAGCGATCTGTTTGTCGCCGCGATACTTCAGGTTGTAAATAAAGGCTGCAATGATCGGGATACGGGCAACGATGTCGCACGCATCTTCATAGACATATTCCCAAGCGGTCATTTTGTTGAATTTACCGGAGTTGTAGAAACCGGCAAATTTGGAGTCTTTCTGCAGTGCCAGCATGGCGACAGACAGCATGACCATCGGATGGCTGTCACGCGGCAGAGCGCGAACGGCGTCGAATACGTACTGCGGAACAACCTGACGTGTTTTCCACTCGGCAACAACTTCAGCAACCTGAGCATCGGTTGGAACGTCACCTGTAAGAAGCATGTACCAGAAGGACTCAACGGTAGGATATGTCGAACCGGCAGCCTTTGGCAGCGCAGCAAAAGTCTCGGGAATGGTCTTGCCACGGAAGCGGATGCCTTCCTGAGGATCCAGATAGGAGATATCAGTTACGAGGGAACGGATATCACGGGCACCACCGATGCACTGATCGATAGTTACCTTGTCGATAACGACTTGACCAAATTCTTTAACAAGCTTTGTGGTACGTGGACGGTGTTCCTCGATTTTCAGCTTGAGCGTGTCTTTCAGGGCCATTGTTTTACTCTCCTTTTTGTGGTGTGGGGTTAAACCCGGATAAAAAGCTTTTAGGCTTCCTAACTGTGCGATCCAGCAGTTTTACGGGGAGAAACGGGACTCTTTTTTAGCATACTGTATACGATTTTGTACGGCTGTTATACTCGACCGTATACGAAAAATGCAACATTTTTTTTGCGGTATGAAATCAGTTCAATATAACAAGCTCGTCGCTTGAGTGAGTAAGGCGCTTAAGCCCTTCATTACTAAGATAAAAAGTGTTTTCTATTCCTATGGCTCCCTCTCCGGGAAAGACGACTTTCGGCTCAAAAGCAAACGCCATTCCAATTTCCAGCGGCATCGTATTAAAGCCGCGGGCGATAAACGGAAATTCATCAATTTCCACACCAAGACCATGCCCGATAAATGAAACCTGGGAGCCGGCGGCACCCATAAAATTGCCGGCATAGCCCATATCAACGGCACTTTTCACACAAATATCGTACAGCTCGCCCCACCCCATGCCGACTTCCACACTTCGTTCCATCAAATCCTGAATCTTCAGCATGTCATCATACGCTCTTCTTAGCCGGTCAGACGGAGCTCCCACGGAAAACACCCGTGTCTGATCACTCAAATAGCCGTCCACACATCCGGCGAAATCGATAATGACCGGCTCATGAGCTTCAATACGTTTCAAACCGGCCCCCTGCCCAAAGGACGGATTAAGCCCCATTCCGCCAAGCGGTGTGTCCGGATAGGCAGGCACGGCGCTGTCCGTCCCCGAAAAAATCTGGCCATAGCAGATATCGGAATTAAACCCTCTCATGCGTATCAGACCCTGATGGCCATCTTTGCGGGCGGTGTACTCAAGTTCGGCGGCAACATCAAGATCGGTCATGCCGACACGAATGACTTCCCGTGCGCGCCGGTACACCAGGTCAACCTGATCCGCCGCGTCTTTCATAAGATGGATTTCGTAGTGGCTCTTGATCATCCTGACCTTGCGAATCAGCGGCGTAGCATCGCTGAATCTGGCCTCGGGGTAGAGCGATCGGAACCGTTCAAAGAAATTAACCGGCAGCACATCCAGCTCCAGCCCGATCCGTTGCGGCACAGGATATCCATACTGCACGAGCATTCCCGGAATATCCTTCAATGAATTGAACGGCAGCACTTCCCTAAGCCCCGACTCCATCCGGGCCCGGCCCGCATCCTTGCGGACCAGGTACAGCGGCTGGCCGGAAGCGGGAACATACAGACAGCCGCTCTGGACCGTGCCGGTGAAATAGAAAAGATCTGCATTCTGGACAACAATAACGGCATCCAGTGATTCAGAAATCATATGTTCCTGAAGTTTTTTGCAGCGGTACTCCAGTTCGGTAGCGGGTGTCAGGCGCATGAGGACTCCTCATCTTCAAAATATAATATTTTTGCCACGAGACATGTGGCAATCAGGAACGCGGAGATTATAATCAAACAGAAGCAGGATGCAAGCAAAGCTCTCACTTCAGCAATTTCAAGGCAAATCCAGCTAACGGTTGACCGACCGCAGCAAATTGACTACTATCATCAACCTGCTTCAGACAGATCTAATTTCACTTTTCAACAACGGAACCCCATTTTATGCACGCATATCCCTATACCATAACAATTTCTTCAGAAAAAGGCGGCGTCGGTAAAACAACGCTCGCAACCAATCTGGCAATTTATCTTAAAGCGATGCATGAGGATCTGCCCGTAACTATCTTTTCTTTCGACAATCACTTCACCATCGACAAGATGTTCGAACTTCAAAAACGGACCGACGACTCTCATGATGTCCATGCCTTGCTGATGGGAGCTAAAGCCGGCGAGGTCGTAGAAACGGGTCAATATGGCGTAGGCTTTATTCGTTCTTCAACCGAACTGGGCGATATCCATGAACGCTTCAAGGGGCCAATGACCTTGACAAAGATGCTGGCCGAGTCAGGCATCTCCGGAATCGTCATCATCGATACGCGACCGGACCTGAATATCCTGACCCAGAATGCCCTGTACGCTGCAGACCGGGTTCTTATTCCGGTCAAGGATCTCCCTAGTCTTGAAAACTGTAAAAACATTTTTGCCCTGTTCGACCAGCGCGGCATCGACAAAAAATCGCTGGCACTGCTCCCCTGCCTGATCGATGAGCGCATCAAGTTTGAGGGGATCTTCAAGGACCAGAAAACCCTGCTGCGCGCCATTGCCGTCAATCGCGGGTATCGCTGCCTGGATTCGTACATCTCAAAAAGCCCGAAGGTTGAAAGTCTCAACACCAATCCTGACGGTAAAATCTATCCTATCCTGACTCATGCCCGCGGCACTGAAGTGCATGGCCAGTTCATGGAGATTACCCGCGACTTGTTACGAAGTGTTGATGCGACAAAAGAAACCAGGGCATGCCTGTATCACACCTGGCTGCTTGAAAAAGAAGCCCATAAAAAGGAATCATACCTGGCCCGGCTGGAAGGTCTGGCGGAACGCTGTCTGATCTGCGGTGCGGTACTGGCTGAAGCCCCGGATGACCGTAGTTTCTATTTTGAAACATCTGATCGTTCCGCACGCGGGTTTCTTCATGGCAATTGCGTCAGCAGCATGCTCTGCTCCACCCTTTATGGCATGGAAGAAAACGACCCGGCATTCGGCTCAGCCCGGGCACTTGTTGCCGACAAAGCGACCAGAGCCGTATCACTTCTGTTGCCGCGAATAGGTTCTAGTGAATGCCGGCTGGACTACCGCCAGTTCAATATGTCGGGAGAGCAGCTGCTACAGAAGAATGTTGAAATGCCTGGATTTGATGCCGGAATCTTTAACGGCCTGCATGACCGTCTGTATTTATTGCTGAACGAGGCATTGGCGGGATTTGAAGGTACCTTACGGAAAGAAAGCTGGCTGTCGGTATATCCGGTCGATCCGGCCAACCCCGAAACAGTTTTGCACGAAGAATCGTATAAAGCTATTCACCGGCTACAGAAACATTTTGCCGAAGAGGTGAGACAGTCTATTTGACCAGTTGTGATACCGGAACCAGCTGCACACCCTTCCCGGCAAGTCCGGGCAGTGCCGCCGCTAGAGAGGCAATGGTAGCCGGATGAGGATGGCATATTGCAATCGCTGAACCGTTTTTCCGGGCCAGTTGGACGGCTTGATTGAGTTGCCCCAGAATATAGCCTCGCTCCTGTTCGTTATCAAGGAACACATTACGCCGGGCCGATCTGATGCCAAGCTTCTGTGCTATCTTGAGTCCTTTACTTGCCGGTGACGTTACGCTGTCGATAAAAAACAGATTGTTCTTCTTCAGGGTCTGAAGCACGGCCATCATCTGCTCCTCCTGCTCGGTAAACTCCGACCCCATATGATTATTAACCCCGGCCGCCCCCGGAAACTTCAGGACAAACGCGGAAACCCTCTCCTGTATCTCTTCGCCATCCATTCCCACGAGAAGTCCATTTGCCTCAAGACGGCGGGCGGGCCACCCTTTTGACTGCATGGGGACATGAATCATCGTTTCTATTTTATGTGCCGCTGCGAACGCCGCAACATCCCTGTCAGAGCGCAAATCCGGAATAATCGCAAACGTCAGCGGAACATTGATCGCTGCAAGCGAACGGGCTTCGGAGAGACTGCCCCCCATATCATCGATTATTATTGCCAATCGCACCGGGCCGCGCACACTACCTGCTTTTTCGGTTTCAGGAATGGCTGTTAACGAAGGTGAACCACTCTGTTCCCTGGGTGAAGAAGGAGCGACGGCAGCGGGTACAGTAACAGATGACCTTGGTGGCGAGACGGGCGAAGGCCGGGACGGGACGTGCACAACAGCGGGCTTTTGCGGTATTACGGGCGACTTTTGAGAGGGTGAAAGCAGAAAATAACCGGCGATTGCTCCAATGATCAGGATAACAATCGCCAGTGCAGCGACACGGGAGCCGGACGACTTCTTTCGGGATCTGTTTCGGGGGGGAACTGCCATTACTTACGAATAGCAGCCGGTTTTGTAACGACTCCCTTTACACCATGCTGTTGTTTCAACAGCCAATGTCCGACAAGAATAAAATCATCGATATAATCCTGCCTTTTGTCGGAATTCAGGTCATAAGCCGGTTTATTGTTTTTCAGTGGTTTCGCCAGCTGCGCATCCAGCGTGGTTGCAGTAAAAGCATCAAACTCACGGGCGTACGCCTGACCGAGCGGCGGAATGACAACCAGCGGGATTTCAATGTGCTCGCCCTTCAGAAGAATAGAAAGACGGATGTCCGACTTTCCTTTCTGGGGAAGTGCTTCAAGTTCCCACTTTTTATCGGATACTCTTCGGAGAGATTTCTGGTTTGCACCTTTGAGAGAGAAGCTGGGAGTGTCTGTTACCTTGCCAAGGTCGATGGAGATTGTCACCCGTGACTTCCCGTCCGACACAACAATCGCCGGTGACTGAACTATTCCGGCAGCACGCAGGGAAGATACGTCAAACAGAGCTGAAAACTGCTTTAACGAGCGAACATCTTTGTACGTACGGAAGCGGTCAAGCACGCTCTGAATCGATTGTGATTTTAAACTGGCTGCTTTGCCCGTTGCGGCAGACGCTGTTGCTCCGGATGAAACTGGTGGAGTTTGTGCCGGTGTAGAGCTGGTTTTCGTTTCTACCGGTGAAGCAGCCGCAACGTAGGAACTGCCGCTTTCTTCACGCACCGTTTCACGACGTGAATCATCCCGCAGCATAGCACCGGTAGTACCAAACTCCTGAGGCGGTGTCACAGAGCCTGAAGCTGACGAGATCTGGGTCGTAGAATACACATTTCCCATGCTGCCTGTAACTGCTCCACCACCTGGCTTGTCAGAACCGGAAACATTATTGTTCTTTGCAGGCAAGTCAGTTGTTGCATCCTTGTCCGGGTTCGGCTGGGAATTTATAATAGACTGTACTGCAAGCTGAGAACCGGTAGCGCTGTATGCAAAGGCCGATAATGTTGCCTGTTTTGTAACAATTCCTTTTTTGGTAAAGGAAATCGATGCCAGCTCCCCCGTCCCATTAATTACAGTACCTGTAATAAATACGATCCTGATCAAACCTGGAGTTCCAGCATTCATTTCCATCATAGCTGAAGACGTGCGGCCTCCAGGTTTTACCTGAGGTGCTCCAAGTGCTGCTGCATCATAGGTAATCGTCAGATCGACTCCAGAAGCATCTGGTAAATCAGTGGCTTTAACTGAATAAACTGTTGCACCAAGCGGTGCATCAAGTGTGATTGGTGCTGCCGCCTCGCAGAAATCAGAGGCGGCGACCAGAACTGTTACCATCAGCAGTATCAGAATTATGCGAAGTTTACCCATGGTGTAATCCCTTTGGTACACGGATAGTATTACTTTTCATTACCCATTGATTTGATCAACTCCCACCCTTTAAGCAGGTCAAGAGCACGCAATACCTGGTAATCACTTTTCAGCATTTCTTCAAGTTTCTGTGGAACTTTTTCCGATTTTTCATCCTTGTTCTCATTCTTCTTCTCGTCTTTTTTGGCATCCGTATTTTTTGCTTTATCTTCGCCTTCAAAATGATTTTCAAGATCCTTTTCACGAAGATGAAGGGCATCTTTTTTGCCGGCCGTTTTCGGAAGTTCAACAGCTTCGACCGTAATATCAGGTGTTATCCCTTTTGCCTGAATTGAGCGTCCTTTCGGAGTATAGTAGCGGGCTGTTGTCAAACGCAGGCCGGAGTCATCCGACAGAGGAATGATGGTCTGCACGGACCCTTTACCGAAACTCTGGGTACCCAGAATGATTGCTCTCTTATGATCCTGAAGCGCTCCTGCAACAATCTCGGAGGCACTGGCGCTGCCGCCGTTGATGACAACAACAATCGGATAATTGGGCTCTTTCCCGCCTTTTTTGGCGGTAAACTGCATCTTTGAGTCTTTTTCACGTCCTTCCGTATAGACAACCATTTGTCCCTCAGGAACAAAGTGGTCGGCAACCTTGAATGCCTGCTCAAGCAGTCCGCCTGGATCATTACGCATATCAAGAACCAGGCCTTTAAGCTCGCCCTTGTTTTCTTCTTTCAAAGCTTTCAAGGCTTTCGTCAGGTCTTCGTCGGTTTTCTCCTGGAACTGGGCAATACGAACATACCCGTAGCCGCCATCCATCAAGCTGAAACGAACACTCTTGACCTGAATAATGTCACGAACAAGCGGAAACTCTTTCGGCTTGTCGAATCCTTCGCGCATGATTGTCAGAATGACCTTGGTTCCTTTGATGCCTCTCATACGCTTGACGGCATCATTGATATTCAGATCCTTGGTGAATTTGTCGTCAATTTTGAGGATCATGTCGCCGGCCTTGATTCCGGCTTTGAATGCAGGGGTATCCTCAATAGGTGAGATGACCGTCAGTACGCCGTCCTTGATGGAAATTTCAATACCCAAACCACCAAAAGCACCTTTGGTATCTATTTTCATCTCTTTATAGGTATCTGGCGGCATAAACGAACTATGGGGATCAAGCGACGAAAGCATGCCGTTGATGGCACCGTAGATCAGCTTTTTGGTATCAACCTCTTCAACATAACTTTTCTTTATAATCGACATAACATCGGTAAAGAGCTCAATTGATTCGTAATCGCTCCCTTTTGCCTCTGCAGAGCTATGGCGTTGCGAACTGATAATAAAGATGGACAGAAATGCTACAATTACTGCAAAGCCAACTATCATCCGTGTTTTTTTGCTGCCTGGTGTACTCATTTGTTTCCTCCAGATATATTGATGCTTCTTGAATGCGATGTGTTAACGAACCCATCCGGCAGGATCAACCGGTTTGCCCTGGTGACGGATTTCAAAATACAGCATACTCCCTTTACTTGAATCAACGTCACCTACCGCAGCAATTGTTTCATGGCGGGATACTTCAGCGCCAACTTTTTTTGTCAATCGTGAGGCATGGGCATACAGGCTGAAATAACCGCCGCCATGATCAACGATGATCATATTACCAAATCCCTTGAAATAATCGGCAAAAATAACCGTGCCTTCGTAAACTGCCTTAATTTCAGCTCCGGAAGGCGCTGAAATCGACACCCCTTTGCTAAAAGTAAAAGAATTGAACTCAGGATGTTTATGTTTGCCGTACGATTCAAGGATAGTACCGCGTACCGGCAGTGCCATCCGTCCTTTTTGCGAGGCAAAGCCACGATCCGGAACCGGAGGCAATTCAGCTAACGGTTTCTGTTTGGCCCCCGGTTTTTCATGGCGGGAAGAGAGCTTACGGCGGCTTAATGCATCCAGACGGGTTATCATTGTCTGCAACCGGGAAGCATTGGCCTGCAATTCCTTCAGAGAAGCCTCATAACTTTTTCGGTCCTGCCGCACTTTCCCGAGATACTGTGCCTTTTTGCTTTTCTCTTCTTCAATCTCACGCTTCTTTTGTTCAATATTGCTTACGATGCGCGTTTTTTTTGCGGCATCACGCTCTAGATCGGTTTTCAGTGATTTCAGTTGATCGATCTTCTGGTTGTATTCATCGAAAATCCGCTTGTCGTTTTCAAGGATGGATTTCATGTAGCGTATATTTTCGGCCAGCTGCGGAAAGGATTCTGCTGAAAAGAACATGCGTAGTGCGCCAAGCTCACCCGCCTTGTACAACGACGCCAGACGCCGTTCAATTTCACTACGCTTGCGATTTGCTTCTTCAGTAACCTTCTGAATTTCACGGCCGGTCCGGTCAAGATTCGTTTCAACACCCTGAAGATCCCTGTTCATACGTCCAAGGTCGGCTTCTTTCTGATCAAGATTGCGAAGGATTTCCTTCAGCTCGGTCGATACAACGGCCTCAACTTTACGGGTCTTGGTGATGAGCTGTTTTTGAGCTTTTATTTCGCGCTTAACACCACTCAGCTCGTCTTTGGGGTTTTGTGCCACGGCAAGAGAAGCGGAAATCATCAGCAAAGCTGCTATCGCAAGCGGACGTTTCATCAATTATACGGTAATAAAGCGCTTTAACGATGTCAGGCTTCCGATAAAACCAAGCAGAGCACCCGCAAGCAGCAACCCGGCAATATATTCCACCGGGAGAAAGTTCAAGCCCGATGTGGTGGGATTAAAGGTAAGAAAACTACCCGCATTATGCAGGAATGCTTCATACAGACCAAAGAGAAGCGTGACTGAAAGAACTGAGCCGGCCGTCCCCTGAATCAATCCTTCCAAAAGGAACGGAGCCTTGATGAAAAACCGGGTCGCACCGACCAGAGACATAACTTCCAGTTCGTCACGACGGGAGTAAATAGTCAGCTTTATGGTATTTGAAACGATAAAGATTACCGCAATCACCAGAAAGCCACCCAGCAGCGCCCCAAGAAGGCGCATGAAATTCAGGAATGAGTTGAAGCGGCGCACCCATTCCTCACCATACTGGACTTCCGTTATCCCCGGGATTCGTTTCAAGACCTTAACAAAGTTTTCAACAGAAACCGTGTCACGGTGGGTACGCTTCAATGCTATCTCAAACGAGGTCGGGAGCACTTCAGGACGGACACCCTCCAGAAGTGTTTCCTGCCCCTTCAGACGGCTCTTGAAGCGCTTGAGGGCTTCTTCACGGTTTACATAGCTGACACGGGAAACTCCAGATAACGCGGAGATTTTCTCACGAAATGAAACCTGCTCCGGACCGGCCAACTCCCTGTCAAAGTATACCGTTACCTGAACCCGTTCGCTCCAGTTCTCTGCGGCACTCTCAAGATTCACAAAAATGAGCATGAATAACGATACGATCAGCAGAGCAAGCGTAATGGTCCCTATGGTAACGACATTTACAAAGACGTTTTGACGAATATTGGTGAGAGCACGGGAAAGAAAAAATCCCGCCCTGCCGCCAAAACCGTCACCTGAAAGAGTAGGACGCTTATAGGGCTTGATCGTCGCCGGTTGTTGTTTTTTCCACTTGTTCAACGATTTCCCCTTTGTTCAATGTAACGAGACGCTTATGACTCTGCTCAATGAGGCGACGGTCGTGAGTTGCAACGACCACCGTAGTGCCACGAATGTTTGCTTCTTTAAAGATGTTGAGTATCTGGTTTTTGTTGGCATCGTCAAGGTTGCCGGTCGGCTCGTCAGCCAGCAGGATTTTCGGATCATTCACCAGTGCACGGGCCAGAGCCACACGCTGCTGTTCCCCACCTGAAAGGCGCTGGGTTATAAGATTATATTTTGATTCAATGCCCATCTGCTTGAGAATATGCATGGTCTTCTTGCCGATATCCGCCCTGCCCCACCCCAACACCTCCAGAGTGATGGCAACATTTTCAAAAACGGTGCGATTCTGCAGCAGCTTGAAATCCTGAAAAACGACTCCGACTGAACGGCGCAGCAGCGGAATCTGGGAAGGAGTCATACGGGTAACATTCTGCCCATCAATCAGAACCTGGCCGCGATTCGGCGTGAGCGCGCCATACAGAAGACGCAACAAGGAAGTTTTGCCCGCACCGGACGGCCCGGTCAGAAAGACAAATTCTCCCTTGGCGATTTTAAGGGTAATGTTATTCAGCGCCGATGCATCCTGCTGGTAGGCCAGAGATACGTTATGCAGTTGGATCATGATGTTACCAATCTCTGTAATTTGTGCCATCTGTTGGACTTTGTTTATCTGAACCGCTTATGACATCGTAGACCTTGCCGACAGCAGTCGATGCGCCCGAACTTCCACCTGAACCGGAAGGAGAACTGTCCGGCGGAGGTTCAACGGCTACCCACGTTGAATTGCTTCCGGTAAAGGGATCTTTGGGAAGATCGCGCATATACTTTTTCTCAACCAGCTCGGGTATTGATTCCGGATATTTGCCTTGATCGGCATGGAACTGGTCGATAATATTTCTGAAATTATACAGGGCTTCCCGTAATACCGCTTCTTTTGCCTTGATGATGCCCCACTGGTAATTGGGCACGGCAATTGCCGCCAGAATACCGATAATCGAAACAACTATCAACAGCTCGATCAAGGTAAATCCGAGACAATTCCTGTTACGCTTAAGCTTTGCAGAAGAACGGCCGAACCAATGTAGTTTATTAAAAGAGTTCATGTAGTTACCATTCATTGTACTTAGTACCGTCAAGTGCGGTCCCGTCTTGCGGAGCGTAGATATCATACACATCATCGCCGCACCAGGTTGTCGAATCCGGCTCATCCTTATAGCAACGAATTCCCCACCCCCAGTTTTCGTCGGTGGGACTCTTTGAATCAAGGGGATTGAAAACCGGCCTGCGCAGAAACTTGACCTTGCCGGCTTTTACATCCCCGAAATCATGCCCATCTACCAGTTCCTGGAGTTTTTCAGGATAGCCGCTTCCCGTTTTCAAAGGCCCATCCGGTATCTTGTCAAACGTTTTCCGGTAATCGTCAAGCGCAATGCGGATAATACGAAGATTTCTCCGCAATTCTATCTCTTTTGATCTGGCCGCAGTATTACGAATTAACGGCATTACACCGGCAGCAAGAATCCCGAGAATTGTGATGGTCACAATCAATTCAATGAGGGAAATTCCTTTGCGCGTCCTTAACAATTCCAAAACAATCCCTTCACTCGAACGACTCATCGTTACAGCCACAGTTGCGGCACGTTATTACCAACCTTCATGGTACGCATTGTAAATTTTTGTATGATCATTTTTGGGGTCAGCGATGAATTGCCACTGGCTGTATTTGGTCATCTCCCCCCCCACCCCCGGCGGCTCTGTCGCCGTATCTTTCGGCGTAAGACCGGTGACAGGCGTCTGCTGAAAATTCCCTGTTACAGCGGACGCAGTTGCAATAGCAAGTGTGCCCATATTTTCCAGGGCAGTACCTTTGAAGTCGGTTTTAAACGGTTTTTCATCACTTTTACTGGCAATACCGATAATGCCGCCACCCTGTGACCCCGGTGGAGCAGGAACGACACTCCCGTTTTGTTTATTGATACTGCCCCTGATAATGGTCCATTCCTTGCCGGTCATGGGATCCTGATATATTTTGAGCTTGGCGCAATCAGGTGCGCATCTGGGGTTTGTATCATCCAGCTCAGTTGCATAGTGGTGAGGCAAAAAGCGCATCTTGGAGAGAGAATATGGGTCCTGCAACAGATCCTTCAAATCCATGAGAGGATGACGGGGGCGCGGCTGCACACCAGGAACGGTATACTTAGGATTATTCCAGTTTTCAATCGCCTCCTTGATCTGGCTTCCTCTGAAAAGCAGCTCTTTCTCCTGTTCACGCTGCTTGAGTGTTTTCCATGACTGCCCTACCATCCCAAGCATGATCCCCATGATCACCACAACCGTCAGAGCCAAAATGTAGGTAAAGCCATTTTGATTCGTAACAGATTTAATCACCGTATATCCACCGCCGTACTAAAGGGGAGAATGTTCAGGGATAAACCGTATGATGACGTAAATGCGGCGTTCCGGAAGGCAAAACTTGCCGGACCCTGGTTTTTTGCCCTGAATGCCGCAGTCGCAAGCGAACCGCCACCCGACACACCACCGTTGCCTGCTGCACGGGCAAAGCTGACACTTACCGTACCGGTTGCGGAATCGGCCTTACTGCTGAACGTGGTTGCCTTACCATCTTTTTTCAAAAAGGCGCCTTCACTGATCGACACAAAATCGACAAAAACAGGATCATAGGTAAGCACGAACGGAGCATTGGCAAGATCATTTACATCACTTATCTTTATGTCAATGCTGAACTGCTGACCAACGGCAACAGACGAAGGAGCCGCAATCTGTAAAAGACTGCGCTGAACCTGGGCGGGCACCGGAATGAGTGGAGAAGAAGGAACGGAAGCAGGCTTGACAGCGACTGTTTCAGGTTTCTTTTGGACAGGCTGAGCCGGCGGCGCTGCTAAAGCGGTCTGAGCGGCAGGTGCAACAATTCCGGAGACCGGAGCCTCAATTTTTTTGGCCGGGACCTGAGGAACGGCAACTTTCTTCTCAACCGCTTTCGGCTGAGTGTCCACCTCAAAGACCGCTTCCTGGTCGAACGAAGACAGAGGCCTGACCAATGACGGATGGTCTTCCTTACCTGATCCAAATGAAGCCAGGCCGGGCAAGGGCACAGAAATTCCCCGGATCAGTCGAGGCGTAATTGCCAACATCAGTTCGGTCTTATCTTTCGATGAATTGGTGTTGGTGAAGAGTGGTCCTATCAGCGGAATATCGCTCAGGAGATACAGCTTGGTCTTGTCGGTGCTTTCAGACCGTTGTATAAGTCCACCAATAACGCTGGTTTCATTATCTTTCAGACTGAGAACAGTTTCGATATTTCGTGTTCCTATCGTAACAACTGTTGTCAACCCGTCACCGCCTACTTTTTCCTTGGTCAAAATCGAGCTGACCTCAAGATTGAGCTTGATGGATATTTCATTGTTAAGCTGGATGGTCGGCTCGGCATTGACTTTAACACCGACGTCCACATACTGCACGTTAACCTGAGACACCGTACCATTCAGTGTTGTCGTCGTAATCGGGACCCTGGTACCGACATTGAATTTGGATTTTTCCTTATTCTTGACACGGATTTTCGGATTTGAAAGAACTTCTCCCTTGGCAAGTGATTTTGCCAGGTTGAACGTTGCGGTCGGAACGGTAACGTACCCGCCGAAACCTTTTGCACTGAAGACACGGGCAAGATTATCAACCGTTGCAGCGGTAGTTGTCGTGGTACCGGAGGAAGTTGACGTCGTTGTCGCCGCTGACAGAGACGATGCCAACGGCTTGCCGCTGTTGGTGAATCCTCCGAGCTGCACATTGTAATTGCTCAACAACAGTCCGATATTTTCAGCGTTTTTATCACTGATTTCCATCACTTCAACATCAAGCACAACCTCTGCTTCAGGCAGATCATTGGCATCAAGAATCTTTTCCACTACCGCCACGACGTCTTCAGTATCACGTACAACTATTGAGTTTGAATCCTCGTTCACATAGGCCTTGCGAACTTGCACCAGGGTACGAATCAGGTTGATCGCCTTCTTTGCATCCATGTAATTCAGATGAAAGGTACGCAGAACCATGTCGTCATACTGCTTGCTCTTTTCCGGCGTATTCAGAAACAGCAGCACGGTAGACTCATTGAGATTTTTCGCACTGATTTTATTCATGTTGGTCAGCAGGTCAAGCGCCTGCTGAAAAGAGGCGTTTTCAATCAGTATGGAAATCGGGGTGTCTTTAATGCCCTCATCAAAGACAAAGTTAATTCCAGAAAGTTGTGCAAGAATATTGAAGACATCCTTCAACTTTGCATCCTTGAATTTGAGCGTGATCGGCTTGACGGATTTCATCCGGAGCTCATACCCGTCAAGTTTGCTTTTGCGTAACTGAATTATCCTGTCAAGCGCCGCCTGATATTCACTGTTTTTCGGAAACAGCTCAGCAGCCTTTATAAATTGGCGATGAGCATCCTTCAGTTTGTTGCCCTTCTCAAAATTCTGCCCTTCCTGAAAAGCCTGTTGGGCATCCTTATAACGGGTAGAAATCTCAATCTGCTGTTTAAAGCGATCCTGCGTTGGATCAATGCCCTGTGCGACATGAAACTCTTGCAGTGCAGCCGCATGGTTCCCTTTTCCAACCAGAGCCATTCCTTGATCGTATCGTTGATCGGCAGCCTTTTGACGGGTATTTAAAAAACGAATCCGTGGTTCATTGACCGTAGGATCACTTTTAAATGATTCCGCATAACTGTACATTGCCTCTTCATATTTTCCTTCCCGTTCCAGCTTTTCAGCAGTCTTGAAGGTGCGGGAAGCCGTAGAGGCACATCCGGAGAGAATAATAAGAGCAAGTAAGAGCAACATATGAGAACAAAGATTCAGGTAGCGCATTTTAGAAGCGTCTCCTTGGAATAAAAGATAATTATTTGCCTGATGCAAGCGGTCGATTTTCAATCAACGGAATGACAATTTCATCGCCGGTATCGGTAACGGTGAGCGTTAAAGCCTGGTCTGAAATATCAGTCGCCTCATATCGTCCCGCCAGTTTGTCACCCTTTTTCACCAATAGAATATCTTTTTCTTTTGCAAGAAAAATGGTTTTCACCGCTCCCTTTTTTAAAAAACCAAGAAACGTAAAGCGCGCTAAGGGAGCCGCTTCAGGTTGAATAAGTACCTGCTCGACAGGAGCAGCAACCGGTTTGGGCGGAGGCGGTTTGATCGCTACGGCTGTCTGTTTGGTTATTTTCGTTTCATCAACAAAAGCCGGCTTGAAAATATTGCGCCGGTAACCTGAAAACCCGGAGGCATCCTTGTCCAGCAGATCGATTTTGAGCCTGCTGCCATCATCCGCAGTTCGCACCGGGGTTTTAGTTGGCACTGACGCAGGTCTAGCCGACTGAACCGGTTTGGCCGACGCCGGACCGGCGGTTTTGAGGCGCGGCATTGCACTGTAGCTCCAGATCACGGCAACGGCAAAAACAATCACCAGGACAAACAGAATCAGGCGTTGACGATTCATGCTCCCCCCCGGAGATAAATAGTAATTTTCAAATCCATGACAACATTTTCAACATAAAGATCACGATTTGAAAATACAACCGAGTCAACCACAAGTAATTCCCTGTTTTGTTGAAGATCGGACAGAAAACTTTTCACGGCGGCATAGCTGCCGCTGGCGGAAAGCGTCAATTGATAGGAAAGGAGCGGTTCTTCCTTGAGTTGCGTCGGTTTGTACGTAATCGTGCCGACTTCGACGGCGCTGCCGGCAGCAGACTCAATCAGCTCACTTAATACGCGCGCGAACTCTCGCTTCTCCGGGATCCTTTTATTCAGATTTTCCAGATCAACCGTTCCCTGCTGATAGAGGCTTGCTGTATCTGTAAGCCCTCCCCGGCTGTTCTGGCGACGCAAGTCACTCCACTTTGTTTGCAGTTCAGCAAGTAAGGGAAGCTGATACAGCGAGACCGTACTAACAAGAGCGACATTAATCAGCAAGAGAAACAGGATTATGGCCAACAAGCGCCATTTCTGACGAATAAGTTCATAAACATACTGTTTCATTGGTACAACACCTTGCAAGAGATCACAAACTGCACCCCGGAAGATTTATCATTTGCAGTCAAAGTTCTATGCGAAAGCAACAGAATATCAGAAATATTTTTCGATGCTTCGAGCTTTTCAAGATACTGCTGGACCGCTTTGAAAGATCGGGCATTCCCTTCCAGCTTCCATTCGTTGAGATCCTTGGCCGGAGTCAACGATGATAGCGATATCCCGGCCGGAGTGGCACTTTCCAGGACATCGAGCAGATTGAGCCAATTTGTGCTTTTACGGTCAATTATTTCATTATAAAAACGGATGCGGGCTTTTTGACGATTGATTTCAGTTTCGCCAACCCCACCGGCTTTCATTCCAACCTTGCTTTGGTGAGCGGCAATTTCTGCACTCAGACGGCTCTGCTCACCCATATTCGAAGAAACCCGAATGACATTCCATCCGGCAATAACAAGAAGAACGGCAATAGCACAATACCCAAGCCTGTTCAGCATACGGTGATCAAGATAGGTGCGCGTTGCAAAGTTAATACTGTAACGCATCAGAAACTCCTCAAAGCAGCGCCAATAGCAGCTGTGCAGGGGAATAGCCGTGCCTGGTCTCCCGGCGCGGCATTGCCCGGAAGAATTGCACCTTTTGTTTCAAGGAGAACAGGGGTTATTCCTGTGGACTCGGCAACCATGTCTTGAAAACCTGCCGCTGCATCCGGCGACACGACGCAAAAGACCGTTTCCACCGCATGATCGGGAAAACGTTCCTTATACACAAGCAGTGAGCTGTTAATTTCCATGTAAACACGGCTGTCAGTCGCCAACGTTCCGGTCAGATCCTTACTGCGAATGAACTCAGGAATCCCCTGAGCAAATGCCACTATCGACAGGGTGCTGCCGTAATATGAAATCAGAATACAGCGTTCCTGAAGCGCCAGACGACGATCAAACAAGCGGCATATATTGAAGGAATTGCAATCAATGCGTGCGGGAGAAAGCCCGGCTTTCGTAATCAGGTCTTCGTACTGGGAAATTACCGAACGAGAAACCAGCGCGACCAGGAGCGCAAGATCACCATTTTCACGGACAGCCAGCTGCTGATAATCAAGATGAGTGTCAGCAGAATCAAGCGGTATACTTTTCTTCAGCTTCCAGCGGATCAGGTCAATTGCTTCCGCGCGACTCTTAAAACGTCCTTCAAGATCCAGCAGCATAATCCTGCTAACCGCGTCAGGCAGAGATACCGCAACCCGGTCTGATCGGCACAGCAGAAGATTATACGCGGATTTCAGACCTGCGACAAACGCGTCTGGATCGAGAATATTCTGTTCGCGCAAAGAAACGTGCAGAGTATTTGGAGCAAACACAGCATGGGAGACACGCTCGACACGCGGTGCGGTGGAACGGCCTCCCGTCAAGGCGCAGGTCACGCCATGAGGACTGATTTCAACTCCGATTGGATTGGTAGCAAACAACATGGCGTATCCTGTTCCGGTCATTCTACAAACGTGACGCGGTTAATCTCCTTGAGTGTCGTTATACCAGCTGCCATCTTCTCTTCTGCCGAATCCCGCAAAAACATGACGCCTGCTTCACGGGCCGCTTTTTTTAACTGGGTTGCCGGAACTTTGGCTATGATAAGATCGCGAATCTGATCGTTCAGCTCCAGCAGTTCAACAATGGCAACGCGGCCTTTGTAACCGGTGCCATGGCACTCGTCGCAGCCGTGCGCTTCATACAATGTCATACCGCGAAAGCGTTCAGGATCGACACCGCCCTCAATCAACTGCTCATCGCTGTACTGCACCGGCCGGCGGCAAGCGAGACAGACCTTCCTTACCAGTCGTTGCGCTAATACACAGTTAAGGCAAGATACAAAATTATAAGGATCGATCCCCATATGGATGAACCGCCCGATAACATCAAAAACATTGTTGGCATGGACAGTCGTGAAGACCAGATGGCCGGTCAAGGCGGACTGAACGGCAATTTGAGCAGTCTCGGAGTCACGTATTTCCCCAACCATTATTTTATCCGGATCATGACGCAGGATTGAACGTAATCCCTTGGCAAAGGTAAGCCCCTTCTTTTCATTGACCGGAATTTGAAGAACGCCGCGCAGCATGTACTCGACCGGATCCTCAATCGTGATGATCTTGTCTTCTCCGGTATGAATCTCGGTCAGCGCAGCATACAGCGTCGTGGTTTTGCCGGAACCGGTCGGACCGGTCACCAGTACCATGCCGTACGGCTCGCGGATTTTTTTCCGCAGACGCTTGATCTCCCGCTCGCTGACACCCAGGTTTTCAAGTGTCAACCCTTTCAGGTCACTGGCAATGCTCTCTTTGTCGAGAATACGGATAACGGCATCTTCACCCAAGGAACTGGGCATGATCGAAACGCGGAAATCGATCGATTTTTCTCCAAAGCGGATCTTGAAACGGCCATCCTGAGGAACGCGTCGCTCGGATATATCCAGTTCGCTCATAACCTTGAGGCGTGAAATTATCGGCGCCTGGAAGTGCGCATCTATGGTTTCATTCGCCTTGTAGAGCACGCCATCAATACGATACTTGATGTCAACTCCGTCAAGACTCGTTTCTATATGAATATCGCTTGCCCTGCGACTCAGGGCATCCAGAATGGTAGTGTTTATCAGCTTGATAATCGGGCTGGTATCATCTGAAATAGATTCAACCGACAATACCTCTTCACCCCGGTCGGTTTCCTTGACCAACTGAAGCATGAAGTCTTCAGAAACTTCACGAAGAACCCGGCGCGTCCCTTCACCGGCCTTTGTAACAGCGACTATGGCAGAATCGGAAGCAATGCGGATCTGAACCTGACGATCAAGCAGCAGCTCCAGCTCATCGAGCTTGACCACATCGGTAGGATCGGCAACGGCAACAACGATAACGTGCGGCTGCATCTCCAACGGCACAAAATGAAACCGGTATATTGCGTCAGGCGGCAAATGATTGAGCAACTCAGAATCCATCTTGAAATTGCGCAGATCCACGTATTCGAGATCGAACTGTTTCGCTAGTGCCCGTGCCAGATCCTCTTCCGTCACGAATCCTTCATGAATGGCAATCTCGCCGAATCGCTGACGGGTTGTGGACAATTTCTCAATAATAATTGGCATCTGTTCAGGTTTCAGACACCCCATATCAATCAGGATCGTACCGATATTTTTTCTTCTGAAAGGCTGCATTTACCCTCCCACCGTACCGGCAATTTTGAATATCGGAAGGTACATCGCAATAATAATAACACCAATAACGACGCCCATTACCAGCATAATGGCCGGTTCTATGGCTGTCGTCAATAAGTGCATCCGTTCCTCAAGTTCATCCTCCAGGTAGTTGGAAATATCGATCAGCATATCTTCAAGCGCTCCGGTAGTTTCACCCACACCCAGCATGCGCAGTGCCAATGGCGGCATG
This sequence comes from Geobacteraceae bacterium GWC2_53_11, assembly GCA_001802645.1. Lineage (GTDB taxonomy): Bacteria > Desulfobacterota > Desulfuromonadia > Geobacterales > Pseudopelobacteraceae > JACRCG01. The sequence continues at coordinate 25,329 of MGZJ01000070.1, read as the reverse complement.
AGATTGATGCGCTCAAGGGCTACAGAAAGACGCCCCCCCTCTTCGATAAAGCGAACCGCCTCGAACAGGCGTTTTTCCATAAAAACATTATTTAATGTGCCGATCGACATTCGCAACGATTCAATAATCGGAATACCGCTCCCAAGTACCGTTGCCAGGGTTCGGGTAAATCCGGCCACTGAATACTTGGTAAAGACATCTCCGGCCACCGGCACCGTCAACTTGAAACGGTCAAACGCATATCTGCCCGCTTCAGTATTTTTCCACGACCTGAACGCAGCAACCAGACCAATGCCAACAATAATACCGAGTACAAAAAAGCGCCTGAGCAAGGTGGTAAAACTGATTAAAAACTGGGTAAGAGCCGGAAGTTGCGACCCTGAATCGGTGTAAACCTGGCTAAAGGTAGGAACAACATATACCAGCAATAGCGTAATCGCAATCAAGGCAAAAACGACGAGAATGGCAGGGTAAAAAATTGCCGCCACAATCTTTTTCCGGAGGGTTCCAACCCTCTTCAAATATTCGATATAGCGGCGGATGGTTTGGGGAAGATCTCCGGTCCGTTCGCCGGCGCGAATTGAAGCGACGTAGAGGTAGGGGAAGGCCCGGCCATGCTTTTCCATCGCTACCGACAATGCAGCGCCCGCTTTCACATCTTCTCGCACCTGAACCAGAACATCATACAAGGCGCCGGAATCATGACGTTCCAAAATGGCGTCAAGTACCTGCATAACCGGCATTCCCGCCTTTATCAGCACAAGCATTTCCTGATTAAAGGTTAAAAGCGCCCGGTTATCAATTTTTCTTCGCTTAAGACCTTTGTCAAACAAGAACTGAAACGGCTTTTTTTTCACTTCAAATACAAAAAAACCCTGATCTTCCAGATTTTTGCGTAGAACACCACTGTCAGCAGCCTCATAGTCTCTGATGAGAATCTTGCCGTCGGATGCACCAAGTTTGCAGGAATAGAGCGCCATAACCTTGATTTAATACCACACGGCGCTAAATAATAAAATATAAAACCACAGGCAGAATGCCTGTGGTTTTAGTACTGCGTGTATAAAATCAACTATCTCTATCTATCGTGACATGAAATGCAGAGTGCGTTAGCGGGTACGCGAAGATGCTTCAATTGCTGATGCTTGTCATTCGACAGCACATGCATATCATGACAGGTGATGGCACAGGTGATCGTCCCATCCGGTGCAAGTGGAAGTTGTTGATGATTTACGGAAGGCTTTTTACCGGTAGCATGACCTACTCCAACGCCGAGTCCCGCTGACGAGTTGATTTGAACAGTGTGGCATTGTTGACAGATATGATTCAAATCGTCTTTCAGTTCCCGCTTTGTAGAACCAAAGACAAACCAGCTGCGCAATTTGTCAGCCGATGCCACATGGCAGATGCCGCAGTCCCCTGAATCTGAATGCGGACTTTTTTTCACCTCTTCAGCACTGACAAGTGAAGTGGTCGTAAGAAGCATCATCAACGCGATTACGGAGCTGTTAAAAGTAGATATTCGCATAGTCAGTCCTATCAGTACGTTTTCGGGTTATGGTCAACGCCATGACACGTCAGCCAACATTCGCCGTGAAACATGTAGGTACCCTTCTCGACAAACTTCAGTTTTCCGGTTGAACTTTCACTCACAAAGTCACGATTGAAACGAATCAAATAACGATTCTCAACACTACCGTGCGACGTATGACAGGTGTAACAGGAAGTCCCGCCACCTTTAAAGTTACCTTCGCCGGCAATATGGCGAGAGTGCGAGGGGAAACTTTCGTTGCCCAGAATACTGGTGCGCTTGTGGCATTTATAGCAGATGCCGTATGCAAAATTGCTTTCCGTAAGACCATCTCCGGTCGAATAATTATCCGTAAGCAACCCCTGATATTTAGATCCGTGCGGGCCGCTTGCCGATGTCGGGTCATCGCTGGCGTGACAATCGGCACACTTCAGGACAGAAATGTCATTCGGTGCACTTTTCTTTTCCTTGTAGGGACGGATGAGACTGACAACCGCCTGATTTTTCCCCTCACCTTCTATCGGGTGAAATGAAGCATTGGTCAGTGCAAATTCAACCCGCTTGTTGGTCGATTTGAGCGGAAGATTGGCGCTGTCGGAATGACAGAGGTAGCAGAGTTCATACTCCTTAGTTATCTGTGAAACCAGGTTGCCAACCTTTTTGCCGCGCAAACCAGCGTACGGGTTGCCGGGCGAAACGTAATGGGCACTGTGACAATCGGCGCAATCGGCATGGCGCGGCGCAGAGGGATTTGTTTCCGGCAACACTTCACGGGGTGAGTGAGTTCCCCGTTTGTCAAAAACCGGATGCCGGTAGTTTTTGGAAAAGTCTTTCGTTATGTCCTTGAATTTAATGCCGCGCAAAGCAAATGCCTGTCCGCCACCCGACGGTCCGTGACAGGTAACACACTTGTAACGGCCTCCACCATCAGAGAAATCCATACCCATGTGACAGGAAGCACAGCCGACAATCATGTTTTTTTTGTCAAGATGAATTGGTGTTAAATTATCAGCATGTGCCATTGAAAACATGGTAACCAGCATAATAAGGCTGATTTTAACAATATATCTAAATTTCATACATAGATTCCTTTCATAACCCAAAAACCATTATGGCCATAGTCCCGGTGTAACAAGAGGGGGCACCGCACCAGCATCCATGGGATGGCACGCCGTACAAACCGACTGTTGATCATCTGAAGCAGTAGCAGCTCCACCAGCGCCATAGACCCAAAACGGGGCAACTTTTCTCGTATCATTGGGGGATGGATAGAAAGTGTTATCATCAGATTGATTCTGATGGGCGTTATGGCAGGTTGTACACTGCATTTTGCCTTGCCTATCCAACTTTACAGCTGGGAGACTGGGAGGAAATTTGTAGGAGTCTGCACCTTTTACAAGATTAATTGCTGAAGCAACGGAACCGTCATACACAAATGAAATAGGATGGTGGCCATATCTCATCTTATTGGCAGCGTCAGCTGGATTGAACGAAGCAAAACCAGTGATAACATCACTTACCATGGCTATTGGCGAACCGTTTTTCACGGCTCCCAGGCTTGAAACCCCGTCATGACAGCTCAGACAGAGCTTCGAAGAACCGTCTGGCTGAAAGTTCCGCTGGCCTGCGGTACCGTAATTGGCATTGCTATTATTTTTTATTACAAACAAAGTTGAGCCGCTATATCGCTGAAACGTCAGAGTGTTGAACTTACGGTTCCAAAGCGGTGCGCCACCTTCCACATTGGCATTATGCGGAGTATGACAGAAAATACAAATTTCCTGGCCCCGCACATTTGCCGGATCATCCGCAAGACTCCTCGCCCGATACGTAACCCCGGTATTAGCAGCCGAAAGATTGTGTTTGTTGCCAGGCTTGGAAACCAAGGGACCTGCAGCAAATGTCTGAAATACAACTGCCATAACAAAAGAAGCAGACAGTACAAACACCGTCAGAATCAAGCGTACATGTTTCATCATTTATTGCACCTTCTCTTTCAAGTACTGATAAATCTGAATACGGTGATTGAACGTGTCAGAAACATAAACCCGGTCATTCCGGTCAATAAAAATTCCGCTGGGAAGCATCATTTCTCCGGGCAATCCACCCTCTTGCCCGACGTAAAGCAACAGTTGGCTCTTCTGGTTAAATATCTGAAAATTACCGAAAATTGAATCCACCACATAAAGATTCCGGTCACTGTCCAGAGCCACCCCTTTCGGACGGGCAAACGAACCGGGCACATCGCCGATCTGCCCCTGGCTCCTCAGGTATTTGCCGCCGGCATCAAACACCCTGACGGTAAAGTTCATGGTATCGGTGACATATACATTATCCTGAATATCCACGGCCAGATACGTCGGCCTGTTGAAGGTTTCCTTGAAGTCGGCTCCCGTGAGTTCACCCTTAAAGTTGTCATCCTTGCCGAAGACAAAGACCTTATCCGCCAAAGCATCGGCAACAACCTTGTCACCGTTACTTTTTATCGCAATGCCGGCAGGACGCTTCAGATTACCTTTGCCGTCAAGCTCCCGCAAAAATGTCCCATCGGCGCTATACTTGAAGATCGCGGACTGCTGTGCATCGGTAACGTAAAGATTGTTATCGTTATCAAGAACGACTCCGACCGGACCGCCAAGTTTCTTGTTACCGGCCTGGTAAAGATACTGAACCTCCTTACCGGCAAGATCGTATCTGTGAACAATACCAATCGAAGGATCAGCAATATAAATCAGCCCGTTGCCATCAGCCGCAATACATTGCGGCGTGAAAAAATCAACGTACTCCTCTTTTGTTCCGGTAATATAGTCAAAAACTCTTTTGGCCACTCCAGATGACGCTGCAACGACATCCTGCGGACCCTGAATAACCCTCAACAGCTTGATTCTACCTATTTCCGGCGCCTGCGGCCACACAACGGCATTCAGTCTCTGATCCTGCCAAGCCGCATCATCAAGACGCGCAGTAGCACACCCGGAGAGAAACAGTGGTACAAGAAGAGCGAAGAGAGTACATCGAAGCGCAGTACGGGCTGAAACAATGTAACTCATCATATAATCAAGCATTGAGCATACCAACAACCCATATCAAGAAAGAAATAACTCCGGCTGATCCCCAACGGATTCCGCTTGCTGCAACAAATACATCTTTTTGAGGAAATGCCTTCAACATGAGCATAATGCTGGAAAATATCCAGCCGATTAAACCGATTATAAGAATGACTGACCAAAGATCGTTCGACATCGCGTTATCGTTTCCCCAGTAGCCGTGAAATATAGCTGTTGATGCGAAGTTTCCATACCATCAGCACAGCTTCACGAACGATTGTTCCCGACATTTTTGAACTTCCGGCATGGCGATCAATAAAGATGATCGGAATTTCAGTGATGCGAAAGCCCTTTTCCATGCAACGGTAATTCATCTCGATCTGGAACGAATAGCCGTCCGATGTAACCTGAGTCAGGTCAATAGCCTCAATAGTCGAGCGCCGGAAACATTTAAAACCGCTGGTACAGTCCCGCACCTGCAAACCGGTCACCCACCGGGTATACACACTCGCGAAATAGCTTAGGATCAGGCGCCTGATCGGCCAGTTGACGACGCTGACGCCATTCAAATAGCGGGAACCGATAACCAGATCATTATCCCTGATTGCAGCCAGAAACAGCGGCAACGTCGCAGGATCATGGGAGAAATCCGCATCCATTTCAATCAGGAAATCAGCCCCCATGTCAAGTGAAGCTTTGAACCCCTCACGGTATGCAGAGCCCAGGCCAAGTTTACCGGAACGGTGAAGAACATGTACCCGGTCATGGCCGGCAACCAGTTCATCAATAATAGAACCGGTACCGTCAGGTGAATTATCATCGACAAACAAAATGTGAAGTTCGGGATCTTGTGCAAGAACTGCGCTTGTTAGCGCCCTGACATTATCTTTTTCATTGTAGGTTGGTATAACGACAAATGCCTTCAAGATTTCTCCGCAGACGCTCTCAGAAACGTCAAATATTTACACTGATTTATTCACGTATTTCAGATATTTGAGTAACAATACGGGATTTTTACGATAAAAGTCAAGACCAACGGGAATTGATTATTGCCAGATTCCGGCAATTTCGGTTGCGCATGCTCTACAGCGGCCTTCCTCGAATCCGTAAGTAAGAGTCTGAAAGCCCCGCCGACATAATACATGACTTCCGCACGACTGACAGACGGTATCTTCACGCCCGCCCTGAATATTACCTTCATAGACATAGCGCAGGCCGGCTTTCAGACCGATATCAACGGCATCAGACAGGAGTGCGGGCGGAGTAGCCTGGTGATCCGTCATTTTGTACTGGGGGAAAAATCGTGAAATATGCCACGGCACATCACTGCCAAGCTTGTCGGCAATAAACCGGGCAATCCCCTCCACCTGCTCCCGATCGTCATTTTCGCCCGGGATAAGCAGTGTGGTAATTTCAATCCAGATTCCGCGCCGCCGGTAATCGGAGATACACTCCAGCACCTCTTTCAGATGCGCACCGGTTACCCGCTGATAAAAGTCCTCGCTGAACCCCTTCAGGTCAATATTTGCCGCATGAAGAAACGGAGCTATCACGTCCAGAGCCTCGGAGGTAATATAGCCATTGCTGACGAAAATATTCTTCAGCCCCGCCTGACAGGCGAGTCTCGCCACATCAAGCGCATATTCGAAAAAAATGGTCGGCTCGGTGTAGGTATAGGAAATCGAGCGGCACCCGGACTGAACCGCACGCCTGACAATCTCTTCCGGTTCCAGCAACTCACCCGGAATCCGTCCGGAACCCACCACATCATACTGGGCTATTTCGTAGTTCTGACAGTTCAGGCACCTGAAATTACAGCCAACCGTGGCGATCGAATACGACAAACTGCCGGGCAGAAAATGATAGAGCGGTTTCTTCTCAACTGGGTCAACATGCTCGGCAACGACGTGGCCGTACACCAGGGAATACAGCGTACCGTCAACATTTTTTCTGACCCGGCAGCGGCCAGTTGCGCCCGGAGCAATTAAACAGTAATGCCGGCAGAGCGAGCAACGAACTTTACGGTCGCCGTGCTTTTGGTACATCAATGCCTCATGCATAACATCCCCCCGTTTACAGAACTGAAGCAGCCCGTCGTTTTTTCGAGGTAATAAGTCGCACCTGCCGCTCCTGAAACCAATAGGCGTAGGTCCAGTTCATCATAACGACCAGACGGTTCCGGAAGCCGATTAGATAGTAGAGATGTAGCAGAAGCCAGGCAATCCAGGCTATATAGCCACGAACGGTGAAATCCGCCGCAGTTGCCACGGCTGAGCTTCTGCCGATGGTCGCCATTGACCCTTTGTCGAAATAATGAAAGGGAGGGAGAGACCGCCCCTGTTCACGCGCACAAATCATCCTGGCAGCATACGATCCCTGCTGGATTGCAACGGGAGCCATCATCGGCAACGGCATGCCGTCCTTGAGAGTGCACGCGATATCACCAACAACGAACACTTCCGGGTGTTCCTTGATACTGAGATCGGGCTGGACAACAATCCGCCCCCCTGCCGCGCGTTCAACTCCCTCAAGATGCCCGGCCAGCGTCGCGGCAGAAACCCCCGCCGACCATATCAACGTATGGGAGGAAAGCACCGTGCCGCCATGCAGGTGAACAGATTCAGCAGTCGCGCCAACGACGCGGCTCTCTAGCAACACCTCCACACCCATGGCATGCAGCTTTTGGCAAGCATACTGCCTCAGATTGATCGGCATGGCCGTCAGCAGAGAATCAGCAGCCTCAACCAGAATAATTCTGGTTTCATCAGCGGATACCTCTGGATGGTCCTTTGAAAGCACATGCACGATCAGTTCCCGCAACGCTCCGGCGAATTCAACTCCGGTCGGTCCTCCTCCAACGATAACAAACGTCAGCAGCGCCGCCTTGCGCACCGGATCGGCCTCACGCGAAGCGTGTTCGAATGACAGCAGGATATGATTACGCAGGTCTTCAGCCTGATCGAGTCGCTTGAGGTCAAATGAATGTGCACCAACGCTTTCCATACCAAAAAAGTTGGTACGACTGCCAGCCGCTATAACAAGATAATCGTACGGCACAGGTCCGGCGTCGGTCAGGACGTTTTTCCCTTCCAGGTCGATGCCGCTTATTTCGGCAAGCAGAAAGGAAGAACCGGGCCAGCGGCGGGTCAGTCCACGCAAAGGATACGCAATGGCTTCCTGTTCAAGTCCGGCTGTTGCCACCTGATACAAAAGCGGCTGAAACAGGTGGTAATTGTTCCGGTCGATCATTATCAGTTCAAAGTCGCTTCCAGACAGAGCTTTAGCGGCTCTCAGCCCGCCAAACCCCATACCGGCTATGACCACCCGTTTTTTTGACATTTTTCAGAACCTCTGACAGAGACGGCGTAACGCACAAACACCCTGTCACTGTTGCATTTAATTCACACATACCTTATAAACCGAAACAGGTGATGAGGCAAATTTCAAATCATCTATTGGATCAGCGATACAGTACGAATGCCCATGGTCTATTAACCGCATTTCTTACGTGGAGCGAACATGCGCCGAAGAAGCACTCTGCAAATCACCCTGGTTCTGATAGGCACCCTGGCCGCGACCGGATGCAGCAAAAAGGAGGAGAGGCACGTCTACACCAACAAGCAGGACTGCCTTGATGACTGGAACAATGATCCTCAAAAATGCGAGGAGATCGGCAAGGAGAGCCAGCATTACCGCTCCAATGCCCACTATTACTATGGGCCGTGGTACCGTTCCGGGACAGTTTTTAACGGTGGGCAGGGGGCGCGCGCCATCCGGGGCATGAGCGTTTCACGGGGCGGGTTCGGCAGCCTGAGCGGATTCCATTCATCCGGAGGGTAACGCTTTCATGGAAAGAATTACCGCGTTGCCTCGCCCGGATTGGCAAAAGAAGGTTGAAGACCATGGCATGGCCTACCATACCATCGATGGTGACATCTACTGGGACGAAAGCGCCTGCTATTCATTTTCGTCAGCCGAGATTGACGAACTTGATACGGCAACGGCCAAACTTCAGCAAATGTGTGTTGCCGCCGCCGAACACGTAATTACCAACAAGTTGTACGAAAGGCTGCAGATTCCCCCTATTGCAGTGCCGCTCATCGAACGCTCCTGGGAAAAGGACGATCCGTCTCTGTTCGGAAGATTCGATCTGGCGTATGACGGTACTTCACCACCGAAAATGCTGGAGTATAATGCCGATACCCCCACGGCACTGCTTGAAGCAAGTGTTATTCAATGGTTCTGGCTCAAGGAACGTTTTCCGGAGGCCGACCAATTTAACTCAATCCATGAAAAACTGCTTGAAGGGTGGATGTCCGTTAAACCGGATATGCCCGGCACACTCTACTTCAGTTGTGTCAAGCATGCTCCCGAAGACCAGGGAAATATTGATTACCTTCGCGACACCGCCATGCAGGCCGGACTTCGCACCGAACCTCTGTTTATCGAGGATATCGGCTACGATGCGCACAGCAAGCAATTCGTGGACAACAATAATGCCGTCATCGGGCACCTGTTCAAACTGTATCCATGGGAATGGCTTATCTACGAATCGTTCGGGCGCCATATTGAGACAAGCTCCATGACGCTTATGGAACCCGCCTGGAAAATGATACTCAGCAACAAGGCGATACTGCCGGTTCTCTGGGAGCTGTACCCGCAGCATCCCAACCTGCTTGAGGCAAGTTTTGATCCGGATCATTTCAGGGACGATTTTGTTAGCAAACCTTTTTTGTCGCGCGAGGGGAACAACATACGCGTCCATCACAACGGAACGGTTACCGAATACGACGGCAGCTACTCCTGGTCCGGTACGGTGTATCAAAAACGTGCTGCCCTCCCCTGCTTTGACGGCAATTACCCGGTCATCGGCTCGTGGGTTATTCAGGGAGAACCGGCCGGAATCGGAATCCGGGAAGACCGTTCGGAAGTAACCACGAACACAAGCCGTTTTGTTCCGCATCTATTCAGATAAATAATACTATTTATAAGGAGCTTGCCTATGTATAGTTCATTTATTGATTCAGTTTCCGGACTTATGGATTTCTGCTCATATTTCGGTGCGGCGCTCGGATTTGTCATACTTTTTTTCATCGTCTATTGCGCCATGACCCCGTACAATGAGCTCAGACTGATACGTTCGGGCAACACATCCGCCGCTATAAGCCTTGGAGGAGCCTTGCTCGGGTTTGTCCTGCCGCTCTACAGCGCAATCACCCACAGTGTGAGCTTTATCGACATGCTGATATGGGCAATGATTGCCATGCTGGTACAAGTGGCAACATTCGGCTCCGTCCGATTGCTCTTCAAACGCCTGGTCAGGGATATCGAAGACGACCACACCGCAGCAGCAACGCTACTCGCCTTTTGTTCCGTTTCAATCGGCCTGCTGAATGCGGCCTGTATGACCTTTTAAACCAGCACAACCATCGGAGCACAATGAATTCATTCTTCAACAAACTAAAACTTCGCGGTAAGCTGCTGACGCTGGTCCTGCCGCTGGTGATAATCCCGATCTTCGTCGTTGCCGCCGTAATCGGCCTCATCGCCAACCAGCAGGCCTATCTTGGCATCACCAAGACCAGCAAGGATGACCTGCAGCATCTCTCCTCATTCTGCATCGACCTGCTTAATTCCCACCATCAGCAATTTCAGGTGTACAAGCAGGATAAGGCGCGGAACCTCAACAATGAGCTGGCAACACTGACGGCACTGTCCTACAACCTTGTCACGGCCGAACAGAACCAGTACGCGCAGGGGAAAATAGATCTTGAAACTGCCAAACGCGAAGCACGGCAGGCGCTGAAAAAAATAAACGTCGGCGAAAGCGGCTATATCTACGCCATGACCAGCAAGGGCGATCTTCAGGTCCACATTGCCCGTGAAGGCGAAAACGTATTTAACGAGCGTGACGGAGACGGACGCTACTTCATCCGCGAAATGTGTGCGGCAGCCCGGGCCAGCAAACCGGGAGAAACTCTGTTCACCACCTACCCCTGGCGCAATGCGGTTCTGGGTGATACCAAACCCCGTACCAAAGTGGTCGCCTACAAATATTTCCGTGAATGGGACTGGATTATCGCATCGGGCAGTTATCCAGATGAAACCGTGGGCGACGCCGCCTTCGAACGGCAGGCATTTGAAAAACTGAAAGAGAGCATACGGGCAAAAAAAGTCGGCACAACCGGCTACATCTTCTGCATGAACAGCAAAGGCACCTTCACGATCCATCCCGATTCCGAGGGAAAGAACATGATTAACGCACGCGACCTTGACGGCAACAGCTTCATCAGGGAGATGTGCAGCAATAAAAGCGGCTGGATCCGGTATCCGTGGAAAAACAGCACCGATGCAGAATCCAGAATGAAAATCGTCCGCTATGATTACTTTGCTCCATGGGACTGGATCGTTGCCGTTGGCTCGTATGAGGATGAATTCTATCAGGAAGCAAACAAGATCAAGACGCATATCCTAGTCATCATGACGTTTCTGATACTCATAGTAGGGGCGGCAGCAACAGCTCTGGTTGTCCGGGCCTCGACAGTATTCACCAGCCCGATCACCGATATGATGACCGTGATCAAGCATATCAAACGGGGCAATCTGGACGAACGAATGACCGTCACCGGTGAAGACGAACTGGCCGAACTGGGGAGCGCCTTCAATCGTATGACCGACATTATCCAACGCAACAAGGATATTGAATCCAATCTTGCCCAGCAGGGGAAGATGGCCTCACTGGGCATACTGTCATCTGGTGTCGCCCATGAGATAAACAACCCGCTGGGTGTCATTCTCGGTTACGCTGGCTACCTGGAGAGCAAGATCAGCGAGGATGACCCGAATTTTCAATATATTCATGAGATAAAGCGTGAAAGCAAGCGCTGCAAAAAGATCGTACAGGATCTGCTCTCCTACGCCCGCACCCCGCGTCCGACCATGGAATCGACGGATATCAATGACCTGTTACAGCAGATTATCGATTTTGCCGCCAACCATACCGATATGCGCGGCATAACGATCAACACGGATCTTGCAAACAGTCTTCCGCCGGTTGAACTTGATGGCGATCAGATGCGCCAGGTAACCATCAACCTGATACTCAATGCCGGCGGGGCCATGCCGGACGGTGGAACGTTGACCGTCCGTACCGAGCTGGCGGATGCCGGCCATGTTCGCATCACTTTCAGTGACACCGGCTACGGAATTCCCGCGGAAAGCCTGGAAAAGATTTTTGAGCCGTTCTATACGACCAAAGCGCGCGGCACCGGATTGGGTCTGGCCATAACCCGGCAGATCATTGAGCAGCACCATGGCGAAATCGCCATTGACAGCACAGTTGGCAAAGGGACGAACGTCACCGTCACCTTGCCGACAGAGCGGGAGGATTTGTAAGTGACTGACAAAAAACGTATTTTACTGATCGACAATGAGGCCGGACTCTGCAGAATGATGGAACAGATTCTGCTGGATCACGGCTATCTGGCCCGTTCATATACATCACCACAGCAGGCGGTCGAAGAATTTACCGCCTCATCCTGGGATCTGGTCATAAGCGATATCAAGATGCCCGGCATGAGCGGTCTGGAAGTTCTGCAGGCAATCAAAGCCAAGCAGCACGATATCCCGGTTATCATGATTACGGCCTACGCAACCGTTGACATGTCGATCCAGGCTCTTCGCAAGGGAGCCTACGACATGCTTACCAAGCCGTTTGAACCGGACGAGCTGGTGTATCGGGTTAAAAACGCGTTACAGCAAAGACAGCTTCTTGAAGAAAACCGTGAATTACGGGCCGAACTGAAAGAAAAGTTCCGTTTTGAAAACATCATCGGCGCCTGCGAAGGGTTAAAAAGCGTGCTGGAGCGGGTCAGCAAGGTTGCCGTCCGCGACACCTCCGTTCTGGTAACCGGAGAGTCGGGCACCGGCAAGGAGCTCATTGCGCAGGCAATCCATTACAACTCGCCGCGCCGCGACAAAAAATTTGTCGCCATCAATTGCGGCGCACTGCCGGAAAACCTGCTTGAAAGCGAACTGTTCGGCTATAAAAAGGGGGCTTTCACCGGCGCTACGGAAAGTCGTTTCGGCCTGCTGGAAGCGGCCAATGGCGGAACCCTTTTTCTGGATGAAGTCGGCAACCTGCCGATGAATGTCCAGAAAACCCTGCTCCGCTTCCTCCAGGAAAAGGAATTTAATCGCCTTGGCGACACGACGCCAACCCGCGTTGATGTGCGGATCCTCTCCGCAACCAACTCTGACCTGAAAGAATCTGTAAAAACAGGACAATTCCGCGAAGACCTCTACTATCGCTTGAATGTTGTCAACATTCATCTCCCCCCTCTGCGGGAGCGCAACAGTGATATCCCGCTGCTTGCAGCCCACTTCATCCTGCTTCAAAACCAGAAATTCACTACCGCATTCAAAGGGTTTGAAAGCGAAGCAATGAGAGCTCTCTCCAGCTACGAATGGCCGGGTAATATCCGGCAGCTCAAGAACGTCATAGAAGCCTGTATGGCAATGGAAACGGGAGAATATATATCCAAAGAGACCCTGGCACAGTTTATCGAAGCTGATCTGCATAATATCACCGCCGATTCTCACGAATCGGTGCAGGATAGTTCCGATCTCCCCTATACAACCGCTCTGGAGCAGTTTGAAGCCGATTTACTGCGGGGACTTTTGAAACGCCATGGTGGCAATATCGACCTGGCGGCTCGTGAAGCAGGCATGAACATGGTTACCATGTACCGGAAAATCAAACGGTATGGAATTAAAAAGGAAAAGTAGGAATTTCGTTTCGGAGTCAGCGTGGAAGCAGACAGAATAAAGTGGAACACACGTTTTGCGTCTGAAGACTCATATCTGGGCGAGAAGCCATCGCCTTTCCTTGTGCAGGAAATTGAACGGATCAAAACACTCGTGTCCGGATTTTCAGCGCTGGATATTGCCTGCGGCGAAGGCAGAAACAGCCTGTTTCTGGCCAGTCACGGCTTCAAGGTTGTGGGTCTGGATATTTCCGATGTCGGTCTGGCCAAGGGGCGTGTTCGTGCTCAAGAGGTGGGAGCTGATATCGATTTCCGGCTGGTTGATCTTGATGAATATGTGCTTGAAGAGGAGTTTGACGTGATCCTCAATTTCAATTTTCTGCTGCGGGATTTGATTCCGTACGAAATTGCAGCTCTGAAGCCTGGGGGAGTATTGCTTTTCGATACCATCATGGCTTCCGGCCCCCTGCTGCAATCACACAACCCGGCCTATCTGCTTAATCCGGGAGAATTACTGAACCTGTTCAAATCCGCCGAAGGTGATATTCTCTTTTTTGAGGAGAGACCGGCTGGTGACATGCCGACCGCACGGCTCCTGTTCAGGAAAAAGCCGCACACGCTTTTGTAAAGCGGATTGTCATGCCTGTGTCATCCAGAACCGTTCCAGTTCTGTTTCCGCCTGTCTGAAATCTTCCAACGGCAGGTCAAGGGCCGGGGTCCACAAACGCTTTTTGTAGTACATCTTATCGTAATAATCTTCTATCAGGCTCCGGGCAATCCCTTCCACGTCCCATTCCTCGATCATTCCTTTCAGCTCGGCATACCGGGTTCCAGCCAGTTTTTTTCTGATCCTTTCCAGTGCTTCCAGCATCTCGTCCCGGAATTCCGGCCGGGCATACTCGGCGGTAAGCCTGTCGATACGGGTTGCAATGTCCGCATGACACCAGACCTTACAGCTCTCCGCCATTTTCTGGTACAGGTTGCCCGGCAGAGAGTACCTCCCGATCCGCTGACTCTCCCCCTCCAGCACGATGGGGCGGTCAGCCGGCAGCCGCCTGAATGCGTCCCACAGGACGGTCTCAAAATATTTCTGGGAAAAATCCTGCTCCAGCCCGAGAGCGCCGAATGCTGAACCACGGTGATGGGCAAGCCCTTCAAGGTCGATGGATGACCATTTTTGTTGATCAAGATTGTTGATGAACGTCGTCTTGCCGGTGCCGGTCATCCCGTGCAGTACGATAAGAGGTACGGGGAAATCGCACCGTTCAAAGCTGTCGATCACCTGGGTGCGATAGGATTTGTACCCGCCGACAAGCTGCCATGCAGGCGTGCCGCACGTCTCGACCAGCATGGCGACGGAGTGGCTGCGCAGCCCGCCGCGCCAGCAGTAAACGACAATGGGCCGTCCGGCGGACACGGAAAGTATCTGCTCCACCATGTCAGAAAAACGGGAACAGGTCAGCTCAAGCCCGCGCCTGCGGGCCGCAACCGGACCGACCTCCTTGTGAATCGTCCCGATCTCCACCCGCTCTTCGTTGGTCAGGAGCGGAACGTTACAGGCTCCCGGGATGTGGTCCTCCTCGAATTCCAGAGGAGTCCGTACATCAATCAGACAGTGGCTGTCGATCAGACCGGGAGTAAATGTGATTTTTTCAGGCATCAGCGTTCTCTTTATCTCCGGAAATATGCCGGAACACATCCATACAAACAAATCAGACCGTAATTACGCTGTCGGCCTCTTTCATTCCGGTAACGATTTCCAGCATATTTGTGACGGTGCCGACCTGCATCGTATCGAGAATATGGAAGAAGGCGAGACACGCACCGCACGCGGTAATCTGTACCCCGGCATCGGCCAGTTCCTGTAAAATCGGCACCGCTTCCGACCCTGCCGCCGTAAAGCTGACGCCGCTGTTGACAAAGGCAACGCGCCACAGCTCGGGCCCCATCTCTTTCAGCGTTTTCAAAAAATTGAACATCAGCATGTCGCCAAGGCCGTCATCGCCATGCCCCATGTGGACAGAGGTGACCAGAACCATGATTTTTTTCGTCCCGGACTCCTTTTTCTTCGTGACAGGCGCAGACGGAGACTTTTCCGAGGCTTTGCCCCCTTCCGTTCGCGTGCCGACGACACGAAACCCTCCACCCTGCAATTCTGAGCTGACCCGGTAGTTCTGGTGTTCGAGGAAACGGCTGACATTCTGCCGTGCCGCCTCATTATCAACCAACACGGCCAAGGTAGCCGGGGTTTCATTTTCAAGGGCATTCCTGACCTGCAATACCGGGGCAGGACACTCCAAGCCGCGACAATCAAGTTCCTGTATCATACCAACCTCCCTGCAACAGTTTACACTACGAAAATTCGATCAACCGGCTCTGAAACTACTTCTCCAACAACGGCAGCGCAGGTAATCCCGTGTGCTTTCAGGGCCTCCACAAGCCGGTCAGCCTCTCCGGCTGAAACTGCAATCAGCAAGCCACCGGACGTTTGCGGGTCAAACAGAACATCCTGTACTTTTTGAGATACATCTGCACCGAAATCAACAAACGAACCGCGAAAGTTTTTGTTGTTATAAGCGCCAGCCGGTATCAATCCCATGGCCGCCCATTCCAAAGCTTCCGTGTAGAGCGGCACGTCAGCCGCCACGATACGAACCCCGTGTCCCGAATCGACCACCATCTCGGCCAGATGGCCCAAAAAGCCGAATCCGGTGATATCCGTGCAGGCATGAACATCAAAATCATCCATGGTCAGGGCCGCAACCCGGTTTAACGTCGCCATGGCCCGTGTGACCCTGTCAGTCAACTCCTGATCGGCAAGTCCGGCCTTAATGGCGGTTGCCACAATTCCGGTCCCCAACGGTTTCGTAAGAACCAGGCGGTCGCCGGTCTGCAGATTCTTTTTGGTCAGAATGCGGTCAGGGTGGATATACCCGGTTACCGACAGGCCGTATTTCAGCTCGGCATCCTCTACGGTATGCCCGCCGACGAGCACGACACCGGCCTCCCGCATCTTGTCCAGACCGCCTTCTATGACCGAACGCAGGATGGAAATATCCATGGTTTTGCCGGGAAAGGCCACAATGTTCATGGCCGTTTTAGGTACGCCCCCCATGGCATAGATATCGCTCAAGGCATTGGCGGCAGCAATCTGACCGAAGCTGTACGGATCATCAACCATCGGCGGAAAGAAATCGAGGGTCTGCACCAGTGCAAGCTCATCAGATACCCGGTAGACACCGGCATCATCTGCCCGATCCAGGCCGACCAGCAAATTCGGATCCACCGGCAGGTCAAGCCCACACAGGGCCCGATCCAGATCGCCGGGAGAAAGTTTGGCAGCGCACCCGGATCCTTTGACGGTCTGGGTGAGCCGTATGGTTTCTTTGGACATGATTAACTCCGGACAGATTGCGCAAGTACTACCTACAAAACTGTTTAGTATTAGCAGAATTTTGTCGCTACATCTATGAGTAAAGTTGGATGTCAGCTTGAATCAGACAAGGCGGCCATCTGGCCGCCTTGTCTGATTCAAGGGTATCATATTGAACTCATTAAATCTCGACAGCACGGACGGGGAATTATGCCAAATCGCCCATTTCCTCAAGTTGCAATTCCTTGATCGCCATTTCCCTCATCTTGAACTTCTGGATCTTGCCGGATGCCGTCATCGGATAGCCGTCAACAAATTTTACGTATTTCGGTATTTTGTAATTGGCAATTTTGCCACGACAATAATCGCGAACCTCGTCCTCTGTCATCACGACCCCTTTTTTGAGAATTATAGCGGCCATGACCTGCTCACCATATTTTTTATCAGGGACGCCATAGACCTGAATATCCGATACATTGGGATGGGTGTAGAGAAATTCTTCGATTTCACGCGGATATATATTTTCCCCGCCGCGAATGATCATCTGTTTAATGCGGCCGGTTATTTTGCAGTAGCCGTTTTCGTCCATAATGGCAAGGTCTCCGGTATGCAGCCAGTTGTCGCTGTCAATGGCCCGGGCGGTTTCTTCCGGCATTTTGTAATAGCCCTTCATGACGTGATACCCTTTGGTGCAGAGCTCGCCCTGTTTTCCTGGGGGAAGCGTTTCGCCGGTTTCAATATCGACAATTTTAACGCCGACATCCGGTAGAGATCGGCCAACTGTGGCAACGCGGAGTTCAATCGGGTCATCAGTGCGGGTCTGGGTTATAACGGGAGACGATTCGGTCTGGCCATAGGCGATAGTGATTTCTGAAGCGTGCATCTGCGAGATAACCTTTTTCATGACTTCAATCGGACAAGGAGAACCGGCCATGATACCGCTCCGCAGACTGCTGAGATCAAATTCAGGGAAATCAGGATGCTCCAGTTCAGCAATGAACATTGTTGGTACGCCATGGACAGCAGAGCATTTTTCTTTCTCTATGGTCTGAAGAACCTTGAGCGGATCAAATATTTCAACCGGAACCATGGTGGTACCGTGAGTCACGCAGGCCATGACACCGAGGACGCAGCCAAAGCAGTGAAAGAAGGGAACCGGAATGCAGAGACGATCCTTTTCAGTGAATTTCATACACTCACCGATATTAAAACCATTATTAACGATGTTGTAATGGGTGAGCATGACACCTTTAGGGAAGCCGGTGGTGCCGGAAGTATACTGCATGTTGATAGTTTCGTGACAGTCTAGAGTCTCTTCAACCGCATGCAACTCAGCATCGGGAACGTCTTCTCCCAATTTTACTATGCTGTCAAAGTTAATCATTCCGGCCGGGGTTTCCTGACCGATAAAGATAATATTTTTCAGAAACGGCAGTTTGGTGGTGCTGAGGTTACCCGGTTCGGATGCCGCCAGATCCGGAATAACATCTGCGAGAGTCTCTACGTAATTGGAATCCTTAAAAGAGCCGACCATGAAGAGTGACGTGGAATCGGACTGGTTAAGGATATATTCCAGCTCTGCCGACTTGTAGCTGGTATTTACGGTAACAAGAATGGCGCCGATCTTGGCGGAAGCAAATTGCAGGAGGACCCATTCGGGGACGTTATATGCCCAGATGGAGATATTATCCCCTTTTTTAATGCCGAGACGCAAAAGTCCCTTGGCAATCTGACGGCACCGTTCGTTGAACTCTTTATAGCTGTAGCGCAGACCGCGCTCAGGGTAAACCAGCGCTTCGTTATCAGGGAAGCGGCGCGCTATTTCATCCAGAAGACGGCCAACAGTATGGGTTATTTGCTGCGACATGAGAACCTCCGATAACGATAGCGAAGAAATGTACCAACGAAATATATTTCATAACATTATGTATTTAAAGGCTTTTTAGATAACACGGCAAGACATATGAGTCAAGGGGAAAACGAGAATATGAAGGGAGCCGCCATGACTATCCGAGTGTAAAGTAGAATGTTGCGCCATTGCCAGGCTCGGCTTCAGCCCATATCCGGCCACCATGGCGGAAGATAATTCGTTGAACCGTCGCAAGGCCTACGCCGGTACCGGCAAACTGACTTGAATCATGCAGCCGGGTAAAAACCCGGAAAAGCTTGCCGGCATCTTTCATACTAAAACCGGCACCATTATCACGAACAAAATATACCGGCCCGGTTTCATCCTGCTTTACGCCGAATTCAATCAGGGCATCATTTGAATTCAAACTGTATTTCCAGGCGTTATTCAACAGATTTATCATCATTATTTTCAAAAGCCGCGAATCACCGACTGCCACAATGTCCGGTTCAATATTGGTTCTGACCGACCTGTCGGGGAATTCAAGAGCGAGTTCGTCCAATACCGACTCCGCAATAACGCTCAGATTGACACTATCGGAAACAAGCTCCGTGCGGGTTAACTGAGCCAATTGCAGCAGAGCGTCAATCATATCATTCAGCCATATTTCCGACTCGTAGATCCGGGTTACGTATTCCTTTATCCGCGGTTCGAGTGGGGGATCTTCATCAAGCAGAAGCTGGCAGTACCCCGAAATCCGTGTCAGCGGACTGCGCATATCGTGAGATACCGAGTAATTAAACGTCTCAAGTTCATTATTTACAGCGGCAAGATCAATCGCCTTGCGACTCAGAAGCTCGTTAAGCTCCTTAATCTGTTCATGATGCATTTGATCCGTTTCTTCATTGATCTTCCGTTCGGTGATATCCCGGTCAAAGCCCAGAATATATTTTTTACCGTCGATTTTTATGAGTCCGGCATGCACCTCAAGCGGGAACTGAGTGCCGTCCTTTTTTAGATGCCAAAGTTCAGCGGTATACCACTCTCCGCTGTTTATTTTTGCCATGACTTCACCGACATTCTTATTCGTCTCGGCAGTATTCAGATCCTGTATTTTCATCCGGAGAAGTTCATTCAGGGTGTATCCATGCTGATCTGCCGCCGCCTGGTTGGCTGCCATGATCCGTCCGGCTTCTTTCCCTTCCATACCAATGATGATAATCGCGTCAGGAGCCCGCTCAAACAGCATACGGTAGCGCTCTTCGCTTTCACGCATCCCGGCCTCGGCCTGTTCCACGGAATCAAGCATGCTGTTGATTGAAATTGCCAGCGTATTCAATTCATCCTGGTGACCGGAAAGCGGCACCCGGACTGAAACATTGCCCTTCTCGGTGATTTGCCGGACGTCACTGATAAGAGATTGTAAACGCGTCAGAATGGTTCCCCGGACAAACAACAACATCACACAGCAAAACACACCTCCGGCAAGACATAGCGCCGTGACGACATACGCTATCGTCACCTTGCCATGCTCATACAGGGGCCGTTTTTCAACGGTACGGACAATGAATGTTGGCTGCCCGAATACATCTTTGAGGGGAGCGTATCCGGCAATGGAATATTTGTCGATTACAGCTGCATATATTCCGTCATTGTCTCTGGTAGCAGCAACCGCGCTCTTAACATCGGTCTCAAGCGAGCTGTTAAGGTCGTACACCTGGATGGAAGCCCCGGTTGCCCTGAAAACGTTTTCCAGCTCCGTATGGTCAAGACACCAACCGGCAACCACCGTGGCCCGCCTCGCACCATTGCTGTCCTTGACAGCGTTGCACGCAACCATAACCGGTGATCCGGCAACTTCGACAACCCCCTGCAGCGCATCACGCGTATTCGACACGATTCGCGGCAGCAGCCCTGCAAGAGCCTTCTGTTGCTGATCCGTTACCCGGCAGGCCACATTGTTTTCGCAATCAAATCCCTGGACAGCAACCAGACGGCCACCTGCATCATATACCGCAATAAAATCAAGCCCTTGCGATCTCATAAAATGAGAAGTAAAAAGACGCTGAGAATATGATGAAATTTCCGTAGAATTCTTCAGCTCTTCGGCAACGCTATGGGATGTCAGGGCAAGCCGCTTCAGCCTGTCGTCGATCTGGTTTGAAATATGCCGGGTATGCGAACGGATGTTATTTTTTTCAAGCGTGGAATAGCTGGAGAGGAGTATCAAATCGGATGTGGTAGCCAGAATAAACAGCAGGGCAATAAAGGTACTGACGATAACAAGGATTGTTCGCTGCGACAACGTCATGCGAAACTCCGTTTACACTCTGCCAACCTTACGTTATGGTGCTCAATATTTTAGCACACGATCAGAACCTTGCAACCATTACGGATTTGTACACACGCTATTTCATACCTGATTATTCTGCACAACGAAAGACAATAAATTACCTGAATGTTATGGTATAGTCATCTCCCGCTTCAACCAATTCCACATGTGGAGCCAATGAGATATGAGTGCAACGACACATGCTCTTTCCCCGCAATTACCCGACCTTACTGATATCACGCGTTATTGTCAGGTTGCCGACATAGAACCCTTTCTTCAGATGCTGTCAAAAGCGATTACGTCTGATTACAGCCGCATCATCGACTGGAAGGGTAAAAAGGAGCAGCTCATTGCATCAATCGCGCAAACGCAGGGAACCGGGCTCAAAACAATCCATGAGAATCTCAACCAGATCGAGCTGGAATGCTTCCTCCTGATCCCTTCCGTCCATGAGCTGCATGCTTCGTGTACAGAATACCGCGACATCCTGTCATCACGGGTTTTGAATACGGTTATTGCGGAAATGGACGCTGCAGGATTCGTGCGGCCAGCGGTACCTTTTGCACTTATCAGTATGGGAAGTGACGGCCGTGAGGAACAGACCCTCATTACGGACCAGGACAACCTGATTGTCTATGGTGATGGTTGCGATGAAGCAGCAGATCACTACTTCTCGGAACTATCAACCCGTCTGGTGGATCGGCTTGAAGAAGCGGGGTTCATGCGCTGTACCGGCGATATCATGCCAACAAATCCGATCTGGCGCGGCTCGTTCAGCCAGTGGCGCAAGCGTCTTTTTTCCATTGTCAGGTACGAAGTTGAGGACATCGGTAAAAACGTCATGAACTTGATCGTGTTGTCCGATGCCCGCTATGTAGCCGGGGACCGTGAACTGGCCACTGAATTGATTGATATGATACGAACCATGGAGCGTGATTATTTTCAGGTTCTCTGGGGAATGGCCAAAGCCGCTACAGAGATGAAACTGGCCCTCGGTTTTATGAAACGCATCTGGACGGAAGGAAGCGGCGAACATAAAGGAGAATTCAATGTCAAGCTGCTTGCCTGGGCTCCGCTGGTCATGAATGTGCGCATTCTTGCCATCAACCAGAGCATTCCCGCAACCAGCACCCTGGAACGCATTTCACTTTTGGAAGCGGAGGGAAGTTTTTCAGCATCATTTGCCCGTGACCTTGTTGACGCCTATCATGTACTCACCAAACAGCGGATACTGATCCAGATCAAGTCTCTTAAAGGTATTCAGAAAGATTCTCATCACCTCAACCCCTACCAGCTTTCATCCACGGAGCGGGAACAAATGCGGCAGGCCATGATCAGAATCGAGGAACTGCAGAAAATTATTCACGCCAACTTTCATATCGTTTGATTCAAAAGCAGCTATATTTCCGCATACAAAAAGGCCGACGGATTGTTCCGTCGGCCTTTTTGTACAGCTCATCTGTTACTTAAGCTTATTTCTTTTTACTTTTCTTCGGCAGCTTTATCGCCTCATCCTTGTCGGCGCCGGTTTGCTTAAGCGTACCAGCATCCCAACGATTCAGGTCATGAGCGATGTTGTGGCAATCGCCGCACTTGGTGAAACGGGCCATCATGCGCGCCGGGTGCGGTACGCCATGACATCCCTGACAGCTAGGAATCGTCTTGTGCTTGTCTTTGTGACAGGTAACGCAGTTGACACCTTTGTGCTTGGTATCGGTCTTGCTGTGCATCTCGAAAGCCTTCTTGTGACATGATGCGCACATCTTGTTGGCGGTATCGGAAGGATATGTTACCGCAGTCGGCATATGGGCCTGGTGACAACGCTTGCAGTCAACGGCAGTCATGTCGGGGCTGTGCGGTTTGTGGCACTGGGTACACTGCGGGATCTTGCCGTGCGTATTATGGCAGAAGCTGCAAGCCAGCGCGGAGTGCTTGCTCTTAACCTGCTTCAGTTTGACGATCTGCTGGGTGTGGCAGGTAAGGCATTCGTCAGTGATGTTATTGGCCAGCTTGATGATTTTAGGTGTATGCGGATTATTGTGGCAACGCAGACAAGCGGAAAGGCTGTAGTGCGGCTTGCCGCTATGGCACTGGCTACAGGCCGGGATAATTTTCTTTACGGTAGGCGGATGACCGGCATGGCAATCCTGGCAGCTCACCTGGGTCTTGTGCGCGCCACCATTGGCGGCAATGGCATCCGGTGCTGCCGTGTGGCATTTAACGCAATCGGTATTGCCCAGAGTCAGCTTCGGATCAGCCGCTCCGGCAACAAGCGCCGTCATCCCCATCAGCACTGCCGACAGTGTGACAATTTTCAACATGGTTACCAACTTCTTCATCTGTTCCCCTCCTGCTTTCATGTGATGTAAACCAATCAATATGTGAAAGGTCTCTTCGTACAACCATTACAATAAAAATGAGTGGCGATACTGCCACCATTCGAAGGAATCGTCAACTAAAAACGGCAGCGTATACGCCATAACCATGCGATTTATATACATAAAAGACTGAGTAAGTCTTTTTACTATTTTTCAACAGCCGATGTAACCAACCGGAATAACGCAACTTACTGGCTACTGCCGGTCCCGGATTATTGTCCCGATACCTGCCTGATCCCCTCGGGACGCCAGGCCGCTCTTCCTTTTAGAAATCAGAGCCGATCCGTGAGCATCACGCCGACGCCGATGCGGTTGTTTGCGTGATTGTAATCCACTAGGCTCTCACCATAGCCATTGAAATACTGCACATACCCCTTCAGTTTATTGTGCAGGAAAAAACTCCAATCTACCTGCACAGCTCCCTTGTTGCCTGATGTGCGCAGGTTGTTGCGCAGCATCAAGGTCACAGTGTTGTCCCGCAATTTTTGCAGGATCAACAGTTCACCATAGCCGTAATATTTTTCCATATGCGGATTGTCATCGTCATTATCTTCTTCAGGGATTCGAAACCAGGTTTTTACGGCAACATAGGTGTCACCACTGCTGAACAGCAGGTTGCCAACGATCCGGTTCCAACTGCGGGATTCTGGCTTTGTACGCCCGTTGGACTGGTGAACAAATCCAAGTGTAACCACTTCGCTGGTCACTCCCAAAAGTTCATGACCTGTTTTAAATGCATAATATGCCTCCGGCTCGAAGTTGATTTCCCGAAACGGGGACGACGAACCGCTATTGTATGCCTGCCAAAATGCAAGCTGGCTGTAGGCGACATAGAGTGCACTATTTTCACCGATAATGTTTTCCCAGATAGGGGTCTTGATGCTTAACTGGAACTTGACCTCAAGATTGTCAAGTTTTTCATTTGCGTAGGCAGCGTTGTTGGGAGAAATATTGTAAGAGACGGGAAGCAGATAATTGGGCTTGTGCGGCAGGATAGAGAATATTGATTCTTTTGCCAGCATTTCATGTTTAATGCGTTGTTCCAAGGCAGAATCCGGTGGATTGGATAGCCTGAGAACAGGAGTTTCAGGCAATGCGTCTGGTAAACTGACCTGGTCGGCGCAAGCCACCCGTTCAGTGATTGGCAACGATACGAGAATAAGAACAAGCAGGAGGCCACTAACGGCGGGTAAGTTACTCATCAGTCACCTACAGTTTAAACTGCCGTACAATACGCTGCAACTCTTCAGCGTTGCCACTTAACTGTGCTGCTGCTGTAGCTGACTCATGAGCACCGTGGGAGGTTTGTTGAACCACCTCAGTGATTTGGTGCATGTTGCTAGAAATTTCGCCGGTGGTGGCTGTCTGCTCTTCCGCTGCAGTCGCAACCTGATTTATTTGCATTGCAACATTGTTGACCTGTTGAAGAATGTCTTGAAGTGCCTTACCTGACTTAGCTGCTTCAATTGTGCCTGACTCAACCTGACGGCCCCCCTGTCCCATTGCAGCAACTGCATTCCTTGTCTCGTTCTGGATTGCCTTGATCATCTCGCCGATCTCGCGGGTTGCCCGCGTTGTTCTCTCTGCTAAGGCACGGACTTCATCAGCAACTACGGCAAAGCCTCTTCCCTGTTCGCCAGCTCGTGCAGCCTCAATTGCAGCGTTTAGGGCCAGCAGGTTAGTCTGATCGGCAATATCTTCGATGGTGCCGATGATAGCCCCGATCTGGTCACTGCGTGCTCCCAGACTTTCAACTGTTTTAGCAGACTCCTGAACTTTTTCTGCAATATGTCCCATGACTTTTACAGTATTATTAACAACCTCAACGCCATTCTGCGCAGTTTGAGATGCTAGTTGTGCCCCTTCAGCCGCCAACTGGCAGTTCTGGGCTATGTCTCTAGAGGTTGCGGCCATTTCCTCTCCTGCCGTAGCTACAGTGGCGGCTTGAGAAGCTACCTCTTCAGCTCCTGTTGCGATTTGCTCAGCAGTGGAGTTCAATTGACTGGCTGCAGAAGCAACTTGAGATGAAGTAGTAGAAACTTGACTGATGATAT
>MGZJ01000069.1:15176-29505 GCA_001802645.1 Geobacteraceae bacterium GWC2_53_11 | reverse complement strand
CTTGGCCCCCTCATCCTGACGCAAAAGGGGCGCCCGGTACGCATCAAGTTTGTCAACAAACTGCCTCTTGAAGCTGTTGAACCTTTCTTTCTCCCGGTTGACCGGACGGTTATGGGCGCAGGCATGGGGACAAAAAATGCAGACGGCACTGACTGTGACCCAGTCTGGGATCCCCGAGGCCGCGGCCTTCCCACCACCGAACCAAGCTGTGCAAACTACACAACCAACCGTGCAGAACTTCACCTCCATGGCGGCCTAAGCCCCTGGATCAGCGATGGCACTCCTCACCAATGGATCACCCCTGCCGGTGAAAATACCCCCTACAAAAAAGCTGACAATGTCCAGTATGTACCGGACATGTGGTTTACTGCTACAGGCAGCGTCATCGCCTCGTGTGCCGGCCAGCTCACCTGTGGAACAAACGGTGCCAGCAACAATCCCGGCGACGGTGCCCAGACGTATTACTACACGAACGACCAAAGCGCCCGTCTGATGTTCTACCACGACCACTCTTACGGAATTACCCGCTTGAACGTATATGCCGGTGAAGCGGCTGGTTACATGATTCAGGATCCGACCGAAATAGACCTGATAAATCGCGGCATCATTCCTGCCGACCAGATTCCACTTATTATTCAGGACAAAGCTTTTGTGGATCCGGCCACGATCGGCACTCTGGATCCGACCTGGGTATGGGGAACAGGGGCAGCTCTGCCAACCAAATGGGTTGACTCCATAGGCACCACCATCGCTTCCTGTACCGGTCAGACTACCTGCAATGTTGCCGGAGCACGAAAAATCATCGGCAGGAACCCGAAAGCGGGTGACCTCTGGTGGCCCCACGTGTATATGCCGGCTGAAAACCCAAGCGCCCTCGGTGGTGTAAACCCCATGGGACGATGGGTCTACGGCCTGTATTTCTGGCCACCAACCACCGGCATCAAGTTCCTGCCGGTCAACAACCCTTATTACGACTGTGGTGCAGGCGAACTCTGCAATGCCCCATGGGAACCGCCAACCATGCCGGCAACCATTAATCCGTCGTGGACCGCCGAGGCATTCGTCGATACTCCCATGATAAACGGCACCGTTTATCCGAAACTCGACGTTCAGCCAAAGAGTTACCGCTTGCGGATTTTGAACGCGTCCCACGACAGGTTCTTCAACCTGCAGCTGTATGAAGCGGACGCAACCGTTGATCCCAATGTTGTCAATCCTGCTTGTGCCAACTTCGTGGGCGGATGTGCCACCAAAACTGAAGTCAAGATGGTTCCGGCGATAATTTATCCCGCCTTCCCACTCTGGGATCCGGCTGCCGACCAGCGTGAAGGCGGTGTACCCGACCCGGCAAAATCAGGCCCGGCCTGGATTCAGATCGGCAATGAGGGAGGATTTCTCCCGGCTCCGGTCGTAATTCCAAACCAGCCGATATCATTCGTGCTTGATCCGACCCTGTTCAACGTCGGCGATGTCAATGACGGCACCATTATTATGGGACCAGCGGAGCGCGCCGATGTGATCATCGACTTCTCGCAGTATGCCGGCAAGACCCTGATACTCTACAACGATGCCCCTGCTGCATTTCCGGCATTCGTTCCCAACAATGATTACTACACCGACAATCCGGACAACACCGGCGCCGGTGGCCACCCCGGCACCAAAGCCGGCATTGGCCCCAATACCCGTACCCTTATGCAGATCAATGTTGCTGCTGCTACACCGGCACCTGCGTTTAACCTGAACCAGTTGATGAATGAATTCACCACAACCCCGACACAGGATGGCGTCTTCAAAAAATCACAGCACCCGGTAATCGTCGGCCAAAGCGCCTATGATTCAGCCTACAACTATGTATTCCCCGCCGTGGCCCCATTCTGGGGAATATCCAACATCGGCGATCAGAAGATATCTTTTGCATCACTGAATCCGAACACTTTTGCTCCGGAAATCGTCAACTCATATCCGATGCAGCCCAAGGCTCTGCACGATGAAATGGGGGCAGTTTGGGACGAATACGGCCGTATGAGCGCCAAACTGGGCGTTGAATTACCCAATACCACCAACATCAATCAGATTTTCGTCATGCAGAATTATGTCGATCCTCCGACCGAGAACGTCCAGGACGGCAAGGTCCAAATCTGGAAACTGACCCATAACGGCGTAGATACGCATCCGCTTCATTTCCACCTGTTCGATGTCCAAGTAATCAACCGGGTTGGCTGGGACGGCTTCGTCAGGCTCCCCTGGCCAAACGAACTGGGTTGGAAGGAAACCGTCAGGGTAAGTCCTCTGGAAGATACCATCGTAGCCATGCGGCCCAAGGCACCTCCGGTCCCATTCCCTTTGCAGGACAGCGTTCATCTAAAAAACCCGGTCTTTCCCGTTGGTGCAACCGATGGATTTATGAATCTTGAACCGTTGACCGGCCAAGCCAAGGTCCCGGCAGAAACAAACATCCCCTATAACTATGGCGCGGAATATGTCTGGCATTGCCATATCCTGAGTCATGAAGAGCAGGACATGATGCGGCCCCTGGTGCTGCGCGTCGCTTCAGGTGCACCTGCCGACCCGACAGGATTGGCGGTCTTTGCAGGATTGCAGAGAAATGAGCTTTCCTGGACCGATAATTCGTATAACGGAACAGTGTTAAAGCCATACGATATGACCCTTGGCTTCTACATCGAACGCTGCAACGGATCGTGCAACGCCAATACCGGCACATTCAATCGCATTGCCGATATGTCCATGATCTCGTCAGCGAGTCCGACCTATATCGATGATTCCGTCGCACCCGGCGCTACCTACACCTATCGCGTCATCGGCTACAACCGTTACACCACCGGCGGCGCCGAGATCGGCAGCTGGGTCAACGGCTTTTCCGCCCCCGCCTATTCAGCGTCGGTCGTGTCTCAATCCTGGACTCCCGCCAGCACCCTGACACTGGCTGGTGACTTTGCTTCGCCTCACGATGCGCCGGTCAAATTCATTGCCCTGGCCGGCGGAACTGCCGTGCAACCGCAATACCGCTTTTCAGTTAACAATGTTGTTGTTCAGGATTACAGCGTTACCCGCTACTGGGTCATGCCGGCTGGAACGACTCCGGCCACCTATTCGGTGAAGGTTGATGCACGCACCAACTATGCCTCAGCTACTCCAGATATTTCCCAGACCATATCGTACGACCTCCTGCCGACGATCGACAGCATTCCTCCGGTCACGACTGCCATTCCTGCTGCCGGAGACTTCATTAATCCGGTGCAGGTATATCTGCAGGTAGATGAGGCAAACAGCATCATACGCTATACAACTAACGGTTCCACACCCACCGCTGCAAACAGTATAATCTACTCGGGGCCTATCAGTATCAGCGCCACTACGACGTTGAAATACTACTCGACCGACCCGGCCGGAAACCCTGAGCTTGTTCAAACCGGCCAGTATAATCTGCTGCCGATGAATCTTAACGCTAATGTCTTCATTAATGGCGGAGCAACGGTTACCGGATCGCCGAATGTTACGCTTTCCATTTCCGCCACCGGCGCCACCAAAATGCGTTTTTCCAATGACGGTATCACCTACACTGCCGATGAAAACTTTGCCACAACCCGTGCCTGGACGCTTGCTCCGGCAACACCTGACGGCCAACGATTTGTGTATGTACGCTTTACTGCCTCGAATGGTGTTCTGCAAAGTCCGGTAACCGCTTCAATTACTCTCGACACAGCCGCACCGGCTACAACAGCTTCACCGACGGCTCCCGCCACGTTTATCGCACCGGTAAACGTCGCTCTGACCTCCAATGAGCCAGCTGCTACCATCAAGTACACGACCGATGGCAGCAACCCAGTCACATCAGCAACGGCAGCAATCTATACCACAGCGATTCCGATCTCTGCGACTACCCAGATTAATTACTACGCCACCGACCCGGCCGGAAATATGGAAGCCATCAAGAGCGGCATATACACCATTCATACCGGTGATCTTATTGTTCAGACATTTGCCATCAACGGCGGGTCAACACTGACCAACAACCCCAACGTCACTCTGGCCATCACTGCTACCGATGCAACATCAGTAGTGAAAATGCGTTTCTCGAATGACGGCGTCACCTATTCAGCAGATGAGCCGTACGCAACGGCAAAGGACTGGGTTCTTTCCGCCGGTGACGGAGTCAAAACCATCTTTGTCCGCTTCACAGACGGCGCCGGAATACTCTACAATCCGGTTACGGCCCAGATCACCCTGCATACAGCTCTGCCGGTAGTAACCACGACTCCGCCCCCCGGCACGTATGTCAATTCGGTAAATATCTTCCTCACCGCAGATGAACCGGCCAGTGTCATCAAATACACGTTTGACGGCAGTGATCCACGAACATCTGCAACTGCAGCGACCTACGCCGGGCCATTCAACATCAACGCAACTACATCAATCAATTACAGCGCAACCGACGCGGCAGGCAATATATCTGCACCGGTAACCGCTCTCTACAGCATCACGACAGCTAATATTGCCGCTTCGGTGATTATCAACAACGGCGCTACGCTTACCAACTCCCAGCTGGCCAACCTGACGGTTTCCGCCACTGGAGTAGCCATGATGAGCTTTTCAAATGACGGTATTAACTACAGTGTGGCAGAAACCTACGCCACAACCAAAAACTGGATGCTTGACCCGGTTGACGGCATTAGAACGGTATTTGTCCGTTTCACAGACGGTGCCGGCCAGACATATGCTCCGGTAACAGCCCAGATCACACTGGATTCATCTATTCCGGTGACAACAGCCAATCCTCCTAATGGATCATTTGTTTCTTCGATAAACGTCTACCTGACGTCAAGCGAAGTTGGAAGCACCATAAAGTACACTGCTGACGGAAGTGACCCGGCAACATCTGCAACAGCTGCTGTCTACAACGGACCAATCACCATCAGTACCACCACAACCCTCAGGTATTTCGCCTCCGATGTAGCAGGAAATGCCGAAGTGACAAAATCAAGCACCTACACGATCACTTCATCTGTTATTTCCGCCACGTTATCGGTCAATGGCGGTGCGACTCTTACAAACACCCAGAGCGTCAGTCTGGCCTTATCCGCTATCGGTGTTGACAGGATGAGCTTTTCAAATGACGGCATCACCTACTCAACTCAGGAAGCATATGCAACCACCAAAACGTGGCCACTTAGTGCCGGAGACGGTAACAAAACCGTATTCGTCAGGTTTTTTGACTCGGTTAATAACCTCACCTTTGATCCGGTAACCGCCCAGATTACTCTGGATACGACAAAACCGGTAACGAGCGCACTGCCGGCTACCGGAACATTCATCTCGCTGGTAAATGTTTCACTTGCAGCCAATGAACCGGGCAGCACGATCCGCTACACCACCGACGGCAGTGACCCGAGTATCTCTGCAACGGCACTTATCTATTCAGCGCCGGTCACACTTACTGCAACTACCACACTTCGCTATTTTGCGACAGATCCGGCCGGCAATGCTGAAACGCCATTAAGCGATACGTACACGATTACGTCTTCGGTCATTTCGGCATCGGTACTTATCAATGGCGGAACTACCGTCACAGCCAATCAGAATGTCAACCTGACCATTGCTGCGGCCGGTGTTGACATGATGAGTTTTTCAAACAACGGCGTGACCTACTCCGCCCAGGAAGCATACGCAACAACCAAAGCCTGGACGTTAAATCCTGGCGACGGCGTGAAAAACGTGTACGTCAAATTCTTCAATACCGCACAGAATATCGCGTATGATCCGGTCACCGCTCAGATCGTTCTCGACACGACAAAACCGGTTACCACACCGCTTCCTGCTCCTGCAACGTTCATATCCGGCGTAACGGTAACGCTCGCAACCAATGAACCGGGCAGCATTATCAAGTACACTACCGACGGCAGTGATCCGGCCACATCAGCAACAGCCGCAACCTATAATGGCTCGATAAACCTGAGCACAACAACTCCGATCAGATATTTCGCTACCGATTCGGCCGGAAACAGCGAAACACCAAAAACCGGGCTGTATACCATTACATCTTCTGTGCTTGTATCATCTGTAGCCATCAACGGCGGGGCGGCATATACAAACAGCCCGAACGTCAACCTGAACATAGCCGCAAACGGCGTAAACATGATGAGCTTCTCCAACAACGGAGTTACCTATTCGGCACAGGAAACCTACGCTACCAGCAAACCCTGGACTCTCAGCGGCGGAGACGGGGTAAAAACGGTGTACGTCAAATTTTTTGACACCACCAACAACATCTCCTATGACCCTGTTATTGCTCAGATAGCTCTGGACACTACTAAACCGGTATCAAGCGCCTTACCAGCGACAGGAACATTCATTTCGTCGATAAATGTTTCATTGTCAGCCAATGAGCCGGGCAGCACGATCCGCTATACTTTGGACGGAAGTGATCCTGGCATATCGTCAACGGCTCTTACCTATACCAGCCCTGTCACTGTTAGTGCCACCACCACAATCCGCTACTTTGCAACCGATTTAACAGGTAATGCCGAAATACCACTCAGTGACACATACACCATTACCTCGCCAATCATCCCGGCAACGGTTGCTATTAACGGAGGGGCGGCAGTCACACCCACCCAGAATGTCAACCTCAGCATTGCCGCCTCCGGTGTTGACATGATGAGTTTTTCAAATAACGGCATTACCTACTCAATTCAGGAAACATATGCCGCCAGCAAGCTCTGGCCGTTAAATCCGGGCGATGGCCCTAAAACCGTGTATGTCAAATTTTATAACACCGCACAAAACATTGCCTATGACCCTGTTACGGCGCAGATCACTCTCGACACAACAAAGCCGGTAACTGCCGCCATACCTGCTCCGGCAACGTTTATCTCAAGTGTAGTGGTAACACTTACCGCCAATGAACCTGGCAGTAAAATCATGTACACGACCGACGGCAGCGACCCGGCCACTTCAGCCACTGCGGTCACCTACAGCGGATCGTTCAATATCACTGCGACCACGCCAATCAGGTATTTTGCAACAGACTCAGCTGGCAACGCTGAAGCTCCAAAAAGCGCATTATACACCATCACCTCTTCCGTCATTGCAGCATCGGTTTCAATTAATGGCGGAGCCGCATATTCAAGCAGTCCGAGCGTCAATCTGGGCATTGCAGCGACTGGTGTGAACATGATGAGTTTCTCGAATAATGGAGTAACCTATTCTGCTCAGGAGACTTACGCCACCAGCAAAGTATGGACACTTAGCAACGGGGACGGAGTAAAAACGGTGTACGTCAAATTCTTCGACACCACCAATAACATTTCCTATGACCCTGTTATTGCCAAGGTTGTTCTTGACACAGCAGCTCCCGTGACTACGGCTATTCCCGCAGCTGGTGTATTCATCAACGCGGTCAGTGTCGCACTGACATCCAACGAACCAGACGGCACCATCAAATACACGCTCGACAACAGTGATCCCAGAACCTCGGCAACTGCTGTCACCTATAATGGATCGTTTAACATCACTTCAACAACAGCAGTAAGATACTTCTCCACAGATGCCGCAAATAACGCAGAGGTACCAAAAAGCAGCACGTATACCATTAACTCATCTACGATCAATGCCTCCGTAGTGATAAACGGAGGGGCGCAAATAACCAGAAGCAGTACTGTTTCTCTGGCTATCTCCGCTACCGGCGTGAACAAGATGAGCTTCTCTAATGACGGTATTACCTACACATCACCTGAAACGTATGCTACTGCAAAAAACTGGACTGTCATTTCAGGTGATGGCGCAAAGACAGTTTTTGTACGCTTTCACAACACACTCAACAACCCGGTACTGACCTATGATCCGGTAACGGCGCAAATTACTCTTGACACCACTGCTCCCGTAACCGCAGTCACACCGGTGCCCGGCACCTTCATTTCACAGGCAAGCGTGACCTTTTTTGCCAATGAAGGCGGCAGCACAATCAAATACACGCTCGACGGCAGTGATCCGGCCACATCCGGCACAGCAGCAGTATACGGTGCGCCAGTTCCTGTAACCTCGACAACTACAATCAGATACTTTGCCACTGATGTCGCCGGTAATGTGGAAGCAACCAAGAGTGGGACGTACACCATTATTTCGTCCACAATCAACGCTTCGGTGGCAATAAACGGCGGTGCCTCAGTAACCGGAAACAGTACTGTCAACCTTGCCTTGTCGGCTAACAATGTGGACAAGATGAGTTTTTCCAATGACGGCATCACCTACTCAACTCCTGAGACATATGCCGCATCAAAAGCCTGGACCGTACCTTCCGGAGATGGCGTAAAAACCGTCTTCGTACGTTTCCAAAACAGCACCAACAACCCGGTTCTTACCTATGACCCGGTGACAGCGCAGATTATGCTTGATACCACCGCACCGGTCTCCAATGCTTCACCTGCACCGGCTGTGTACTTGGGTCAGGTCAACGTGACTCTCGCGTCAACTGAACAGGGAAGTACCATCAGGTACACACTTGACAGCAGCGACCCGGCAACGTCGACGACCGCTGCCACCTACACCGCACCGCTCATCGTCAGTGCAACAACGACGGTACGATACTTCTCCTATGACGCAGCCGGAAATGCCGAGACTGCCAAGAGCGGAACGTATACCATTCACACCGGTGATCTGACGGTAGACACGTTTAACATCAATAACGGCGCGGCGACGACCACCACTCCGAATGTTACCCTGGCTATCTCCGCAACTGATGCGATGGGTGTTATTTCGATGCGGTTCTCGAACGATGGCGTCAACTACAGTGCTGACGAACCCTATGCAATCAGCAAGAGCTGGACACTTGCTGCAGGCGAAGGTGTAAAAACCGTATTTGTCAGATTTACTGACGGTGCCCCCAATCTCTATGATCCGGTTACCGCTCAAATTATCCTCGACACCGTTGCTCCGGCTACCAGCATCGCCCCAGCACCAGGAGTATTCATCAGTACGGTTTCGGCAACGCTAACAGCCAACGAATCGGCCAGCACCATCAAATATACTCTGGACGGCAGCGACCCGACCACATCGGCGTCAGCAGCCACATACAGTGCACCGATAACGGTAAATGCAACTGCAACCATCAGGTATTTCGCACGCGATGCGGCCGGCAATTCTGAAGCTGTCAAGAGCAGCACATACACCATTCACACAGGTGATTTAACAGTCAACTCGTTCCTGGTGAATAACGGTGCATCAGCTACCAACACCTCTTCCGTCATGCTGTCTATTGATGCCAGCGACGCATATGGCGTCTCAAAAATGCGTTTCTCTAACGACGGCATCAGTTATACGGCTGACGAAGTTTATGCAACAAACAAGAGCTGGACACTTTCAAGCGGAGATGGCGTAAAAACGGTTTATGCCCAGTTCACCGACGGTGCAGGTATATTGTATGACCCAGTAACAACCCAGATCAAACTTGATACGCTTGCGGCGGCTACATCAACCAATCCTCCGTCAGGCACCTTAAGCCTGACACCGTTCTCGGTAACACTGTCATCCGGTGACGGCACGGGATCCGGAGTAGCTTCAATCAGCTACACGACTGATGGGTCAGACCCGCTGACGTCAGCCACAGCAATACTGTACAATTCACCGATTCTGGTAAATGCTGACACTGAAATGACCATACGCTACTTTGCCACTGATGCTGCAGGCAACAAAGAAGCCGTACAAAGTGCAACTTTCAAGGCAACTCATGATCTCGACATGCAGGCGACCGTTGCAATAAACGGCGGCAGCAGCGTTACGATTACCCAGGCGGTAACCCTTAACCTCACGGCCACTGATTCAGCCGGAGTAGCGGCAATGCAGTTCTCTAACGATGGCATTACCTACACAGCTCTCGAAGCATATGCGACAGCAAAAGCATGGTCACTGTCGGCAGGGGAAGCGCAAAAAACCGTATATGTTAAATTTCAGGATAATTCTGGAAATATGTATGGACCATATACCGATCAGATCACTCTGGCGTTCAAAAACGGCCTGCTTCCCGGCACAACCAGCCAGTTAGCAAGCGCAGTAAAGGCACTTCAGATCGCCAAAGGAAATATCGTTGCCACGGCTGCTGACCTGGCTCACGCTGATGTTGCTCCGTATGTAAATGGTGTGCCGCAACCGGATGGGAAAATTGATCTTCTCGATGTGTATGTCCTGTTGCTGCATCTGGTAGGCGCAGTTGAACTGTAGTCCCCCCTCTCCTCTCCCCATTTACCGGGGAGAGGAGAATCTTCGATCAACAGGAGGATTAACCATATGAAACGCTTTATCTTGATTACCATGGCTATATCAGCACTATCCGGCATACTGGCAGGATGCGGAGGTGGAGGCAGTGGAGCACCGGCTCCCAATACACGGGCCGTAACCACCGTGTACCTGTTTGGTAATATGACGTCCACCAGCAAGGTAGCAACCCTGCATTCCGAACTTACCGTGCCGACCGGAGTCATGGTTAATTACTCCTCGCCACCGGGGGCTACTACGGGAAAATATGCCGTGCGAAATGGGTCGATCATCCCATCCGGTCCGGTAAAGGTTTCCCAGAATGATATTACTGCCGAATTCAGTGTCTCTGACCGCAAACTCTTCATTGATTTTGTAAATTCACCGGATTTTACAACTCAGATCCGAAAGAACATCAGGAGCGGAAAAACAGGCAATGGTGTTGAGGTTGCTACTATTTACTTCCAGCTGGCTACCGCCGATGTTTTGCCGGTACTTCCTTCTCCGTGGGAGGATGTAACCGTTCTCGTTGGTGAGGAGACCAGTTCACTCAGTATCATTTATGCAACAGGACTCAAACTGAACTTTCTGACGTCGTTCGTACCATAATCCGGACATACGTGACGAAATCAAAAGGCCTCCTTTTCAGGGAGGCCTTTTGATTCTTGTCCTGACAGCTGAACTCGATTATAGTCAGTCAAAATTTCCAAGGAGTTTACCTATGCAGATACGGTCATTTCATAGAGTGGTACTTTCGGTTACGCTTGCGGTTTTATGCTGGTCAACATCTGTACTGGCAGCTACCGTAACAGTCACCTCATCGGGAAGTTCGTCATATACTCTTATGGGTTCCGGCATGGATGGCGTTGCTGGAATACAGCTTGATATCACCTATGACTCTGCGGCGCTTGCTACTCCAACCGTAACACAAGGTTCTCTTGTTGCAGGAGCGATGCTTGCGGCAAATACTACTCGTCCCGGCTCAATAACAATTGCCATCATCAGCACAAACGCCTTTTCAGCCAGCGGCCCTATTGCCACTATTTCATTCGCATTACGGAAAGGAAGCGGTGACATTAAAGTTGTTTCTACCAGCATGATTGACGCAAAAAGCTCTCCGGTGTCCGCTACCTCCGGGAACACGCTGAGTCCTTTGCCTTCATCCCCTTCCCCCACTTCACCTACATCAGATACCAACGGCCAGCCAACGTCAGCAAATCAGACGACTCCGCCAACGGTAACATCAAACCCCATTTATGGAGGGACAGTTTCTCTCCCGACAGATCAACAGCAACAACGCACCGATTCACAACCAGTGCCTTCATCATCTGTTCCTGCCTATCCTGCTGAACAGCCAGCCAAAACAGCGGAGCAGGCGCCACAATCCAGTAAACCTGTCCCTGAGGCCAAGGCGGAAGAGACCCCACAGCTTGTCGTGTACAAGGGAATTGCAGAACGATTCAAACACTACAGCGGCAGCAAGACTCTTGCTGCCATGATAAAACTTTTTGACAAGAAAATTGCCCAGACAGTCCATCAGGAGCCATCTGTCCTGTTGAGTGATGGAAAAAACAAGGCAACTCTCACCGTGGACATTCCAACCCGGATAACGTCTTCACCGAATTTTGCCGTAAATGACGGCACACTTGTTTCCTACAAGCAGGTGAAACAGGTAAAAGGGCGCTGGACCGTCGTCGTTTTACCAAAGCCCGGTTCTAATAATGTCTCGGTGACGATAATTACCGGCGTTGATGAATTTGAATATCCGCTTACCGTTGTTCAACCAATCAAAACTTCGTTGACGCTTGACGAAAAGGGCTGGAGCACCTTCAGCAAAGCAGCGGCTCCTCAACATGATTTCAACAGCGATGGTGTTCGGGATTATCTTGATGAATACATTTTTATTGGCAACTATCTAACCAACAAAAAAGCAACCGTGACAAAACCGGCTTCGCCGACAAAGAAGCCGGCCAAATAGGAGTATATTTTCCAAATGAGAAAGCCGCCCGGATCGGGCGGCTTTCTCATTTTCTACAAACAGATCCGATGAAAATCTCTTACCCGGTCATGGATACGACTTCCTCATACGTTGTTACACCTTCAAGCATCTTCTGTATTGCAATTTCACGAAGGGTTACCAGACCTTCCAGACCCGCAACCCTTGAAACTTCAGCCAATTCCACAGAATTAGTTATCAGAGCTTTTATCTTGTCATTCATATCCATAACTTCAAACAGTCCGCTACGCCCCTTGTACCCGGTACCGCGGCACTCCTTGCACCCCTCTCCTTCCCACACAGCATACGACTTTCCCGACAACTGCAGATAATCGCATTCATCCTGAGAAAGCGTACGGACTTTTTTGCAGTGAGGGCAGATTTTTCGAACCAGTCGCTGAGCCATTATGCCAAGCACGGTCGCCGAGATCAGAAAAGGAGGCACTCCCAGGTCAAGCAAACGAATAATGGTGGAAGGAGAATCATTGGTATGCAGCGTTGATAAGACCAGATGCCCGGTCAAGGCCGCCTGAACAGCATTATCCGCCGTTTCCCGGTCGCGAATTTCGCCGATCATGATGATGTCGGGATCCTGTCGAAGGATATTGCGCAATATACTGTCAAAACTGACGCCAATACCCTGCTGCACACCGATCTGATTGAACTCCTCCATGACCATTTCAATAGGATCCTCGACAGTGATGATATTTACTTCAGGAGAAGAGAGTGACCTGAGCGAGGAATAAAGAGTAGTAGTCTTGCCGCTGCCAGTTGGTCCGGTAACCAGAATGATACCATTTGGACGACGCAAAAAAGAGTTGTAGAGAGATAATTCGCGGGGATAAAACCCCATGCTGTTTAAGTCCTGCAAAAGGATGTCAGGATCAAAAACACGTACGACAACCTTTTCCCCAAAAGCAACCGGGACAGTTGAAACACGCAGTTCAATATCCTTGTTGTTGAAATTTGTTTTAATACGGCCATCCTGTGGCCGCCGTTTTTCAGCAAGATCCATGCGCGAAAGCATTTTGATGCGAGAAACGATGGGCGCATGCAACTGCTTGGGGATAATATGAATATTATGCATGACACCGTCGATACGAAAACGGACCAGAGAAGTTTCACGCTTCGGTTCAATATGGATATCGCTGGCATGCTGATCAAACGCATAGTTAAGAAGAAATTCGACAGCTGAGACCACATGAGTATCGGTGCCCTCAAGCTCTTGATGACCTTTCAGCTTGAAATACTGCTCCAGATTACCGAGATCTATTGAAGTTGAAGCCTCTTCCTCAGCAGCAGCAACGGATGCACGAAAGCCATAAAACTCGCGCAATATTTTCAGAATATCGTTTTTGGAACTAAGCACGCGCCTGATTTCAAGTCGCCGGGCAGTTGCCAGTTCGTTGACAAGTGCCTCGTTGAAAGGATCAGCAACTGCAACAGTGATTATGCCCTTGGATTCTTCGACGGCAACAATCAGATTTTTCAGGGCAAACGGTCGGGGGATATGATCGGTTACGACCCGAAGATCAAGCTTCAATGGATCGATTTTCAGAAAAGGCATACCGGTAGCAGAAGCAAGCGCCTCAGTGATGACATCCTCAGTAAGCAGGTTTCCCGGTGAGTCTTTGATTTCTAGATTGAAGGAGGCGAGAATTTCGGCGGGAGATACGTATTCAGAACTGCTATGAGTCCTACGCGATACGCCGGAGACATGGTGAGAAAACAGGCGCGATTCCTGAGCCTTACCGCGTACAAGCACATCTTTAAGCTGCTCACGTGTCATCAGTCCGCGACGTTCAACTAAATGGGCAAGGTTTTCAAACGTCAGTTTCTTCGATTCCGCCATAATCCCCGTCAATTGATCATTTTATTCTTTTTCAACGCATCAGCCTTCTGAGCCTCAATACGCTTTGCAACTTCCTCAACAACTTTTTCAGCCGAGTAGCTTGGTTTGGCAGGAATCTGCGCTGCTGCGACCTGTTCATTCTTAAGCGGGGAGGCGGCTTGTGCCGGATGCGTTCCCTGCGGCGGCACATCCTGATAGGCATTCATGGTTGACAG
>MGZJ01000069.1:0-15135 GCA_001802645.1 Geobacteraceae bacterium GWC2_53_11 | reverse complement strand
TCAAGGCTGCGTAAACGGATCATTTCACCCGCCAGCAGCCCAGCAGACGCGATAAGCACCCCAAAGGCATTGCCTATAACTCTAAATTCAATATCGTCCGGGATTTTTATTTCAACACTTTTTGCCACGCCTGTTGCCCTCGACAATTACTTTATGCGACCCTTACGCATATCGGCAATTCAACGGGTTTCTACAGTTTTTTATAGCGCTTAATAGCCAGAGCCTGTAACCAATCCATATAACAGCATGTAGATTGACCCTTGGCAAAAGCTTTGTTACACTGACACCACTAAATATTCAGGAGGATTACATGAAGAAGACACTATTGTGCGGAATGGTTGCAGCATTGGCTTTAGCCGCCTCACCGGTATGTGCAGCAGACATCAGCTTCAATTCGGTAGCCGGCTTCGATCAAGGAGCATTCAAGAGTTTGAGCAAACAGGCAGGTGCAGCCCTTGGCTACAGAAATCTTGCCCCTGCTGAACCGCTCGGCATAACCGGATTTGATGTTGGTGTAGAGCTTTCCGCAATGAGCATTGACAAGAACAGCACCTCTTGGAACAGAGCGTTCCATGACAATGCTCCATCATTCCTGGCAATTCCCAAACTTAGGGCACGGAAAGGCCTGCCGTTTGGTATTGATGTTGGCGCCATGTATTCTTATGTACCAGACAGCAATATCAAGCTTTATGGTGCTGAGCTCAGCAAATCAATTCTCGATGGCGGCATCGCACTACCTGCTGTCGGTGTCCGTGCCACCTATACGAAATTGGCTGGGGTAAATGATCTTGACCTACAGACCTACGGACTTGATGCATCAGTCAGCAAAGGTTTTTTGTTCCTGACCCCTTATGCAGGAGCCGGTATGATGTGGGTTAACAGCGAGGCGAAAGGAAATTTAAAGAGTCTGTCACAAGCAGCCGGGGTTAATCTTAAAAGTGAAACAATTGCCGTGCCACGAATATTTGGCGGACTTAAAGTATCGCCATTTCCTCTGGTTGGTGTGACGATAGAAGCTGAATATGCTGAACGTCCAATTTATTCTTTAAAAGCCGCTCTCAGTTTCTAGTTCAATACATTTTACTTCCTTTATTCAACACAAAAGAGGGCGCATTCAATTGCGCCCTCTTTTGTGTTTTTGCTACTACAACAAAGAAATTACTTGCTTTTTTGTGGAGAAGGAGCTGCTTGCGGTAATCCTGTAGGCTTGTTCTTCATCTGGGTTTCATAGGTAAGGTTCTTTTTTGACGCTATTTCCACAACGCTGCCCGAAATCACATGCTTCATCTTACTGTCAAGATAAAGAACCGTCGGTTGATCATTGATAACCACCACCACTTCGTAAATCCCATCCAATGCAGAAAATTTCTCGATACTTTTCACAGAAAAATTAGGCGGCATGATCGGCTTCAAAGCTTCTGAAACTTTATCTTTTGAAGGAGCTACTCCGCAACCTGCAACCAAACTAACAAGAACCAGACCTAGACCTACAGATAAACTTTTACGTACGTGTTTCATTAAATTCTCTCTTTTATTCAACGGATTTTTTCAACAACCGGGCATTTAATGCACTATTTTTGTATGGACGATACAACCGTACGGCAAGTGCGAGAATCAAAGCGCCAAGTGAAATCCAGCCAAGTTTGACTAACACTATTACCGGAGTAAGCAACAATCTGAAAATCGTGCGCAGAGTCTCATGCTGGGCAATGTAATCAGCAATCGGAGGACTGTGCTTGTAATAAAACTTCACAAAAGATGTTCCTATGCGGCTTTGCAACAGTACGTCATCACGGAAGTTCCGCAGTATTTTGACATGCGGGTCAAGATAACTGCCATACGCAGCCGTCGCAATAAAACAACCACTATTACTACTTCCAGAGCTAACAGTCGCAGGCGCAACCGACCCATTTCCAGTCGTATTACCTCCTGTACCACCACCAGTTCCGCCAGTTGTACTGGTAGTCCCTACAACGACAGGATCAACAATAACACCAGCTGTCGGATCAGAATCAAACGCTCCATTATCCACCACATCATAGGTAATGATATTCCCCGATACTATTGGCGTAAAAGCAGTCCAGGTACTGCCTACAATTTTATAGAACACCGGATTCGCAGGTAAACTGTCGAAAGCTATATTAATAGTCACAGTTGCGTTCGGTGTAACACCATCTATTCTCATTTGAGCAGCGTTGCTGATTGTCAGATTTGATGGTTTACTGGTTAAAGGCAGCTGAGTCTGTGCTAAAGCCCCAAATGACGTTACGGTACCAGAAGAACCACCTGCAAGCGTTACTGAAACAGTAGACCCCGTCCCGACTAGATTCAGAATACTCTGGGCGCCATTAGAATCAGTGATTTTGAGTGTTGCCGAATAATTAATTGCTGAGGACGGAATAAAGGTGACCGTGACGGGTATCGCATTCGCGGTGCCTGGTTGGATCAGAACACCCTGCGGAAGAACAGCATTGAAAGAACTATCTTGAAGCACAACACTATTTATAGAAACTGGCTGCGTGCCGCTATTTACTAGATTGAACTGTTTGGTTACAACACTCGACTTCAACACGGTACCAAAAGTGAGAGTATTACTAGATAATAATGTGTTACTCAAGTCATAGAAACCAAGTGAGCCCCCGACTGCAACATCATTTACCGTGATGGTAAGCGGTTTGATTACGGTTCTACCTGCGTTGTCGGTCAAAGTTGCAACAAACGTGTAAGCACCACCAGCCGTTGGCGTACCCGACAAAACGCCGGTACTCGCATCCAGACTCACTCCGGCAGGGAGAGAACCTGAAGTAATAGACCACGTATACGGTGCGGAGCCACCCGATTTTGCAATAGTCTGAGTATATGAACTGCCTTTATTGACGCTCGGTAACGTGTTGGTGTCTATTGATAGTGGACCAACAACATTAATCGTAAATGCAAGATCAGCCGTAAAACCGGCAGCATCAGTCACCGTTACCGTAAAAGCAGCAGGAGTTGTAGTAACAGAAATCGGAGTGCCTGAGATTATTCCGGTCACTGGATCAAGCTCCAATCCAAGGCTACTTAGAGTAGCTAACCCGTTGGCAGCTGAGATGGACCATGAGTAAGGAAGCGTTCCACCTGTTGCTTTTAAGGTGGTTGAATATTCGGATTTAGATACCGCATCAGGTAGGACACTGTTGGATAAGAAAGATGCAGGCTGTTTTATTGTAATACTCAGCTGTTTCTGAACTGTTAAAGGCGGCGCGCTTGTATCACTCGCCTGCACGGTAAAAGGATATGTTCCACCATCTGTAATTAACGGAGTACCGGTTATCTTACCGGCAGTATCAATCGAGAGTCCAGGGGGGAGTTTCGTTGGGTCAACTGCGATCCAAGTGAGACTACCAAGTCCGCCACTTCCCGAAACAATCTGGCTGTAACCAGATTGCCCGGCAGTCCATGAAGAAAGAGACGTTGTTGCAACCGTCACCGGATCAAGAACAAGAACTGATAACGATACGGAATCCTTCCGGGAATCAGGGTCCTGGACACTCACCGTAAAGGTATAAACACCGGCTGTTGTCGGTTTTCCACTTATAACACCAGTTCCTGCACCAAGGGTAAGACCCGGAGGCAGCGTGCCGGTGATAGTCCAGTTATACGGTGTACGACCACCAGTTGCCACCAGATTGATGGTGTTGTAGGAAGTACCTACTACTCCATTAGTTATGGTAACCGGCTGGGTAATTGCTATCGTGCCATACACATTAAAAGTAATGTTACTTGTTTTTGTGGCGCCGCTGGCATCTGTGACGGTAATAGTAGCAGGAGCTGTCTCAACTGCAGATGGAAGGCCAAAAACCGTACCGGTCGCCGAGTCAATAACCATACCTGCAGGAAGTCCGGTTGCGCTCCAGAGTACCGGAGCCGTCCCGCCAAACAAGGACATAGACTGGCTATATGCCGAACCAACCGTCGCAGAGGAAACAGATGCGGTTGTAATTACCATTGCCTGATTAATGACAATACTCAATTGTTTACTAGCAGTCAGCGCAGTAGTAGCACCATCAGTAGCGGTTACAGTAAAATTAAACGTTCCCGCTGTTGTTGGTGTGCCGCTAATTACACCGGCAGGACTCAGAGTAAGACCGCTATTTGTCAAATTTCCGGCAGTAACTATCCAAGTATACGGCGCTGTACCACCAGCGGCTACCAGTGTCTGATTGTAGGCAACTGGAGAATTGGCAGTCCAACTTGGTAAGCTGGCGGTAGTAATACTCATGGGCACAGATACGTCTATTGTAAAAGTTTTTGTAACATTCGTTCCATTTAGATCCTGCACTTGCAATACAAAGGTAAAACTCCCATTAACAGTTGGCGCTCCTGATACAATACCGGTATTGGCATTAAGTGTCATACCAAGCGGAAGCGCACCGGCAGTGACGAACCATGAGTACGGTGCTATGCCACCATTGTTCGTCGTAAAGGTAAAACTATAGGGACTGCCTACTATACCTGCTCCAGGAGAAGTAGTACCAGTCGTTGGTGTAGCAATATCCAGAGCCGGATTGATAGTAATGGGAAGTGGTTTACTGCTGGAGGCTCCGGTAGCATCAGTTACAG
The DNA here is from genome assembly GCA_001802645.1 of Geobacteraceae bacterium GWC2_53_11. Taxonomy (GTDB): domain Bacteria; phylum Desulfobacterota; class Desulfuromonadia; order Geobacterales; family Pseudopelobacteraceae; genus JACRCG01. Next base: position 10,533 of record MGZJ01000069.1, on the reverse strand, counting down.
AAATTGTAGGGGTGAAGGAGTCGTTGGTGGTTGGCGTCCCGATTATAGCTCCCGTTCCTGTATTGAATGTAAGACCAGGAGGTAATGAACCGCTAAGCGACCAAGTGATTGGAAGCGTCCCGCCAGCCATAACGAGCGGCTGGTTATATACCTGAGCAACTACACCTGATACAAGACTGGAAGTGATAATAGAAGGAAAAGGGTTTATGGTTATGGGTATGCTTTTGGTCGCAGTTGAACCGGTACCGGCATCTGACAAAGTAACTGAAACCGTAAAGCTACCAGATACGGTTGGTATACCGGTAATTGCTCCTGAACTGGAATTAAGCGACAGGCCGAGCGGAAGCGAACCAACACCGGTAGCCGGAACTGACCATGTTTTAGCTCCTGTCGTTCCAGTCGATTGAAGTGTGAAACTGTAAGTTGCTGGAGAGTCCTGAGTCCAAGTCGAAAGTTGTGTTGTCGTAATGCCTATAGAACCGACATTAAGAGTCAGCGTTCTGGTTGCCGAAACGGCCGGGGTATTACTATCGGTCACGGTAAAAGGAATGTCATAAGATGCTGAGGCAATTGCGGCAACGCCCGTCAATTGTTTAAGTACTCCGGTGGTTGCATTGAATGACAATTTACCGGCAAGCCCTGCCGGGAGAGTGACGCTCCATGTGTATGGCGCCACGCCGCCGCTTCCGACAAGAGTAGTAATAGTAGTATCCGAAGCAACCGTCGGCAGGATGTCAGACAAGCTTGAGGTTGTTATGGTCAGCGGATTGATCCCAACACCGCTGCCACTAAAATAGAGCACGGTATTTCCGCCGTTTGAAAAGAGTGACATTTTATAATTATTATCAGTATTTCCGGCGAAGGAACCCGCTGCTGTAGGGGTAAATCTTACTACCATGTCGTACGCAGTACCCGGATTTATAGTTATTGGCGTAGGTGTAACAAAACTGAACGGAGCATCCGGCGGGTTCACAGGAGATAGAGTTAATGTGGTGTTGCCGTCGTTACGAAGTTTAATTGGAATATCTTTGAATTTCCCAACGTCGACACTTTCAAAATTTAAAGCGCCATTCAGAATCGGTTCGCCAGCACCATTCGCGACCACCAACTGCGGTAATGTAGAATACTGGATTAACTGTCCCCAAAGATCTGAATTTTCGGCAACCTGAGCATCTTTCCAAATAATCAGAAATTGACGAAAGTTTACATCACCAAATGCAAGCACAGGAGAAAGTTGGTTACCGGCATCAACACTGATCGGTACATTTCCACCGGAGAGGTTGCCCTGCGGATCAACGAATTGACCGTAAATATCAATATTTGAGATATTGGCTTGCTGATTTCGAGCATCTTCCCACACAACCAGATGACGCTGATTAACGGTATCAAATGCCGCCGAAGGGGAAGATTGATCTCCAGTCGCGTTGCTTACATTAATCAATGAACCGTACAATACAAAGTTGGTCAGGTCGAAAAGCTGGGCACTGACATCCTTACCGGTTGTCGTACTGCCCTGTTCTTCCCAAGTTACTAGCATACGCTTGGCAGTCGGATCAATAGAGATTGCAGGAAAAAGTGCATACGTGCCAAGGAGGGTGTCTTTCGCAAGATTGTTGATGAACCGGCGAATAATTACTTTCGGTTGCAATGGAGTAGCTGGATCCAGGGCATTAACAAAAGTAGCCGAGTAGGTACACATCCCAGGGTTATTTGAGTCCTGTGCGTAGGCAATCTTCAATTGCTCATCAAACTGAGAGCCGCTCCAGACAAGGAATGGATTACCATCCAGAGGATTATAGGCAAGACGTGGTTTAGATTCATCAGCACTTACCGTCCAGGTTTGAACTATTTCACTTCCGCTGTCAGTGAGTGATTTGTGCACTAATTGAGAATAAGCTGAATCAACTGGAACAGTAACAACACCAAGCGAAGATACATTTACATATTGCACCAGATTAGTTCCTGCATGACTAATTGGGATGTAGGGAATCGGGCCAAATGAATTGCCGCACCCCTTGCCGGCAACAGGTCCGAATAGGTTCTTTAATGGAGTGTAAGCAACCGTTACGGTTGAATTAGTGCCAAGTAACGTTGCTCCAGCCTTTAATGTAGCGACCAGTCTGTTATTGCTGATCACAACATCAAACTGATTTGTTACATCAATTCCGGCTGTTAGCTGTAAGCTATAGGGTGCAATGTTGGCACCGCTGTAAATGTTATCGATGATTATAGAAGAACTGGCGCTCCAAACTGGTGCCGTCCATGTTATAGTACTTGCATGAAAAGAACGCCAAAATGCATTTGTTGTCAGGCCAATAAGATTTGAACCTGTGCCAACCCCAAAACTCAAATTATTACCCAGAGTCAGTTGATTAACATTAGTGACCAAGTTAGTCATCGCTGAATCAAGAAAAAAATAGGCAAAAGCAACATTAGTCTGTCCGGCGCCCGGAGTAATCGTATACCCCTGGTTTGCTGCAAATGCACCTGCAGTCGGCGCGGTCGATCCATCAATGTACTTAGTAAAATCAAGGTAACTTATAGTAATATCGCTTGATGTCCCAACTGCATTGGACAGGCCCCCCAGAGAGACCGTTGAGGATGAAGTATTCCTGGTAGATGTCGTCGGCAAAACAGAGTAGTTCGTTACATCCACGCCACCCTGTGTAAGGCTCAATATTTTGTTCGCATTGGCAACAATTCTAGAATCGCCATATTTCCACGTTGGCGTAAATGTTGCGGTTGCCGAGTTGGCTTCTGCTGGATAGTCAACAGTGTCAAAGTTGCTGGTGCCGAGCCAGGCTACAGTAAAGGTGTTTTTGAAATCATTATAGATTACTTCAGGCTCAATTTGAGACGGGTCAGCGACATCAAGATGAGTTGATATGGAAAATGAAGCCCCAGAATTGGCACCTAGGTTAGTTACAAAACGACCATTTATCTGGCTGAATGCTAATGAAGTATCAGCATAAACTACGAGATACTTGTTGCTGTTGTAGTCAAAAGCAACCTTCGGTTGCCACTGGTTGTCGGCCCCCGATGCTATCGCAAAATCAGCACCACATACCGGAGTAGAGGCATTTAGCCCTGCACCGGCAGCCGAAGCATCACATAACTTACCGTAAATGTCGGCATTTCCGCTTCGGTGGTCAGTCCATACGGAAAGATACTTGGTCGAATTACGATCATACGCTATGGCTGGTTGATCCTCATTATCAGTACCATTTGTCACCTGAAAAGCATTGCCGGCTATACCAGAATAGACTCTTTTTGTTCCGCCTGACTTCCCGGTATCTTCACTCGTCCCCGAACAGCCTGATAAAAACAGTGTAAACGCCGACACGAACAACAAAGATTTAGTAAGAATCCGTTTCATAAATAACTCCAATTACTTTAACGTAGTAGCAACTTTCAGCTATTTATCAACGTAATCTGAAAACCTCAATGTCATCCCAGTGCTTATATTACTGGTTTTACCACCAATTTCTGTAACATCGAGAATAATTGTGACGTAATATTTATAAATGGCTGAAGAAACATCGCAGGCAAGAATAGGCACAAAAGCTTGTTTTTGCTCCTGCGTAGCGACTCGTATGGAAATAGGTAAAGATTTACCGGCTTGCACGACCTGATTAACATATTGATATTCTGTCGCAAGAGCAGGAGAGACTGCATTTGCTGGGGTATATATAATTGTAGCCTTTTCAATCCGGACTGCAAGATTATTACCGTCAGAATTGGCATAGGGAGTAAAGGCCGCCGTGACATTGACTGAATCAGCTGGCGGAATAGCTTTATAACTGGTTGCAACACATGCTGTTGCTTTTGCACTCTTTGCATCCACCCATGATACTATATCAGATTCCATATCAAGTTTATCGACGGTTACGCTTGCCGTAGTAGTGTTCAAAAGTGTGTTGTCCGTGCTTCCACATCCAAAGAGTCCGCAAGCCAATACAGCATATATGATAAATTTCACTTTCATTGAGTTACCCCTTTAAAAATATGCATTTGGCACGCAACAAACGGCGACATCTTTAAATTGTTCCTAGAATACGCGGCGTTATAAATATCAGCAATTCCGTTTTTGTTTTGCTCTTGGAATTTGACTTAAACAGACTTCCTATAAAGGGAATATCCATCAGATAGGGAACACCTTCATCACCTTCCTGATCACTATCAACAAAGATCCCACCAATTACTGTGGTCTCTCCGTCTTTTAATAATAATTCTGTAGTTGCCTGCTTTGTGTTGATTGGAGGAGGACTACCTGTACCTGGAGCGTCATTCTTTGCATCTATTTTCATTATGATAGTGCCGTTGGCATTTATATGGGGAGTTACTTCCAAGGAAAGCGTTGCTGCCACAAACGCAGTAACCGCACCTGTTGTCGCTGTGGTGTTTTGATACGGTATCTGCTGACCTTGCGATATCTTAGCTGGTTTGTGGTTGAGTGTCGCTACTTTTGGCGACGAAATGATCTTGACCATGCCTACACTTGCGGCAGCACTCAGACGTGTATCAATCTTAATGTTGTTTGCCAGCGTTCCAAATGAAATCCCCATACTCCCGCCAGATGCTGTTCCAGTTCCGGAAGTCGGAGCTGCTGATGCAATTCCACCAAAGACAGTATCCATAGCATTAATTCCTAAAAATGCTGCTGAACCATCGCGCTGATGCACACCCCAATTAATCCCCAGATTACGACTGAAGGTAGAGGTTGCTTCAACAATCCGCGCCTCTATCATTACCTGTCTTTCTGGAAGATCCAATTGATTAAGTAATGCTCTCATGTCATTCAGTGCTTGAGGTGTGTCCTTTACAATCACCTTACTTGTACGTTTGTCAGAGGCGATTTGCCCTCTTTCGGGCGTCTTAAGTTTTTCAAACTGAGAGGCAATATCTCCTAAATCAGCATAATTCACAGAAAAGGTTTCTGTCTTTAATTCTATAGACTTCGCAGCAGTTTTTTTAATTTCAAGTTCTTCTTCAGCTTGCGACTTGAATTTACCCTTACCCTTTATCAGAATAATATTGCCATCTTCACGCTTATCAAGATTTTTAGTATCAAGGATAATGTCAAGAGCCTGATCCCAAGGAACATTCACAAGCTTAAGGCTAATTGCTCCCGTAACTTCATCACCCAGTACAAAGTTTTTGTTACTAACTTCTGAAAGAAGTTGAAATATTTTTCTTACTTCAGCATCTGCAAATTCAAGGGTTACTTTTCGCCCTTTATACCCATGTGCATTTCCACTGGATTTTGAAGAGGTTTCAACTAACGGGGAAATATCAGATGAAAGTTCTTCATCACGATCTGTACGAGGCTTAGGAATATCTGTTTTGTTATTTTGGTTCGTTGTCTCTGTAAAAAGCTTATCTGAAGACATACCCTCAGGGTGTTTAAAATCAACATACAGCATATCTCCTTCTTGACGAACCTCAAAAGGAGCTACAATGCGAGTTGAAATACGAATTTTAGCGTCTACACCCTTTTTGTTTTTCACTGAAATAGGAGTGATACGCAATACAGGAGATACAAAAGAACGTGTTTCGAGAGACCGCTGAAGTTTTTTGGGGAGAGATGTATTTTTAAAATTCAGGGTGACATATCCGGCATTCTTAACAGGCTTTTCAGCATTAATATCACCAATAATTTTGATGGAAATTCTTGATATCCCGTCAATTACTTGAAAATCAATCATTTCAACACTTGATGTACTGGAAGTCTTTTTTTCTGCCATATTTTTTTCAGATCGCGATATGTCAGAAACAACCTGCTTAACATCAGATGACTTTACTTCTGATTTTGATTCCTTAGCAGCATCAGATTTAGTAACCGATTTTTCTACAATGGGAGTTGAACTTGCGGAAGTATCGCTTTCTAGTGTTTCCGTTGGCTTCTCTATTCGTGTAGATGTAAGTTTTGTATTTATATTCTCGTCAACGGTAGACTTTGCTAGAGTAATGACTACTCCAGAATCATTTTTAGCTGCAACAGCCTCGGGGAAGTTGCCATTTACAGCATCGAGTACAACACGAACTTTGTCAGGGTAAAGACCAATTCGGGCAGAAGCAACCCCGGATGCATTCAGTGGCAGTAACCTGGTGGTTAAGCCACTTTTTACATTGATTAAATCAACGACAAACCTCTCTGGTTTGCTCAGTCTAAAAGTTTTAAAGTCACTCACTGAACCCTTAATTGATAAGGTAATACTATTATTATTAACAGAAATGTCTGTCAAAGTACTTAGTTCTACATTGGAAACAACTATAGGATCCTGTTGATCTGTTGCAGGTTCTGGTGATTCTTTAACTTCTAGTCTTGAAGATTTCAACAGCAAGTCTGGAAAAGATATTTTCAACTCATTTGGATTAGAAGGAAGCACAGAGATTAATGCTTCGCTGTCATGCTCAAGTTCAACCTCAACCCTTGTCAACACTCCTGCATCTGTGTCAAAGCGGTTTACAGTAACAGCCTTAAAATTGCCTTTATTTATAGTAACCGGAGAAACAATCTGACCTTGTGAGGTTTGGGATAAATCAATCACAAGTCGAAGCGGAGATGTCGTCTTATAGCTGGTATAGGTAGCAGGATCAGTCAGTTTTATTACTAATTCCGTAGCAGAACCTTCTCCCGTTGGAACAACAGACTCAATAATAGAAAGTTTTGTTGCATCCTGTTTTACCTCAGCAACGGCAATAACAGGAACAACAAAACAACTGATCATAGTTAACAAAGCAACACTCGCAATTCTCAATGCATGTGTTTTGCACTTCATGCGGGACTCCTTATTGTTTCCTGGGGAGGGTAAGTTTTATATGTTCTTTTCTGACCCTACCGTTATCATCTTTAAATTGTTCCAAGATATCGACACCAGCTGAAGTGATGGATGTTATTTTTCCATCATTCTTGCCAATCAGCATACCGGTTTTGAGTACATAGCCTTTTCCACCAGGATCAGTAACCATTGCCTGATTTTCTCTTCCACCGGTTATTATACCAATCAACTTAAACTGGCTCACATCAAAGCTATGAATAGGGAGAGAATTACGAAGTTTTTTTCCGGGTGTCTCTTTTTCTTTGGAATTTTTAGACTCTACTTTTACAACCACAAACGGCTTGAATGGGTCTTTTTTGTTACTAAAATCGAACTGATTTACCAAAGGTGGTGGGAGCCGCAACGCTGAACTTGATTGTTTTTGAACGGGTTTAACCTGCGCCACAGCAGGCTTAGGCGGAGCAGCAGGAGCCGACGCTGAGACGGGAGACTGGGGCTGGCTTTTATTGCAAGCAGCCAAAGTAAGCGCACTCAACAGAGCAACGAAGCAAAACAAAAGACGACTATTTTTTGGGAGCAGCTTTTTTATCATCCTTAATCTCTTTCTTATCAAGGAAGCGGAATGTAGTCGCAAGACACGTAACCTTGGTCATCATACGATTATTGACACTTTTTATATCAGAAAAAGCTACATTGTTAATATTTACTATACGAGGAAGATTTGCAACTGCCGCAAAGAAATTTGCAACGCTGAAATAAGACCCTGAGACAACTATATCTACAGGAACGTCGGCGTAAAAGTCTTTCGGTGTTTCAGGTTTGGGTCTGAACATGAGAAAATCAAGACCTGCATTTTTCCCCAAGGCAGTAATACTTGTTAAAAGTGAAGGAATTTCTTTTGAATTTGGTAACTCAGTTAAAGCCAGAGCTAACTCCTGGTTTAACGTATCATACTCAATTTTCAATTTTGGTAAATTGTTGGCTATTCTAGTTTTTTCAGTAATTTCACCCTGCAACTTTTCAAGCTCAGCCTTAAGACCGGTAAGCTCATTATGTTTTGGAAGATATAAAAACCAAATCAAAGCAGAAGCCTCCAAAACAGAAACAATCACCAAAATTAGAATTTTCTGTTTGGTTGGCAGCTTAAGTACTTTTTCAATATTTGGATCCATATTCAAACCACCTACATGTTATGCGTTATTTTTTAGCAGCCGGGACTCCAAGAGATTCCACTGATGCCGATTCAAGTTTCATTGATAGGTCAAATTTTTTCAGTTTTGTACCAGCAACTTCTGTTTGCTCAGAGACAAGCAACTCGACTGACATAAAATCACTAGAAGCTTCCAAGGACTTCATGAATTGAGCAGTCAATTCCTCAGTCATAGCAATACCTGATAATTTAACATTTTGGCTAGACTCAACATATGCTGTAAGCCATAACTGATCAGGGGTATGCTCGCTCAGACTAGCTAATCTTTGTGCAGGTCCGGATTTATTTTTTCGAAGTTGAGAGAGAACGCCAAGCTTTTTCTTTACCTGGTCTTTAAGGGTTTTCAGTTCTTCAAGTTTTCCAATCTTTGTTTTAAGTTCATTTATTTTATTGTTTGCTGAAGCAATATCATCCTTGGTTGTAGACACCTGAACTCTTTTAACTATGTAAAGAGATGTAACTATCACGGCAACGACAACAACAGCAACAGCTGCTATGATAACCTGCTGAATTGCAGTTTCCTTTTTTTTGGCAGCTCTGACAGGCAAAAGATTTATTTTAATCATTTGTCCCCTACCCTCCTGATTGCAAGCCCGACCGGTACTGCCATAAGAGGGGCGATTTCCTGTAGGTATTCAGGGTCAAATTCTTTTTCATTATATTTTAGTTTTGCAAAAGGGTTGAGTTTTTCAACGGGTAAACCAATTCTCTCGGAAATTGTTTCGATAAGCTTGTAGATCTTGGAACAACCACCACTGACAAACACACCAGAAATACGATCATCGTTAGCCGTTGAATTATAGAAATCCAGTGACCGGCGAATTTCTTGGGTAATAGTTTCATTAACCTTCAAAATTACATTTCGAAGCGATTCGTTATCGGATTCACATGCGAGCAATTTGCCGACCTCCGCATCGTCACTACTTAAACCTAATTGCTTTTGAATCTCTTCTGAATAAAGATTCCCTCCCATCTGAACATCACGAGTAAAAAGCGTAATTCCGGCCTTAATTACATTAATATTCATCACACTTGCGCCGATATTGACTAATGCAAGAATATCTTCAGAACTGTAGTCATAATTGGCTTCAAAAGCATTCTGAACAGCAAAAGAATCAACATCAACAACGGATAGTTGCATCCCAGCTTCGCTGAATACAGATACATAGTCATTTATAATGTCTTTTTTGCTGGCTACAAGAAGAACATTCATTTTGGAAGGATCATTATTGTCGGGCGACAGGATCTGAAAATCCATATTAACATCATTAATATCAAACGGGATGTACTGCTCTGCCTCCCATGAGATCTGGTCTTCCAGCTCTTCCTGTGGCATTGCTGGCAGCACTATTTTCCTGATTATGACAGAATTACCGGATATGGAACAAACAACATCCTTGATCTTGATACCAAGACTTGCAATTAGATTTTTAATAGCTGAAGCAATGGCAGTACTATCCATCAGAGTGTTATCAACTATAGCCTCAGGAGGTAATGGAAAAATACCAGCATTCAGCAACTGGAAAGACCCTTTATTGTCCTTTAGTTGAACCACCTTCACGGAACTTGAACCGATATCTATTCCCACAACTTCTTTTTTCTTTTTAAAGAGAAACATATTCAGTCCCGTTATTCCTGATCCTGAAATACTTTAGTTTTTTCCTCAAGGCTATAACCTAACGCCAGAATAATTTTTCGCATGGTATCCATTCGGCACTCTTCACCACGTTCAATCCTTCCAACAGTTAGAACGGAAACACCTGCCTTGCGGGCAAGTTCCGACTTGCTCATCAGTCTGGATTCTCGAATTACTTTTACATTATTATTCATTTTCATAGTTAGCCGACCCATAAACTAATATAGTTTATGAGACATTTACTATAATTTAGATACTTGTCAAGCTAATTCTGTATAATTATGCATAATAGACGAATCTACTCCATAAATACTGCGCCCAAATCTATTTCAAGCTCTCCCAGCATAGGCACTGCAACTTTATCATCCCCAGCATATCTATCCGGCGCACCATAGCATCCATTTTGCTGTAGTTTGAATACCATCAGCGTTTGTTCAGAATGGTGGAGAATCCCGTATTCCTGCACTGCGTATTTTTGATAAAGATCAAACTTGATGGCCAGATCATGCCTTGCAGTAGATGGTGAAGTTATTTCAATAACACTTGGTGCTGAAAAAGGAACTGGACGACAGACTGGTCAGCCAGGGCCTCCAGCTTGAGTGGGCCGATTCAAGCAGGATCTGAAAGCGCTTCAGGAAGTAATCCTGGAAGAAAACGGCTCAACACTGGCGGTCAGGACAGAATGCCAGGGAATCTGCGGCAAGGTGTTCAAGGCAACAGGAGTTGCCGTGCCGCCGTCGATCAGAGTCGTACAGCCATAGAAGAAAACAAGCTGGTTCAAGTTTCAAAAAGCAGGGTTTGTAGTGCCACGGGCCAAAATATGCATTGTAATATGCTGATATCAAATAGCTTTAAAAAATCTACTGTAGAAGATGAGTCTAATTATTTGTGCATACATTGGTTCC
>MGZJ01000068.1 GCA_001802645.1 Geobacteraceae bacterium GWC2_53_11 | reverse complement strand
CGGAACGGTGGACGCCATCACGTCAGTTTGACTGGACGCTTTCACCGGAATACGCAGTCTCGATGTTTACATCCGCTTGCTATGCAATATGCCAGCCGATATGGGTGTTGCAATAGTTATCGTCAATCACCTGAGAACCTTAGCAACCCTGCTCCACGAGATTCTTCCTCAATACACGGCTATGCCGGTTGAATTGATTACGGAAAGATTGGACATCCGACCCAACCATGTGTTCATCATCCCGGAGAAACGAGATTTGCACGTTCTTAATGGTGAGTTCCGATTGAAGCCGATATCAAAACCGGGGGGATGGCCCGACGTGATTACTGTTTTTCTGCGGTCCCTGGCGCAGAACTGGGACGGCAAACTTGTTGCTGTTATTGTCTCCGGCTTTAGTGATGATGGGGCAGCAGCGCTATGCGGCATAAAAGAAGTGGGTGGTATTACCATCGCACAGAAACTCGACACAGCCGGGCAGGATGATATGCCGAAGAGAGCAATTGCAAGCGGCTGTATAGATTTTGTCCTTTCACCCGAAGATATTGCAAAACAAATTGTACGAATTGCGCAGGCGGTCGATTTGGTCTCTTTTGTGCCAACCCCCGCCACTTGATACCTGATGACATGAATGTTGGGTTCACCCTCATTCGCTTTACCAGGGATTAACTGTCTGACTACCCTCCAAGTTCCTGCAAAAGGAGTATAGATGAAGCAGAAGGTCTGAAAGCGGAGATAGGGATCAGCTCATTACACAGGATGGTAGATGAAAGCTTCTGTAGCGCTCCGTGAGACACTCAGAAGGAAAAGGCTATGCAGTGTGTGGCGATTCTTTGGGAGTGCTTCAGATCGCTTCATATTTCAGCCGCGCAGTTTTAGGAATTGCTATACAGAGCCTTCTATAGTCATAGCCATAGTAGGGAAGTACTGTTTACTTCCCTACTACTATACAGAGAGAACTATTTCAACTTCTCACTATGGTGAGACATTTCTAAAAGTACTACGTATCGCCCCCCCCCTCTGTCGCTCCCTGCTCACCTCTTAAAAGGTCTTCTACCCGTTTTAGTGTTTTGTGTTTTGCATTGCAAATATGACAGTTTTTGAGGTTGAAATACGTTTATATTACAGTAGGTTGCAAACACTGGGAGGGGCCATTTAGCTTAAAGCGTTTGTTTTGATGTTGACCGCAGTGGAGCAACAGTGCTATCAACGTTACGCAGTAACGTATTGGAGGATACAGGAGGAGCGGAAGAATGGCGAAGACTACAGCAGAACGTCAATCAGCATTTAGGTTGCGCCGTAACGATGAGGCCAGTCACAAACGAATAAATACATGGATACAAAGCGGAGCACACAGGGCGCTCGTCAGGCTCTCCAAGTATCTCAAAGTATCCCAGGCTGAAGTGATAGAAAAACTAATAGCTACTGCTGATGAGTCGGTAAAGAAAACTCTGGGAAGGGATGCTGATAAGATCATCAGATACGTGAATGGTATGAAGTGATCACGTTACGCAGTCACACTCCTCGTAATAACATTCTTAACTGCCGTTGGTGTCCAGGCTCCTCCTCTTGCAGTTCTGATATTCAATCCTGCAAGTTCCTTCGCTATTGCTCTGAGGCTCATTCCCCGAGACTGTAAACTTTCAACAACCGTGATTACCTTTTTAGCATATTCATCTGCTCTCTGCTTTATGATCTCCGTGCCCTTTGTCCTGGCCGCAATCATCTTCTCAGGAGGAAGGCAAGAGAGGTTATCTGTTCCAAGCTTAATGCCTCTCGACTTGGCTATTGCGAGTGCTGCCTTCGTCCTTGCCGATATCGCTTTAGCTTCATGCTCTGCAAAGGCCGCCATTACATGTAACGTCAGATTGTTTGCTTCAGGGAAATCACAGGCGACAAACTCGATCTTGCTCTCCATTAACCCAGATATGAAGTGTACGTTACGGGCTAACCGATCCAGCTTGGCAATGATGAGAGTCGATCCTGTCATTCTGCAAAATTCCATTGCCTTGATAAGTTCCGGTCTATCGTTCCGCTTCCCAGACTCCACCTCAATGAACTTTGCTGTCACATTTCCGTTATAGGCTTTGATAGCTGATTCCTGCGCTTCCATCCCAAGACCATCTATCCCCTGCTTCGTTGTGGACACTCTCAAATATGCAACATAGGTCTTCATGTAGCCCCCTGTATAAATCCTTCTTGTACGATTAAAGATTTTATACAGGGTGGGAAGAGTAGCGTCAACTGTAAATGCTAGCAGTCATAATAAACCTGCATAAGTTGCTGATTTTATTTTAAAGAGTTGCGGTATGCTACGATTATTGCTACGATGCCATCGTTACATTCTGAATTGTCGTGATGGGAAATGTTATATTTGTCAGTATGTTATGTCTGCATTAAAGATTCAGACCATCTGAAGCGGATGGTCTGAATATTACGGGGCCGGTTTAATTGATCATCATAATCTTAAAAGGAAACCACTCATGGGTATAGAAGTCTACGTGGGACAAATTTCCGGTTTGGTTACGGAAGATGAAGTAAAGAAGCTGTTCTCCGTTGTGGGCACGGTCACATCCGTTCATCTGGTCACCGATTCTGCTACCGGTGCATCCAGGGGATGCGGCTATGTCAGGATGTCAACCGAGGACGAAGCCCAGGAGGCGATTGATCTCCTGAATGGCGCACAACTTGGCGACCGTCAGATCGTCGTAAAAAATGCACCGCCGAAAACGTTTGGTAAACCAGCCCGAACGTCGCCAGCCGGAGCAGGTAAAACGCGGCAGAAGCGTTAGCTTCCTCTGCCCCAATCAGTTGAAACATAGTGAAATATCTGCTACAAGAGCACGTTGCTTTAATTTATTGACCTTGCTTGCATACAAAGCGAACTTCATGAATCGATTCCTTTACATACTATCCTGCCTCCTGATCGCTTGCACGCTGCTGCCGTTTCCTGCTTTTGCCGCCAGGAAGAAAAAGCCGGTTTTCACCGAACAGACATCGATTGCCACACGTCTCCCCGCTGTTCTGAATGAGATGAAGCATTGGTCAAATCCTGATTATACGCGGGTTTCACTGGAGCTTGACCGTGATGTTACCTGGGAGACCCATGAGCTTGGCAAAGGTGCTCCCGGCAAGCCGGGGAGGGTCTATATCGACCTGAAGCGGACCAGGCTTGGCAAGAACGTCAAGGATATCACCATCGGCGATGGCCTGTTGAAGGGGGCCCGGGTCGGCCAATACAAGGCCGATGTTGTCAGGGTGGTGCTGGATACGGAAAACATCAGGGATTACAAAATATTTCCGCTGTCCGATCCGGCCCGGCTGGTGATTGACGTGCGTGGCGACCGGCCGACCGAAATCTCGCGACTGGAGCCGGTTGTTGCGGCGATGCCGGAACGGGTTGTCGTGCCTAAGCTTGAAGATCAGCCAGCCGCCGTGGAGAAAAAGTTCCGGCCGCATAAAAAAACGGTTATTTCTAAAATCAGGCGTATTGTGGTGGATCCGGGGCATGGTGGCCATGATCCGGGCGCCGTCGGTCCGAGCGGCATTCAGGAAAAGGATGTGGTGCTGGCGATCGGGCTTAAATTGCGGGAACTGCTCAAGGACGAGTTGGGGGTTGACGTCGTCATGACCCGTTCGACCGATGTTTTTATTCCTCTGGAGGAACGTACCGCAATTGCCAACAAGGTGGGAGCCGATCTGTTCCTGTCGGTGCACGCCAACGCCGCGCCAAGCCGCTCCGCAGCTGGTATCGAAACCTACTACCTTAACCTGGCCAAGACCGATAAGGTTGCGCAGCTGGCCGCCAAAGAGAACGGTACGTCACTCGAAAAGGTGAGCGTGTTGCAGGCCATTCTGTTCGACCTGATGGCCAACTACAAATTGAACGATTCGGCTCACCTGGCCGATGAGGTGCAGCGGGCACTGTATAAAAAAATCCGCACACGCCACAGCGATGTCAAAAATCTCGGCGTCAAGCAGGGCCCCTTTTACGTTCTGGTCGGTGCGTCCATGCCGAGTATCCTGGTCGAAACCGCTTTCCTCTCCAACGCTGCCGAAGAGTCACGTCTGAAAGATCCTGTCTATCAGGATATGGCCGCAAGCGGCATCCTCGAAGGCGTCCGCAGCTACATCTCCAGTCTGAAATAATCCCCTCTCGTTTGTACGTAAAAGTACGTAACATGCTGATTGAGCGTGATATTTAATGCTGCCAGCCCTTGACCGTATACATTATCGTGGTACCGTTTACGTACCGCGTCGTTATAGTGGGAGTGTCAGGGAGGGTGCCATGAAAAAGCCGCTTGGAAACATCACATTCAAGGCCAAAATTCTTTTGCTCGTACTTGGCAGCTGTTTCGCCCTGGGGGCTCCCACCGGTACCATAGCCGTGAGGCAGTTCATCTCAAGCCATGCCAACTTTACGGAGTCATACCGCAAGTCCCTTTTTACCGATTTTGACGCTCTGACCAAAAGCCAGGTTGAGCTGGCGGTCAGCACGTTACAGCGGGTCTATGAGCACCACCTTAATGGTGAAATGTCGCTGGATGAAGCCAAGTCGAAGGGTGCTGATATCCTTCGTACCATGCATTTCGGCAAGGACGGCTATATCTGGGCTGATACTTCGCAAGGGCTCAACGTAGTCATGTTGGGAAAAGAGAAGATTGAGGGTAAAAACCGCTTTGATCAGCAGGATGTCAAGGGAAACTACCTGATCCGGAATATCATCAAGGTAGGCATGCAGGCGGGGGGCGGTTATACCGATTACTGGTTTCCCCGGCCCGGCAGCGACAAGCCTTCACCGAAACGCAGTTACTCACTTTATTTCAAGCCGTTTGACTGGGTACTGGGTACCGGCAACTACGTTGATGATCTGGAAGCCATGGTGCAGAAGGCGGCGGAGGAAGACCGCCAACGTATAGTAAACGGGATCTATCTGATGGCCGGGGTGACTATCGTTATCTTGATTGCGGTCTGCCTTCTGGCTATTTATGTTACCAAGCGCCTGTTGCTGCATATCGGAGCCGAACCGCCCGAGATGGAGGATATCGCCCGGAGGGTGGCGGAGGGCGATCTGACCATTGCGATGCACAGCGGCAAGAGCGGTATCTACGAGGAAATGCGGCGGATGGTTGACAGCTTGCGGCAGGTAATGGAGAAAGTCAGCCAGAGCGCCCAGGAGGTCTCAATTGCTGCCGTGCAGCTGAACGGTAATGCCGTAAAAACCGCGGACGGTTCCCAGCATGTGGTCAGTCAGTCAGATATGGTTGCCACGGCCAGCGAAGAGATGGCGGCCACCAGTTCGGACATTGCCAACAGTTGTCATCAGGCGGCAGACAGCTCAAACAGCGCCAGTGCAACCGCCTTGAGCGGCGCAGCCATCGTACGGGAAACCGTGGAGGGGATGGGAAGAATTGCCGATAAGGTGCGCAGCTCGGCCGGAGCGGTAGAACAGCTTGGCGTCAGGTCCGAACAGATCGGTCAGATTGTCGGAACCATTGAGGATATTGCCGATCAGACCAATCTGCTGGCTTTAAACGCCGCCATTGAAGCGGCCCGTGCGGGTGAACAGGGGCGCGGCTTTGCCGTTGTCGCCGATGAAGTCAGGGCTTTGGCCGAACGGACCACCCGGGCAACCCGTGAAATCGGTGAGATGATCAAGAGTATCCAAAACGAGACAAAGCTTGCGGTAAAAGCAATGGAAGAAGGGGTTGACGAGGTTGAACGGGGGACCACCGGAGCATCCCGTTCCGGCCAGGCGCTGGAGATGATTCTGGAGCAGATCAACGATGTGACCAGCCAGGTAGGCCAGATTGCCACCGCAGCTGAGGAACAGACCGCTACGACCCGCGAAATTACCAATAATATCCACAATATCTCCGATACGGTCGAGATGAGCTCCCGGAGCTCTCAGGAGATGTCCGTGTCGTCTTCCCGGCTGTCTGAGCTGTCAGCGGATTTGCAGGATTTGGTAAAGCGGTTTAAATTGTAGAAAAGCGGTTGCCGTTGCGTAAGCATTAAGAAGCCCCACTGGTGTCATCACCGGTGGGGCTTCTGGTTATGCGGACTCGTATGATGCAGTGGTGAGATCAAACGGCTGCGCGGTTTTCAATCTCTAGAGATGTTGCCGGCCGTACGGCTCTCACCGTTCCGGTAAATACCAGCGCCATGCCGGAGAGCGGATGGTTGCCGTCAAGTACCGCTTTGCCGTCGGCAATTTCCGTAATGGTATAAAAAACAGCTCCCTCTTCAAAGCCGTCTTCCGTCTCTCCCTCGATCATCATGCCGACTTTCAGAGGCTGCGGCAGGTTTTCAACCGGCTCGACCTGCAGCAGGTCAAAATCGTATTCGCCGAAAGCGTCATTCGGCTGCAGTTTCACCGTAACCGAATCTCCGGCCGTTTTGCCTTCCAATGCCGCTTCAATGGGGAGGAATACGCCGTCATACCCGCCATGCAGGTAGACGATCGGTTCATTCCCTTCGTCAAGCATGTTGCCGTCGGGATCCGTAAGGGTGTAGCTGAGTGTGACAACGGTATTTTTGCCTACTGGTATCATTTTTGTTTCCTTTGTATCGACTGCATGGGACCGGGTTCAGCAGGAATGTGCGGTTATGACCTCAGCGATGGTGAGCCGCTCGGTTTCAGCGGTACTGTCGGTCTGCGACAGAAAGATGGAGTTCACCGCCACCAGCAGGGTGTTGAGTTTGTCGATGTCTACGACATGCGAGCCGGAGACCGATTCCGTATCGATCAGGTTAAGCGGACAGCAATCACTGTTGCGGTGGCCGTCAGTGGTGTAAATAATCGGCAAACCATGGGTCCGGCATATGATCGGGCGTGCTTCGTACAGCAGGCAGCGGTGTTGAAACAGCAGCGGGCACCGCTCGCCGTTTGCATGTTCTGCCACATGATGGCGGATTTCTGCAGCCAGCTGATCTGGAGTAGCCTCAAGAACATGCCGCATGTAAGCTGCTTCCACGGGAAAAACAGTAAAAGAGGAACAACACGTGCTACAACCTGCCGAACAGGTGATCTGTTTGCCCAGAACGGCCGCAATTTCGTTGCAGAGGGCGTCAACCCGGGCAATTAATTGCTTGTAGTTGTCGAGGTAATGTGACATTTCGTCACCTTATCACAGCTTTACGTTCGCTTGTAACAAAAATCAGAAATACTGCCGGGTCAATTTCCTTCGCTTTGCGCTTTGAGTGCCTCCATCTGGTAAAACGCTCTCAGTGAATCGGTGATTTCGGCAATATCTCCGGTCATGATAGAATCGAGGCGGTACAGTGTCAGACCGATGCGATGATCGGTCATGCGTCCCTGCGGGAAGTTGTAAGTGCGGATACGCTCGCTCCGGTCGCCGGAGCCGACCTGCTGTTTGCGGTCAGCCGCCAGTTTTGAATCCTGGGCCTGCTGGATAGTATCGAGAATGCGGGTCTTGAGTACCTTCATGGCTTTGGCGCGGTTCTTTATCTGGCTCCGCTCCTCCTGGCAGGCAACCACCGTGCCGGTTGGCAGGTGGGTGATGCGTACGGCGGAGTCGGTCGTGTTGACGTGCTGGCCGCCGGCGCCGGAAGAACGATACACATCAATCTTCAGGTCGTCCGGGCGGATATCAATGTCAACATCCTCTGCTTCCGGCATGATTGCCACGGTGCAGGCGCTGGTGTGGATGCGCCCCTGGGCTTCGGTTTCCGGGACGCGCTGAACGCGATGGGTGCCTGACTCGTATTTGAGTTTGGCAAAAACACCGGTGCCCTCGACGGAGGCAATAATTTCCTTGTAGCCGCCCCGCTCCGATTCGGAAGCAGAGATAATTTCAACCTTCCAGCGATTGGTGTCGGCATAGCGGGAATACATGCGGAAGAGGTCGCCGGCGAAAAGGGCTGATTCGTCTCCGCCGGTCCCGGCACGGATTTCCAGGATGACGCTCTTGTCGTCGTTAGGGTCTTTAGGCAGCAGCAGCAGCTGGATATCAGCGTCAAGCTGGTCCTTTTCAGCTTCAAGGCTTTTGAGCTCTTCTTCCGCCATCTCTTTCATGTCAGGATCGGACAGCAATTCACGATTGTCCGCCATTTCTCCCAGCACTTTCCGGTAGCGGCGATACGCTGCCACCAGTTCGCTCAGATCGGAATGCTCACGGGAAAACTTGCGAAACTCAGGCTGGTTGGAGATAACAGCCGGGTCGGATAATAATGCTTCCAGCTCCTGATAGCGTCGCTCCAGTTCTTCAATCTTGTCCATCATCATACGGTATATCCATCACCATTTGGCGGTGTTTCTAATTATATTATCTTGTTTAGCGGGTACTCGATGATCCCTTCGGCTCCCAGTTTTATGAGCTCGGGGACAACCTTGCGCACCTCTTTTTCCGACAGGATGCTTTCGATGGAGAGCCAGTCGGAATTGTAGAGATGGGACACGGTTGGATTTTTGAGGCTCGGCAGCAGCTGGGTGATGGCATCAACCTTGTCGGACGGCGCATTCATCTTCAGGCCGACCATGCCTTCGGCGGCTAGCGAGGATTTCAGCAGAGTTGCGATCTGGTCGATTTTTGCCCGTTTCCAGGGATCAGCCCAGGCCGACTTGCTGGCCACCAGAACCGGTACCGACTCCATCAGTTCGCAGACGATGCGCAGGCCGTTCGCTTTGATGGTCGAACCGGTTTCGGTTACTTCGACAATGGCATCGCAGAGGCCGTCAACAACTTTTGCTTCGGTGGCGCCCCAGGAAAATTCGACGGTGACGGGGATGTTGCGCTCGGCAAAATAGCGCTTGGTAAAACCGACCAGTTCGGTTGAAATGGTGGCGCCGTGAAGATCTTCAGGCTTCTGTACCTTTGAATCGCCATTGACTACCAGAACCCAGCGGGCCGGGCGACGTGAAACCTTTGAATAGACCATCTCGCACACTTCAACAACGTCCGAGTCATTTTCACGCACCCAGTCGCGACCGGCAATGCCGGCATCGATGGTCTGGCGCTCCACATAGCGGGCCATCTCCTGCGGGCGGATCAGTTTGCAGTTCATCTCGGTATCGTCCACACCGGGAAAATAGCTGCGGGAGGAAATGCTGATCTGCCAACCGGCTTTTTTGAACAGGCCGACGGTTGCGTCTTCAAGGCTTCCCTTGGGAATGCCGAAATTCAGGATGTTTGACATGGTATACCCCTCTGATCAGGCTTTTTTGTATACTTCATTCGGGTCGAACAGCGGATTCGAATGCTCCACCCACTCTCCGTTTTCCCATTTGACATAAAAACAGCTGCGATTGCCGGTGTGGCAGGCAGCCGGGCCATTCTGTTTAACCTTGATGATGACCGTGTCTGCATCGCAGTCGGTCAGTACTTCCATGACGTCCTGGGTATTACCGGACTCCTCGCCCTTCATCCAGTACTTGTTGCGGGTGCGGCTGAAGAACCAGGTTTTCCCATCCTTCAGGGTCAGGTCGAGCGTTTTTTTATCCATAAAGGCAACCATGAGCACTTCGCCATTTTCGTAATCCTGGATAACAGCCGGGATCAGTCCCCCCATTTTATCGAAGTTGATTTGAATCATGTTACCTCCTTGGGCATATTCTAAGTACGTGGGATATAAAAAAACGCCCTGAAATAATTCAGAGCGTCCGGTTAATGGTGGCTGTGCAGAGATTTGAACTCCGGACCTAGCGAATATGAGTCGCTTGCTCTAGCCAACTGAGCTACACAGCCATTTGAAAACGCCCCTCAGGTCGATAATACCGAAGGGGCGATAATTTGTTGGTTGCGGGGACAGGATTTGAACCTGTGACCTTCGGGTTATGAGAAATATCTGCCCGATTTTTCGCATACTTCAAACTACGGAGATACTTGATATCGCAACGATTCAAGTAGCGGGACTATAGACCATGTTGACCATGTTGTCAAGCTTTTAGGGTACAAAATAGGGTACACATGTTTTTTCGTTTTATGTCCGTAAATAGTTACAATCTCGAAAGATGTAAATCAAAGGTTATCGCTTTTTGAGCCAGAGCAATACGAAAATTATTATCTGCGCCAAAAGCTTCGTCAACGGAAAACGGCTACAAACGAGTTTAATCGTGAGTAGCCGTTTTCCGTTGTGTTAAGTGGTGTCAGGGATGGAATAGAACACCCGACACGAGGATTTTCAATTTTGTGTCCAGCTGAAATTATATTGTAAATACTAATAGTTAGGTAGTGAGTTTATTGCAGTATTTTGATTGCTGTTGGGAATTAATACAGGCAGGAAAAATAATGATAAAAGAATTATAATGTAAAACGTTTCGTCGTGATAGAAATGCTCCCAGTTTTCGGCCTTGAACAACCTCGTGTGCAAATATGTTTGCTTTTTATGATTAATTTATAATAGCAGGTTAATATAGCCTATCTGTTTGTTAGATAGCGGTTGGTAGTTTCCCCTAGGGCGATTAGTTCTCCTGAACCACTAAATATTTCAGCTGTTGCAATATAGATTCTTCGTCCACCGGAACGTTTGCGTCCAACTGCCCGGACTATCCCCGAATTTACTTGACCAGTGAAGCTTGTAGTGAGTGATAGTGTGACAGCTTTGCGTTTCTCCCCATCTGCAGTTGAATAGCATCCGGCAAATCCGCACACCGTATCAATGAGGGTTGTCAGAACTCCTCCGTGAAGAATGCCTGAGCGATTAAGGTGTTGATCTCTTATTTCTAGTTCCAGAACAGCGTAGTCGAGTTGCCATTCAACCAGCTTAAAGCCTACAAGATCATGAAACCCGCTCGTTATAACTTCCTTATTATTTGCTTTCATCCAGAACTACTCCTTTCCATGTTTTGGGAATTTCTACGCTAATGCTTATTTATTGTCATACTCCTGCCTGAGTAATTGCCTGAACTTTTAAGTAGTTGATGCTGACGCTCTCTCGTAATGAACTATTCGATTTTCGGTGCAGATCTCCAGTTAATTGAAACAAATCATTTTATATTTAGATTGTTAATTAGGCATCCACATTGCAAAAAAATATACGCTGTCATTAAAGTTGTCAATTAAATAGTAAAACGATGTACTGCATGGCGAAATAATCTTTATGGGTTGCTATGTGTGAATGAAAAAAGCATAGACCGCTAGGAGCCAGTCTGACTTTCAGCCTTTATGAAAAGTGGCTTCCAAATTTAGTTTTACGGCCACAAAATCTTGTTTAAGGATCAGTTGACTTTAAAACTAGGTCAAAATAGCCGTTTTGCGTTCAGCTCTATAAATTACTAGCGTCAAAATTAATAGTTACATCTGAGTGAAAAAAAAGTTTACAAATGTATTTCACTGGGATATTGTTTAAATACTGAAAATGAGTTTCGCATAGCGAAATTAATAATTGGCGAGTTACATAAGAATTAGTCCTTTAATGTTATCGGAATTGTATGTGTGACGAATAGGTATGTATCGCCATGAATTAAAGGAAGGTGCCTATGAATTATCCTTTCAATACTAAAATTACTAATTTCTTTGGCACTAGGCTCCCGATAGTCGCCGGTGGAATGCAATGGTTGTCGGACGCTAAATATGTTGGGGCCGCAGCGAAAGCAGGAATGATTGGATTTATTACTGCGGGAAGCTTCCCCGATCTTGATGCTCTGCGGAAAGAAATCCGTCACTGTCGTGATCTCGCAGACGGGCTTCCATTCGGCGTAAATGTCTCAATGCTACCGAAGTTGGTGGAGGGAGAAAAAACAGATCTGATATTCGATCTTATCATAGATGAAGGAGTGCGCTTCGTCGAGACAGCAGGACGGAATCCCGAGAAATATCTTCCACGTCTGCATCACGCCGGCATTAAGGTACTGCACAAAGTGCCTGCCGTGAAATATGCACAGAAAGCGCAAGATATCGGAGTTGATGCCGTCACGGTTGTAGGTGCTGAATGCGGAGGCCATCCTGGAATGGATTTGGTCGGTACTATTGTGCAGGCTGCTATAGCTGCACGAAAAATAACAATTCCACTTGTAATTGGTGGAGGAATTGGCAACGGGGCTCAAATAGTTGCTGCCCTTGCGCTCGGAGCCGACGGAGTAATAATCGGGACTCGTTTTCTCGTCGCCGAAGAGATTTGGGCGCACCGTGCCTTCAAGGAACAGTTGATCAAGGCTGATGAGACAGGAACCATGCTGATTATGAAGACGCTGAAGAACACACTGAGGGCCTTGCGCAACGATACTGCCCAGACGGTACATCGACTTGAACAGGAACATGGTGGGAACCTTGATGTCCTTATGCCGCATATTTCCGGCAAGGTCGGGCGCATGGCTTACGAAACTGGTGACACGTCTGTCGGTGCTCTGGCCACCGGCCAGTCAGTTGCCTTTGCAGATCGAATTGAGCCGCTTGTAGTCATAGCAGGACGCCTAGAGAAGGAAATGATTGAAGCAATGTCAAGATTACGGGAGCTTTCAAAAAATTGCCTTCAATCGAAGATCTGACTTGATACAGGAGTGATTATGGAATTTACGAGAGAAATATATTGGAACGTTGGTCATGGGGTAGTCATACCCATGTATCTGCTGAGCTTTCTTGCCATGGGAGTCTGCGCTTGGGGATTTTGGAAGCGGGTGCCTGTTTATCGGCAGGGGAAATCACTCGCCAGACTCGATCAACTTCCGCGCAGAATATCTTTGCTGTTGTCCAACCTTTTTGGTCAGATCAGGGTGATCCGAGTCCTTAACCCTGGAGCCTTCCATGCTGTATTCTTCTGGGGGTTCGGGCTGCTTTTTATTGGCACTTTGCTGGTGATGGCTCAGGCCGATTTCACCCACCCGGTATTAGGAATCATATTTCTGAAAGGCACATTCTACAAAATATTTTCGGCGGTGCTTGATCTTGCCGGTTTAGCCGCCATTGTCATGCTGGGCGGACTCCTCGTGCGCCGTTTTGTCATTAAGAGAGATATGGAGAGCATCCGAGACGACTATGTGATTCATACCTTGCTGTTCGCAATTTTAGTGACTGGTTTTCTTGCTGAAGGTGTGCGAATAGCCGCAACCGAGCTTGTGCAGAATCCGGAGCTTGCCAGCTTTTCTCCTGTGGGCAGGCTGTTTGGCTTACTTTTTCTCAATACGCCGGTTGATCAGTTGGCTCTGGTTCATAAATTCCTGTGGTGGCTTCACTTCGTTCTTGTCGCAGTTTTCATCGCCGCCATACCTTTTACCAAGCTGCGCCATATCTTTACAACGAGCGCAAACTACGTCATGTCCGATCTCGGTCCAAAGGGATCTATCGCTTCAATCAACTTGGAAGACGAAAGCATCGAACAATTTGGTGCAGCAAAGGTGACCGACCTCTCCTGGAAGGATATCTTCGATGCAGACGCCTGCACTAGCTGTCAGAGGTGCCAGGATCGCTGTCCGGCACACACAACAGGGAAGCCGCTCTCGCCGATGAAGCTGGTCAAGCAAATCGGTGAAACAGCCGAAGCCAATCCGGATCATAGTCTCGTTAATGTGTTAACGGAAGATGTGCTGTGGTCGTGTACCACATGTAGAGCATGTCAGGAAATCTGCCCCGCCAATATTGAACATGTTAATAAAATCATAGAAATGCGACGTAACCTGACTCTTATGGAAGGTGCCTTCCCCGGAGATGAAGTACGCACTGCGGTATCAAACATTGAAGTCAATGGTAATCCATTCGGTCTCGCCTACGCCAGCAGGGGCTATTGGGCAGATGGTCTCGAAGTGAGTGTGATGGATCAGGATAGCGAAGTAGACATCCTCTATTTCGTTGGCTGTTATGCCTCTTTTGACAAGCGGAACCGAGAGATCGCCAAAAGTTTTATCAAGATCTGCAACACTTCCGGGGTCAAGGTAGGCATCCTCGGTAAAGAGGAGAAATGCTGTGGAGAACCTGTGAGGAAACTGGGAAATGAATATCTCTATCAGATGACGGCTCAGGAAAACATCGAATTGATAAAAGCATACGGGGTGAAAAAAATTGTCACCACATGCCCCCACTGTTTCAATACACTTGCTCGTGACTACAAGGATTTAGGACTGGATCTGCCGGTGGAACACCATACGACTTTCATCAATGGGCTGCTCAATAACGGTAACCTGAAAATACAGGGTGAAGCCTTCGAATACACGTACCACGACTCATGCTACCTCGGAAGATACATGGACATAATTGACGAACCACGCAGTGTGCTTCAGACAGCAGGCGGGAAACTTAATGAGATGGATAAATCCCGTTACGAGAGTTTTTGTTGCAGTGCCGGTGGGGGGCGCATCTTTGCTGAAGAAAAGTTGGGGAGCAGAATTAATGTTGAACGGGTGAAGATGGCCGAGGCCACAGGCGCGCCCATGCTGGTATCCAATTGTCCGTTCTGCCTCACCATGTTTGAAGATGGTATCAAAACTGGTGGTTATGAAGGAAAGCTTGCTGTGCGTGACCTGGCAGAAATTGTGGCAGAGCGGCTGTAAGGGAAGGCATTAAGAACGAATAGGAGTCCAAGAATGAAACTACTTGTCTGCATCAAACAGGTTCCTGACATGGAATCAAAATTCCAGTCGAACGGCACTGGCGACTGGTATGCGGAATCCGACCTGGCGTACCGCATGAACGAGTACGATGAATACGCTGTAGAGCAGGCGGTCCAGTTGAAGGAACAACTTGGCAACGAACCGGACGTAACGGTTCTCTCCATCGGTCCCGACCGGGTTGGCGAACCGATCAAAAAGGCCCTTGCCATGGGATGCGACCGAGCCGTGCATATTCAGGACTCCGCCCCCCACACCAAGGACCCGTGGCAGATTGCTGCCATCATAAGCGCCTTCGCCAAAGACAAAAGTTTTGACCTCATCCTCACCGGCATGCAGTCACAAGATCGCGGCTCTGCCCAAGTCGGGGTAACAATCGCGGAAGAACTCGGCTACGGCTGCGCCACCACCATAATCGGCCTTGCGTATGACAACGGCACCATCACTGTTAAACGCGAACTGGAAGGCGGCATAAAAGGAGTCGTGAAACTAAAGACTCCCGCACTGGTCACCTGCCAACTTGGCCTTAACATACCGCGCTATCCGACCCTGCCCAACATCATGAAAGCCAAAAAGAAAGAACTGATTACGCACCCAGTCAGTGATTTTCTCCGGGAGCAGGAACTAACAGCAACCACCAGCGTCTACCCGCCAACAAAACGAAGCGGCGGCATCGTGTTGGAAGGTGAAATAAGCGACATGGTCGAGCGTCTGCACGCCATCCTCAAAGAAAAGACCGCAGTAGTGAGATAGGAGACAACA
>MGZJ01000067.1:97589-108233 GCA_001802645.1 Geobacteraceae bacterium GWC2_53_11 | reverse complement strand
CACGATGCTAAAAAGCCCGACAGACTCCTAGAGTATCTACTTCAGCAAAAATTTCGTCAGCGGATGCAGGCATGGTTTTCATATCGCGGACAAAAAAGCTACTGTTAAAAACTCTATTTGCGGCTTCCTGCCCAGACTGTTGGCCCATCAAACCCTCTACGCACAAGTCAGGAAGTGTCTTTTGATGATGGATCCAATGACCAAAACTGATATGTTTGCCCACCTTTATTTTAGGCTGTATTACTACTTCAATGAACCGCGAAGTAGTTCCAGTGTCAAGCCACTCCACTATGCATTTGGAATGGATTTCCGCATTAAGCATAAAGGCATGATAGTGGTTTAGAGGATTTGATACAACTGACAGTATATGAGTGTTTCGGAAACCGTGTAAGAAACAGTCAATTAGTCCTGATTGCAGTCCGGTAGTGTTCATTGGAAAGTTTTGGCTGTGCTTTCCCGATTCGAATAGTGCGAGGAGGGTCTTCTTGAGTTCTTCAGGGATTTGATCATATTCCAGATTAAGCCTCGGAATATCAATACTATCAATCCCTATATGACCGGGAGCCTGTATAGAGAAAAGTGGAATCTGAGTTGTTTCGCGAGTGTTCTGGATAGCATGCTGAAAAAGTCTCTTGTGAATATCAATCAAATGTTTGACTATTTCTAATCTATGCATGTGTTGGGTTATCCTTGTGGGATAAATACTTGTTTTTTTGAGTACAACTCGTCACGGGTCTGTCAAATGAACTGTGTATCCGCTTTTTCAGTACACCAAGAAACTAGTACGACGTAACATCTACCCCCCCTGTTTTTCCACAAATTAATATGGGAAGCTTCCAAAAATTTTCACATGCGCATGCGCATGTAACCGATGATCTTCCCAAAGGGAACATTTGTCTGTGAGAAAAGCCTGAATAAACTACGCCTGTCGTACCTCAACCCGTAATCCCTCGATCTTCTCAAAATCACGCCGGTTAGCGGTAATAACCGTGTAATCCAGAGAGATAGCCGTCGCGGCAATAATCAGATCATGCGCCCCTACCGTAAAGCCTCGCTGCACCAGTGACGCCCATATCCTGGCGTAGATGCGGGCAACTCCAACATCAAACGGAAACACGGGAATCATCTCGATCACTTTTTCCACAAAAGCCTGACGTCTTATTTTCCTGGCTTCCGTATCGGCCCGCTCGACTCCATGGAGGAGTTCGGCCACGGTTACCACGCTGATACCGAACGGTTCATCCTCCCGGCCAGCCACCAGATTTTCGACCATCCCCCGGCTTCTTTCCAGTGCGATGATCTCGCTGGAATCAAGTATCACTCCCATGACAGAGCCTCGGGCATTGAAGGCTGCGAACTTGCCGCAGCTATAACATCGGCTTCAAATGAGGTGTCACTTTTGTCAAGATGGGGAAAGGCTTGCACAATTTTGCGCAGGTCAGCCAGAGTAGCGCCACTGCGGACCGGTTCCACCGGAACCAGGGATGCGGCCGGTTTTCCGCCACGGATAACGGTATAGCGATCGCCACGGTATTTAATGTTGTTGAGCAGTTCCGAAAAATTCCTCACCGCCTCGGTTGAACTGATCGCTGCCTGCATAGCAACCTCCGTAAAATATGATAATCATATTTTACACTGTTTGTTTACGCTGACAATATAATTAATCGGCGTCTGCGTTGTCCGATTAGATAATTGCCAGCCATGAGTAAGTATGTTTTTAGCCCCCCTCCTGTGTTTAAGGAGGGGGATAAAATACAAAAACCAAACCGTACAACTGAATCCGCATCTGCTCATTTCAAATGTGCGGCAACTTGTTATTCACCCCCAAAGGGCATGTATCCGCACGCTACCCCACCGGCGCCAGTCGCGTCAGCACACTCTTCGCCATCTCCAGAATCGCCTCGAACGACGTCTCCTTCAACGTGCAGACCAGCTTGTAATCGGGGGTGAACTGGTACTTCTTCGGCTCATTCCGCATCATGCCGATGATGGTGTCAGGCGAAGCCGGGGTGCGGGGGTGGAACGAGATGATCACCGCATGGCCGTCGAAATCGATCTGGCGCACGATCAGCTTTTTGAGCAGCACCCGCAGCTTCATGATCTCGAACAGGTACGAAGTCGCCAGCGGATACTTGCCGAACCGGTCGATCACCTCGTTCTGTACGTCCAGCACGTCCTCTTCATTTTCCGCCTGGGTCAGCTTTTTGTAGATAACGAGGCGCTGATTAGCATCCTTGACGTACGCTTCGGGGATGAACGCCGGCACTTTCAGGTTGATCTCCGGCTCGACATGCTCGACCATTTCCTCGCCCCGCATGCGGGCGATGGTCTCCTCCAGCATCTGGTTGTACAGCTCGAAACCGATTTCGGTGACCGTGCCGGACTGGCGGTTGCCGAGCATGTCACCCGCGCCGCGTATCTCCATGTCGTGGGTGGCGATGCGGAAACCGGCCCCCAGCTCGGATATTTCCTGCAATACCCGCAAACGTTCGCGGGCATCGGAGCTGATCGCACCTTCTCCCGGAATCATCAGGTAAGCGTAGCCGCGCTGGGTGGAGCGCCCTACCCTTCCCCGCAGCTGGTAGAGCTGCGACAGGCCGAACTTATCGGCATGATCGACGATCAGGGTGTTGGCACTGGGGATGTCGAGTCCCGATTCTATGATGGTGGTGCAGAGGAGCAGGTTGGTTTCGCCGTGCATGAAGCCGAGCATAACCTTCTCCAGCTCGTGCTCACCCATCTGGCCGTGGCCGACCGCGATCTTGGCTTCCGGCACCAGCTGGGCCAGCAGTTCCGCCCGCTTGCCGATGGTCTGCACCCGGTTGTGGACGAAGAAAATCTGCCCGCCGCGGCGCAGTTCGCGCAGCACCGCTTCGCGGATCAGCTCCTCGGAGAAACGGGAGACGATGGTCTTGACCGCCAGGCGGTCCACCGGCGGCGTGTCGATGATGGAGAGGTCGCGTATGCCCATCATGGACATGTAGAGGGTGCGGGGGATCGGCGTAGCCGAAAGGGTCATGACGTCCACCACCGCCCGGAAGCTTTTCAGCCGTTCCTTGTCCTTGACGCCGAAACGCTGCTCCTCGTCGATGATCATCAGGCCCAGGTCCTTGAACGCCACATCCTTCTGCAGCAGCCGGTGGGTGCCGATGATGATGTCCACATCCCCTTTTTTGAGCCGTTCCAGAATGTCCTTCTGCTCCTTGGCGGTGCGGAAACGGGACAGCACCTCAACCTTGACCGGGTAATCCTTGAGCCGCTCGTGGAAGGTTTCGTAATGCTGCTGGGCCAGAATGGTGGTGGGAACGAGGATGCCGACCTGCTTGCCGTCCAGCGCAGATTTGAAAGCGCCGCGCAGGGCAACCTCGGTCTTGCCGTAGCCGACGTCGCCGCAGATGAGTCGATCCATCGGTTTGGAATGCTGCATGTCGGCCAGCACATCGTTAATGGCGGAAAGCTGATCCGGCGTTTCCTCCCAGGCAAACGACGCCTCGAACTCCCGGTACATCTCATCGGGAGGCGAAAAAGAGAATCCTTCGCAGAGCTGCCGCTTGGCGTAGATTTCCAGCAGTTCTCCGGCCAGTTCCTCGATGTTCTTGCGCGCTTTGCCTTTCGACTTTTCCCAGGAGACCCCGCCGAGCTTGTCCAGCGACGGATTGCTTCCTTCCGGGCCGACGTAGCGTTGCACCAGACCAAGTCGGTCCACCGGCAGAAACAGCTTGTCCGAACCGGCATACTCCAGCAGCAGGAAATCGCCCGCCGTACTGCCGACGCTGATGTGCTGGAGGCCGCGATAGAGTCCGATACCGTGGTCGATATGCACCATGTAGTCGCCCGGCTTCAGCTCGGCCAGGGAAGCCAGCAGCTGCTTCTTGCGCACCTCGGATACGCCGCGCCGCCGGACCCGCTTGCCGAACAGCTCCTCTTCAGCGATCAGGATCAGGCGGGAACCGGGCAGACGGAAACCGCGGGAAATATCACCCATGAGGATGGTTATAGCCCCCTCCTGATTCAGGAGGGGGTTGGGGGTGGTAACTGCCTCAATAAAGCCGCTTTCGCTGATAAAACAGGGGAGCTTGTACGGCGTCAGCAGATCCTTGAGCCGTTCCGCCTGCGCCTGCTGGTGGCAGGCAATGGCGATCAGCTCGCCGCCATTAAGCCAGCTCCGTAGAGTGTTTGCCAGCGGCGCCAAGGCATGGCTGCTTTCCTTCGACACGTTAACCCTCAGGTCGGTGTTATCCTGACAGGGAATGGCGATGGCCGTGTGCGCCTCGGGCGTATCCAGCAGCAAGCCGGACAGTTCGATGACGCGCCGCCCGGCAACGATGGCAGTCAATTCCGCATCGCTCAGGAACAGCTCTCCCGCCGGAGAATGGGCCAGTCCGGAGGTCGCCGCCTTGGCAACACCGGCCTCGATCTCGTCGCACAGGGCGAGGGAGGCATAACTGATCCCCTCGGGATCGAGCAGGATCAGCGGCGCTGTGGCAGGAATGTAGTCGAAAATGGTTTCCAGGCCGGGATGAAGCAGCGGCTGGAGGAAATCGATCCCCTGAAAATAGACCGTATTCTGCAGGTCTTCCAGGATCAGACGGCGGCGGTTGGCCGGTATATCCAAATCGTCGCAGACCTTCTTCAGGCGCGGGCTGATATCCTCCAGCACCTCGTCAGACAGCAGCAGCTCCCGCGATGGCAGCAGCACCAGTTCTTCAACCGGCTGCAGGGAGCGCTGGGTCAGCGGATCGAAGGCGCGGATGGTCTCGGCGGTATCACCGAAGAACTCGATCCTGACCGGCGTGGTCAGGTTGGGAGGAAAGATGTCGAGAATCCCGCCGCGCACGGCAAAGGTACCGCGATCCTCCACCAACGGTACGTTGGCGTATCCCATCCGGATCAGCCGGGCCAGTAGGTCGTCCCGTTCGAAATCCTCGCCCGCCAGCAGGTAGCAGGAAGCGTCATTCAGAGTTTTGCGGGGTAGCCCCCGCTGCAGTGCGGCGGCCACCGGCATGACCGTGATGCGCGCCAGGCCGTTTTGCAGCCGGAACAGTGTATCGAGGCGGGCGCCGGTGATGTCGGGGTGCGGTGAAGTCGCCGAAAAGGGCGCGGCATCCCACGCAGGAAAAAGCACGGCGTGCAGATCACCCGTGGAGAAAAATGCCAGCTCCCGGCAGAACTCTTCGGCAGCTTCCTGTGTTGCCGTGATAACCAGCGGGTTCTCAAGCCCGGAGCGAACCAGCTCCGCAACGTACAGTGCAGGGGAAGACCCTTTCAGGCCGGGGACGGTGATGCGCCGTTCTGAGCGGCGGAGAGCAGCGATGCTGTCAATAGTTTGGGGGATCAGAGGAGTCATAGGAATACCGGTGTGGGACAAGGTTATACGGTCAATGCTTGCGAAGTCCGGCTTTCAGCTTTGGTTTGCCGTCTTCGATAACAACTCTGAAGGCAAGATGATCGGTGCCAAGTTTTGCTGCCAGTGCCGGCTTCTGTTTTTCAATGGTTGCCGCCACCAGTTCGCGGGTCACTTTTTCAACCGACAGGTTACACGCCCTGCGCGCCTCGCGGAATTCATGAACCAGCCGGTCCAGGTCAGCATCGCCGTTTGAAACAGGAGCATCTGCCTCCTGCCGTTCCGGCTTGCTTTTCTGACGCAGGTGAAGGTCACTGATAAAGCGGTCCCGTGAGTAACGCCCCTCCTCCATCAGTTTTAAAATCCGGTTCCAATGTTCCCGATAGGTATTGAAACGTGCGACCAGCATGTTGAAGCGGTGCTTGTACATGGTGTTGTTGATGGGCACACCGGTGTTGCTGCGCACCAGTTTTTCCACCTCACCCAGCAGCTGAAGCGGTTCGCGTTTTTCCAGACCGATAAAGTACTGTTCGTACCTGGTGATCAGCGTATTCAGTTTCTGGTCAAGGATTGTGACATCTTCAGCAATCGCCATCGACAAGCCCTTTGTGTAAATCTGAGTGCAAACGAACAGTACTATAGCCAAACCAGCGGATAAGTAAAGGTTAAAGAACCGTCACACAACGCAATGCGCTAAGAATAGCTCAATCACAAAATCCTCAGCGTAGCCCTGCTCCGCCTGCGGTTTTATTCAATCGCCACAGCCAAATCTGACCAGAATCTGAGCGCAATTTTGTTCAACCTATTATTGCTAGCCTCCTAATATCTTGACGGTTTAGCCAACAATCGCATAAAGTGGCCCGATTATTTTCCCACCACTTTTATGGAGTTTACCACTTATGGAATCCGTTGCATCTATCGTACTCGCCGCCGGAAAAGGCACCCGCATGAAGTCGGGACTGATCAAGGTTCTTCACCCCGTTGCCGGGCGGCCGATGATTTCCTGGCCGGTTGCCGCTGCCCGGGAAGCCGGCTCCGACCCGATCGTACTGGTCATCGGCCACCAGGCCAATGCGGTGCAGGGGACGTTTCGCGGGGCGCCGGACATCCGCTGCGCCATGCAGGAAGAACAGCTCGGCACCGGGCATGCCGTCGCCTGCGCCCTGGATACCCTGAACGGCTTCCGGGGTACGGTGCTGATCCTCTGCGGCGACACCCCGTTGCTGCGCGCCGAAACTCTGAAGAACATGCTGGCCTATCATCGTGAAAACCAGGCGGCCATCACGGTACTGACCGCACTCATTGATGATCCCTACGGCTATGGCCGCATCGTTCGCGACGCTTCCGGCCATGTCACCCGCATTATCGAGCAGAAGGACGCCGACCCGGAAGAGCAGGAAATCCGCGAGATCAACAGCGGCATCTACTGCATGGATTCGGACTTCCTGTTTAACAACATCCGGGGGATCGGCAACGACAACGCCCAGGGGGAATATTACCTGACCGATTTGCTGGCGATTGCCGTCAGCAGGGGACTCGGCTGCCTGGCACTATCGACCGCCGATGCCGACGAAATCATGGGAATCAACGACCGGGCCCAGCTGGCTGAAGCGGGCCGCGTCCTGCGCCGCCGCATCAACCGCGAGCACATGCTGAACGGCGTCACCATCATCGACCCCGACACCACCTACATCGATCACGGCGTCACCATCGGTACCGATACAATCATCCACCCCGGCTGCCAGATCGGCGGAGCTTCCGTCATCGGCAGCGGCTGCGACATCGAGCAGAACGTCAGCATTTCCGGCTGCACCATCGGCGATGACTGCCACATCAAGGCGGCATCTGTGCTGGAGGATTCGGAACTTGGGGAAGACGTGGCGGTGGGACCAATGGCGCATCTCCGGCCCGGCTCAAAGCTCGGCAACAAGGTCAAAATCGGCAATTTCGTCGAAACCAAGAAGATCACCATGGGGGAAGGGTCGAAGGCATCGCACCTGACCTACTTGGGCGATGCAGAAATCGGCAAGGACGTCAATATCGGCTGCGGCACCATCACCTGCAACTACGACGGCGTCAACAAGCACAAGACCATTATTGGCGACGACGTTTTCATCGGCAGCGACGTACAGCTGGTAGCCCCGGTAACAGTCGGCCGCAACTCGCTGGTGGCAGCCGGCACGACCGTCACCATCGATGTGCCGGCCGATTCACTGGCTATTTCCCGTACCCCGCAGGTCAACAAGGAAGGGTGGCGGTTGAAGAGAAAAGCGTAACAAACCGGCGCGGCAAAGAGTTCTCTGCACCCTCTATTGTGTTTGTGATCGTATCCCGTCAGGAGTATAGTAGTTATAGTAGTACAACTCGTACGAGGGTAAAAAGGAGATCACTCCAATGGGCTTTCAAACTGAGAAGTTTCGTATCCGCCCTGTGTCCCACTGTAAAGAGGGATGCAGTATGTAGCCCGCCGAGATAATTGGCGGGCGGAAATGAGGAAGCCCCTGCAGGAATGCGGGGGCTTTTTTTATGGGGATAATGTGAGAAGCCTGGTGAAGCACCTATTCCCTGATCTGCTCCAATAGAGTCTGGATATCCGGATGTGAGGCGATTTCACACTGTTCGTCGAGAACGGCAGAGAGGATTTCTTCCGTGGTCAGGGGGTTGGCCATAACCACCCGGAAGACGGTGATAGTGGTTCCGTTGTAACGCCCCGGTGCAAGACGGGTACGGGAGACAAAAGTCTTTCCGGCCTCACGCTGGCGTTTCTGCATGGTTTCGATGATTTTGTCGAGCAGCTCGTTGATGAAGGCCGACCGCTCGCCCGATGCCCGGGCCAAAACCTCTTGCACCCAGGCCGGGATGTAACGGTAGGTGAGAATATTGAGTTCGGGTTCGGATACCAGTTCGAAATCGGGATGGCTGTCGATGCGCCGGGCAAAGCGACGGGCACGTTCTATCCCTTGATCGATGAGCAGCTCATACCCCTTGCGGCCGATGATGGAGAGGCCGGCGTGCACCAGCATGGCCATACCAGGACGCGACCCTTCGAGGGTGCGGCTCCCCAGGTCCCGCGAACCGCGGCGGATGATGTAGGCGGCATGGTGTTCGATGGACGAGAGTGTGGCAGGGTCTTTGAACAGCACCATACCGGCGCCCATGGGCACATAGAGCTGTTTGTGGGCATCGATGGTCACCGAATCGGCCCGTTCGATCCCCCGCAGCAATCCCCGGTAGGTATCGGAAAACAGGGTCGGCCCGCCCCAGGCGGCGTCCACATGGAAGTGGCAGCCAAGCTCCCCGGCCACGTCGGCCAGTGCCTCCAGCGGATCAATGTTGCCCGTTTCGGTGGTGCCGGCAATACCGATAAGGCCGAGCGGGCGGATTCCCTCCCCTTTCAGCCTCGCGCAATGTTCGCGAAGGCGCTTCAGGTCAATGCGGTTGTTGTCGTCCGTTTCAACCGTGACAAGGTTATCCCGTCCAATACCCAGCAGATCGATGGCCTTGCCGAGCGAATAATGTCCGCGCCGGGAGACCAGGACGGCCAGCCCCTGGCAGTCCAGATGTTGTAGCGCCTTGTGCAACCCCTCCCGCGAAATCCCTTTAAAATCCCCCGACGGGCCGCAGAGGCGGTTGCGAGCTGCCCAGAGGGCGGTGACATTGGCGATGGTACCGCCGGAGCAGAAGGCGCCGAGGGAGTAGTTGCTGTTCTGAATCCACTGTGTGTAAAAATCGTCGCTGCCGTTGTAGATGAGGCGATGGATCATGGCCAGCACCTGCCGCTCCATGGGGGTGAAAGCGCGTGAGGTCTCGACCTTGACCAGGTTCTGGTTGAGGGCGGTCAAAATCCGGGAAAGCGGCAGCATAAAGTACGGCAGGGCGGAGGTCATGTGCCCGATGAAGCCGGGCGAGGCGGTGTGCACGGATTGGGAAACGAGTTTTTCTTTGAGGAATTCTGTGTAGTCCGAAACATAGGTCGGATCTTCCGGAATGCGGGACTTGGAAAAATCCCCCTCGATTTCATCAAGGTCGCGCTCGACGGCAACGATATGCTCCTGAAGAAACCCGGTCAGATCATCGGAAATAGCCTGATCGATGCGACCCAGAGTGGAGTCGGGGGCTTCGGGGACGGTGAAAATCCGGTATATATTTTCCAGATTGGCCTGGGCAAGTTCTCGTGATTTGGGCATGGTGTGAGGTCACCGATTCTTCAAAGAGATGATTAATCAGCGAAAAACGAACTTTCGCAGGTAGATGCAACGCCGTGGCAAAACAATACCCCTGTATACAGAACCGGTCCGCCTTCTGTCAAATTCAAAAAAAGGAAGTTCTTAAGCAGGGATAAAAGCTGGGTCTGAACACCTGCCCACCATGCCCACAACTTTCTGCGGATTTTTACAGATAATTACGGATTTTTACAATATGTGACGGAATAATAATGCACCGACGCTTCCCCCGCCCGCCTCAATTTCCACCAACACACCGATATTAAACAGTAATTACATATATTCAAAATCATCCTGATGTTGGCAGGCTACATGCTCTTAGAGAAGCAGATAATGAGGATGTGAGAAGACGGATACACCGGATGCAGTAGGGACCAGTTCTGATTCATTGATGTTAAAAAGGAGATTGAATGAAAAGTTTTAAGGCTACAACGTGTCTTTTGTCCATGTCGGCTCTGACTGTTTTTGCGTGCAGTTTGCCGGCAGCCGCTGCTACAACCCCTGGAGACCTTGGCTCGGGCACATCGTTCGGAGTTTTCGGTGGCGGTGCAGGTATGACGAACCAGGGAACTTATACGGTAATTAACGGTGATATCGGCACCACCGCCGACACGACACTGGTCACAGGCTTCCATGACCTGAACGCCGTCTTTACGGAAACACCAAACAATATCGGAAAAGTAAACGGAACCATACACACGGCAGTCGCTCCCGCCGGTTCCGTACCAAACGCCATTGCTGCCGCAGCTGCACTCGATTTGCAGACAGCCTATGACAACCTGTCGCCCGCTGCGCTTCCCGGCGGCATAGATGTTTCGACACTGGGCGGCGGTGCAGGTGAACTGGGCAACCGTACGCTTGCCCCCGGAGTCTACAAATCCGCACCCGGCACATTTGCCATACAGGGTGGCGATCTCGTCCTCGATGCGCAGGGCGATCCGAATGCAATATGGGTCTTCCAGATG
Organism: Geobacteraceae bacterium GWC2_53_11; assembly: GCA_001802645.1. Lineage (GTDB taxonomy): Bacteria > Desulfobacterota > Desulfuromonadia > Geobacterales > Pseudopelobacteraceae > JACRCG01. Next base: position 97,701 of record MGZJ01000067.1, on the reverse strand, counting down.
GCTACGTCACTTCTCGTGGGCGGCCCGGGAGCAGCATTTCCCCAGAGCGTCACCCTCGTCAATGGAGCTCAGGCCAAGAATGTATTCTGGCAGGTCGGCAGTGCAGCCACAA
>MGZJ01000067.1:84670-97570 GCA_001802645.1 Geobacteraceae bacterium GWC2_53_11 | reverse complement strand
CGTAACACTGAACGGCAGAGCATTGGCCCTGCATGCTTCGGTTACCCTTGTCAACACCACCGTCAACGTCCCCGGCTCAATCGCTGTACCAGTTGAGCCGATTGATCCGGTAATTCCACCGGTTGTTGTAGTGCCGCCAGTCGTACCGGCAACACCCGGCGTTACCGTAACCGGTACCAACGCTGCCGATGTGGTCGCAACCGCAGCTACCGGCGGCGCTATCAACGTCCAGAACAACGGCGGCCATGTTGCGGTTACTGAAAACGGAACCGGATCGATCAACATTACCAACAACGGCCAACTGGTTACGGTAACCAACACCGGTAATGGTGTCGTTACACTCAACAACAGCTGCACTGCCGCCGTGACAGTCACCAATACAGGTAACGGCAACATCACCGTTAATGCAACCGGCTTACTCCCGATTACCCTTACCTACGCAGATGGTCTTGATCACGTCTACCCATAAGGTACCGGTACCGAGAACCACAAAAAGTATTCACATGTAACAGGAAAGGCCGTCTTCGGACGGCCTTTTTGCATTTACTGACGTGCAGAGTACGTGTCGGTGCCCTGCAGAGCAAACTGTCACCCGCATCATCCTTTACTTTGCAAAGTCTCTTCATAGTGAAGCCGATGTGTGATATATTTCAAGATCACTTTGCAACCAGAAGGAATCATCATGGCACACGATAAAATCATCATCAAAGGCGCCTGCGAGCACAACCTCAAGTGCATCGACGTCGAAATCCCCCGCGACCAGCTGGTCGTCATTACCGGCCTGTCCGGCTCCGGCAAGTCCACCCTGGCATTTGACACCATCTATGCCGAGGGTCAGCGCCGCTATGTGGAATCGCTTTCCGCCTATGCCCGCCAGTTTCTGGAGCAGATGGAAAAGCCGGATGTGGAATCGATCGAAGGCCTGTCTCCTGCCATCTCCATAGAGCAGAAAACCACCAGCAAGAACCCCCGTTCCACGGTCGGCACGGTCACCGAAATCTACGACTACCTGCGCCTCCTGTTTGCCCGGGTTGGCCATCCGCACTGCACCTCGTGCGGCAAGGAGATCACTTCGCAGACCGTGTCCCAGATGGTTGATCAAATCATGGCGCTCCCGGGCGGGACGAAACTGACCCTGTTGTCGCCCATGATTCGCGGCCGCAAGGGAGAGTATAAAAAAGAACTGAATCAGCTGCGCAAAGAAGGCTTTACCCGCGTGGTTCTCGACGGAACGGTGCGTGAGCTGGCCGATGATATAGAGATGGACAAGAAGAAAAAGCATGACATCGACATCGTCGTGGACCGCATCGTCGTCAAGGAGGGCATCCAGCGCCGCCTGGCCGATTCACTGGAAACCGCCTTGCATCATGCAGAGGGGGTGGTGAAGATTGAAGCCGTCCTGCCCGCATCCGATGAACCAACCGAAAAAAAGACTAAAAAGGCTGCGAAACCGCTGCAGATGCTCTTTTCTGAGAAACTCGCCTGCGTCGATTGCGGCCTCTCCTACCAGGAAGTCACCCCGCGCCTGTTCTCGTTCAACAACCCGCACGGCGCCTGCCCCGACTGCACAGGACTCGGCACGCGGATGTACTTCGACGCCGACCTGGTCATTCCCAATCAGGAGCTCTCCCTGCGCGAAGGAGCCATCGCACCGTGGGAAAAGCGTCTGTCCGGCTGGTACCACATGATTCTGGACGCGCTGGCCAAGGCGTACCAGTTCGATATCCGCAAGCCGTTCAAGGAGTTGCCGGAAGCTGCCAAGGACGTCATCCTGAACGGTTCCCGGGGGGCCAAGATCGAGTTCTGGTGGGAGGAGGACGGCGAACGGCGCCACACCTACCAAAAGGAGTTCGAGGGGGTACTGAACAACCTGCAGCGGCGCTGGCGCGAGACCGAATCGGATGCTTCCCGCGAAGAGATGGAAAAGTACATGAACGTCATGCCCTGCCCGACCTGCCAGGGGGCCCGCCTGCGTCCCGAGGCGCTGCACGTGTTTGTGGGGGGAGTGACCATCCGCGACGTAACCGCCTTCTCCATCCGCGACTGCCTCCGCTATTTCGAGGAACTGGCACTGAGCGACAAGGAACAGGAGATCGCCCGCCGCATCCTCAAGGAGATCCGCGAGCGGCTCTCCTTCCTGGTCAACGTCGGCCTCGACTACCTGTCGCTCGACCGCACCTCCGGCACCCTGTCTGGGGGAGAAGGGCAGCGCATCCGCCTGGCAACCCAGATCGGCTCCAGCCTGGTGGGCGTGCTCTACATCCTGGACGAACCGTCCATCGGCCTGCACCAGCGCGACAACGCCCGTTTGCTCGGTACATTGAAGCACCTGCGCGACATCGGCAACACCGTGCTGGTGGTGGAACATGACGAGGAAACCATCATGGAAGCGGATCACCTGATCGACATGGGCCCTGGCGCCGGGGTGCACGGCGGCGAAGTCGTGGCCCAGGGGACCCCGGCCGAAGTCATGGCCAATCCCGCTTCGTTGACCGGCCGCTATCTTTCGGGCGAACTGTCCATAGCCGTGCCGAAAAAACGGCGCAGCGGAGACAAGGCGATCCGGATCGTCGGCGCCACCGAGAACAACCTGAAGAACGTCTCCGTCGACATCCCACTCGGCGTCATGACCTGCGTCACCGGCGTATCAGGTTCGGGCAAATCGACCCTGATCATTGACACCCTGCACAAGGTGCTGGGGCAACGCCTGTACCGCAGCCGCGAGAAAGCCGGAGCGGTCAAAGACGTGAAGGGTCTGGAACATCTGGACAAGGTCATCAACATCGACCAGTCCCCCATCGGTCGCACGCCGCGCTCAAACCCGGCCACCTACACCGCTGTGTTCAGCGACATCCGCGATCTGTTCTCCAACCTGCCCGAATCCAAGCTGCGCGGCTACAAACCGGGGCGCTACTCGTTCAACGTCAAGGGGGGGCGCTGCGAAGCCTGCTCCGGCGACGGCATCATCAAGATCGAGATGCACTTCCTGCCGGATGTCTATGTGGAGTGTGAGGTCTGCAAGGGGGCGCGCTACAACCGCGAAACGCTGGAGGTGCACTACAAGGGGAAATCCATCGCCGAAGTACTCGATATGACCGTGTCGCAGGCACTGGAGTTCATGGGGGCGATCCCGCGCATCAAGAACAAACTGGCCACGTTGGAGGAGGTCGGCCTCGGCTATATCAAGCTGGGACAGGCGGCCACCACGCTGTCGGGGGGCGAAGCCCAGAGAGTCAAGCTGGCCAAGGAGTTGTCCAAGCGCGCCACCGGCCGGACCATCTACATCCTGGACGAACCCACCACCGGCCTGCATTTCCACGACATCGCCAAGCTGCTGGAGGTCATCCAGCGCCTGGTGGACGCGGGGAACACCATCGTCATCATCGAGCACAATCTGGATGTCATCAAAACCGCCGACTGGATCATCGACCTGGGACCGGAAGGGGGCGACCGGGGTGGTGAGATCGTTGCCACCGGCACACCTGAGCAGGTGGCCAAGGTAACGAAGTCGTACACGGGGCAGTATCTGCGGAAGATGCTTTAATGGAGCCGGTTAGCGGAGCAGGGCCGGATTTCCCTTTCGATCACTCCAAACTTCTGGAACTAGCCGCCACGCGCATGCCGTTCGGCAAGTACAAGGGGCGCAAGCTGGTCGATCTGCCGGAGCATTACGTGGTCTGGTTTGCCGGGCAGGGCTTCCCGCCGGGCAAGCTGGGGGATATGCTGCGAACCGTATACGAAATCAAGGTTAACGGGCTCGAATATCTGTTTGACAATATATAACCAAGCGGTAGTATTTACCTGCTGTACACAGATCAAACAGGTAGTAAGGAGCTTCACATGGCTTTGGTTTTGACGCAACTCAATGACAATATCGGCACCATCATCATGAACAATCCCGACCACCGCAACGTCCTGAGCAGCAAGATGGTGGAGGAGATACTCCAGGCCCTGGAAGCGCTGGAACGGGGCAAGGCCCGGGTGATCGTGATCCGGGCATACGCCGGAGCAAAAGTCTGGTCGGCAGGGCATGACGTCAACGAACTTCCGGTTGCCGGGCGCGACCCGCTGGCCTACAGCGACCCGCTCGTGACCATACTGCGTTCCATCCAGGCATCACCTCTGCCGGTGGTTGCCATGCTCGAGGGAGGGGTGTGGGGCGGCGCCTGCGACTTGGCGCTGTCATGCGACATCCTGATCGGGTGCCCGACCTCATCCATCACCATGACCCCCGCCAAGATCGGCGTACCGTACAATGCCTCGGGAATCCTGCATTTCATGGGCATCATGGGGGTTAACATCGCCAAGGAGATGTTCTTTTCGGCGCAGTCGCTAAGCGCAGAACGGGCGGAACGGCTGGGGATTTTGAACCACATGGTTCCCGAGCGGGAACTGGAAGAATTCACCTACAAACTGGCGGGCAATATCGCCAGAAACAGCCCGCTCAGCATCAAGGTAATCAAGGAGCAGATTCGCCTGCTGGCCAATGCTCATCCGCTGAGCCCACACACGTTTGAACGGGTCCAGGGTCTGCGTAGACTGGTGTACGACAGCAAGGATTACGCGGAAGGGATCAACGCGTTCTTAGGTAAACGGCCGCCGGTTTTTCAAGGGGAATAACCACGCGTTACTTTCAAGCTAAAACCTTACCACCCCTAGCCCCTCCTTATCAAGGAGGGGGACTTAAAAGCTCCCCTCCTTGATAAGGAGGGGTTGGGGGTGGTCGATTTAAATCTTTCCTTCTACTTCACCAACCCCCGCAGCTCCGCAAGGTTCACCGCATCCATCTCATCATTATCACCCTTCGGCGTCTCCAGAATTTTCGGCACCGTGGCAAAGCGGGGATCATTCAGGATAAAGCGGAACGGATTCAGCCCCAGTTCCCCCTTGCCGATATGCTCGTGCCGGTCCACCCGTGAACCAAGCCCCTTTTTGGAATCGTTGAAATGAAAGCAGTGCAGCCGTTCGATGCCGATGATCCGGTCGAACTGGGCCATGGTGTCGCGATACCCTTCCTCGGTAGCGGTGTCGTATCCGGCGGCATAGGTATGGCAGGTATCGAAGCAGACGCCTAACTTGTCCGGAAACTTCGAACCGTTGATGATCGCCCCGAGCTCTTCAAACGTCCTGCCCAGATTGCTCCCCTGCCCGGCAGTCGTCTCGATCAGCACCCGGCCTTCAAACTGCGGCACCTCGGCAAACAGCTGGTCAAACGCTTCGATCACCCGCTCCAGTCCGGTCTGCGGGGAATCAGCCAGGTGCGAGCCGGGGTGCATGACCACCTTGTTGATACCGAGACGGGCGCAGGTTTCCAGTTCGTCGCGAAACGCCGCCACGCTTTTGTCGCGCGTCTCGCCCGGCGGCGATGCCAGGTTGATCAGGTAGATATCGTGGGAAATCACCTCATGCAGTCCGGACGCGGCAAACTTGCTGCGAAACAGGGCCGTATCAGCCTCGCTGACCGGCTTCCCCTTCCACTGGTTGGAGTTGCGGGTAAAAATCTGCACCACATTGCAACCGGCGGCAACAGCCCGGTCTATGGCCAGATGCAGCCCCCCCGAGATGGACATGTGAGCGCCCAGAAAATCTTTCATGGTGCCTCCGTAAGGTCGCAATAATTTCCGTAAAAATGCACATCAACTTCGTCTCCTGCAGAACAGCTGCTGCTCTCGGCAGGAAGTACGGCAAGCGCCTGGGCATCGACCATGGTCTTCAAAATGGCGGTCTGCTGATTGCCCGCCGAACTGGCAAACCAGCGTCCCTCCACGTTCTCCAGCCTGAGCCGGACAATCTGCACTTTACCCGGCATTTTCTTGACCGGCTCGCGCAGCACCGCCTTGAACAGAGGGCGCAGCACCCGCTGCTGCCCCAGCATCTTCAGCAGCGCCGGGCGGACAAACTCTTCGAAGGTGATCATGGTTGAGACCGGGTTGCCCGGCAGCGAGAACACCGGCGTTGTCCCATACATGGCAAACGCAGTCGGCCCCCCCGGCTTGATGGCGACTTTCCAGAAACGCTGCTCGGCCCCCAGCTCACACAACACATCCCTTACCAGATCGCGATCACCGGCTGAGACGCCGGCCGAGGTGATCAGGACATCAGCCTTCAGGCCCTCGCGCAGCTTTTCCCGATGGCTCTCCACGTTATCGCGGGCAATGCCGATAATGCGGGGGATACAGCCGGTTTCCCGCACTGCAGCGGCAAGAGAAAGCGCATTGCTGTTGACGATTTCTCCCGCTCCGGGAGTCCGCCCCAGTTCGACCAGCTCATCGCCGGTGGAAAGGATCGCCACAACCGGGCGGCGATAGACGCTAACCAGCGCCTTGCCGAAGTTTGCCAAGATGTTCACTTCCGGCGGCCGGACAATCGTCCCGGCGCGGACGAAGACAACACCTGCGCCAACATCCTCACCCCGCACCCGGATATGCTGCCCTTTTTTCACCGGCTGCCCCAACGTCACGGTTTCCTGTCCATCGTCCGTTTCCTCAACCGGCACCACCGCATCGCACCCGGCTGGTGTCGGCGCTCCCGTCATGATCCGTACGGCACACCCCGGTTCCACGCTGATTCCGTCGGCCACGGCACCGGCAGGAATGTAGCCGGTCACCTTCAATGTGCAGGGGATTTGGCCGCAATCGTCACTCCGCACGGCATAGCCGTCCATGGCCGAATTATCCCACAACGGCATATCCCAGGGCGCGGCCACGTCCTTCGCCAGCACCCGGCCAACAGCATCCAGCAAAGAAACCTGCTCGACGCCGGCAGGGGAACAATTTTCAAGTATAACCTTACGGGCCTGATCGTATGAAAGCATGGTAGTAACTCCTGAGGTTGGTATAAGCTGCTGCAGAATAGCGGGAAGAGAACGAAAATACAATATGATTGCCAAGTCCGGGCGTATCAGTATAATGCCCGCGCATCTGATGTTTTACATCAGTCCCCACACCACCACAATCGAAGGAGTTGCCGATGAACCCGAACTGGAAAATTGACACCATTGCCGTACAGGGAGGCTATGAGCCGAAATCCGGCGAGCCCCGCATCCTGCCTATCATCCAGAGCACCACTTTCAAGTACGACAGCGCCGAGCATGTCACCAAACTGTTCGATCTGGAAGCGGCCGGCTTCTTCTACACCCGCCTGGCCAACCCCACCACCGACGGCTTCGAAACCAAAATTGCCCAGATGGAAGGGGGCGTGGGCGCCATGGCAACCTCGTCCGGGCAGGCCGCCACGACCCTGGCCATCATGAACATCTGCCAGGCCGGCCAGCATATCGTCACCGCAAGCACGCTGTACGGCGGCACCTACAACCTGTTTGCCGTAACCCTGCCCAAGATGGGCATCGAAGTAACCTTTGTCGATCCGGAAGCGTCAGCCGAAGAGATCAAAAAAGCCTTCCGTCCCACCACGCGCTGTATTTTTGCCGAGACCATCGGCAACCCCGGTCTGAACATCCTGGACTTCGAAAAATTTGCCGCCATCGCCAATGAAATGCAGGCGCCACTGATCATCGACAACACTTTCGGCACCCCCTACCTCTGCCGTCCCTTTGAGCATGGCGCCCATATCATCATCCATTCCGCCACCAAGTATATCGACGGCCACGCCACCAGCGTCGGCGGCGTAATCGTGGACGGCGGGACATTCGATTGGGGCTGCGGTCGCTTTCCGGAAATGACTGAGCCGGACATCAGCTACCACGGCATGGAATATTTCAAGACCTTCGGCCCGCTTGCCTACATCATCAAGGCCCGCGTCCAGCTGATGCGCGATCTGGGCACAACCCCCGCCCCGCTCAACTCGTTCCTGTTTAACCTGGGGCTGGAAACCCTGCACCTGCGCATGCAGCGCCACAGCGACAATGCGCTGGCCGTGGCTAAATTTCTGGAACGCCACCCGCTGGTCAACTGGGCCTGCTACCCTGGCCTTACCAGCCACCCGACCCATGACCGGGCTCTGAAATACCTGCCCAAGGGATGCAGCGGCGTGCTTACCTTCGGCATCAAGGGTGGCGCCGAAGCGGGACGGAAATTTATGGAAGCGACCAGACTGGTCGCGCTGGTGGTACATGTGGGCGATGCCCGCAGCTGCGTACTGCACCCGGCCAGCACCACCCATCGCCAGTTATCACCGGAGCAGCAGGAAGCCAGCGGCGTCAAGCCAGACCTGATCCGCCTCTCCATCGGCATTGAGGATGCGAGCGATATCATCGACGATATAGATCAGGCTCTCTACGCAAGCCAGAAGTAAAAAAGGCTGTTACTCACGCAACGAAAAGGCCTGTAGGATAAGTTTTTGGATTCACGTTGCGGCGAAGTGTTCATTGCGTGAGACAGTTTGTCCTGTGAATAAAAAAGGCTGGCCCCATGCGGAGCCAGCCTTTTCGTTTTTTCTCTCTGTTCTCTGCGACAATTTACAGATACTTGCCGATAATTGTCGCCAGCTTCACTTTGGTTGCCTCGGGAATGACCGACCGGTCGGTGATGACGGCATACTGCATGGCACTCCCGCATGAGCAGGGGCGTTCGGCCCCGATTTCCGCCACGGCATGCTTGATGATGTTTTTTGCCATGGCCACATTCTGGTGAATGATCTGGATGATCGCTTCCACGGTGACATCATCGTGGGAATCATGCCAGCAGTCATAATCGGTGGAAAGGGCGATGATGCCATAGCAGATCTCCGCTTCACGGGCCAGCTTGGCTTCGGTCAGGTTGGTCATGCCGATGACTGATGCCCCCAGAGCCAGATAGGAAAAGGACTCGGCGCGGGTCGAAAAAGCAGGCCCTTCCATGCAGATATAGGTGCCCCCCTTGTGGGTCGTTGCCCCGGCCTTCTGGGCAGCATTGTACAGGACGCCGGACAGATCGCTGCAGACCGGATCGGCAAAGCCCACGTGGGCAACGACGCCTTCACCGAAAAAAGTGTCTTTCCTGACCCCTTTGGTGCGATCATAAAACTGGTCCGGAATGACGATATGCCCCGGCGCGATGGCGTCTTTCAGGCTCCCCACGGCGGAGACGGAAATGATCCGCTCCACGCCAAGCTTTTTCATGCCGTAGATATTGGCGCGATAATTGACATCCGACGGCAGCAACCGGTGGCCGCGTCCGTGGCGGGGCAGGAACACCATCTTTACGCCGTTCAGAATGCCGGTGACGTATTCGTCTGAGGGATCACCGAACGGGGTTTCAATATTGATCCGTTCAACCTGTTCCAGTCCCTCCATTTCATACAGTCCGCTGCCGCCGATAACGCCTATTGTTGTTGTGCTCATGTTTGCAATCCTTTCGTAGGTAATTACTGCGGAAACTCGACAAGTACGCCGGCATCAGATGACTTCACCTCAAACTTCGGAAACTTTGCCAGCGATGTATCGAAGACAACCCGCAGGAAGCCTTTGTTGCGTCCCACCCGCACCGTACTGATACCGTACCGGTCGAGGTGGATCTTTTTGCCCGCAAGAGTTGAGTCGGCACCGGGGATATCGATGGCAATCCGCTCCGGCTTGTCCAGACGCACTGTGCGGTACTTCGCCACGGCACCATTGGTCCTGATTTCAATGCCTGAATCGCCGGCCACGACCTCGGTTACCGAGCGGCCCGTGGCGGCAGCCTCCTGTTTTTCCGCAGGCTGCGGAGCAGGAGATGAGACTGCAATGCTTTGTGCGTTAACAGCAGCCGGGATATTCGACGCATTCTCCATCTGTACATAGAGCGAGAAGGCCCCGTCCCTGAACTCATATTTGAGAGAGCGGGTTCCCCCGGCAGGCCTTGTATCAGGGTCGCCGTCGCGGTACACCGGGACTGTGCGAACGATCAGCCGCTCTTCAAAATGAAAGCGATCCCCGCCTCTGTAGCCGCTTTTATCGTCAAGCTCCGGCACTGTCACACGGCGAAGACCGGCGCCGTCCACCACATACACATCAAGCGCCTCGGACACGATCCCACCGGTTGTACGGCTGGTCACAAGTAGTTCCGGAACGCCGTCACCGGTCAGATCAACAGGTTTGGCCGATTGCACCAGATAATCCACATCCGCTTTGACGCCGGCCAGCTTCTTGCCGCCCTTCCGGGCGCCGACCGTGATAATCTGCACGGCACAACCGCTTGCCGGACGGCTGGTGATATCAAATGTAACTCCCTGTTTCTGAACACTTCTGGAGTACGAGCATGTGGCACCGGCAGCACTCACTACCTGGCTTGACATCACAATCAGAAAGAACAGTGCCGCAATAAGTTGTATCGACCCCATGAAAGCCTCCCCGGCGAATATATGAGTCTTATATCAGAGTTGAGCATGCTCGTGAAGTCTAATCAATTGACAAAACGCCCCACATGACCGTAGAGTTGCCCCCAATCGAGGCCACCGTGATTTCAATTGACAAGCTCAAACAGCAATTCAAAAAAATATTATCTCTGGACGCCCATCCCGGCCATATCTCAACCGGCTTTGCCGTCGGCGTTTTTATCAGCTTCACTCCGTTTTTCGGACTGCATACTCCCCTGGCCATCGCCCTGGCCTTCATCTTCCGCCTCAACAAGGTCGCCTGCATCACCGGCGCCTGGGTCAACACCCCGCTCACCGTTGTGCCGCTTCTGGTAGCCAGCTATAACCTGGGGCGGTTCCTGCGGGGAAAGCCGGGCAAAGCGCTCAACTTTACCACCCTTGACTGGCACAGCCTCCAGCCCTACGCCAAGTCAATCCTGCTGGGAAGCTCCATCATCGGATTCGCTGCGGCGGTAGCGTCCTACTTCATCTGCTATTGGCTGGTGACCTTTTTCAGACGCAAGGACGCCGCGTTGAAAGAGATTACCCGGGAAATGGAAGAAGTCGGGGAAGAGTTGGAATAAGGCGGATGGGGCGAACACAAAGCATCGCCCCTACAAAACATGTCATCTTGAAGGCAAAATCACTCCTCACTCCTCACTCCTCACTCCTCACTCCTCACTCCTCACTCCTAACTGGCCGTACTCACCGGCCCTTGAATAGAGGATGATGGCGAGCGCCAACCCTGCAACCGGAAACAGAAACGCAGCATGAAGCGCTGCGACAGAAATACCGCCCGGCCTGTCGCCATATCCACCCACAATTACCCCCATGATCTGCTGCGTTACCGCCGCCCCCATCAATACGTAAAAATTAAGCGACGTCAGCGCCGTTCCGACAATCTCTACCCGGAACATGGAGCGAATGATCGGATAGATCATCACACCGCTTGACACGGCCAGCCCGATGGCAAAAAACCCCCCCGCCAGCAGCGGCTGGGGAACAACCTCCGCCCACCCGAGAAACGCCGTCATGAGCAGCAGAAGCGCCAACTGTCCCGCCAGCAGGGTTTTCTTGTACGAGTGGAAGACGCGCCGGGCCACCGTATCGACAAACGAGCTGCCGACGATAAACCCGAACGAGGTGAACATCAGCATGCTGCCGGTCTCTCCCCTGGTCAAATGCAGCACCTCCATCAGATATGGCCCGCCCCACAGCGCCTGTAGCGCCAGATAATTGCCATACCAGGCAAACGAGATCGCCCCCAGCAACCAGAAATCCCGTGTACCGAAGATCTCGCGCCAGGCAGCCATCATGCCGGTTTTTTTTGGTTCCTCAGCGTCAATCCGGGGCTGGCTGTCGTCTGGCCTATCCTGTACCTTGATGAAAACCAGCAGGGTCACAACCCCCTGTACGATTCCGGCAACCAGGAAGGAATTGCGCCATCCCCAGGCACCGACCGCCAGGGCCAGCGGGGCCGTACCCGCCAGATTGCCCAGATTGCCGAGCGCCACCATGAAACCGGAAACCCGCCCGAACTCCTGTTTGGTGAACCAATGACTGAAGAGCGTAAAAGTCGCCATCAGCACCGATGCCGTACCGACCCCCATCAGCATCCGGGCGACCATGGCGCCTGCCAGGGTATCAGCCTGGGAAAACAGGATCCCCCCCATCGTCGTCAACACCCCGCAGCCGCTGATCACCACCCGGCTCCCCATACGGTCGATCATCGGCCCCAAAGGCAGCTGGGCAGCGGCATAGACGTAGAACAGCACACCCGAAAGCGTTCCAAGCTGTTCCGGTGTCAGATGCAGCTCGCGCGAAAGGTCGCCCGCCACCACCGCCAGCGAAACCCGGTAAAAATAGACCAGGATATACATGAGCGCCAGGGTGGCGAAAATAATCCAGCGTTTGCGGTTGTGTGGGGAAGAACTGCTCATGGGGATTCCTGGCGGAAGGGAGAGTGGTCGATTGACCTGCTCTGTTTCTGTACACGAAAGTTCTCGTTAGCGCAATGGCAAGGACAATTGAAACTCCTAAAACCAACCCCTCTAAATCTCCCCTTATCAGGGGAGACTTGAAGGCTTCCCCCTGATAAGGAGGGACTGAGGGGGGGGCCGGAAACGACAAAAGCGGAGCCCATGACAGGCCCCGCTTCCTCTGTGGTTATATGACTCCCGGATGTTATGCGATGGTGTGCCGGATATCCTTCCCCTTGACCATGAATATCACCATCTCGGCGATATTGGTGGCATGGTCGGCAATCCGTTCCAGCGATTTCGAGATGTAATTAAGCTTCATGGCCCGGGAGATCGTGGTCGGGTCTTCGATCATGAACGTCAGCAGTTCCCGCTGGATCTGGATATTCAGATCATCGACGAAACTGTCATCCTTGCAGACCTTGATCGCCAGTTCGGAGTCGCCGCGCACAAAGGCGTCCAGCGCTTCCTTGACCATCACCTCGGCGCGATGGGCCATGCGGGGGATGTCGATGTACGGCTTGAGCGGCGGCTCCTCGTTCATCTCGCGGGCACGCTTGGCAATGTTGGCGCACTGGTCCCCCATCCGTTCCAGGTCGGTGACGATCTTGAGCGCAATCGTGATGAAGCGCAGATCGCGGGCAGCGGG
>MGZJ01000067.1:32264-84600 GCA_001802645.1 Geobacteraceae bacterium GWC2_53_11 | reverse complement strand
GACTTGACCGAGTTGGCGATCATCAACTCCACCTTGCCCCCCATGACCAGAATACTTTGGCGGAGGTCGTTCAATTCATTATCAAAAGCTTTGCTGATATGTTCCTGCTGCATATGTTCTCCTCATCCGGTCACGCCGGAATTAAACCTGTTATTTTCACGCGGAGACGCGGAGACCACGGAGAAAGTCAAAAACAAAGATTTATGTATTACCCCTAAAGACTTAAGCCTTTAATCCTGGTTTTCTCCGCGTCCTCCGCGCCTTGCCTAGAGGCACCTACTTCTGGCCGCGTGAGACCGGTTTTGCCTTGTTTTTTGGGTTACCCGAACCGACCGGTAATGTAATCTTCCGTCTGTTTCTTCTCCGGGTTGGTGAAAATTTTGCGTGTCCCGCCCGCCTCAATCAACTCTCCCAGATAAAAGAACGCCGTCACATCCGACACCCGCGCCGCCTGCTGCATGTTGTGGGTGACGATGACAATAGTGTACTTGCTTTTCAACTCTTCGATCAACTCCTCAATCTTGAGGGTCGAAATCGGGTCGAGCGCCGAACAGGGCTCGTCCATCAGGATGATCTCCGGATTGACCGCAATGGCCCGGGCGATGCAGATGCGCTGGGCCTGACCGCCGGAAAGTCCCAGCGCCGACTCATGCAAGCGATCCTTTACTTCATTCCAGATGGCGGCGTTTTTCAGGCTCCGCTCTACCGCTTCATCGAGAGTCGCCTTGTCGTTTACTCCGGAAATGCGCAGGCCGTAGACGATGTTCTCGTAGATCGACTTGGGGAACGGGTTGGACTGCTGAAAGACCATGCCGATCCGGCGCCGGAGCGAGATGACGTCGGTAGAGGGCTCATTGATCTCGGCGCCGTCGAAGCGGATGCTGCCGTCGATCCGGGCGCTCTCCACCAGGTCGTTCATCCGGTTGAAGCAGCGCAGCAGCGTTGACTTGCCGCAGCCGGACGGTCCGATGAAAGCGGTCACCTGGTTGCGGGCCATCTCAAGATTGATGTTCTTGAGGGCATGGGCCGCGCCATAATGTAGGTTCAGATCGGAAACCGAGAGAATCGGTGTGGTGTGTTCCAGGGGTTGTGACATGTTAGTTCCTTATTTAGTGCTTAAACTGAAAATATAGCCACAGAGACACAGAGTCACTGAGAAAGTCATACCAAGGAAAAACATACTAATCGTCAAATACGAATGTATTCATTTTCATCATCAGTTGATGTTCTCCTCTGAGTCTCTGTGTCTCTGTGGCAAAGAAAAGGGTTCCCGGTTAAAACGTCGAAGTCGTATACTTGCTGCGCATCCGGTTGCGCAGATATATGGCCACACTGCTGGCCAGGATGACAATTGCCAGCAGCAGCATCGTCGTTACAAATACCATCGGCTTAGCCGCTTCCACGTTGGGGGACTGAAAGCCGACGTCGTAGATATGAAAGCCGAGGTGCATGAATTTCCGGTCCATGTGGAAAAACGGGAAATTCGTATCAAAGGGAAGCGTCGGCGCCAGCTTGACCACACCGACGATCATCAGCGGTGCAACCTCACCGGCAGCGCGCGCCATGGAGAGGATCAGACCGGTCATGATGCCGGGGGTTGCCATGGGAAGCAGGATCTTCATCAGGGTCTGGAACTTGGTAGCCCCCAGCGCCAGTGAACCTTCACGCACCCCTTTCGGAATTGAGGCAAGCGATTCCTCGGTGGCGACGATCACCACCGGTACGGTCAGGAGCGCCAGGGTCAGGCTCGACCAGAGGATGCCGCCGGTGCCGAAGGTCGGGGTAGGCAGCCGTTCCGGGAAGAAGAGGGAGTCGATGCTGCCGCCGATGCCGTAGACGAAGAAGCCGAGTCCGAACACTCCGTAGACGATGGAGGGAACACCGGCCAGATTGTTGACGGCGATGCGCACCATGCGTGTCATCAGGCCATCCTTGGCGTATTCCCGCAGGTAGATGGCGGCGATCACCCCAAAGGGGAGCGAGAAGACACTCATCAGCAGCACCATCATGACCGTACCGAAGATGGCCGGAAAGAGCCCCCCCTCGGTGTTGGATTCACGCGGATCATCCAACAGCAGTTCGCGGACCCGCTCCAGATAGGCGCCGCACTTGGCAACAAACGACATGCTGTTGGGGCGCTGCAGGGCAACGATTTCCGTCAGGGAGATATCTTTGCTGCCCCCCGTAGCATCACTGAACTGGGCGGTGATTTTGCCTATATCGGCCATGGTGGCACTGGCCTGTTCGTTCAGGCGGCTGAATTCGGCCATCTCCTTTTCACGGGCAGCGGTCAGCTCAGTAATAGCCGACGCATTCTTCTCTTGCCCGCCATACTCAAGCTTCAGCAGTTTCAGGCGGATCCGCTCGGCATTGCTGTTCAGATTCGACATCTGTTTCCTGATCGTTCGGGTGTTCTCCAGCTTGCCTGCTACCAGCTTCCGTGCCTGCAACAACTGTTCATACGGCGTGACACCGGTCAGGACAAGCCCTTCCGTGGTAATGCCCTGCAGGAAACCGAAATAGTTGCCGTTCTCGCGCCGTTCCAGCAGCACCGCATCACCGGGCAGGGTGCGCGAGGCGATATCCTTCTCGTCAATCCAGCGAAAATCCTGACCGAACACGTCACGGTTGGCGACTTTCAGCTGCAGGCGCCGGGCACCGCTGATCGGGTTATTCTCCTGCTCCATAATCTGGCCGAGTGCGGAGGTGCCGTCCTTCAGCTCGAATTTGACCAGCGCCCGCGGCCAGAAATAGCCGAGCCCGTTGGTCATGACGACGCCGACCAGCGACAGGCTCATGACCAGGATGATCGCCAGGGCCGCCCCGGTAGCCAGCACGTACGGTTCGCCTGTTTTCCAGAATTTATTCATTGAAGAACCTCTTGCTTGTAAATCTAAACCCAACCACCCCCAACCCCTCCTTATGTAAGGAGGGGAGCTTAAAATCCCCCTCCTATTTCGCTTAGAAGCGCCTACTTCTGGTAGGAGGGGCTAGGGGTGGTAAGGTTTTAATACCTTCCGTACTTCTTCCGGAACCGCTGGCGCAACGCCTCGGCTACCGTGTTAATGACAAAGGTGAACACAAACAGCAACACCGCCGAGAGGAACAGCACCCGGTAAAGTGAGCTGTTAAACGGCGCTTCCGGGATCTCCACGGCAATGTTGGCCGACAGGGAGCGGAGACCGTTAAAGAGGCTCCAGCTCATGATCGGCGTATTGCCGGTCGCCATCAACACGATCATGGTCTCGCCGATGGCACGGCCGAAGCCGATCATGACCGCCGAAAAAACACCCGGCAGCGCCGAAGGAAGCACCACCCGCCAGGCGGTCTGCCAGCGGCTGGCGCCCAAGGCCAGCGAAGCGGCAGTCAGGTTGCGCGGCACATTGGAGATGGCATCTTCGGCAATGGTAAAGATGATCGGGATGACCGCAAAGCCGAGGGCGATGGCGATGATGATACTGTTGCGCTGGTCATAGCGAATCCCCAGCGTGCTGAACAGCCATTGCTTGAAGTCGCCGGCAAAGAGGTTCACTTCCGCCAGACCGCTCAGCAGGAAAGCCAGATAGATGCCGAGCACGACCACCGGCACCATGGCGATGAATTCATGGCCACGAGTTGTTCTTTGCAGCAGTGACGCGTTCCTGATCCGTTTCCAAAAAAAGATGGTGACCAGCAGCATGAACGGCACGATAACAATGCTCAAAAAGATCGTCAGGATGCTCTTGTCGATCAGCGGCGCCAGCCAGAGTCCGGCCAGAAAACCGATGACAACGGAAGGGATGGCGGCCATGATTTCCACCACCGGCTTGACGCGCCCCTTCAGTTTCGGCGACATGAACTGACTGGTGTAGAGGGCGGCCAGCAGCGCCAGCGGCACGGCAAACAGCATGGCAAACAGAGTCGCCTTGATCGTGCCGAACACCAGCGGTACCAGACTCAGCTTCGGCTCGAAATCGTCATTGGACGCCGAGGACTGCCAGGCGTATTCAGGCTTGTCATATCCTTCGTACCAGACCTTGCCGAACAGGGTGCCCAGCGATATTTCCGGGTGCGGGATATCCAGCTTCCACACCGTCAGGGCGTTGCTGCTGTCCAGAACCGCCAGGCTGTTGCCTTTAGGCGAAAGCGCGGCAAAACTGAGCGGAGCGGAGACTTTGATAGTCAGCAGGTTTCGTTCCGAGGTCATATGATCGGCGTGGATTTCACCGTTCCCCCCAGAGAACAGGGTCTTGTCGCGGGGAGACGGAATGATGAGCGCCACCTTGCCGTCAGTGGAGCGCAAGGTATGAATGCGGGTCAGGCGCCGGTCATCGCCGCTTCCTGCCACCTTGATCGGAAACCAGGTCGTCAGTGAGCCGCCCGCATCGCCAACCGCCACGGAAACATCACCCAGCACCAGCGCCAGCGAGGTGATACCTTGACGCTTCTCTGATGCCGAAACACTCTCCAGCAGGTGAATCTGCCCCGGTTCGGAGATATCCCAGCGCAGCAGCCAGCCGTTGTCGGTGCCGCCATAGAGATAGTGCCCCTTCGAATCGACCGTAACAACCGTCAGACGTCCCGGCAGCGGGTCCGTAAGTTCGGCGGTGGCGCTGCTCTTTTTGATATTTTCGAGCAGATCCTTTTCCACCAGCTGATGGGTTACCCGTAGCCGCCCGTTGGTCAGGCGGTCGATCCGTACCGTCCCTTTACCTTCGATCACGCGGGCAAACGACTGCATGACGCCAGGAGAGGCGGCAAACGCGAGGTCATCCACCGGTGCCACATCATGTGAGAGAGAAACCACACCATCCGCAGCTTTGGCAGCCGCTAGTGAAACCGTGACCGCAGAAATCGCCCCGTTATCCCAGAGCAGAGTGTACGCCGACTTGCCGAGAGCTTCAGCGGAGACAACGCGCAGAGCGCCTTGAGGAGCAGCAGGCACTTTGATGCTGGCAGAGAGGGAGCCATCGGCAACCTTCACAAAATGGAACGTGCCGCTGTCATCAAGGACAAAGGCTCCCTGCTGGCTTTCTTCAGCGCCGACCGCCAGCACCTTACCGGCCAAAACGGCGGCAGACAGCTTCACGGTGGCGGCAATTTTAGCAGAGGGGGGGTAAAAGAGCGGCAGTGCGACCCGCGAGATCATGACCAGAATCCACACAACCGAAACGATGACCAGAACCCCGCCGATGCGGATCAGCAGTTCGGCAAGACGGTCGTTGCGGCGGGATTTATCAATAAAGTTTTTTGCCATGGATTCATTCCAACCACCCCCCAACCCCCTCCTTA
Organism: Geobacteraceae bacterium GWC2_53_11; assembly: GCA_001802645.1. Classification (GTDB taxonomy): domain Bacteria; phylum Desulfobacterota; class Desulfuromonadia; order Geobacterales; family Pseudopelobacteraceae; genus JACRCG01. Next base: position 79,329 of record MGZJ01000067.1, on the reverse strand, counting down.
GAGGAAGGAGGGGGAGCTAAATGCCCCCCGACTGTTAATAGTGAGGTTCAAAAAGCCCCCCTCCTAATTCGCTTAGAAGCGCCTACTTTTGGTAGGAGGGGTTGGGGGTGGTAAGGTTTTTCTTACGTTACTTAAGAGCCTTCAACTGAGCATCAACCATCTTGGCCGGCAGCGGATCATAGCCATCCTTCACGACAACTTCCTGCCCTTCCTTGGAGAGTGCATAGCGCAGGAATTCTTCAACAACCTTGGGCAACGGCTGACCCGGCTTTTTGGCAACATAGATGTAGAGCATGCGGCTCATCGGGTAAGAACCGTTCAGCACGTTGCCGTAGTTGGCTTCGGCAACCTTGCCCCCTTCCTTGGCGGAAAGAGGTACGGCACGAACACCGGAAGTGGTATAACCGATACCGGAGTAGCCGATGGCGCCGATATCCTTGGCAACACCTTCCACAACTGAAGCGGAACCTGGCTGTTCCTTGACACTGTTCTTGAAGTCGCCCTTGCTCAGCGCGTGTTCCTTGAAGTAGCCGTAGGTGCCGGAAGCTGAGTTACGGCCATAGATGCTGATCGGCATCTTGGCCAGCTTGCCGGTTACCCCCAGCTGCCCCCAGGTAGTGACATCCGCGCCGCCACGTTTGTGGGTCTTGGAGAAGATGGCATCAACCTTATCCAGCGACAGGCTCTTGATCGGGTTGTCCTTGTTGACGAAAACCGCAAGCGAATCGAGCGCCACACCGATCTTGGTCGGCTTGTAGCCGTACTTCTTTTCAAAAGCTTCGATTTCGGAGCTCTTCATTTCGCGGGACATGGGACCGAGCTGCGCGGTACCGGCAATCAGTGCGGGAGGAGCGGTGCTGGAGCCTTTTCCTTCGATCTGGATGTTGACGTTGGGGTACTTTTTCTTGAACCCTTCGGCCCAGTAAGTCATCAAGTTGTTGAGGGAATCGGAACCGATACTGCCGAGATTGCCGGCAACACCGGGTGCGGATTTGTACTTGGCGATTTTGGCATCAACGTGGGTTGGAGCAGCCTGGGCCGACATTGCGGTGATTGTCAGAAGTGCTGCGGTCAGGATTGATTTCTTGAACATTGAATGTTCCTCCCTTTGGTTTGTAACGAATCTGTGATTACCATACCAGATCAATGTTACAGCCGTGTTACGGGGAGGAAAATGGTGGGTTACATGTTACGGGGAAGGCGCTGAATAAAAAGGGCTTCCCGGCATGGGTAAGCCCTCAAAGCCGGATATGATTACGCCTTTTTCAACGTAAATGAAAACACTGACCCCTGCCCCGGTTCGCTGGTTACCGCAACACTCCCGCCATGCAGCTGCACGATATGCTTCACAATCGCCAGGCCGAGTCCGGTTCCTCCCTGCTCGCGGGTGCGGGCTTCATCAACCCGGTAAAAGCGTTCGAAAATGCGCGGCAGATCCTTGAAAGGGATGCCGATGCCGGTATCTGCAACCGACACCCTGGCAAACTCACCGTCTTCCTCGGCGAACATCCGCACCGAACCGCCGTCGGGAGTGTACTTGATGGCGTTTTCCAGCAGATTGACCACCACCTGTTCCAAACGTCCCTGATCAGCCATTACCCGCGCCAATGCTCCGCCGGTCGTTTCATTATGTATCGCAATATTCTTCTGCATCGCCCGCTCCTGAAGCAGCGTGCAGGCTTTGGCTATCGTTCCCGACACATCCAGCGGGTTGAGTTCGATGAGCGCCTCTTTGGTTTCCAGGCTCGACAGGGTCAAAATATCGTTGATCAGGTTGGTGAGCCGTTCCGAGTGGCTGGAGATAATCTCGACAAAGCGGACGGCACGGGCCGGATCGGCTTGCAGAGCGCCGTCCAGCAGGGTTTCCGCGTACCCCTTGATGATCGTCACGGGGGTGCGCAGTTCGTGGGACACGTTGGCGACAAAATCGCGCCGCATGTTTTCCGCCTTCTTCAGGTCGCTGATGTCGTGGAACACGGCAACGATCCCCTGCCTGACACCATCGACATTGAGCGGCACCCAGTGGGTCAGGAGGGTGATATCGTTCGGCTGAATGGCGATCTCCCGCACCAGTTCGTCCACACCCGGCGCAGCAAGTTCATTGTAGGATTCCAGCAGGTCGGGATGGCGCGATATCTCCACCAGCTTTTTCCCTTCGACCTCGCCGGTAATGGAGAAGAGCCGGCGGAACGCGGGATTTACCAGGGTGATGACACCATCGGGGGCGGTCACCATAATCCCTTCCCCCATGCTGCGCAGAATGGTGTCGAGACGCTGCTTTTCAGCGGAGAGATGCTGCACCTGGTCTTCGATCCGCTCCGACATGTCGTTGAGCACCGTGGCCAGCGAACCGATCTCATCGTTCGACAGCACCGGTATGCGGGCCTTGCTCCCGCCATGCCCGATGCGAGCGGCGGCGGCAGCCATGTCGCGTAGCGGTTTGGAGGTGAGGTTGGAAAGGAGATAGCTGAACAGCAGCGCGATCAGGATCGTTACGGCGGTTGCCCCGCCGACCACGCCATGCAGGGAGCTTTTGGCGGAGGCCAGGTATTCCAGCGGCATGGCCAGGCGGATAACGCCGCCGGTTGTTTCCCGGCCATAGGTCGCCGCCGAATAGAGCATCGAGGTACGCAGGGTTTCGGAATAGCGCACGGCACTGCCACTGCCGCTTTTCAGCGCCTCCTGCACTTCGGGGCGTTTCAGATGATTCTCAAGTTGTGCGAGACGTGACTGCCCCACATCCGAATCGCCGATAACTGTGCCGTCCGGGGCGATCAGGGTAACCCTGGCCTTGATGACGGTGCCGATCGATTCGGCCAGCTGCTGCGGCGAAGCAACCCTCGGGTTGCTCATCACCAGCAGGCGCGACAGCTGGGTCTGGCTGGCCAGATTGCCGCGGCTCTCGGCGATCATCTCCCGTTGCAGGGAATGATCGAAATAGAGGTAGAAACTGCCGGTAATCAGCACGATCAGAATGATATAGGAAAGCACCAGCTTGGTTCTGAAACCCATGGGTTACTCCTCGATCTTGTAGCCGAAGCCACGCACGGTCTTGATGATTTCGCCCGGCTCGCCCAGCTTGCCGCGCAGCCGCGTCACATGGGTATCAACCGTTCTGGTGTCCGCCGTATTATTGTAGCCCCACACCCGCTGCAGAAGCTGCTCGCGGCTCTGGACAAAACCTTTTTTCTCCACCAGGTGGAGCAGCAGCTTGTACTCGGTGCTGGTCAATTCGATCTCGCTCCCGGCACTGGTCACGGTGTGGCGCTGCTTGTCGATGGCGATATCGCCCAAGGTGAGCAGGTCTGCCGACGGAACCGGCGCCTCCTGGCCGACGCGCCGCATAAGCGCCTTTACCCGCAGCGCCACCTCGCGCATGGAGAACGGCTTGACGATATAATCGTCGGCGCCGACCTCGAAGCCGACCACCCGGTCGATCTCGTCCCCCTTGGCGGTGATCATGATGATCGGGATGCGGGCGGTACGCGGCTCCTTGCGTAGCGCCTTGCACACTTCGGTGCCGAGCATACCGGGAAGCATCAGGTCGAGCAGGATCAGGTCGGGAAGATCCGTCATGGCACGTTCAAGCCCCTGCTTGCCGTCATGAACGCAGGTGGCGGCAAAGCCGTCCTTTTCCAGATTGAAGGCCAGTAATTCCGCCAGGTCTTTTTCGTCCTCGATAATCAGCACTTTTTTCATGTCATGCTCCTGCCCGTGGTTTAAACAGAGTTAAACGTACCATACAATTGTTACAACGATGTTGCAGACGTATAAAGATTGTGTAGAAAGTGCCTCCGGACGAAACGAACGTCAATATAAATTCACGTCATAACTCCCCCTGTCCCCCTCTTATCTTAAGAGGGGAGACGCATTAGCAATCTCGTCGGTACTCTATTACGAGCACATCGAAGCGTACCTCCCCTTAGTTAAGGGGAGGACAGGTGGGGTTACACTTGCAGATTACCCTATATTTCACAAAGATTTTATCCGATCTCAACATGATTGTAATACTGGTCGTGTATGCTGGAGTAAATAAAAGAGAGGAGAAACGGACATGAAAATCAGACTCAATGAGGATTACTACTTCTGGTGCTGCGACTGGTGCGATTCGGAAAACATGGTGCTCTGGACCAAAATGCAGGAGGGAACAACCTGCGGCGCCTGCCACCGCCCCATGAATCTGCAGAATATGAATGGCGTAGTCATTGACAGCTCGATTGCCGCGGGGTTGTGTTAGTTAAGCTCGGTTGGCTGGTAACTCTGGTATTTGTATCAGCAGCGCCGCTCTGCTCTTTGCCGAGTCTATAGAGAGAATCCGCATCAATACCAATTCCATCATCAGCCCATTCGACCCCATGCCCCCACTCCTCGACTACGGCAGAGACAAAGAACGCCGCTTCCCTCAGTTTTTCATACCCAGGCGTATCAAGGTATTCGGCAACATTAACTTTGGTCTGCTTGCCGGAACGCCACAATATCGTTAACTGTGACGGTGCTTCGGCAAAAAGGGTTTTGATCAAAGAGGCGCACATCAGTTTCCTTCCACTCCGAAAACTAAAGCGATCAGATCTCTTGTAAGAAGCAGGCAGGCCTTGGCATCATCAGTTGTATAGTTTGCGACCGGCGGGCCATCGGGATTTTTCGGATTTATTTCCATGACAATGCCACTCCAGTGGTGCTCAAGTTCATGTTTCGCATGAGACAGGTTGTCACCTTTTGTTTTGATTTTTCTAGCAATATCAAGAATTGTCATGCTTACTGCTTTCTCTTCACAATGATTTATTAGCAGGCCAAGCGTCCACTTGTCATTAGCTACTAATCCAGTTGAATTTTGGAAGACAATACGAAGCGCTCTTTCAGTTACTCCGCGACATGCAATAATTGTGACTCTCTCCAAGTTCATCAAGTAAGCGATCACCGCTTCATTATAAAGTTTCCACATTGAGAACTTGATGGCTTCTTTAATGTTTGACTCGATATCCCCTGGAGCATCACTTTGCCGAATTATGAAGCTGGTGAGGCCATGGAAAAGATGTGGGGAGTTTTCAACACCTAAACTTTCAGCGCCTCCTAATTCCTGAAGTCTCGCATCAACATGTTCTTGGCAACGCTCAACAATTTGTTCAACAAAAGTTTTCATAAAATTACTTTTCGCTGTGTCGATTTTGTAGGCAATTGCCCCTAGGGCGCAATCAGGAGACAGCGCAAGGCTGATATTCCTTCTTGCTTGCCCTCAATATTCAGGAGAGCTATAAGGGGACAGGCTGATTATTAGCACCCCGCTCACTTAACTCAATAATCAGCCTGTCCCCTTATTGCCTTCCGGTTCACCGGCCTCAAGGCCGAGTGCAACCGGCTGGTTGGATGCTGATTACTCCACTCTTGCTAATCCGATTACTTCCGTTTCAGGCGTTTTTAGTAATGCGGCAGGCCCTCCTTTGGGGTCTCTCGCAATACTCAGGAGTGTAGTATTCGTAACGCCTAATAGTCCTAGGGCGTGTTGTTTATCCATTGGCCTGAATGTCAATTTTGTTCCATCTGAAATGCTGACTGTGACTGACTTCACTGGCCCAAGGAAAGTTTCGACGTTAGTTGCCCAGCATGGTTCGAAATTTACTTTTTCTCGCCTGATCCTGCTTGCACCTCGGAGCGCTCGCACGTCTCCAGAAACCCAAATGCCAGCACAAACAGTGACTAACGCCGTTGCCGCAAATTTCAATATTGGGTAGTTGTCGAGCATGTTATAGGACATTTGCCTTTAATTTCCTTTTCCTGTTTTCTTATCCAACATGTTATCCACCCAAACGGAACACTTCATCTAACACTCTGAATAGCTAGGACTCTTCCGGTTTTATGCCGTTATTCCCCGGCTCTTGCCGCAAAATACGGGAAGTATCCTTACTTTTCCGACCTTCCGATTACCATGAAAATAGAACATTTAACTTTCCAATTACTTGCCCCCAGCCGTCACAGGCCCCACAAGGTTGATATCGGGACTGCCTGGAGCCGATTTCCCAGAGGGATGGTTTCCGTGCCGTCGTACAGAACGACCCCCAGCTTGAATCTGTCACCGGTTGTGGAGGCCAGCCGTTTGAGCCCCTTTAAATCACTTTGCTTTATTGAAGCGGCAGCCTTGACTTCCACCCCGATCAACTGGCCACCGGCATCTTCAACAACCAGATCAACTTCATATTGATCATGATCCCGGTAATAGAGCAGCCGATAATCACCGTCGGCGGTTGACGCATGTTTGCGCAGCTCGGCATAAACAAAAGTTTCCAGCAGATTACCGAAACGGCTGCGATCCTGTCCAGCGGCAGTCGGCGAGAAATCAAGCAGGGCGGCAAGCAGCCCCGAGTCCATAAACTGAAGCTTGGGAGTTTTCACAACCCGGCTCAGGCGGTTGGCCGCATATACCTCAATCCTCCTGAGCAAAAACATCTGTTCAAACAGGCCAACGTAGCGGGCTGCCGTTTTGTGATCCAGCAGCAACTGACCACCCAGCTGGCTGTAGTTGCAGAGCTTTCCCGAGACTTGCGCCAATGCCCGCAGAAAGCGTGGGAGCATATCAAGGCGGTCTACACTGGCCAGGTCGCGCACATCTCGCTGAATAAGCGCATCAATGTACTGCCGGGCCCATGTTATGCGGCGACGTGCTGTTGCACGAGAGGCAGATTCCGGATAACCGCCGCGAAGTACTGCCTCAACAAGGTCATTGCCTGTCAGCACAACACCCGGTTCGGGAATGCCGCCACTGAAGACCGAATCCAGCCAGTTAGCGGTGCCGCCCAGCATCTCGCTTTGCGACAACGGAAGCAGCGACAGTGTCTCCATTCTACCTGCAAGAGAATCTGCTACCGCTGGAAGTGTCATAAGGTTCGCCGACCCGGTTAAAAGAAAACGGCCCGGCCGTCGGTCTTCATCAATTGTCTTCTTGATGGCCAGCAGCAACTGCGGAGCGCGTTGAATTTCATCAATGACAGCCCTGTCCTGAGCACGAATCATCCCCACCGGGTCTTCCGTCGCAGCCAGACGGGTCATCTCATCATCAAGGGTAAGATAGCGCATGTCATGGCTGGCTGCTATTCGCCGCACCAATGTCGTTTTTCCGGCCTGACGCGGCCCGGCAATCATGACTGCAGGTGTATCCGCCAATGCTTCAACAACCCTTGGTTCAATATGCCGAGGATATACGGTTAAAGGAATGCTCATAGTCTGGGCACTGTATCGTGTAATTGGGAATACAGCAACATATATTTGGGAATAAATTGCCGTGCGATTGGGACGAGCTTATTGAGATTTACCTCCCCTCCGTTGGATGGAGGGGAGCGAGAGGCGAGTTATCATGGCGCACAATTACCATGAAAATCGAACATGTCAGTTTCTAATTACATTACACCACATTCTTCCCCCATCCGGCGATTGATAACCACTGACGACCCCGGCAGTTTCTTGGCGGCTTTCTTGACCTCGGTGGAGATAGATGCCAGTTGTGCATAAGAGCTGACCGGTGTTAGTCGGGTGTTAACGATGCCGATGGAAAGAGAGAGCAGACCAAAGGTTTCCTGTTCACCCTTGCGGTTTACGGCGCTGTAGCACCCTGCGGAGTAATCGTCCTCGCCATGGAACAGCGTCAACTGCTGTTCGAGCGCCGTAATGACCTGTGACGAGAGGTACTCGGCATGGTGCGCGCCGGTGATGATGATAAAGTCGTCACCGCCGATATGTCCGCAAAAACAGGCAAAGTCAGCATCCGAGGAACGTGTCACGCCGGCGATTATTTCTCCGATGGCCTTGATGACCACGTCGCCCCGCTGAAATCCGTAATAATCATTGAACGGTTTGAAGTTGTCGATATCGATGTATGCTATATCGAAACCTTCGTCTGTCCGGAGCCGCTCGTTGATTTCACGCTGGATGCTCTCGTTGCCCGGCAGGCCGGTCAGCGGATTGGCGCCTTTGGCCAGGGTAAGGTTGATATCGGTAATCGCGCCGATGAAGCGGTTGACATCCACCACACCGTAATAGATGCCGCTGTGGGTAACGCAGATATTATCCACCCGCACATCCTTCTGTTGCGCCTGGATCACCTGGGCGGCATCCCGGATCGTAACCTTTGCCTCAAACTCCAGATTGACCGGAACCATCAGATCGCGCATTTTTTTGGAGTGGTTGATATGGAAGGCAAAACCGTTCATACCGATAACATGCTCTTCCAGAAAGGTGGAGCGGTTGATGATGCCGACGATTCCGCCATCATCAACCACCGGCAGCACCAGCAGTGTCAGGTCGCTCTGAAAGCGCTTGAGCACGGCGGCCAAATTGTCACCGGGGTGAGCCGGAGCAACCGGAATGGAGATGTCGCCAATATACTCCGTCGTAGCGTCTGAAATAGCCGGAGCACCCCCTAAATCAGCCTGAGCAGCCGCGCGCCTGCTGGAAAGGGCCTCCATGGCGGCAGTGTTTGACGTAACATCCGGCGTTGAAACCGACATGTCGCCAATCGATACACCATGCGCCATAAAGGCTTCAAACTGGTGGCTGTCAAGCGGACGGGCAAAATAGTACCCCTGAACCTGCTGACAGTTACGCAGACGGAGAAACTCAAGCTGCTCGCGGGTTTCCACCCCCTCCGCAATAACATTCAGTTTCAGCGCATGAGCCATGGCGACAATGGCATCGACAATTGCCGCATCATCCGGGTCGTTAACGATATCGCGAACAAAGGAACGATCCACCTTGATCGTATCGATCGGCAGGTGTTTGAGGTACGAAAGCGAAGAGTAACCGGTGCCGAAATCATCGACCGAAATGCTGATCCCCAGCTCTTTCAGGCGCAGAAGCTTGCACACCGTATCGCCCGCATCCCCCATCAGCGCACTCTCGGTCAGTTCCAGTTCGAGATAGTGCGGCTCCAGGCCGGTTTCTGCGAGTATCTGCATGACCAGCGGTACAAACTCGCTCTCGCGCAGTTGGCGGGCAGAGAGATTGACGGCGACTTTGAGTTTCGGCAACCCGGAATCATGCCAGGCTCTGTTCTGGCGGCACGCCTCACGCAGCACCCATGTCCCCAGCCGCACGATCAGGCCATTGTCTTCGGCCACAGGTATAAATTTATCCGGCGGGACGATCCCCACGCCGGGGCGTTGCCAGCGCACCAGCGCCTCCATGCCGACGATGTCTGTGCCGTTAATCGCCATCTTGGGTTGATAGCAGAGGAAAAACTCGCCATCGTCAATTGCATGCAACAGTCCGATCTCGATACGATGCCGCTCGACAGCTTTCTGATTAAGCTCTTCGGAATAATACTGGAACGCCACCCCGTTCTGGCGCGCCTGGTTCATGGCAATATGAGCATGCTGCAGCAACAGCTCGCTGGTCACGCCATCAGCCGGAAAACAGGCCACTCCGAAACAGGCGGGAACCATCGTTTCTTCAGCTCCCAGCGTGAGCGGTTCGGAAAATATCGTTTGCAGCTTGTTCAGGATCATGACCACGTCACCTTCCAGCACGGTTCCACCAAGTACCAATACAAATTCATCGCGATGGATGCGGGCGACCGTATCGTAGTGGCGCAGCGTGGCAGCCAGCCGTTCGGCAATGCCGCGCACTACTTCGCTGCCGCCGCTATGCCCCCGTGCATCGACAACAGCCTTGAAACCGGTCAGGCTGATGTAGATAACCGCCGTGTTTTTCTGTTTGCGGCTATTGAAGGCGATGACCTGATTAAGACGATCCAGCAGCAGGTTGTGGTTAGGAAGGCCGGTTTCCCGGTCGTAATAGGCGAGTTTTTTGATCTCCTGCTCGGCAAGATGGAAGGTCTCCTGTGATGAGCGGAGCTGCCGTGCATAATGATGGATTAACAGATGAAGCAGACCGGAGGTGGCGACGACAAACAGGATTCCCTTGACGACGGCTATGTATTCAAACTGGCGCAGATCCTGCGCCAGCCAGACCGTCGTTGCATCGGAAAGCAGAATCCACACAAACCCGACAACCGCATACAACAGCGCGATCCTGACCGGCGAAAGTTTTTTGTCAGACAGGAAATAGTCACCGACAGTTGTCACAAACATATGGAAACCCCCTTCTGGTGTAGCGAAACAGTTGAGACAGAAGGGATGGTACACCGATTTGAAGGGTGGTTGCGTTACATGTAGGCAAAGAGATTGTGACAGTTTGGTGGCATAGGTTTTCGGAAACAATTCAGCAGATGACTGTTGAAGGAAATTTGGCTCCCCTCCGTTGGCTGGAGGGGAGTGAGAGGCGGGTAATTGTGAAGGGAGCAGATGTTACACTTTGTTGAACAGTTAGGGCTTGAACACCGGCAACAGAACCTGATACGTGCAGTAGGCGACCAGCGCCGACGCCGGGATCGTCAGAACCCAGGCGATGAGGATGCGCTTGGCCACGTTCCAGTTGACCGCCGACATCCGTTTGGAGAGGCCGACGCCGAGAATGGCTGACGTAATGACGTGAGTAGTGCTCACCGGCATGCCCATTGACGATGCCCCCAGAATAACCCCCGCCGAAGCTGTCTCGACGCAGAAACCGTGCACCGGCTGCAATTTGACGAAATCGCTGCCGATGGTCTTGATAATGCGCCATCCCCCCGCAGCCGTTCCCAATCCCATTGAAACAGCGCAGGCCAGCTTGACCCACATCGGCACCTCGAACGATGGAATAGCACCGTAGGAGAGCAGCGCCATGGTGATGACCCCCATGGATTTCTGGGCGTCGGCAGTGCCGTGGGAAAAGGCCATAAAAGCGGCCGAACCGACCTGCAAGCGGCGGAACCCCTTGTTAAGCGGGCCGGGCGACTTGTTGCGGAACAGCTGCATGATGATCAGCATGAAGATAAAGCCGATAATGGTGCCGATAACCGGCGAGATGACCAGCGCCAGGACAATTTTTTTCAATCCCGCCCAGTGCAGGGCACTCATACCCGCATGGGCCAGCACGGCGCCGACCAGACCGCCGATAATGGCGTGGGAAGACGAGGACGGCATGCCGTAGTACCAGGTAATAATATCCCAGACGATCGCTCCCAGCACGCCGGCCAGCACCACCAGTTGGGTGACGTTGTCCTTGTCCACGATCCCCTTGCCGATGGTTCCGGCGACTTTTGTCGAAACCATCGCCCCGGCAAAATTGAGGAACGCGGCCATGAAAATTGCCCCCCTGACCGAGATCGCCCTGGTGGAAACGCAGGTGGCAATGGCGTTGGCGGTGTCATGGAAGCCGTTGACGTAGTCGAAGATCAGTGCAGCTGCGATGACCAGAATCAACAGGAGCATTGTCATATCAAGCATTTTTCACAACCACGCTTTCCAGAATATTAGCGGCATCCTCGCACCTGTCGGTTGTCCGCTCCAGAATCTCGTAAATTTCCTTCCACTTGATCAGCTGGATAGGGTCGGTTTCCTCGTCGAACAGGCGGCTGATCGCTTCGCGACAGACGTTATCGGCCTCGTTTTCCAGGGAATTCAGTTCGACACATTGCTCATGGATATCATCATGGCACTTGCCCAGATGATTCAGGGCACTGCTGAGGGTGTGGCAGCAGCGAACAATAATGAACACAAGCTCCTTCGCCTCCGTGGTCGGCTGTTCCACCCGGTACATGACGAAACGCTGCGCGGAAGCGTCAATCAGGTTCAGGATCGAATCCAGCGCCGTGGCCAGACCGTAGATGTCTTCCCGGTCAAGGGGAGTAATAAATGTGGTATTGAGCATTTTGATTATTTTATGCTTCAGGACATCTCCCTGATGCTCGATATCCTTAACTGCCCGCTGTCCCTCTGCCGGATTATCGTAGTCATCCATCATCAACTTCAACCGTTCTGCACCGGACACAATGATCTGTCCCATCTCCTGAAACATCGCAAAAAACTTTTCTTCCTTGGGAATTAATCCGAACACGTACTCACTCCTCTCGTCACCTGTTTTTATCTGTAATGTGACACGACGGTAACATACGAATGTTACAGTTATGTTACGAGACCGTTACAATGCAGTAATTTGTTTGAGGTATTCGCTGCTAAGGGTTTCACAGGCAATGACAAACCCGTACTAATCGGGAACTGCGGTTGTCCTCTTTCTCCAGCAATTTTGTAACTTTTAACAGGAGGCTCCATCGTGTTCATTCAGGGTAAAATAGAAGATTGCGCCCTTTCCCGGTTCACCTTCAGCCCATATTTTCCCGCTGTGCCTCCGGATGATCCGATCCACGGTAGCCAGACCGATACCGAACCCTTCACACTCCTCGGCACCGGGGAGACGCTGAAAAGGAAGAAGGAGCTTGTCCGCATACTTCATATCAAAACCGGAGCCATTGTCTCTGACGAAACAGGCCGCAATACCGTCCCCCTGCTCTGCTACGCCGAATTCGATCAGCGACGGCTCATGGTTACGGCTGTATTTCCAGGCATTGCCTATGAGGTTTTCCAGGACAGTCCTGAGGAGCCCCTCATCTCCCATAACCTCCACTCCTTCAGCAATAACAAAGGATACGCGCCGTTGGGGGGCACTTATCTGCAACTGGGCAGCGACGATACGCGCCAGCACGGACAGATCGACCTTTTGCCGCCTGACCTTACAGCTCGTTAAACGGGAGAAATCCAACAGGGTTGAGATAATCTGGTTCATCCGCAGGATCTGTTCATCAAGAAGCCTGACGACATTCCGCAGCTCTTCGTCGGAACTGTTGCCACACTGCGCCTGAACAATCTGATTGCACATGGAAATGCTGGTGAGAGGAGCCCTGAGGTCGTGCGAAACAGTATAGTTGAACGTCTCCAGCTCCCTATTGACCTCTTCCAGCTCTGCAGCTTTCCTGCGATAGCTCTCCTCTGACTCCCGGAGCGACTGTTCCATCCGCTTGCGCTCGGTTATGTCGCGCACAAAAGCGCAGTGACGCTCTTCCGAGCCGAATTTAACGTGATTGGCGACGACTTCCACCGGGAACATCCTGCCGTCCTTGGCTCGCTGTTCGGACTCAAACGTCATTGAACCGCGCTGACGAAGTGTGGCAAACTGTCTCGGCCACGTGATGGCGTTGAAGTTGGGATCGATGTCGGGAACGGTCAGCTGCAGCAACTCTTCACGGGAATAACCGAGAGAGCGGCAGGCTGCTTCGTTAACTTCCACAAAGCGGGCATCGGGCGCAATCCAATAAAGCGCATCGGATGAGTTCTCCACACTGATGCGCATCCACCGAAGAGCTTCCTCCGCCTGATCCCGTTTGGCCAAGGTATCGGCAAGGATGACATTGTTATAGTTTGCCTTGGAGATCATCCGGGCCAGTTTTGCATAGAACCTCATGGCCGCCTGAACAGTCTCCCGGCTCCAGCGGGGAACCCGGTCAAGAGCCGCCAGATATTCCGCCTCGTCATAGCCAAAACGCCGGGCTTGGGCTCTAAACAGCTCATAATCCGGCTTCTCGTCGTCGTAGAAGTACTGACCGAGGAAAATGTTGCCGATGTGCCGGTTTCCAAGCATGATCGGAGTGGCTATGTCCCACATGTTGTTTTTGCAGCGATACTCTTTGAAAGTCCCGGGAGGAATGCCACTGGAGAGGGAAGTGTCGCTTTCGTGGCAGAATGCACATGACTCGGGAGTTGCCCGGTGGAACCTGACGCAGATATCCTGCCATCCGGTGCCGACCAGCACCCTGCCATTAAGGTCGATGATGCCGACGCCAATGCCGGTAAGGGCATAATAATCGTCCATCATCTCCTGAAGGGCAGGCGCATCGATGACCTCAGCCAGTTCGACAGTCACAAAATCAGGCGGTACGGCATCAGTTTCTTGAAAGCAATCATGTGGCAATGTCACGTCCTCCCTGACTTCTTTGTCGCAGGATACAGACACCACCCCCATCCCACCTTTTCCCGCATTCCGGATTTGACAAAGCGGGGGGATACTATCCGGTTACTCTCTGGTAAGATCATTGCTCCAGGAAAATGACTCCATCTGTGAATCTTCGGCATCTTCAGCGGAGATCCCCAACTCTCCCAGCATGGCCTCCACACCGTCAAAATCGAGCGCTTCGCTCTTTTCCGCAAGGACCAGCAGAGTTCCATAGATCCCTTCCCGGGCAATGAGCGCCGCACGGACCTCGTCGGCCAGATTCAGCTTGGAGGTCAGCTCCTCTACCGAGATGTTGTAGATCCTCTCCAGAAGAGACAGGATACCGGTCAGGAAGGCCTTTTCCGGAGCGTCCTGATCTGGCGCCAGGAGGGGAAGGCGCCGGGCAAGCTGTTCCATCAGACCAGCACGCACGGCGGCCATGTCGATAAGGGGGTTTACGGATGACCGGGTATCCTCGGAGGCGAACAGCGCCAGCTGAACCCAGCGTTTGATCTGGTTCCTGCCGACAATCGATATCGCCTTGTGGACACTGTCCACCCGTTCGCGCACACCAAAGGCGACGGAATTGGCCATCACGAGCAGTTTGAAAGTAAGGGAGGAGTCGGACTTGATGTGCTTCTCGATAACCGTGGTTTCGGCATCTTCGGACAGGAGACGCATGAGCCGGAGCAGCGTTACGCCGGACTCGGTAAATCCCTTTTTCTCCAGAACCGACGGCTTGGCAAAATAGTACCCCTGAAAATAGTCGAAATGCATGTTGCGGCACGCCATGTATTCGGTGCGGGTTTCGACCTTTTCCGCCAGGAGCTTCACCGGATAGGGGCGGAGCTGCCTCACCATTTCCGGCAGCCGCTCAAGCGGGGTCTGGATCAGATCCACCTTGACTATGTCGGCAATCGAGTACAGTTCATGATAGATGGGGCTGTATTCATGGTCGTCAAGCGCCAGGGTAAAACCCATCTGCTTGAGGTCACGGCAGCGCTCGATCAGCTCGTCAGTTACCGCCAGCGATTCCAGCAGCTCAAGCACGATCTGGTCTTTGGGGAGAATTTCCAGGACATCGCTCATCAGCAGTTCATGATCAAGATTAATAAAACCGCGATGTTCGCCCAGCAGGCTCTGGATGCCGAAATTGGTGAGGGTATTGTTGATGACGTTTGCGGAGGAAAAGGTAGCGTCGCGCACGACGGCGTTGTTTGCCGACCCGATAGAGCGAAACAGGAGCTCATAGGCAACAATGTGCTCATTATTGGTGAGAATGGGCTGCCGCCCTATCAGGCAGTTCTGATCTTTCATATCTAGCTTATAGCACCTATTTGTGATTTGGCTATATTCTGTGATACGTCACAAAGTGATACTCCAGCGGCTGCGGGGTTTCCTGCGAACAAACCTCGCGCGATGTTTCCTGCCAGGCATTCATGTCGAATTCAGGGAAGTGCGCATCCCCTTCCACATCCTGCTGAATCTCGGTGAGGTAGAGCGTATCGGCCAACGCCAACGATTGCGCATAAATCTCGGCGCCGCCGACAATAAACACTTCGCTGTCCCCGGCACAAGCGTCAAGCGCCTCCGGCAGCGAGCGGGCCATCAGGCACCCGTCAACAGCCAGATCCGGGTCACGGGAGAGCACCACCGTGATACGCCCCGGCAGCGGCCTGCCGATGGAGTCGAACGTCTTGCGCCCCATGATCATGTGATGCCCCATGGTGAGGGATTTGAACCGTTTGAGGTCTTCCGGGCAGCGCCACGGGAGCGTGTTGTTCGCACCGATGGTGCGGTTGCGCGCCATGGCGACGATGAGGGAAAGAGTGCTCATATCGCCACCGGCGCCTTGATGGCAGGGTGGGGGTCGTACCCTTCCAGCGTGAAGTCCTCATAGGTGAAGGCAAAGATGTCGTTTACCAGCGGATTGATCTTCATGACCGGTAGCGGACGCGGTTCACGCGCCAGCTGTTCACGGGTCTGCTCCATGTGATTCGAATACAGGTGGGCGTCGCCGAAGGTATGCACGAAATCGCCCGGCTTGAGGCCGCACACCTGTGCCATCATCAGGGTGAGCAGCGCATAGCTGGCGATGTTGAACGGCACCCCGAGGAAGATATCGGCGCTCCGCTGGTAGAGCTGGCAGGAGAGTTTGCCGTCAGCCACATAAAACTGGAAGAAGGCATGGCAGGGGGCCAGCGCCATCCGGTCCAGCTCGCCGACATTCCAGGCCGAAACGATGATGCGGCGCGAGTCCGGATTGTTCCTGATCTGATCGACGGCAATTGCAATCTGGTCGATAACGCGGCCATCCACCGCCTGCCAGGAGCGCCACTGTTTGCCGTACACCGGACCGAGGTTGCCCTGCTCATCAGCCCATTCGTTCCAGATGCTGACGCCATGTTCCTTGAGATAGGCGATATTGGTGCTCCCCTTGAGGAACCAGAGCAGCTCATGGACAATTGATTTCAGGTGGCACTTTTTTGTGGTCACCAGAGGAAAACCCTGTGCCAGGTCGAAGCGCAACTGGTAACCGAACACGCTGGTCGTGCCGGTACCGGTGCGGTCTGATTTTGTCGTGCCGTTGCTGAGGACGTGCTGCATCAGGTCCAGATAGTTACGCATCTGTGGTACCTCTTCAGTCAAAGTGGGCAGCTCTTACGCAATTTAAGATTCTATCGTATTTTTTCACAACAAAGAAGCGAAAGAAGAGTCCGTGATACAAAAAGAGAACTGCATTGCTGCAGCTCTCTCTTGTTTCT
This sequence comes from Geobacteraceae bacterium GWC2_53_11, assembly GCA_001802645.1. GTDB lineage: Bacteria > Desulfobacterota > Desulfuromonadia > Geobacterales > Pseudopelobacteraceae > JACRCG01. The sequence goes on along the minus strand of MGZJ01000067.1, from coordinate 62,713 downwards.
TATTTTCCCCGGCTATCCTTACGGGAAAGCTTTTTTGAAGGACGTCGTCCGCTTCCTGCCGGGAGCCAGATACCAGAGGAAAGCCGCCGGGTTGCCGTCCGGAGCGGGATCAAGCTTCAACGCCACGCAGGCGCCCTTTTTCAACGAAAGCGACTTTGCATCGCGCCCCAGCAACGCGGTGACCAGAGACCCAAGCTGTGGCTCATGCCCGACAACCAGGACGCGTTTGGCGCCCTTGCACCCTTTCAGATACGTTACCAATTCGGACACATCTCCTCCCGGCAGCAGCAGCTCACTGGCCACGACCACGTTTTTCCGGCAGGCTTTTTCAGCCGCGATCTCCGCCGTCTGCACGGCGCGCGTCAGGGGACTGGTAACGGTCAGGCGAGGTTTCGGCCCGTGGTCGGCAAGCGAAGAAACAATACTTTTCGCCGCAGTCCTTCCTTTTTCAGTCAGATAGCGCCATTCGTCCCGCAGGGTCTCACTTCCTTCCACAGCTTCAGCGTGCCGCATAATGTACAGGATCATTGCTCCCTCCACGTGTAATATATGATAATGGAAACTATAGACGTCATTATGTGGATAGCAAGGGCGGGGGAATTTTTTCATGTTCCGGAAACAAAAGGAGGGGACCGTTAAAAAACGGTCCCCTCTGATATGTGCTGGTCGGGATGACTAGATTCGAACTAGCGACCCCCTGCTCCCGAAGTACAAGGTCGCATAGCGCAAACCCTTTATTCATGCTGTTTCATCATCTTCTTTTGTTACAGACATTACAGACGATATCTTTCCGGCCTCTCCTTGCAAGTAATCAGACAAAAAGTGTGTGTACCCCTGAGTTGTCCGAATATCCTCATGGCGCGCAAGTTCTCTCATAGCAGAAACCGGAACGCCGGCCATCAGTCCACCAGTTACAAAACTATGCCTCATGAGATGATTATACACCCGTTTATCGATACCCGCTTTTTCTGCTGCAGATTTCAGGCTCTTCTTGATGTTGGTATACGGCCGTTCAGTTTTCGGATTAAGGAAGAGATAGTCGTTCGGTTTCTTTCCCTCTCCCGCCTTTTCAAGCGCCTGGCGCAGCTCCTGAGTGACAATCGGGATCACTTCTGTTTTATCATTTTTCCCGGTGATAATCAGAGCATTGTTTTTAAAATCAACGTGACGTTTGCGCAGCGTAAGTGCTTCCGTTTTGCGTAGCCCGTTCTGCAACATCAACATGGTAATGGTTCGCTGAAAACCTTCTTTTTGATTGCTGATCAGCGCGGGAATCTCAGACAAGGCAAGCACTACTTTACCCTTGGGTTTTTGCTGGCTTTTTGGGAACCCTTTTGGATAATCACCAACAGTGTATTTTTCTTCCTTTTCACACCAGCGAAGAAAGGTGCGGAAATGGTTTAATTCAATCTGGATCGTTCTCTTACTGACATTGCGAGTTTCAACTTCGCAACGCAGTGCATATTCTTCATCTGTTTCAGCATTTTTGTCACGTTTCCGGTCAGGACGGTGCATACGACGCTTCGGTACAATCTTGGTCGCAAGCCGGGCGGCTTTGTATGGTTCGTAGTCGCTGTTGCGGAGGTAAGCAATGTATTTGTTGCCCAGGTATGGCAGCAGTTTTTTGAATGCATCCTGGCAATCATCATGAGTGCTCTCTGCCAGGTTTGTTTTATGCCATTCAAGGAAGCGAGAAAGTAGATCGATTACCTTTAACCGATTGTTGTTATCTGGAGCGATCCCACGTATTTCTTTTTCAAATGCCTTGGCCTCAACTTCAGTGCCTTGGAATATGATGTATTCTGCGGGGGCTTTGCGACCATGACTGACGATGATGTACCACCAGCCGGCCCCTTTTGTCGGATGCGGTTTAACGCTCATTTTTTGTCATCTAACCCAATAGTATCGCTGACAAATTTAAGGATGCTTCTATACTGCTGAAGTGATAGTGGCAGCATCAATAATTGAGTAATTGCACTCCGTATCTTATTACACTCATCTTCATTTCTATCCTTCCATTCAGACAGCGCTCCTCTTATTTCATCAGGCAGCATTTTTTCTAATTCATCACTTTCCAAAAGCCTTGAGACCGTAATTTTCAATTTGATTATCGGCAAATCACCTTTAGCAAGCCATTCTGGCCGGATATTAAACACCTCACAGACAGTGCGCAAAAATCTATTCGTGAGTTTTGAATTTCCAGAAAGAAGATTTCCAACCGTCTTTTCTGAATAACCTGTTTTTTCAGCAACAGTTCTATTTCTAGATCCCTGTTCAACTCCAACTTCTTTCAAAGCTTCCTGGAGACGATCAAGAAGTAAGAACTGCGCATTCTCATTATTCAAGTCTTTACTACTAAAATATTCCATTTCACACCTTTTCACAAAAAATGTATTGACACTTCACATTTTGTGATATAGCATCACACTTAATATGAATTTATCATACTGCTGACGTCATTACAAGTGAAAGGGGAAACCATGAAACAACCAAACAAAAAAGGCTATCTATCCATAAAAATTGAGACTGACATAAAAAGTGAACTAGATGACTTAGCAAAGACAAAAGGGATGGACTTGTCGAAACTCACGCGTGCCGTTCTAACAAATTACGTCCGTCCGAATACGTTTAGCCTGTAATGGTGGCGTCCGCCCTGTGACAACAATAACCCTTGGCATAGATGAGTTGAAACAGCTCATCGCTGATGCGGTACGTGTAGGTGTATCTGCTGCTTTGCATGCCGACAAGCAACCAACCCCACCAATTCAGCCAGGGTCATTTATGGCAAGAAAAGCCGCAGCACTTGAGCTCAGAGAAAAAAAGAATTCCCGTCATAAGTCAGCACAGGCCGCATAACAGTTCGGAGTCCCATATACCCATCAGGAAGGGGAAAACAATGAAACACAACGTAACGATAGAAATCGACACAGATAAGTTGAGTAACTACACCGACGAGTACCTGACAACCCTCTGGCATGTGTCACAAGCTAATCCGGCCGCAAATGATGACCACGAGGCCGCACGTATAGCCGAGTCAATTGGCATCGAGATCATACGCCGCTGGCTCAAAGTTAATCCAGGCGAGATGTATTTATACGGATAAGGATTCTAATGAACAAGTAAAACCCCCTATCCAACAGAAAGGTGATTTATGCCGACAGACACCGAAATATTGATTCTTGAGCAACTGGCGGAGATTAATAGGAGGCTAGAGCGGCTTGAGGCCCGATTGGGCGGAAGGCTGACACCAGAACAGAGCCCTGCACCAAAGGGAAGTTTTGCGGCTCGGAGGCAAGCCTGCCTTGACCAATTTTATAAAAAAACCAAACCAGTTTCACAAACGGAGATATTTCTGATAAGGCAGTTGGCCAACGAGCGTATGGCTGAACATCAGAAGACAAAGGCTGAAGATGATCTCATTATGTCCGAGATAAAAGCATACAGCCAGAAGATACCTGCTGAATACCGACCAGATCCGGATCAGTACAAATCGCGCAGCAGGAAATTACTTGTTTTGGCAATGGTAAAGGATCCTGCTCAATGGGACCAGATACCGAAGTTATCTAAGCAATGGATCAAGCCAAAGAGGAAGTAATGGAGCGCCACGTCAACCGCATAGAATTAGTATTCTATGCGAATGATAATCAACCACACATAACAGTAATTATATGCGGTTGATTACTGCACACTCTCAGTATTGTGTGCAGTAATCACTATATAATATGAAGTTTATTGCGATATTGTGATACAATCCGGTTGACAAGCAGTGAAGCGTTGAAGTAAAAGCAGAGTTCAAAAAAATGTGTATAATATGAACTGTGACTGTAAACCGTGCAATTTGGATCCTTAGCGATTTCCTTTTGTAAGGGGGTATGAAATGCATAAACGGCAACATCAAAAATCAAAAAGCGAAAAGAAATTGAGAAGCCACATTAAGCCTCAGAACCTTATTCTGCGCTGTTACGCCGAGCAAAAAGGGGCTTCATGGCAAGCGTTCTGTTTAGACCTGAACCTTGCAGTTCAAGGTAGTACTCGCCAGGAAGTTAAGAGAAAGCTACATGAGCAAATTGGTCTCTATCTATATGAAGCTTTAGAGGGTGAAGATCAAGCATATGCTCACCAACTGCTGAATCGTAAGGCCCCGATCGGCTTTTGGATGAAATATTATCTATATAAATCTCTTTACCATGTAAAATTAGCTCATGACGGCATTAGAGAGCTGTTCAATGAAGTAATGCCCGTTTCCGTTTCTGTACATCTGCACCATGCATGAGCTCTAAGCACCCGCCCCTTAGCTGCAAAGATGTTAAAGACGGATTAAAACAGCTAGGATTTACTTTTAGAAATCAAAAAGGTTCTCACGAACAATGGGTAAAAATCGAAGGTGGCACACTTTACAAAGTCACTGTCGATTGTCCAAAAGAGCCATTTACACATGATTTAATTAAATCAATGGCCTCGCAAGCTGGAGTAAGTAAAGAAAAGTTTTATAAAGCCTGCGGGAAAAAATGACATATTCACTACCTATCAAGCTCAAACCCAACCTCGCACCAAAGGTTGGGTTTTTTTGTGAGCCATTTTGAAAATCATGCAACTATATCAGTAAGTGCTGCTGATATTTCTTCTATCGACTCGTCATTATAACCTGCTTCCCTCAGAATTTCATACAGATGAAATGCAATAAGAGTAGGCCGCCCATGATTAAGTAATGACTCTTGAAGCTGTTGGAGCATAGTTTCCAAATTTTACCTCGGCGTATTACATAAAACAGACGTCTGGAATTGTCTGGAATTTTAAACAAAAAAGCTGAAGGGCAAAAACCCTCCAGCTCAGTGTTTATGGTCGGGATGACTAGATTCGAACTAGCGACCCCCTGCTCCCGAAGCAGGTGCGCTACCAGGCTGCGCTACATCCCGAAGAGTGCTTTTTCTAGCGCTTCTCGGCTTTTTTGTCAATAGGAAACTCACCGTATCTCACCAGAGACACCCCCTGGTTTAGCAGTCCGCGCGCAAGGCCAATGCTGTCAATTCTTGTAATTTGGCGCAGTTTCCGGTAGTGTATCCGGTCACACAGATGGCATCCTATCGGGCGCCATCTGTGTGACCGTTACGTGCTCAATTCAAAATACTGAAGGAGAAACTGGTACCTTATGAAAAACATTTCAAAGATAATTGCAGGTTCATTGGCCGTTATGATGCTGGCAAGCGGATGCGCAACAAACCCTGATGGCAGCTACGAAATCAAACGAACCGCCATCGGTTCGCTGGCGGGAGCCGCGCTGGGGGCCGGAGTCGGCGCGCTGGCAGGCGGCAAGACGCATCGCGGCCGCAATGCTGCCATCGGCGGCCTGACCGGAGCCGTTGCCGGCGGCGCAATCGGCAATTACATGGACCGGCAGGCAGCAGCTCTGAAGAAGAGTATGCCTGAAGCGGAAGTAGTTCGCGATGGGGACAAAGTGTACGTTGCACTCCCCTCCGGAATTCTGTTCGACATCGGCAAAGACACGTTGAAACCAAGTGCAAAAGAATCCCTGGCCAAAGCGGCAATTACGCTGAAGACCTCGGAAACCAATATCATCATTCAGGGGCATACAGATTCAACCGGCTCCGCCTCGGTCAATCAGCCGCTCAGTGAACGGCGCGCCGGTCACGTACGTGATTTCCTCGCCTCCAACGGCGTACCTTCTTCCCGGCTGTCGGCTGTCGGCTATGGTTCCAGCCAACCGGTCGCCGCGAACGACACTGATGCCAACCGCGCCCTGAACAGACGCGTTCAGCTGGAAATCAGCCCGACTGAAAAATTCAAGGCCCAGAACAGCGGTAACAATTAATCAGCGCACCCCGGCGTTTGCCGGGTTATTCTCAACACGGAGGATCAAGCTTATGAAAAAATCTGCACTTGCTGTTGTTGCGGTACTGTCACTTTTATCTGCCGGTGTTGCTTCTGCCGAATTAAACGCTCTCAAAGGAATTGGCAAGGATCTGGGCAAAGAGGCGGGCAAATCAGTTGCTGCCGGAGCCAATGAAAAGGTATTGAGCGCCATAACCAAAAAACTGAAAAAAGTTCAGAACGACAAGGGGCCGATCAAGTTCAAGACAGGCAAGGCCGAGATTGATCCTTCGTGCGACAAGACCATGACCGCCATCGCATCCATCATGTCCGATTATCCGGGCTTTCATGTACAGGTTGACGGACATACCGACAATGTCGGCAACCCGGAAGCCAACAAAAAATTATCCCAGGAACGCGCCGATGCGGTTGTAAAATACCTGGCCGAAAAGAAGAATGTTGATGTAAAGCGCCTTTCGGCAAAAGGTTTCGGCGACAGCAAGCCGATTGCCGACAATAAGAGTAAAAAGGGACAGGCGAAAAACCGGCGGGTCGATTTTACCGTCACACAGATGTAATCTGATTCCGAAGCAGGAGTTGAATGCATGAGCGAAGCAATCAAACAGCAGATACGCGACCTTCTCAAAAAGCACAATGCCGTGCTCCTGGCTCACAATTATATGCGGGATGAGGTGCAGGAGATCGCCGATATTACCGGCGATTCCCTGGCCCTGTCCATTGAGGCGTCCAAAACATCCGCCGATGTCATCGTATTCTGCGGTGTGCATTTCATGGCCGAATCGGCGGCGATTCTTTCGCCGGACAAGAAAGTGCTGCTCCCCCGTCCCGATGCCGGCTGTCCGATGGCCGACATGGTTACGGCGGAGGAACTGGAGCAACTGCGGACAAGGCACCCCGGCGTTCCGGTGGTGACCTATGTCAATTCATCGGCGGAGGTCAAGGCACATTCCGATATCTGCTGCACCTCAGCCAATGCGCTCAAGGTCGTACGGTCATTGAAAGAAGATGAGCTGATCTTCGTACCGGATCGCAACCTCGGACGCTGGATCGCAAAATTTGTTCCGGAGAAGAAGTTCATATTCTGGGAAGGATTCTGTCCGACCCACGAACGGATGACGGTAGAGGCGGTACAGCATAAAAAAGCCGAACATCCCGATGCGCTGTTTATCTGCCACCCGGAAAGCGCCCCTGAGGTGTCGGCACTAGCCGACCATGTCTGTTCCACGAGCGGCATGTACGACTACTGCCGCACCAGCCCGGCCACAAAGTTCATCATCGGCACAGAAGCCGGGATTCTCTACAAACTGCGCCTGGACAGCCCTGACAAGGAATTCATCTTGGCATCACCGGCCCTGTTCTGCCCCAATATGAAATTGACGTCGCTGGAAGATGTACTGCTATCGCTCCAGACCCTGTCGCCGGTTGTCACCGTTCCGGAGGATATCCGTCTCAAGGCCAAAGGAGCACTGGACCGGATGCTGGCGATCCCCCGCGACTGACGGTTTTCCCCGTTTATGAGGCAAAGAAAAAAGGCGACCGATTGGCCGCCTTTTTTTATCTCGTTGTGACACTATTACTTTGATTGCTGGGCAGGTGGATCTGCCTTGGTACCGATGCGCTCCTTGCGATTGTCCTGCATCCGTTTTTGTTTGTTCGCCTTTATTTCGTTGCTGACCAGATCATGCTTTTCCTTCTGTTCCGGAGTCAGAACGGTCTGTATTTTGGCAATAGTCTCCGTTCTCAGCTCTTCCACTTTCACCTGAATCTGCTTCGGACTGAGATTGTCATCCTTCCTGATTCCTTTCAGCTTGGCATACTCGTCAACAAGCATTGGCTTGATCTGTTTCTGCTGCTCGTCAGTCAGCTTCAACCCCTTGGTAAGACGTTTCAACTGCACATCAGGCTCCGGCATCATTTTCGCGGTGGCACTCCGCTTCTTGGCGGTTTTTGCTACTTTTTTTTCTTTGACCACCTGGCTATCGGTTTCCGCCATGGCAACAGAAGCTACCGAACAGGACAGTGCAGCAATCAGCACAACAGTAAAAATCTTTTTCATACTCCCCCCTTTTTATTGGTAACGTGACGAACTCTCGTGCAACAACGTTGATTATCGTTCAATTCTTATTTTTTTCAAGCGGTACAATGCATTTTTTATGGCAAACCAGACGTTGTTGCACCAGCCACACCCACTTCGAGGCGCACTTGCGCTCATCGGAAGTTTTGACTATAGTGCCAAGCCTCACAAGTTTCCATATAAAATATGACAGAGGCTTCTGCCGGGCACACTTCTTTGGAGAGCATCCACATGCTTCAGGCTTTCGACATCGCCATCGGCACCATAACAATGCGTCCCTACGTATTCGCCTTTTTCGGAGCATTTCTGCTGGCCTGCGTACCGCATGTCGGCTGGCGAAGGGTTCTGACGTTCACTTCGATCGGCTATATCATCGCCTTCGGTTCCGAATGGCTCTCCATCAACACCGGCTTTCCCTACGGCTGGTACTATTACATCGACACCACCAGCAACCGTGAATTATGGGTAGCCGGAGTGCCGTTCTTCGACTCACTCTCCTACGTGTTTCTGGCCTATTGCAGCTACTCGACAGCACTGTTTATCCTCTCACCGCTCAAAGCCTGGCGCTGGAACGTCGTCACGCTGGAAACCCGGCGCATCCGCCGCTCCTTATCGGCACTGATGCTGGGAGCTGTTCTGCAGACCATGCTCGATATTGTTATCGATCCGGTAGCTCTTCAGGGAAGTCGCTGGTTCCTGGGGCAGATTTACGGCTACCGCGAGCAGGGAATCCATTTCGGCGTACCGCTCTCCAACTACGGCGGCTGGCTGCTGACCAGCCTCTTCCTGATTGCGGCGTTTCAGCTGATCGATGCACGGCGCCTCGATGAGTCGGCAACAGGTCTCATCACCTTCCCCTTTCATTCGCTGTTCGGGCCGCTGCTCTACCTGTCGGTGCTGATCTTCAACATTGCCGTCACGCTTGTCATCGGCGAACGATTCATGGCGCTGTGCAGCGCCCTCATGTACGCACTGCCACTGCTGATGGTTGTTCTGCTGGCGCTGCGTCGCGTGAACCGCTTTACGAAAGACGAACTGGGGGACCATCTGCGGGATTATCCCTGGTCACCGGCGGGAAGCGTTCTCAAGGGCGGGAAATAGGCGGGATAACGCGGCTGTCAGGCTCCGGGCCGCGGTGCGGCTGCTGAAGGCCAACCGCACGAGCTGCGGGATAATGCGAGGTTTTTTCAGGATCGTCAGTAGCACCTTATACAACCTGATGCGCCGCATATCGGCATCGCAGAGTTCATGCAACGTAAAGCCGAGCTCCTCGGCGGCATCATCACTGACAACCCGTATCGCCAGCAGCGGAATGCCATGTTCAACAGCAACAATAGCAATGGCACCGCTCTCCATCTCCACCACCGGATTGCGGTAATGTCCCGGCATTCTCCCGCTCAGACGTTTTTTCGAGACAATAGCCGATGTCGTGACAAAAACGCCGCCAGCAACCCGCTCACCCTCAGCTGCCTGACGGACAACAAAGTTCTGTCCGCTGCCGGAAAGCCGCACGGGAATCTCCTCAAAGTCTGATTCACCGGCTATGACGATCTGCTTCGCCACCACAACATCACCGGCCTGCATCCCCGCCTGTACGGCACCGCAAAAACCGGCCGAGATCAGCAGGTCAGGGCGGTCATGGTTGACAAGCGCGTCCGCCGCCCCGGCGGCATTATCAAGCCCCATTCCGGATTCCACCAGCAGAAACTCATGCCCGAAGGACGAACAGCGCCCGGCACGGAATTCTCCCAGCGAGACAGGCGTGAGGGTACCAAGGCTGTCTGCCACGGCACGGAATTCATCCGGCATGGCGGCGATTATGCCGATTTTCATAACATAGCGCTCCCGGCTGAAATGTACAATTATCGCAACATCTTTTCAAAGCTTATTATGAAAAGCTGGACAAAATGAAAATCATATACTATATTTCGCGTTCGCTTATGCGGAGAGATGTCCGAGTGGTTGAAGGAGCACGCCTGGAAAGCGTGTGTACGTTTATAGCGTACCGAGGGTTCGAATCCCTCTCTCTCCGCCATATTTGTTTTTACGATGCCACTTTGAGCGCTAACTGCGTTGACTCATCGAAAGCTCCTCGACATAGATACATCCTATGCCTTCGCCGCTTTCTCTTCGCCGCCTTGTTATCATCTCAAATCTGACATCGTTAGCTTACTTGTTTGCAGGCGGAGATGATAGCCGGGCCTCGCGCAACGGCACGCCGTGAACTCCGCCAGGTCCGGAAGGAAGCAACGGCAGCGGCTCCTGCTGTGTGCCGCGGGTAAACCCGGCTATCATCTGCGTCTGCAAGCTTTTCCTGCCACAGCCCCCTGAACACTGCTTCCCGTTTACACGAGAAGCGCCAGATTCCCCAGCGAGGTCAGATCACTTGTCCAACGACACGCACTATGAAGTCCTGGCAAGGAAATACCGCCCCCAAAACTTTGCCGAGCTGGCCGGCCAGGAACACGTCAGCCGCACTCTGCAAAATGCCATCGATTCAGGCCGCGTTGCCCATGCCTTCCTGTTTACCGGGGCCCGGGGCGTCGGCAAAACCAGTACGGCCCGCATCATGGCCAAGACCCTCAACTGCGAAAAAGGTGTCACGCACGAACCGTGCAACGTCTGCCCGCAGTGCATCGAAATCACCAAAGGCACGTCAACCGATGTATTCGAAATTGACGGTGCGTCCAATAACGGCGTAGACGACGTCCGCGACCTGCGCGACAACATCAAGTACCTCCCCTCCCACAGCCGTTACCGCATTATCATTATCGACGAAGTCCATATGCTTTCCACCAATGCCTTCAATGCGCTGCTGAAAACGCTTGAAGAGCCGCCGGAGCATGTCAAATTCATTTTTGCCACGACTGAACCGCATAAACTGCCGGTGACGATCCTGTCGCGCTGCCAGCGCTTTGACTTCAAACGGGTAACGCTACCGAAAATCATCGCCCGCCTGCGGGAAATTGCCGGAAAAGAGTCCGTCACCATCTCCGACGCATCGCTGGCACTTGTTGCCCGCAAGGGTGACGGCAGCATGCGCGACTCCCTGACCGCGCTTGATCAGGTGCTGGCCTTCTGCGGCAACACGGTAAGCGACGAAGATGTCAGCACCCTGCTGGGAGCGATCGACCGCCGCCTGCTGGCAGATATTTCGGCTGCGGTCTTCGGAGGCGATACCCAGGGCGTACTTGCCGGGATCAAACAGGTTGACCTTGTCGGCTACAACATGCGCCAGTTCTGCCAGGAACTGATCGAGCACTTCCGCAATCTGCTGGTGATCCGCTCGGTCAAAAAACCGGAAGAAATTCTGGACCTGGCTGCGGCCGAACTTGAAGAGCTGAACAAACAGTCACTCCACATCACTGCCCTGGACATCCAACGTCGCCTGACGCTGCTGATAAAAGCTGAATCAGAAATGGCCTATGCCAGCTTTCCTCGCCTTATTGTGGAGATGGCTCTCCTGAAAGCAGCTCTGCTGGCTCCGATGGTGCCGGTACAGGAACTGATCGATAAAATTAAGGCATTGGAAACAGCGGCGGTTCATACGCCGACATTGCCGTGGGAAACAGCCAGAACGGCAGCACCTTCAACAACTCAGCATGCGGAACAGCGCACAGCCCCCGCTGCCCGACCGGCGCCGCCTCCACCCGCCGCCTCCACCACGACAACAGCTCAACCTGCCCCAACCGGCGGACAAACTGACTGGGGGCGCTTTGTGGCATTTGTCAACGAGCAGGACCGCATGCTCGGATCGGTCCTTGAACATGGCAGTCCGCTCAAGCAGGAAAAGGGACTGATTGAAATCGGCTTTCCGGTTGCCAGCTACTACCTGAACGCTGCCGATGCCGAATTTATCGCCGAAGTCCAGGCGCTGGCTGCAACCTTTATGGGGACAAGCACAACCATCCGGGTAAAGCCGATAGAAGCCGGTTTTGCCGATACGCCACTGTCATTGGCAGAAAAAAAAAAGAGGGACGACGAACAGCACCTGAACGAACTGAAACGTGAGGTCGCCAACCATCCGGTGGTCAAGGAAGCAGAACGGGTGTTTGGCAGCACGGTTACTGAAGTGCGGGAACTCTAACAAATCCGTACCGTATCAAGAAAATGGAGGGGGAAAAGATGTCAAAGGGATTAGCAAATATCATGAAGCAGGCCCAGATGATTCAACAGAAAATGGCCAGACTGCAGGAAGAGGCCAGCCAAAAAACAGCCACGGCAACTTCCGGCGGCGGTGCGGTTACAATTACCGTCAATGGCAAGAATGAAATAATTTCACTGGAAATAAAAAAAGAGGCGGTCGATCCGAATGACGTCGAAATGCTGCAAGACCTTGTTATCACCGCAGCTAACGAGGCTTTGAAAAAGGTTCATGCCGAAATGGGCGATGAAATGTCTAAAATAACCGGCGGCATGAGTATTCCCGGACTTTTCTAAGCAATTTAGATAGTTGTATCATGTATGTACTGTTTTTGCGGCAGCTCACATTTTAATTTGACTAAATGTTTTAGTTCGGCTAATAGTGTTCGCGTATACGGTGTCGCCATATGCTGTACCAATGCAGTCAAAAATTCCTGATTTTAATGCTCCTCCATGGTTTCCGGTCATTCATCGACCTGTCCAGAGCGGGGGAGCATCTTTTTTAACCTCGCTATAATACTAAAAAATTGTTTTATTTGTGTCGGATTTTATGTTAACAAAATCATCCTCATTGATGCGTTTGGTAGGAGAACTGAAGAAGTTGCCGGGGATCGGTGAACGTACCGCACTCCGTTTGGCATTTCATCTTTTAAAATCTCCCCGCAATATGACTGCGTTGTCGGAGTCGCTCTGTGAGGTTCGGGACCGTGTTCACCCCTGTTCGACCTGCTTTGCCATAACCGAGACAGACCCCTGTTCTATCTGCTCCGGCAACCGGGACGCCGGCACCATCTGTGTCGTCGAGAACTCTCAGGATCTGATGGCCCTCGAACGGAGCAATGCCTACCAGGGGGTCTACCATGTTCTGGAAGGAGCGATTTCGCCACTATCGGGGATCGGACCGGCTGATCTCAGGATTTCGGAACTGGTAAAGCGCATCGAAGGCGGTTCGGTTCGCGAAGTGGTAATTGCCACAAACTTCACCGTAGAGGGCGAAGCAACAGCGCTCTACCTGACCAGATTGCTGAAACCCACAGGAGTCAAGATCAGCCGTCTGGCGCATGGCATACCGCTCGGAAGCGATATCGAGTTTGTCGATGCAGCCACGGTTCAGTGGGCATTGCAGGGTAGAAACGAATTGTAACCTCGGTATAGGTCTGTCAAACGACGAATGGTTGACAGTGATTTTGTAAACAGGCAGTTTCAGCATACATCCCACAGAGGAGGCAGTACATGAGCAAAAAGATGGTCACCATTGACGGCAACACCGCCGCCGCCCACGTGGCTCACGCCACAAACGAAGTTATCGCCATTTACCCGATTACCCCGTCATCGGTAATGGGCGAAATATCTGACGCCAAAAGCGCTGCAGGCGAGAAGAACATTTGGGGAGTCGTACCGACTGTTGCCGAACTCCAGTCCGAAGGTGGCGCATCAGGAGCCGTTCACGGTGCGTTGCAGGCAGGAGCACTGACTACAACCTTTACCGCCAGCCAGGGCCTGCTCCTGATGATCCCGAACATGTACAAGATCGCCGGCGAGCTGACCTCCACGGTTTTTCACGTAACCGCTCGTGCCATTGCCGCTCAGGCACTCTCCATCTTTGGTGACCACTCCGACGTCATGTCATGTCGCGCCACCGGCTGGGCGTTCCTCTGCTCCAACAACGTCCAGGAAGTCATGGACTTCGCCCTGATCGCCCAGTCTTCGACACTGCGCAGCCGCATCCCGTTCCTGCACTATTTCGACGGCTTCCGCACCTCACACGAGGTTCAGAAAGTTGAAGAGATCTCCTACGACGACATGCGCTTCATGCTGGACGACAAACTGATTGCCGCACACAAACTGCGCGGACTTACCCCGGATCGCCCCGAAATGCGCGGTACGGCACAAAACCCCGACGTGTACTTCCAGGGGCGTGAAACGGTCAACAGCTTCTACCCTGCCTGCGAAAAGATCGTTCAGGAAGAGATGGACAAGTTCGGCAAACTGACCGGCCGTAAGTACAAACTGGTTGAGTATGCCGGTGCAAAAGACGCTGATCGCGTGGTTGTGGTCATGGGTTCCGGAGCTGACGTAGTTCAGGATACGGTTGAGAATCTGGTGAAGCAGGGTGAAAAGGTCGGCGTAATCAAGATCCACCTGTACCGTCCATTCCCGCTTGATTCCTTCATCAAGGCACTGCCGAAAACAGTTAAGAAAATTGCTGTGCTGGATCGTACCAAAGAGCCTGGTTCGCTGGGCGAGCCGCTCTATCTTGATATCCGTACTGCAATCGGCGAAGCTATGGCCGATGGCAAATTCAAGTTTGACGGTTACCCCGTTATCGTCGGCGGCCGCTACGGTCTCGGCTCCAAAGAATTCAACCCGGCTATGGCTAAAGCAGTACTCGACAACCTGAAAGCCAAAAAGCCGAAAAACAAATTTGTCGTCGGTATCGAAGAAGACGTTACCAACTGCAGCCTTCCGGTCGATTACTCCTTCAAGAACCCGATGCCGGGGACCTATGAAGCTATGTTCTTCGGTCTCGGTTCTGACGGTACTGTTGGCGCCAACAAGAACTCCATCAAGATCATCGGCGAGGAAACCAACAACAACGCCCAGGCCTACTTCGTGTATGACTCCAAGAAGGCCGGTTCCATGACCACATCGCACCTGCGCTTCGGCAAAAAGCCGATCCGTGCTCCCTATCTGGTTCAGGAAGCCGACTTTGTCGCCTGCCACAACTTCTCGTTCCTTGAGAAGTACGACCTGCTGGCTCGTGCCAAAACCGGCGCAACGTTCCTGCTCAACGCACCGTTTGCTCACGATGAAGTATGGGACACCATGCCGAAAGAAGTGCAGCAGCAAATCATCGCCAAGAAAATGAAATTCTACGTTATCGACGGCGTCAAACTGGGCAACGAAATCGGCCTCGGACCCCGTATCAACGTCATCATGCAGACCGCGTTCTTCAAAATTTCCAACATCATTCCTCTGAAGGATGCCGTGTCCTCAATCAAGGGAGCTATCAAGAAATCCTACGGCAAGGCCGGCGAAAAAGTTCTGGATATGAACTACAAAGCTGTGGATGCCGGACTTAACAACTTCTACGAAGTAAAAGTCCCTGCAAAAGCAACCAGCAAACTAAAAATGGCTGCCGCCGTTTCCAGCAAGGCACCAAAGTTTGTTAAAGAAGTTACCGGCGTTATCGTAGCCGGACTTGGCGACACTCTGCCGGTTTCCAAAATGCCGGTCGACGGCACGTTCCCGACCGCAACGTCGCAGTACGAGAAGCGCAACATTGCCGTCGATATCCCCGTATGGGATGAGAAGCTCTGCATCCAGTGCGGCATCTGTTCCTTTGTCTGCCCGCATGCATCGGTTCGCCTCAAGGCTTATGATGCTGCTCTCCTGAAGAAAGCACCGAAAACATTCAAATCAGCCGATTGCAAAATCACCGAAATGGCCGGCAAAAAACTGACCGTCCAGGTAGCTCCGGAAGATTGCACCGGTTGCGGCGCCTGCGCATACAACTGCCCGGCGAAAGACAAGCAGAATCCGGCACACAAGGCTCTGGACATGCATTTCCAGCCGCCGCTGCGTGCCGCTGAAGCGGAAAACTACGACTTCTTCCTGTCGCTTCCGGATGTTGATGCCAGCAAGCTCAAGCTTGAGACCCTGCGCAGCAACCAGCTGGTACGCCCGCTGTTCGAATACTCCGGTGCCTGCCAGGGATGCGGCGAAACACCGTATCTGAAGCTGCTCACCCAGCTGTTCGGTGACCGGATGCTCGTTGCCAATGCAACCGGCTGTTCCTCGATCTACGGCGGCAACCTCCCGACCACTCCATACGCCAAGCGTGCTGATGGCCGTGGTCCTGCCTGGTCCAACTCGCTGTTTGAGGACAATGCGGAATTCGGCTTCGGTATGCGCCTGACCGTGGACCAGTTCACCAAGTCCGCCCGTGAACACCTGTCGGCATTGGCAGCAACCAAAGGTTTCACCGCAGCTAAACTTGCCAAGGATATCCTCGCTGCCGATCAGTCTACCCAGACCGGCATTGAAGCACAGCGCGCCCGTGTAGAGGAGCTCAAGAAAGCGATCAAGGGAAGCAAGGATGCATCAGCCAAGCAGTTGGCACTGTTTGCCGATTACCTGGTCAACAAGTCGGTCTGGTGTATCGGCGGCGACGGCTGGGCCTACGATATCGGTTTTGGCGGTCTTGACCATGTTATTGCTTCCGGCAAGAACATCAACCTCTTCGTTCTCGATACCGAGGTGTATTCCAACACCGGCGGCCAGGCATCGAAATCAACTCCGATGGGTGCCGTAGCACTGTTTGCCGCCGGCGGCAAACCGGTTTCCAAGAAGGATCTGGGCATGATCGCCATGTCCTACGGCACGGTCTACGTGGCACAGGTTTCCATGGCCAACCCGGCACAGTGCATCAAGGCAATGCTGGAAGCCGAAGCGTTTGATGGACCTTCCATCATCGTTGCGTACTCCCACTGCATCGCTCACGGCATCAACATGACGACTGCCGTTGACGAGCAGAAAAAGGCCGTTAACTCCGGATACTGGCCGCTCTACCGCTACAACCCCACGCTGATAGCAGAGTGCAAGAACCCGCTGCAGCTTGATAGTAAAGCACCTACTATCGAATTCAGCGAATACACCAATGGGCAAAACCGCTACCGCATGCTGAAGAAAGCAAACCCGGAAGCAGCAGCCGAACTGATGGAAAAAGCCCGTCAGGGAGTCAAGGCCCACTTCTCCTACTACCAGAAGCTGGCATCACTCAGCTACGAAGAGACCTGCGAGAAAAAGTAGTCAGCACTTTTCTGAAATGGTACTATCCAGCCCCGCAGAGCAATCTGCGGGGTTTTCTTATTTCACGATCCGGAGAGAGACATGCTTAACGACACCAATGACCTGGGAGCAGCACTGTTCAAAACATGGACGGAAAAACAACGCAGTGACGAAATAGAAAAACTGGTGCAAGGCTTCCGTAACGGCGTGCCGATCGGCATCCTCCTCAAAATGTCCGATACGGTTGCCGGCGACAAGAAGAAAGCCAAAAAGTTCCTCAAACAGTTCATGACCGCCGCTGAGCGCAAATCTGCGATTACATCAGCATCCGAGTCAATGACCCCGCTGGTAAAATCGTATCTGTCGTAGGATGGACATTATGCCAAAGATATTTATTGCTGGATGTGGCTACATCGGCGAGCGCATCGCCCGCATTTCCCGTGAATCCGGGGCAGAGGTCACCTGTATGGTCCGGTCTCCCGAACATTGTTCGCGGCTTGAAACAGCCGGTTTTCACACGGTGGTCACGGCGCTGGACGATGCGACCGCTGTCCCGGTGTTCGATCTGGCTGATTCCGTACTGTATTACCTCGTACCACCGCCAGGAGGGGGGATTACGGACAGCCGGGCCCGGAACTTCATTTCGCACATTTCCGGCACAGGAAAACCGGCCAGGGTCATCTATATGAGTGCAACGTCAGTGTACGGCGAGGCGGGGGGCACGGTGGTCACGGAGGAATCCCCCTCCGCCCCCGGCTCCGCAATGGGCAAACGCCGCCTTGATGCCGAAAACGCGTTCCGGGACTATGGCGCGGCCGGAAACATTCCGGTCGTAATTCTGCGGGTCAGCGGCATCTACGGCCCCGGTCGCCTCCCCTTGATGCAGATCAACCTGGGACAACCGCTTTTAAATGAGGACGAATCAGGGCCAAGCAACCGTATCCATGCCGACGATCTCGCTACGGTCTGTGTCGCGGCTGCCGAACGCGGACGAGACGGCGAAATATTTAACATCAGTGACGGACAGCCATCAAGCATGACCTCCTACTTCAACGCCTGTGCCGACGCCCTCGGCCTGCCGCGCCAGCCGCAGGTTAGCATGGCGGAGGCGCGCCAGGTCATGTCACCACTCATGTTTTCCTATGTCAGCCAATCACGGATTATCGACAACAGCCGGATGCTGGAACGACTCAAGGTTTCCCTGCGTTATGAGAATCTGGAAGCAGGACTGGCGGCGTCAGTCCCGCAGGTCCCGCTTCATGCTGCTCCCACGGGCACCGACGAGCTTTCACACACGCGTTAGCCGAAACGTCTCCTACCAAAAGAGTAAAGTTAATACTTTTTTACATGTAATGCCGGCTACTTATCATTTTTATTACTTGCCAAGATATCAAGGTACTGATATATTTAAATCAACGAAAATCTTGCGAGGATTCCAACGAATCCTCATTTGCCCTGGTAACTTCCCCTCCTAGTTGCCAGGGTGTTTTTTTTAGAAAACAGGGGTTACGGTTGACGCACAGAAGGCGTTATGTTTTAATCACAACGTGGAAACTGAAGCGTACATAGCCCTTGGTTCCAATATCGGTGACCGTGAGCTCAACCTGTTACGGGCCATCGCGGAGATCGGCAAACTTCCCGGCTGCAAGGTGACGGCACTTTCGTCGTTTTACGAGACATCTCCGGTTGGTTCGGTACCTCAAGATGCATTCTACAACGCGGTACTCAGGCTTTCGACACACCTTGATGCCCGTTCCCTGCTGACTCACCTGCTGAGAATCGAAGACGAAAGTTTCAAGCGAATCAGGACGGTTCACCAGGGACCACGCAGAATGGATCTTGATCTGTTGCTCTACGGCAATGAGATCATCAGCGAAGACAACCTCATCGTTCCTCATCCTCGCCTGACCGAGCGGCGTTTTGTGTTACAGCCGCTCTGCGAAATTGCCCCGGAGCTACTGCATCCCCTGACCGGCACAAAGATACGCGAAACCCTGGCGACGCTTGCATCCGACGAAACCGTCGTCAAATTATAACCGGAGGAACCAGCGTGATCAGATTTTTGATGATAGGGCTGCTGCTCTACATCGGCTACCGCATACTGCTTTCGTTTACCGCCGCGAAAAAAGCGCCGACAAACGGGACAGGAAAACACGATTCCGGCGAGGAAACGTTTCGCGACCCTGTCTGCGGAGTCTACGTAACTGGGGAATCGGCCGTTATCGGCAGGCATAACGGAGAACGGCACTACTTTTGTTCCATGGATTGCCTTGAAAAATACCGCGAACAACTTGACCATAGTTCACCACAATAAACCGGAGGAATTAGATGAAATTTTTTATCGACACCGCAGATGTAAAAGAAATTCGTGAAGCTCACGCACTCGGCCTCGTTGATGGCGTCACCACCAACCCGTCACTGATTGCCAAATCGGGACGCAAATTCAAGGATGTCATCAAAGAGATCGTCTCCATCGTTGACGGTCCGATTTCAGCTGAAGTAATTTCGCTGGATGCGCCCGGCATGATCAAAGAGGCCAAAGAGCTGGTCAAGATCCACAAGAACATCGTGATCAAGCTGCCGATGACTCCCGAAGGGCTCAAAGCCTGCAAGGCTCTGACCGACAAGGGTGTAAAAACCAACGTGACCCTTATTTTTACCGCCATGCAGGCACTTCTGGCAGCCAAAGCGGGTGCTTCCTACGTTTCCCCATTCGTTGGCCGCCTTGACGACATTTCGCAGGACGGTATGGGCATCATCGAAGATATCCGCACCATCTTTGACAATTACGGCTACATGGCCGAAATCATCGTGGCCAGTGTACGCAACCCGATCCATGTCCTTGACTCCGCCCTGATCGGCGCCGACATCGCCACCATCCCCTATTCGGTCATGATCCAGCTTGCCAAGCACCCGCTCACCGATGCCGGTATCGACAAGTTCCTCAAGGATTGGGAGAGCGTTCCGAAATAATGTCAGCCGCCCATTCCGCGAAACCCTTCAAGCCGCTCTCCATACTGTTTTCAGCATCCGAAGCCGCCCCTTTTGCCAAAGAGGGGGGGCTTGGCGATGTTGTCGGCGCGCTCCCCAAGTATCTTGCCCGCATGGGGCATGATGTACGGGTGGTGCTGCCGCGCTATTACAGCGTTAACCCTGAAAAATTCGGACTGAAACTACTGCCGGGCACGCTGGTGGTACCAATGGGTATCAGCGGTCACCAGTACTGCGGCGTTCAGGAAGGACGCCTGCCGGGAAGTGAGGTACCGGTGTACTTCCTGGAGCACGAGGGGTATTACGGACGGACCGGTTTGTACCAGCAGGGGGGCGAAGGGTATCTGGACAACGACAACCGCTTCGTCTTCCTCTCCAAAGCCTCGCTTGAACTCTGCAAAATGCTCGATTGGTCGCCGGATGTCATTCATGCCCATGACTGGCACACCGGCGTCATTCCGGTACTGCTCAACACCTCCTACCTGCATGACCGCTATGTGGGCAACGCCGCTTCACTGCTGACGCTGCACAATATGCAGCACCAGGGCAATTTCTACCCCGGCCTGATGGATGTACTCGGCATCGGCTGGAAGCACTTCAACTACCTCGAACTGGAAAAAGACGATCAGGTCAACCTGCTGAAAGGGGGCCTCTATCACGCTACCCTGCTCAACACGGTCAGCGAGGAGTATTCCCGCGAAATCCAGACCGCCGCCTTCGGCTGGGGACTGGAAGGTGTGGTGCGGGACCGTTCTGCCGATCTCTCCGGCATCCTGAACGGTGTTGACTATGAGGAGTGGAACCCCGCCAGCGATCCGTTTATCGCAGCCAATTACACTGCCAAAACCGTAAAAAAAGGGAAGGCCGCCTGCAAGCGTGACCTGCAAAAAGCGATGGGACTGCCGCAACGTGACGACGTGCCGCTGTTCGGCGTTGTGTCGCGTATGGTCAAACAGAAGGGTACCGACATTCTGGCGGAAGCGATCCACCGGATCATGACCATGGATTGCCAGTTTGTGGTGGTCGGCAACGGCGAACCGTGGGCACATTTCTATTTCGGCGACATTGCCGCACTGTACCCGGAAAAATTTGCCTGCTACATCGGCTACAACGAGGCACTGGCCCACAAGGTCGAGGCCGGCTCTGACTTCTTCGTCATGCCGTCAGCCTTCGAACCGTGCGGCCTCAACCAGATGTATTCCCTCGCCTACGGTACTCCACCTATTGTCCGCGCCACCGGCGGCCTTGACGACAGCGTCGAAAATTTCAACGAAGCGGTCATGAGCGGCGACGGCTTCAAATTCTGGAACCACAGCGCCACGGCACTGTTCGATACGGTCGGTTGGGCCGCCTGGACCTTCTTCAACAACCCGAAAGGCCTGGCCGCACTCCGTAAGAACGGCATGAGCAAACGCTTCACCTGGGAAGCGGCGGCACACAAATACGACGAACTCTACCACCTGGCCATCCTGCGCCGACGCGGCGGAGAGTACTACCGCAACCGTTTCGGAGTATAAGCGGGCCCGATAGCCCGCTCAACCCCTCTTTCACCCCTCAAGCAACGAATGTTTCTATGCTGTAAATATTTGTGTCACACCTCCTCCTGTTGATCAACGCCCTTTTTCCTTTATCACATTGACATTATTGCAATTAAATATTTGGCACATTTAATGCCTCATACTGACGTGTAAAGACTCACGGTACCGCATGGACCGGACACCTACGGCGTAAAGGAGGCAGTATGAGCATCGCAAAAAAACTTATCCTGTTGATTGCAACAGGACTGACGGCATTGCTGTTTGTCACGACTTTTTCCTGGTTTACGGCCCACTCAAACGAGGCGGCCTACCAAGAGATGTTCCGCACGGATTATCACCAGGTGGAACTCAGCCAGGGTGCACTCAACCATCTCGGCCTGGCGGTTCAATCCTTCAAGGACTATCTCATGCGTAAAGACACCAAATATATTGAAGAGTTCAAACAGCATGTTGCCGCAATCGAGAACAGCCTGAAAGAGTACGCCACTATTTCCGATCCCAACGAAGTCAAACTGGCAACAGAGACACAGGCGCTACTCCCCACCTACCGTAAAAGCATCGACGCCCTGGTCCAGGCACGCGCCGCCAGCGACGACATCGCTTCCGTTGATCTCACCCTGGCCAAGGGCGTTGACAAACCAATGCGCAAGGCGCTCGAATTGCTCGCTGAGACCAGCCGCCTGAATATTGACAAGGCCCGCCAGGAAATACTGAAACAGACCGACGTACGCCTCTACATAGAGATTGCCGCAACAGCCGTAGCAGGCTTGTTCCTGTTGATCTTCGGCACCATCCTCGGGCGAGGTATTCGCAGCCGCATCAGTCATTTTTCCGGCATCATCGACCGGGTGGCCGACAACGACCTCACGGTCCGGGCAGATGTGAGCAGCAACGACGAAATCGGATACATGGGCACGCGCCTGAACGCCATGCTGCACAGCCTGTGCGAAATTGTACGCACCATGAATGATACCGCCTCCCAGGTCTCGGCTGCTTCGTCCCAGCTATCTTCTACCTCCGTACAGATCGCCACCGGCGCCGAAGAGGTTTCAGCACAGGCGCAAACGGTCGGTACGGCCAGCGAGCAGATGGCGGCGACCAGCGCCGATATCGCCCACAATTGCGTCTTGGTGGCCGACAGTGCCGGCCTCGCCAATACCTCGGCACGGGATGGCGCTGCAGTGGTTGAAACCACCATCATCGGCATGACCCGCATCGCCGAAAGGGTTGCCGAATCAGCCCGCACAGTTGAAGGACTCGGCCGGCGTTCCGACCAGATCGGAGCCATTGTCGAGACCATAGAAGACATTGCCGACCAGACGAACCTGCTGGCGCTCAACGCAGCGATTGAAGCGGCGCGGGCTGGAGAGCAGGGGCGCGGATTTGCCGTCGTGGCCGACGAAGTGCGGGCCCTGGCCGAACGCACCACAAAAGCCACCCGGGAGATCGGCGATATGATCAAGGCGATCCAGAGCGAGACACGGGGGGCCGTGGCAATAATGGAAGAAGGAGTGCGCGAAGTCGAACAGGGTAATGAGGACGCCACACGCTCAGCAACGGCATTGCAGGAGATTCTTGTGAAAATCGGAGATGTGGCCAGAGATGTCAACCAAATCGCCACAGCAGCTGAAGAGCAGACCGCCACCACTCACGAGATCAGCAACAACATCCTGCAAATGAGCCAGGTAGTAGAAGATACGGCGCGCGGCTCCCAGGAATCGGCTCATGCAGCATCGGATTTGTCCAGATTGGCCGAAGAGTTACAATGTGTGGTCAGCAGGTTCCGTTTTGCCTGAAACACATCTGCGGCGGCAAGAATCGGCAAAGCCCGCGATAAGGGCTCTGCCGATCCGGTTTCATACTGACTGACAGAGCTGCTGTACTCATGTCGAAGCGCCGGCTTAACGCTTCAAATTATCCGATGCCGTGCCCGGCAGGAACTTTTCAATTGCATTGCCACCCACACCCGCTTCATACTACTGCATAATTTCATCCCGCAACACGGAAGCACCGCTTGAAAGGCTGAACCAGTGAACAGAAATGCCGAATTCGCACCATGCCGATAAATAACCTGCACGACTTCATTGCGCTCCTTGAATCCAACGGTGAACTCACCCGCGTACCAGTCTCCGTTGATCCCGTCCTGGAAATCGCCGCCATCACCGACCAGGTGTGTAAAAAACCGGCGGGGGGCATAGCCCTCCTTTTTGAGCATCCGGTTGAAAGCGAATATGCCGTTGCCGCCAATCTGTTCGGTTCTGCAAAACGCGTCTGCCTCGCGCTGGGAGTTTCCGACCTCAATGAATTGACGAAGCGCCTGCGCGCACTGCTCGACCTGATCCCCGGGTATGAAATAAAAAACCTCGATCAACAACTTGCCACTTTACACGAATTCAGCCGCTTTGCTCCCCATGTCGCTTCAAATTCCGACCCAGATCTGATCCCCATGATCCCTCCGGACCTGACACATTTCCCGTTTCTGCAGAGCTGGCCGGGCGACGGTTCCGCCGAAGGTCATCCGCGCTACATCACCCTGCCGCAGGTTATAACGGCCGATCCGTATGGCGGGACACCCAATTGCGGCGTGTACCGGGTGCAGTTGCGCGGTGAACGGGAAGCGGCCATCCAGTGGAAAGCGGGAAGCGGCGCAGCCCGCCATGCCGGACAGCACCATCGCGCCGGAAAGGCGATGCCGGTGGCCATTGTCCTGGGGGGCGACCCGGCCACGCTGTTCAGTGCCATGTTTCCCCTCCCCGGTGACCTCGACGAGCTGACCTTTGCCGGGTTTCTCCGCGGCGCCCCCCTTGCAACGGCCCCTTGTCAGTCGATTCCGTTGCGGGTTCCGTCCGGAGCCGAAGTAGTCATCGAGGGATATGTCCATCCGGGTGAAACCGTCACCGAAGGACCGTTCGGCAACCACACCGGTTTCTATTCCGCTGCCGCACCGGCGGCCCTGCTGCGGATCACAGCCATACGCCTTCGTTCAGATGCCATCATCCCCGCAACCGTCGTTGGCCGCCCCCCCATGGAGGACTGCTGGATGGCTTTAGCCTGGGAACGGCTGCTGCTGGCCTTTCTGCAAAAAGAGCTACCGACAATCAAGGACATTCACTTTCCGGCAGAATGGGTTTTCCATCAAAGCGCCATCATTTCCCTTGAAAATCCCCGGGCCGGCATGGTACGGAACATCTCACGCCGATTATGGGATCTGCCCTGGTTTGCCTCGTCACGGATTCTGGTCTTTGTTACTGCCGAGGCCAAACCTGCCGGGCTTTCACACGCAGCCTGGAAATTCATCAATGTAACCAACCTTGGCAACGACATCCATCACGACGAAGCAACAGGACGCTGTGCCGTTGATGCCACCGGCTGTCACACCCCACGGCAAGAAGTGATTAATTCTCCAGACTCTTTGAATCTGGTCGCTGGTCGCTGGAAGGAGTATGGAATTGAATAAAATAGTATGGCTGTTGATAGCACTGCTCCTGGCACTGCTTCCGGCATGCTATCATATGAGAGCAGAAGCCGAGCCGATCCCCCCCCGGGTTATCACCCTGCCGGGTCAGCCGCAGGATATCGTACGAAAAATCCGCACCCTGATCGAAGAGGGGTGGCACTGCCGCATTCTTGAGACTGACAGCACCGGAACGGTTCTCATAACAGCCCCCTATCACTTCAAAACCGATACCAGCGTCGGCCAACCGGCTGGAGGGCGCAAGTACTACACCCAGTTACGCATTGAAATCCAGCAAACAAACGGCACGGTAACCGCGCATTTGTCCCATTACAACTTCGAGATCCGCACCTCCTATGCCTATAACGATTACAGCAAGCAGGGTGTCGGCACGATGTACAAGCATTACCCCTACGAGGAATACCCCGGCATGTTTGATCTCGACCTGATCAATCACGAGATGGACCGGGTCTCAACGGAAATTCAGAAATTATTTCGGGAGTACAAATAACCGTGACCGGCATCATGACTAAAATCGGCATTTTTCTGGAGATGATCAAGTTTACCCACACGATCTTTGCCCTGCCCTTTGCCCTGACCGGCGCTCTCATGGCCGCAAACGGGTTGCCCTCCGTCCGCCAGATCGCCTGGATTATCCTTGCCATGGTCGGCGCACGCACGGCTGCAATGGCCATGAACCGCCTGATCGACGCCGACATAGACGCCCGCAACCCCCGCACCGCCGTCAGGGCCATTCCGGCAGGACTGATCGGCAAAGGGCTGACCTTCATCTTTATCGTCCTGTCAACGGCCCTGATGCTGTTCTCGGCCTACATGCTCAACCCGCTCTGCCTCAAACTGTCCCCCATTGCCCTGTTTTTCCTGCTGCTCTACTCCTACTGCAAGCGCTTTACCTCGCTGGCCCACGTGGTGCTCGGCATCTGCCTTGCTGCCGCCCCCATCGGCGCCTGGGTTGCCATCCGCGGCGCGATTGATGCCCCGGCACTGGTGCTCGGCAGCGTGGTACTGTTCTGGGTCGCCGGGTTCGATATTCTCTATGCGCTCCAGGACCTGGACTTCGACCGGGATGCCGGTCTGCACTCCATTCCGGTGCTGCTCGGTGTGAACGGTTCCCTCTGGGCCGCCCGCTTATTCCACCTGATCATGATCGTCCTGTTGTTCGTCCTGCTCATACTTCTGAATCTGGGAGCGATCTTCCTGGTCGGCATTCTGACAACAATTCTCATGCTGGCGTACGAACACTGGCTGCTCAGGGATGGCGACCTGACCAAACTGGACGCGGCCTTCTTCAACATGAACGGCTACATCAGCGTTGCCATCGTATTCTTTACGGCCGCTGAACTGCTGACGAGGTAACTCAATGTCCCCCAAACATGTCTTCATCGCCCTGACCGGCGCCTCCGGGTCGATGTACGGCCTCCGCCTGGCCGAACAGCTCTGCCTGAACGGCGTTCAGGTGACATTCACGGCCAGCTGCAGCGGCACGATCGTCTGCCGCGAGGAAACCGGCCTTGACCTTTCCGGCGATCTGGACAAAGCACTGGGTCGCCTCTACGCCCATCTTGAAATCGATGACGGTATCCGCCTCGTGCACCCCGACGATCTGTTCTGCGGCGCCGCCAGCGGCTCGTCAGCTCCCGATGCGCTGGTGGTCTGCCCCTGCAGCATGGGCACCCTGGCCCGCATCGCCTGCGGCACCTCCGGCAACCTGATCGAACGGAGCGCCGACGTCATGCTCAAAGAGCGCCGCCAGCTCCTGCTGGTGCCCCGTGAAACGCCGCTCTCTGACATCCATCTGGAGAACATGCTCAAACTCTCCCGCGCCGGAGCACACATTATCCCGGCCATGCCCGCTTTCTACGGCAGACCGGAAACGGTGCTGGATCTGGTTGATTTTGTGGTGGGAAAGATTCTTGATCAGCTGGGGATTGAGAACGACCTGTACAAACGGTGGGGCACGGAATAATCAAGACCAGCCAAAAAGCAAAGCGTTTCACGCAGAGACGCGGAGAACGCAGAGGAAACCTTAGAAGCTAAAGCTTCTGATCAAACCATGATTCTTTATCTTTGATTTTCTCCGCGTCCTCCGCGCCTTGCCTAGAGGCACCTACTTCTGGCCGCGTGAGTAAGCTTTTCATGAAAAGTGACCATGCCTGATACATATGTTCCCCCAAATATAACGTCCTATCTGAACAAACGGGCGGCGGGTGCCCCCTGGGCGATCAACGAGGCTCCTCACCGCACATTCTCAGGCGCAATCGTCATCCCCTCGCTGGCTGAAGCCGCCAATCTTCCCCTGACCCTTGAATCGCTTTCCCGCAACCCGCACGATCTGCTGGAGCGGTTTGCCATCCTTGTCGTCGTCAATCAGCGCGCCGATGCATCAGAAGCGGAAACAGCCGATAATCAGACTACTCTAGAGAACCTGCCACGCTGGAAAGAGCAGTATGCCCTGAACCATCTGTTCTGGGTTGATGCCGCTTCGCCCGGCAACGAACTCCCCGCCAAGCAGGGTGTCGGACTGGCGCGCAAGATCGGCCTTGATCTGGCACTGACGCTGCTTGAGTACCAGGGTAGCGATCCGCTCCTAATCTGCCTCGATGCCGATACCGTCGTGCAGCCGGACTACCTCCCGGCCATTGCAAACCATTTTTCCAGCTCCACGGCAGGAGGCGCCAGCATCCCCTACCGCCACCGCCCCGCGTCAGACGCGGCAGGTCAGTCGGCCATCGACCGCTATGAACTGTTCCTACGGACGTATGTGCTGGGGCTGGAGCTGGCCGGCTCCCCCTACGCCTTTCACACCGTGGGGAGCGCCATGGCCTGCCGGGCATCGGCATACGTGACCGCCGGCGGCATGAACCGGCGTCTGGCCGGAGAAGACTTTTATTTCCTCCAGCACGTACATAAGACATCCGGCGTTGCCGCATTGTCCGGAACAATCGTGCACCCCTCCCCCCGCTCGTCGCACCGGGTTCCGTTCGGCACCGGACGTTCCGTCGGCGATATGCTGGCCGACGGCGAGCAGCGTCTTCCGTTCTATCAGCCGGTTGTGTTTTCGATTGTGGGAAAGTGGTTGGAATGCGTGGCGGTAGCGTCTGAAGCTGATGCTGCCGCGCTGCTGGAGGGAGCTGCGAAGATTTCACCGGTCCTGCATGATGTGCTGGAGGAAGCCGGATTCCGGGACGCCTGGGAGAATTTCAGGAAGCATCACCGGGAGAGAGCGAAACTGAGCGCAGCTTTTCACGGCTGGTTCGATGCCTTCCGCACCATGCGGCTCATCCACGAACTGAGCGACCGCGCCTATCCCCGTATCGCGCCGGAGCAGGCAATAGCGCCGCTGCTGGAACAGGCCGGATTGGCCAGTCCTGATGCCGTCAGTGATCAGTTGGAGTTGTTGCGGAAACTACAGGGGGCGGGTAAGGCGGTAGTTACCGTAGCCGACTCCCAGTAAAAACAGGGGATATATTACCCACCAGCTGAAACCGGACAGAAGAAATCCGCACGACAGTACACCGAGTAAGGTAACAATCCACCTCCGGTTTCGCCGTTCGGTCTTCCAATAGGCAACGATGCTTATCACATAGAGAATCAGGAAGTTCTGGCTGACAACCAGCACAAGGTTTGCCGGAGGAAGTTCAAGATAGTACGCCACAACTATCACCGCCGAATACATGGCAAGCGACAGCACCAAACTGTTCAGAGGGATACCTTTGCCCGTCAGCTTGCCAAGCATCGAGGGCAAGATCCTGTCCCTGCCTGAAGCATAATAGAGCCGGCTTGCTCCCATGATCCATGCGCAGGCATTTGCCGTAATCACGACGACCATTATGGCCGTCTGCAGCGAACCGATTACCGTTCGACCGACCAACGATGCCAGCCCTGATGCTCCCCTGACAGAAACTCCCGAAACTTCCGCGCCGATGCTCGTAATGGTTAACGCCATGTACAGCGCAATCACAATGACAAAACTGATCCCGTAGACAGCCGGGATCGTCCTGGATGGGTTTTTGAACTCCTCCATGCTGAAAGACAGATTTTCCCATCCGATAAACGCCCAGAACAGCAGCGCCGCCGTACGCCAGAGGCCGGTATAGTCCAGATACACATTTCCTGAGATCGTCTCGGCAAATGTATGTGCACCTACGAAAAAAAAGGCCGTATTTGACAGGACGATTACCGTCGTCATCACCGCCAGCGCAATCATTGAAGCCGTATTTATCCAGTTTACCGCATCCATTCCCAACAGATTGCACCCGGTCGCCAAAACAAGAATGCCAATCGCCAACCCGAAAACAGCTTTTTCCGATCCGCCGTACATGTTGTTCGCGTAAGCACCGCCAATCAAGGCAAGGACCGGAATGCCGACCACAAAAGTTCCGCAGAGGACGGCGCTAACGGCATATCCCCCCCAATCTCCAAAACTTACCTGAGCATATTTTGACAGGCCGGCTGACGAAGCAAATGTCTGCCCAAGATAGGCAAAAATATAGACCAACGGCATGAGCATTACGGAGATTATCAGCCACCCACCGGCCACGGTATGGACGCTGCCGATATCTAGGGCCATACCCGGCAGCCCGAGCAGTCCGGAACCGATGACGGTGCTGACCGCAAGTGCCACCCCCTTCCAGAGGGTAATTGTCTTGTGCAATTGTACGGGATTTTGTTCGTCAGACATCAGGGGCCCCGGTTACCGAGCAATTTGTTCGATTAAGCATACCTTACGCCATCATATATGCAACTATATTACTTGCCGAACACAACCAATCATCTCTTGTCATCAGCCAGCTCCCCATGCCAGAGCAGCGTCCAAAAGACCTTAACAAGAGACTTTTTCTTGATAAAAAGAGATTCAGAGAAGATTATCTCCTACCCCTGTCCGCCTCTCCTTTCGACAACGCTAACTTTTTTATTTGCATATTGCAACCATATATTTTACGGTTATAGTCACACGTGACAGGAGGAACCGCATGAACAATTTTGACGACATCTATCAGGAATTCCACCCCAGGATTCACCGCTACCTGCGCAATCTGTGCGGCGAGACGGATGCCGCCGACCTTACCCAGGCTGTTTTTCTCAAGGTAAACCAGGCATTGGCTGACTTCCGGGAAGAATCATCCCTTGCCACCTGGATTTACCGGATAGCGACCAACACCGCCCACGACCACGCCGTTTCGTCACTGTCGCGCCAAAGAGGGAATGAGCAGCTGGTTGATGAATGCGGTTCACTGGACGATTTTCCCGACCATGTTTCTCCGGGCACGGAGAGGGAATACATCCGCCGGGAGATGAACGCGTGCATCCGGGGCGTAGCCGAACAGCTCCCCGAAACCTACCGCACCGTCCTCCTCCTGAGCGAGTTCGAAGAGCTGCCCAACGCGGAGATTGCCGACATCCTCGGCATCAGCATCAACACCGTCAAGATCAGACTCCACCGCGGCCGCATCGAACTGCGCGAAGCGATGACCTGCCAGTGCAGACTCTACCACGACGAACGCAACGAACTCATGTGTGACCGAAAGCTAACCCCTCCAAACCTCCCCTTATCAGGGGAGGCTTAAAAACACTTCCCCCCCTGATA
>MGZJ01000067.1:28829-32257 GCA_001802645.1 Geobacteraceae bacterium GWC2_53_11 | reverse complement strand
CAAGAGCCACCCTGCACTGCTTCCACAACATTTTTCCCTCCCCATGTATCCTTTTCCCCTCTCCCGCCGTCTATAGGAACAGAGCAGTCAATTCCATGGATGGAGGAAACAGATGAATCAATCAAGTTGTTGTGAAAACGGCGCCAAAACCGGTGCAGAGGCGGGATATGAAGTTGTCCGCATGGAGAAGCCAAAGGGCAATTGCAGTCTCTGCGAGGATTACGCCGAGCGCAAGAAGAGCAAACCGGTGGCCGTTATGAGCTGCGACGGCGCATGCCTGAGAGGTGATATTTCCCGCCAGGCTGCCAACATGCTCTGCCACAAACTGGCGCCGGAAAGCACTGTACGTATTTGTCTCGGCGGAGCATTCACCAAGGATACGGGGCAGCGCAATCTCGTCCGCACCGCATCGCGCCTGATCGCAATCGAAGGCTGCCCGGTCAACTGCGCATCACGGATGATGGCCGGAGTAATCGAAGGGCTCACACCGGAAATCGTCAGGGCCGACATGCTGTGCAGCTTTGACAAGAAACTGTTCGGCATCGACGAAATGCCACCGGAGGAAATCCAGGTTCTAGGCCGCACCGTTGCAGAGAAGATCGCCGCCACCCTGTAAACCGGACAAGGAGACCACTCATGGCTAAAATTAAATCATACCGTGTTGAAGCGCGGGCAGATGACGCGTTCAAGGTTACGGTGCAGACCGGAGAGCACGTCCTGCAGGTAGACCAGCCACTGTTTGCTGGCGGCGCTAATACCGGGGCAACACCGATTGACCATCTGTTTGCCGCGCTGGCGGGGTGCATTGCAACCACGGCTAGAATCATGGCAAAACAGAAGAAGCTTAACTTAAACGGCATGGATATTTCGGTGGAAGGTTCGTTGGATCTGGATATCATCTCCGGCAAAAACAGCGATACCCGTCCCGGCCTTGCCGGCATCACCGTCACCATGTCGCTGGATTCGGACATTCCGGATGGAGAGCAAGCCAGGTTTATCGAAGAGCTGCAAAAGCGCTGCCCGGTATATGACACCCTTGCGGGAGCAACGCCGATAGAGCTTGCGGTCGTTTAGCCGCACTTTCAAAAACGTAGAATACGAAAGGCCGGAATGCAAATTCCGGCCTTTCTGCGTTTAAGTCGCGAATAATTCAAATCCTTCAACCCAACACTATTTACAGCAGGCATTCCCGAAATAGCACTTTTTCACCTCCGCAAATCCCACAATCTTGACCCACGTCATCAAAATTATCCTCCGTCTGCGCTAAGGTAGAAACATCACAAGCACGGGAGGTGCAGAGATGGAATTCAAAAACAATCTTGGCGACAGGGCCATTCAGGACGTCATGCAGAGCTACCCGGAAATCGGCGATATCCTTAATCGCTTCGACATCGGCTGCGTCACCTGCAAGGTCGGCATCTGCCTGCTGAAGGACGTCGTATCGATCCACGGCTTGTCCAAGGATGACGAGGCAAAAATTGAATCGGAAATAAACAACTACCTCACCGAAAAAGGAGAATGATCATGGGAAATCTTGGATGCGGCTGCCCCGGCAGCATGGCCAGAGTAATTGAGCGGGAAGAAACAACAGATGCACCACAGGGCAAGGCGACATCGGAACTTCGCCAGTGGCCGGTACAGCTTCACCTGGTACCGCCGACCGCCCCGTACTTCCAGAACGCGGATATCCTGATCAGCGCCGACTGCGTGGCCTTTGCCATGGGCAGCATGCACAACGACCTGCTCAAGGGCAAAGCGCTGGCCATCGCCTGCCCCAAACTGGATGACACCACCGCCTACGTTGACAAACTGGCCCACATCTTCAGCGCCAACGCCATCAAGAGCGTGACGGTAGCCATCATGGAAGTACCTTGCTGCCGCGGCCTGGACATTATGGTTCGTGAGGCACTTGTGAAAAGCGGCATGGATATCCCGCTGGAGAGCATTGTGATCGGCATCAACGGAGAACGGAGGAACTGATGACTACGGAAAAGAAAAATATCACCGGGGCACTGGTCAACGAACACCGCCTGATCCTGCGCATGATCGCCCTGTTGGAACGCAACGCGCCCCGCACCGCAGCGGGAAACTACCGCAACTGGCAGTTTTACCTGGATGGCGTTGACTTCATCCGCAACTACGCCGACCGTTTCCATCACGCCAAAGAAGAGGATGTACTGTTCGAGGCACTGGTGTCCAACGGCATGCCGCGCGAGCACAGCCCGGTGGCAGCCATGCTGATGGAGCATGACCAGGGACGCGCCTTCGTCAAGGCCATGGAAGCCGCCGCCCGCAAAGCCCTGGATGGACAGGAAGGAATGGAGCAGATCATTGCCGACAACGCTCTGGCCTACGCGGCCCTGCTGCGGGATCATATCGGCAAGGAGGATGAGGTTCTCTATCCCCTTGCCGAACGGGTTATTCCTGATACCATGAGAGATGACATCGTTGCCGGGTATGCGGCAGCAGAGGCACGGACAGCACCGGATTTCACGGCGCGTTGCGAAGCAGTAGTTATCGGGTATGAGCAGGAAAAATAAACCTTAAAAACATTTGCCACAGAGACACAGAGAAGATCAGGCCAAAAAACAGATTTTGGTTTACCCCCTGAATCTTTTGAATTTCAGTCTGGTTTTACTCTGTATCTCTGTGTCTCTGTGGCAAAAACGACTTTTAGATTACCATCGAGGAGCCCGTCATGAGCGATACACCAACTGAAGAATGGCTGATTGCCAGCATTGTCGCCGCCAGCAGCGACGCCATCATGTTTTCCGACCGTGAAGGGATCATCCGGCTCTGGAACAGCGGAGCGGAGAAGATGTTCGGCTTCAGCTCCGAAGAGGCGCTGGGGCAGTCGCTGGACCTGATCATTCCGGAGAACCTGCGGGGACGGCACTGGGACGGCTACGGGCGGGTCATGGAGAGCGGAAGCAGCCGGTACAGCACCGACCTGCTCTCGGCGCCGGCCCTGCGCAAAGACGGCACACGCATTTCCACCGAGTTTTCCATGGTGATGGTAAAGGATGATGCGGGGCACATGCTGGGTGTTGCGGCCATTATCCGCGACGTCACGGCGCGCTGGCAGCGGGAAAAAGAGTTGAAGGAACGGATCAAGGCACTTGAAGCGGCGAAAAGCTGACCCCCCTCAGTCCCCCCTTATCAGGGGGGATGCCTTGAAGTCTCCCCTGATAAGGGGAGATTTAGAGGGGTTTACTGCCAACTCATATTCAGTCAGCGGTAATTTATTGTGGGGGGCTCTTTTCGGAGAGCCCCTCTTTGTTTTTGATCTCTTCCAGGGTTTGCCGAAAAGTATCAAGGAGCGGCCCGCCAAGTTCCACGGCTCGTTGTGCCGCAGCCAGAGCCTCTTTTCGCTCGCCCCGGCTGTTCAGAACATGGGCGAGGTTGTTGAAAGGCATGCCGTTTTCCGG